>JBDTNB010000027.1:0-61430 GCA_039933955.1 Chloroflexota bacterium
CTATCGGATCGGGACTCGCTTTTTATGTCGGCTTTGCCCCACCACGCGGGTTACGGCGCACGTGGCAAATGGAAGAGTTCAAGAAGTTTCTGCTGCAAATCAATACTCAATCCACAAGTGAATATAAAAACATCGCTAATCGCAATTACGAATTGTGTGAGGGCGCGACCAGAGCCGTAGGCGGGATAACCGCAATCATTGCGCAGCAAGGCGAATTAGAGAATAGCTGGTTGTTATACAGGGACAATGGCCGTGCTAAAAATGCGGAGCACTTTCTCGATCACAATAGTGCTTTCAAGGGGGTCTGGAATGAACGTACTCCAACTTCGTTAAGCGATTCTCAGGATTTAACTGAAGATGAATGTAGATTGCTCACATCAGTTGGTGCTAAAACATTACTCATCGTCCCGATTGCGACCACCGAACATGTCTGGGGTCTTATTCTCGTTTTTCTCAAAAACACATCGCTCTTTATCGAAGACGATATCGATTTACTTGTACTACTGGCGCAACAGAGTGCCATTTTTTGGGAAAACATTTCCTTAATCGAAGAACTCAAACACTATTCGAACGAGCTACATGATTATTCAGAAGAACTTGAAGGCCGAGTTGAAGTAAGGACTCAGGAATTAGAAAAAAGTCAAAATCAATACCGGCGCATTGTCGATACTGCCCAAGAAGGTATCTGGGTAACGGACGCACAATATAAAACATCCTTCGTGAATATCCGTATGGCGGAGATGTTGGGCTACACCATCGAAGAGATGATGGTCATACCCCCACTTCAGATTGTCGATCAGGAATTCTTCGCCTTCAGTCTGGCGAATCGGGAGCGGCGGCAGCAGGGTATAAAAGAACAATACGAAATCAAACTGCGCCACAAAGATGGCAGTACAATATGGGCGTTAATCTCTACCACGCCGCTGACTGATAATGCCGGATTGTATATAGGTGCGCTCGGTATGCTGGCAGACATTACCTCCCGAAAAGAGGCCGAAAAACAAATTCTCGAACTCAACCAGGAATTAGAACAGCGTGTCATCGAGCGTACAGCCCAACTTCAAACCGCGAATAAGGAACTTGAAGCCTTTAGTTATTCTGTGTCACACGATTTGCGCGCACCTCTCCGAAGTATTGACGGCTTTAGTCTGGCCTTACTGGAAGATTGCTCCAACCAACTAAATGGCGAAGGAAAATCTTATCTGCAACGGGTACGCGCTGCCGCGCAACGCATGGCCGAACTGATTGACGATATGCTCAAATTATCGCAGATTACACGTGCCGAATTGAAACGTGAACCGGTTGATCTTAAGAAGTTATCCGAAGCAATTGCCGATGACCTGCTCAAATCACAACCAGAGCGCAACGTTAATTTTGATTTCCAGGACAATTTGATGACCACAGGAGACCCGTATCTACTGCGTATTGCACTTGAAAATCTCCTGGGAAATGCCTGGAAGTTCACCAGCAAAAAGCCGCAAGCGCGCATTGAAGTTGGCACGTTAGCCGACAACACCGAATGCGTGTATTTTGTACGAGATGATGGCCCAGGTTTTGACATGACCTATGCCGACAAGCTTTTTGGCGCTTTTCAGCGTTTGCATGGTGCTACCGAATTCGAAGGAACAGGCATCGGTTTAGCAACGGTGCAGCGTATCATTCATCGACATGGGGGTCGCATCTGGGCTGAAGCTGTTGTTGGACAAGGCGCAACATTCTATTTTACCCTTTGAGATAGGCTTAGGAGAACTCTATGATCTTGTTAGTGGAAGATAATCCAGATGACGAAGCACTGACCATACGTGCCTTCAAAAAGAATTACATCGGAAACGAAATTATTGTCGTCCATGATGGCGTAGAGGCACTTGATTTCCTGTTTGGAACGGGAGGGTATGCGGAGCGTGATAGCAATCTCATGCCACAACTGGTTCTCCTGGACTTGAAATTACCTCGGATCGATGGCCTCGAAGTCCTGCGGCGTCTCCGTTCAGATGAACGTACAAGACTCCTGCCTGTCGTCATTTTAACCTCTTCAAAAGAAGAGCAGGATCTGATAAATGGCTACAGCCTGAGTGCGAACAGTTATGTGCGAAAACCAGTAGATTTCGTACAGTTTAGCGAGGCAGTACGGCAGCTTGGTCTGTATTGGCTGGTATTGAATGAAATTCCACCTAGTCTATTGAGAGGTTAGATGAGCAAGCCACTTCACGTACTTATAGCTGAAGACTCCGAAGATGATGCACTGCTTTTATTACGAGAACTCCGGCGCAGCGGCTACGAAATAGATTATGAGCGGGTGGATACAGCTCCAGCGATGAAAAACGCTCTTGATACGCACACCTGGGACATTGTTATTTCGGATTACGCAATGCCCCAATTCAGCGCCCCGCAAGCCTTAGCTCTCGTCAATGAGCGGGGTCTCGACCTACCTTTTTTGATCGTGTCAGGGACAATTGGTGAAGAAAACGCCGTCGCTGCACTCCTGGCGGGTGCGCGCGATTTTATATCGAAAGACAATATGGCACGCCTGATTCCGGCGATTGAGCGGGAATTACGCGAGGCGGCGATCCGACGCGAAAAAAGATCGTCTGAATCTGCATTACAGGAATCAGAGCGACGCTATCGACTTTTGTTTGATAGCAATCCACTTCCTTTGTGGGTTTATGACCGGGAGACGTTAGCGTTTCTGACGGTAAACGATGCAGCGGTTTATCATTACGGATACTCACGGGATGAATTTCTCAGTATGACGATCAAAGATATTCGTCCGCCCGAAGATGTGGAAGCCCTTCTTACCGATCTTGTGAAATCAGGAACTACAATCAGTGACATTGGCGTCTGGCAACACCGCAAAAAAGACGGAGCACTTATTGATGTAGAGATCACGGGGCATGATCTCCAATTTGGCTCACGGCCTGCGCGCCTCATTTTGGCCCACGACATTACTGCGCGAAAACAGGCAGAAGAAAATTTACGACGCTACAATCAACGGCTCGAAACTTTACATCAAGTCGATCAGGCCATTCTTTCAACACAGGTACTGGGCGATATTTGTCAATTTGCCCTCGAATACATTATATCGCAGATGCCACTCTGGGGAGCGAGTGTAGCAACAATCGACCTCGATAATCAGGAAGGGACGATCCTAGCCAGCTACGTCCAGGACGGAACTCCCTGGCCGAGAGGAAGTCGCATCACACTTGATGTCTTTTCGGAAGCAGATCAGCAATTGCTGGAAGCAGGCCAGATACACTATATAGGAGACGTGCGCGAACAAGCCATGCCATCGGCAGAAATTTTAAGATTGCAAGCAATGGGTATGCGGTCTTACGTTACTATTCCTTTGATCGCACAAGGTAAGCTAATCGGTGCGTTGAGTTTAGGCGCTAACCAGCCCCGCGCATTCGCCCCTGAACATTTCGTGATGCCCAGCGAGGTAGCCGATCAATTGGCAATCGCTATACAGCAATCGCATTTTCGCGAAAAAATCCAACGTCACGCCGCAGAATTAGAGCAGCATGTGCTGGAGCGTACCAGCGAATTACAACACACAAAAGATCGTGTAGAAACGATTCTCAATAACAGCAGTGACGCCATCATCCTATCGAGTTTTGACGGTGTTATTCAGCAAATCAACCCGGCTTTTAATGAATTATTTGGCTACTCTTCCGACGAAATCATAGGCCAATCTCTGTTAGCTTTAGTAGAAGTTCATAACGTTGATGTACTGTTGAATGCACTTGCTGCTGTCGTCAATACGGGGAAACCCAACAGGGTTGAAATCAATGCCTCACATCATGATGGAACCCAATTTGACGTAGATATGGTGTTAGCTCCAATTTTCCAGGAGGGCAGAATACACGATGTCGTATGTGGATTGCGTGACATCACCGAACGAAAACAAATGGAGCAGGGATTACGCTCCGCTCTTGAAGAAGAACGAGAATTAAGCGAATTAAAATCACGATTCAGTTCGATGGTCTCACATGAATTTCGGACTCCGTTAGCCATTATTCTTTCATCCGTCGGATTGCTGCAACGCTACAACAACCGCATGGAAGACGAAAAACGACTGGAACATCTTCAACAAATTCAGACTCAAGTAGGTCATTTAGCAGGTCTCCTCGATGATGTGCTGACCCTGAGTCGCGCCGAAGCGCTGGGCATTTCAATAACGGGAGAAACAGTTGATCTGACAGTCTTCTGCAAAGAAATTGTGGGGGAAATCCAACAAACAACGCAGAAACATCAAATTCAGTATATTGTCGCTGGCAAGAACCGCCCCGTGGTGATTGATATAAAACTGCTGCGACAGGCGATCACGAACTTGTTATCTAATGCCGTCAAATATTCACCACAAGGCGGTCTGGTCACTTTAACCCTGACTTATGAAACCAATCATGTGGTCATTCTTTGTAAAGATGAGGGGATTGGTATCCCCGAAGCAGATCAAAAAAGATTATTCGAGGTCTTTCATCGGGCGCGCAACGTCGGCAATATACCCGGCACTGGTTTAGGTCTTCCAATCGTCAAGCGTGCTATCGAAGTACATGGTGGTACGATAACTGTAGAGAGTGCAGTTGGAACTGGGACAACCCTTATCATTCAAATTCCTTACAATTGATCGGCATTGAAACTTATGACACGAATTCTCGTCATCGAAGATGAAGACGTAATTCGCCAAAATATTGTCGAAACGTTGTTATATGAAGGCTACGAAACGCTGGAAGCCTCGAATGGCATGGATGGTGTGGATACTGCACTTCAAGGCTCTCCCAATTTGATTTTGTGCGACGTGATGATGCCTGAACTTGACGGATATGATGTCCTGCGCAAACTTCAGAGTCAACCACAAACCGCCACAACGCCGTTCATCTTTTTAACTGCGCTGGCTGACCGCAGCTATGTCCGGTATGGCATGGCGCTTGGAGCCGACGATTACCTCACCAAACCATTCACGCCGGACGAGCTGCTAAGCACTATCCAAACGCGACTGGCAAAACATGCTGCCGCAATAACGGCATATAAAGCGCTTGCTGCCGAAGTTCCACAAAATACTGTACCGACTGACAGCGCCACACCACAATCCCTAGTGGGTATGACCATTAATGGTTATCAGATATGGGAAAAAATTGGTGAGGGCGGAGCCGGAAGAGTCTACAAGGCTTATCAAGCCGCGATAGGCCGAGACGTAGCCATCAAAGTGCTGCGACAGAAATATGCAAACAACACCGAATTTATTCATCGATTTCAAACCGAGGCGGAGTTAGTTGCGCGTCTGGAGCATCCGCATATCATTCCGCTTTACGACTATTGGTATGACAATAATGGTGTATACATTGTTATGCGATGGCTGCGCGGCGGCAGTGTGCATAGAGCGCTGGAACAGGAGGGTCACTGGAGTGCGGATAGAACTTGCCTGCTTCTCAATCAGGTATGTGACGCACTTTCAGTCGCACATGGAGTGGGCATAATCCATCGAGATTTAAAACCCGACAATATTTTATTGGATGAACGCAGCAACGCATATTTGACTGACTTCGGACTCGCTAAAAATCTCTTTTCGGGAACCAGCGAGGCGCTACAAGGACTAGACCTGGCTGCCCTCCTTGACGCCCAAAACGATTTTTTCAAACAGCAGCCCACCAGCACGCTCTACATTACCGACTCGGAACAATTAGCTGGAACGCCCGCTTACCTCTCACCGGAGCAAATCCGCCTGGAGCCGCTGTCTGTCCAAAGTGATATTTATAGTCTGGGCATTACGCTCTATGAATTGCTAACCGGCAAGCACCCTTTTACCGGCACATTGGGCGAAGTTATTCTGAAACATTTGGAGCAAAATTTACCGTCGGCGCTTGAACATCGTCCCGATTTACCCAAAGCGGTAGATGACGTTATTCAGCGGGCGACAGCCAAAGATTGGCGTGCCCGATACCCGGATGCGCTCTCCTTTGCGGCGGATTTTCGCAAAGCATGTGGTCGAAAACGCGAGTAAGTTTCTTGGGCTGAGGATTTTCCAGACACTAATCCTCCCAGAGAGGTGATCGACAGAGCACTTTCTCGCCTAAGTGTGACAAATTTGCGACAATTTCACGATCATAGTGCAACAACTTCGTCCTATCGTAAGCATGAGGAGGATACTCATGCTTACAAAACGCGCCTTTGCACTTGGCTTACTCATCACCTTTTGTATCATCTTTCATATGTCCCCTACGCGGGCGCAGGATAGCGGCGCATTTGAGCCATCTGATTGCCCATTTGCCAACAGCACCGCCATTCAAATTGACTGCGGCTGGTTAACCGTCCCAGAGAATCATGCCGATCCATCTGGCAGCACGATTCGTCTGGCAGTCGCTATCATCCGCGCTACCGGAACCCAGCGCCAATCCGACCCCATCATTTATCTGGCAGGCGGCCCTGGTTCAGGTGTAGTTGCGACTGCGCCGAGTCTGGCGGTGCGACTAGCACAAACCACCGTGATATTGTGCTGATTGACCAGCGTGGAATGGGGCTTTCAGAACCAGGATTATATTGCCCAACCATAAGCGAATGGATGCTGTTGAGCGGCGCACCTATCGAAGCACAAATTCGTGACTGCCGCGCGAAACTTGAGGCCAAAGGGATTCATCCACAGTTTTATACCAATGAACAAAATGCCGCCGATATCGCCGCTGCGCGCAGTTTATTAGGATACGAACAGATCAATTTGTTCGGCATCTCGTATGGGACAAGATTGGCGCTCACCGTTCTACGCGATCAGCGTGAGGGCATACGCAGTGTGACGCTCGACTCTACGCACCCGCCGCAAATCATGTATAACGAAACAACCGGCGCACAGCGCGATTTTGAACGCAGCTTCGGTGTCTTAGAATCGCTGTGTAACGCCGATATAGTTTGCCGGACAGCCTATCCAGACTTACGCGCGACCTCTATCCGAACGTTCGAGCATTTGAATAACGACCCGCTCACCGTGCAATTGACTAACCAATCCATCGCGGTTAATGGCAGTCTATTTGAGACCCTGGTTTACATGTCGTTGTACCGACCCAATACATTGGCCGGATTGCCGGCACTGATCTACAGCGTCGCGGACGGAAACGATGCCCTGCTGCGAAAAGTGCTGGGACCGATTGCCCAAACTTCTGACCAACAAGGGCGCAGTTTAGGAACGGTGCTCTCCATCATTTGCCCGGAAAATGCCGCCCTGGATGGAACCCCTTCAAGCAGCGCCGATCCTGCCTTTGCGAATCCGTTTCCAGCGATGAACGGTGATGTCTCGGCCAAGAACTGTCAAGCCTGGGGCGTATATCAAACCCAGCGTGAATCTCCAGCCGTCAACAGCAATGTTCCCGTTTTAATTGTCGCCGGGGAGTTTGATCCAGTGACCAATCCGGAATGGGGCGCGCTTGCGGCTCAAACTTTGGCAAAAGCATTCTATGTACGCTTCCCGAATCTGGGGCATGGGATAACCGACAGTCCCTGTGGAGGGGAGGTTTTCGCCCAATTTCTTGATCGTCCTATGAGCGCACCAGATACAACTTGCCGCCTCAACATCGCGCCGCCAGCTTTCGTACTGGACGCAGGACGAACTTACCCAGGGGTAGCCGCGTTTTCGATCCTGTTTTTGTTGGTCAGCGCGTGGGGTGGTTTCAGGGTAGCAGGCGCATTAGGTCAAAGGCAATACCGTCCAGCCTGGGGAGCGGCGATTCGCAAAATGGGCTGGATACCAGCAGCGATCAGCGCGGCAGGTGTATGTTTGACCCTCGTGGGCGTGGCTATACCTTTCTTACCAGCGGACAGGATGCTCATCATCCAAACGCTAATTCCATTGATTGCAGGCGTGCAAGCCGCGATGATTTTTGCGCCCGATGATGAACCAGCGCTTGAAATTCAATTGGCGGCTCCGCGCTCCATCTTGTGGCTGTTCGGGGAACGGCTGGCGGTGGTGCTGCTGGTTCAAGGCAGTATTGCACTAGTCGCCACACTGCTGAACATGAATTTTATGCCAGAGCCAAATCTCCTCATAGCGGTGATACGTTGGGCTGCGCCGATGATTTTTCTGTCCGGCATTGGACTGTATGTAACAATACGAACGCGAGTGCCATTGTTCGGGATGCTCATCGTGGCTTTATTGTGGTTTGGGTTTTCGATGTTTGGGGATTTTTTCATCCCTGGCAAAGCATTTGGCGCGCCGCTGAATATCATTCAACCGTTCCTGTGGACGATGCACGCTTATCTGGAACCGGCTGACTTGGGATTAAGCTATTATTGGCTCAACCGTTTTTCGGTGATTACCGCAGGCTTTGCGCTGCTAACACTTGCAGGCAAAATGCTGAATAATCCTGAACCCATTTTGATGGGTCGCCAACAGCGCAGCAGACGCCCGCCAATTACCTCAACTCAACAACCAAGCGCCTCGTCCATAACATGGACGGCCTATCCTGTCCAGTTGTCAGCGCTGCGGCAGTTGGCGGGGATGATCCATTACGAATATTTACTGGCATGGCGCAAACGCGCGGTGCTGGTCGTCGCGATAACCCTGTTCGCCGCTGTGCTGGTGGGCGCGACACTCATCAACACACTTCTCAGCAGCGCGTTGATTGTCAATCCAAGTGGACTTTCCCTTGAGCAAGCGCGTCACATGACGACCCTGAGCGCAATCATGAGCACATGGCCCTTGCTGAGTGTGGTTTTGATTTTTGTCGCGCCATTGGTCGTCGCTGATACGATCACCTATGACCGGCAAAATGGTATGAGCGAGTTATTTGGCGGAACGCCCCTACCCTATGGAATTTACCTGACTGGAAAAGTAATCGGCGTCACGCTCTTGCTGTTGACAGCACTGCTTGGTGCGATGGTATTCGGCTTTGTGGTATGGGTTTTGAAAACTCGCGGACTGGATTGGCTCCCATTTATGGATATGTGGTTAGTTGGTGGCGGCTTGGCGCTGCTGTTAAATGTCCCGATTGCGGTACTGGTAGGCAGTACACAGCCCAATCGCCCGCGCGCGGTGGTGGCAGTGTTGGTTGTCTTTCTCATTCCGATGGCGCTGAGTGCCGTCTTCGGTGGTGTTTTCGGTTATGCCAGCCTGACACGATCCAGCATTTTCGATTACTACATAAATCTGTTCCCAGAAGGGGTTTTGAACCCCTCCAACCTGAACATTCAGTCGGCTTTAGCGACGAGAAGTGTGCAATTGACTACTTTAATCGGCAGTCTGGAAATTATCGGAATGCTGTTCATCGCCCGTTTTGAAATGTACAAACGCAGACAGAAAGGATAGGAGAATCAATCATGTTGGAAGTGATAAACCTGACCAAGACCTATTCGGGTAACTTACACGCGCTGCGAGGCGTTACACTGACCATTGAGTCCGTCGGTATGTTCGGGCTGCTAGGGCCAAATGGCGCAGGCAAGACCACGCTGATGCGGATTTTAGCCGGTTTGCTCACGCCGTCTGATGGTTTAATCAGCATATTCGGCCATAATATCGCGACACCTGCTGGACGTAAAGCCCTACAAGCGCAGTTGGGCTACCTTCCACAAGAACTGGCTTTGTATCCCAATTTCACAGCCTACGAATTCCTGGATTACATGGCAATTACGAAAGGTGTCAATAATCGAAAAGCACGCCAACAGCAAATCGCCGAATTACTGGACATCGTGCGGCTGAGTGACGTGGCAAAGCGCCCGATGCGTACTTATTCGGGTGGGATGAAACGCAGGGTCGGGATCGCTCAGGCGATGCTCGGTTCGCCGCGTCTCATCATTGTCGATGAACCAACCGTTGGACTTGACCCGGAAGAACGGGTTCGCTTTCGCCATTTACTCGCCAGCGCCGCTGAGCAGTGCATCGTCATCCTTTCGACGCACATCATCGAAGATATTGGGCAAAGCTGCAAGGAACTGGCTATTATACAGAAAGGGACGGTTCGTTTTAGCGGGTCGCCACAAGCTTTGATTGAACAGTCGCGGATAAAAGCCCAGAATCAGACTCTAAATCTTGAGCAAAGTTATATTGTGGCGACCAATGATGGTCAGGACATAAGCATGATATGAAAACCATCTTGCTGGTCGAAGATGCGGCAGAATTGGCACAGGTGATTGACCGCGAATTAACAGCATCCGGCTATAAGGTCATTCACGCCGAAGATGGCTGGAAGGCACTTGCGCTGTTTGAGAAACATGTGCCAGACCTCCTCATCCTGGATTGGATGCTGCCGGGGTTAGATGGTCTGGAGGTGCTGCGCCGTGTCCGCAGTACCTCAGCCGTCACCGTATTGATGCTGACCGCGCGCGATGCCGAAGCTGACCGCGTGCTTGGTTTGGAAATTGGCGCGGATGATTATCTGGTCAAAACGTTCAGTATGCGCGAATTGCTGGCACGGACACGGGCGCTATTCCGCCGAACCGAAATGATCCAACAAACCCTTTCGGCAGATCGCACAGCCAACAATCCCCCGATTCACCAGGGTGGCTTATCCATCGACACGGTGGCCTATCGAGTCACATTAGACGGTCAGCCAATCGAACTTAGCCAGACAGAATTCACGCTGCTTAATTTGCTAGTACGGAATGCGGGACGCGCTTTCAGCCGAGATTATTTGCTCGATACCGTTTGGGGGCAGGATTATCTTGAAGGAGACCGCGCGGTGGACAATGCCATACTACGGCTCCGCAAGAAACTTGGCGGGATGAGCACGTCGATTGAAACCGTCTGGGGCGTCGGTTATCGTTGGCACAACTCAGCATGACTGAACCAAAATTTTACCCAGTGCTTTTTGCAATTCTCATAGTGGGGGTAAGTATCCTATCAGTCATTACTTACCGCTTGTGGCGCATCTGGCAAAAAGCGCGGCAAACCAACCTGCTCTGGGTGATCGTGCATTCCAACTTATTGACCACCCTCATGATTGTCGCGCTGGTGATGATCTGGCAAGGCGGCAGCACCTTAAGTGCCCTATTACGCCTACTACCCGAAACCAAACCCTTACTCATCCTTACGGGAGTGTTGATTCCTATGCACTTATCGCTGGTTGTGGCAATCCCGCCGGTCATCGCGGTAATGGCATTGACGGCATTGACCGCCTATTACACCGCGAAACCGATCATCGCCCGCTTAGAATCGCTAGGGGGAAATATGGAATCCCTGGAAGCGGGTGATTACGCGGTACGCAGCAGCATTGACGGCCAGATTGAACTTCAGCGGCTGCAAGCTGGTTTTAACAACATGGCGGCAGAACTTGAAAAAACGCTGCAAGCCCTCAAGCAAGAACAGGATTCGATTACGCATCAATTGGAGACGCGACGCGAACTTTTTACCGAAGTTTCGCACGAGTTACGCACACCCGCCGCAACGCTGCGCGCGTATCTGGACTCGTCGCTCATGAACTGGGAAAACAAACCCTCGGCGACGCTGCGGCAGGATTTGGAGGTGATGAGCCATGAAACAGATCGTCTACAACGTTTGCTCGATGATCTATTTTTGCTGGCGCGGGTTGAAGTCGGCAAATTGGAATTTGAAACTGCCCCTATTGACGCAGAAACCTTAATCCAAAAAGTGGTGCAAACGGTTGCACCGCTGGCCTGGGAGCGCGGACAGGTTCGGGTCATCGCTGAAATATCCGCAACACTTCCAAAAGTTTGGGCGGATGCCGGACGTCTGGAACAAATTTTGCATAATTTGCTCCAGAATGGGATTCGACACACGCGGCCGGGCGGCATCGTCGCCGTCGCCGCAACTGTCGAGGTTGAAACGGGGATGGTTAGATTAGAAGTGCGTGATACAGGGTTGGGAATTGAACCGGATGAACTACTTCATATTTGGGAGCGGTTTTATCATGGCACTCAAGCTGGAAACACTGGAATCGGTTTGACGCTGGTCAAAGAATTGACTACAGCAATGGGTGGTATGGTGGCAGTTGAGAGCACACCTCGTCAAGGAAGCAATTTTATCATTCGATTAAGGAGCTATAGAGGGTAACTTCTGCCGAGAAGATACTGCGACTACATCAGCGGATTTCGCGAATCATCCTCGGCATTTTGCTCCATTTTCGTAAAAGCCACCAGAATATCCGATACCGTGATGATGCCAACCAATGTTTCTTCCCGCATCACGGGCAGACAGCTTACATAATCCTTCAGCATTAAACGGGCAGCATTTTTCACACTCGTGTCCGGCGTCGTTACAGTTGGCGCAGCCGTCATAATAGAACGTACCGGCAAACGCGCCGCCAACTCATCTTCCTGCCAATATTCCCGTACCACATCTGGCAAACTGAGCGCAAGACGGCAATCTCTGGCGGTTACAATCCCAATCAGATGCTCATCTGTGCTCAGGACAGGCAAATGATGGCAGCCTAATTCTTCCATCACCTCTAAGGCTTCGCGAACGGTATTGGAAGGCCGTATCGTAGCCGGGTTCCGCGTCATAATCTCTAAAACGTTCAAGCCGAATCGCTGCTCCATAACGAAATTAGGCGATGGAAAGAGTGTAGCTTGAACTTGGAAAAAGATGGTCATTGTTTTAATGTGATTATCTTCACCTATTGTAAACACTCGGTGTAAGTTAATTGTCATTTTGCCAACGACATCCCCGGCAAAATAGAGTTTCGATTTGATAGAGTGTCCATAAATTTCCTCGTTATTTAAGGAAATTTAGGACAAGAGCGGGTGATAAAGCATCACCCGCCAGAGGTGAAATCGAACGAGGGTTATGGGTAGTTTATCGGAGTTGAAGGTGATATGCGGCATTGCGGGCTTCGTCGCGGCTGCTGACATTTAGTTTGCGATAGATGCTTTTGACCTGGGTTTTCACCGTATTGATGGAAACAATCAATTCGTTGGCGATTTCCGGGTTGGACAGCCCCGCAGACAGCAAACGCAGAACCCGTTTCTCTTGGAGACTCAAAGGTTCTACAATCGGCGCATCGTCTTTTTCATCGCCATTCAGCGCGAAGGCGAACAACAATTTTCGGGCATAGCGCGCTAACGCTTCGCCTCTAATGTTGGGGAGCATATCTTTAAGCAAATCAGCCATCATCCGGCCTTCATCCAAAAATAAGCGTAGAAAGCCTTCTGGTTCGCCCAGCTTGAGGGCTTTAGCAAAAACATGATGCGCCTGTGTCCGATTATTTTGCTCGAAATACGCCAGCGATTTCAAAATCAGGATTTGTAACTCGACATATTTCCGGCTTTGAGCGCGGGCTTCAACCTGCCATTGATTCAACAGCCACAGCGCTTCCTGGCTCTCCCGCTGTACGATCAACAGTCGCGCCGTCAGCAGTGCTTCCTGTTCTTGCTGGATACGCAGCAAATGATCGGGTTCCTGCTCGCAAGAGGCCAACCAGTTTCGAACTGCTTCAAGATCACCTCCCGCCAACGCCAAAGTTGCCCGGCAAGCCCGTACCTCTCGCAGTTGCAGTGCTTTATGTTGAAGCGCAGGTAACGCTTCGGTCTCACTCAAAAGCTGCTGCGCCTGGGTGATTTGTCCCTGGGCGTGCAGCACCTTCGCCAGGATGATTGCCCCACGCGCCTGGGTATCTGGCTCAGAAATAGCTTTTGCTAAATCGTAGGATTGTGATGCAAGGGCGCGGGCAGCATCCAGATTGCCAAATTCATAGTCCAATGCAGCCAGAGCGGACAAGGCAAATGCCCGATCAGACGGGTCTTCAACCGCATTCTCCAACACCTGACGAAAAATCTGTTCGGCATAATGGAGTTCGCCTTGTCGCCAGCAAATTTCGCCCAGCAGGATCATACAGGCGCGTTTTCCATATTCGTTTCGAACCATGTCAAAAAAAGTAATACTCTGAGCAACCAGATGGCGCGCTTCGTTCAATCGCCCCGCCAACATACTTTCGAATCCGAGATTGGTCATGCTCACCGCGCGCCAATGAATATCATCTTCCGGCAGCAGTTCCAGCGCATGATGTGCCGCCACAAACGACTGCTCCAAATCGCCCTGCCACCAAACGGCCATCGAACGGAAGGACAAAACTTCACCCAATTCCTGAGCACTGCCGTCGGCTTGCCAGGATTGTTCCGCAATCCGCAGTGGTTTTTGAATCAAGTTCCAGGTGTCAGTAGTATGGCGGTCTGACGTGAAGAGGGTCGCTATAGCCAACGTAAAACACAATTTAGGATGCTGCCCCAGGAAAGCATCGGGCAGCCGTTCGATCATCCGGCGCAGTGTGTCATATTCGTTATTGCCCGCAAAGGGTTCAATAAATCGCTCAATCAGGACGGCAGCGCGTGAATAGTCCCCCATCTCGTAGGCCATTTCGATGGCATCATTTGCTATACCATGCCCCTCATACCACTGGCTTGCCTGCTGGCGAAGTTCATGCAGGCGGATTTCATCAATGGTGGTTAGCGCATAATGTTGGAGCGCTTCCGCAAACAGGGTGTGATAGCGATACCACCCCTGCCCGATTGAAGACAGAAAAAGATTGGCACGCTCAACATGAATCAGCATTTCTTGGCTGTCGGAACGCCCGGTAACAGCTTGACATAACTCAGCATTCAGGCGACTCAAAAATGCAGTTTCCAATAAAAATGTCTGAACCGATTCGGATTGAGCGTTAAATACATCTTCAATCAGATAATCAAATACATGCTGATGCGTCCCGGTAAATGTCGCCAGAAACTCACCCACGTCCGACTTACCCTGAAGTGCCAGCGTCGCCAATTGCAGCCCTGCCGCCCATCCTTCGGTGCGGGTTTCAAGGGTTGCAAGCGTCTCCGCTGACAGCGAGAAGGTAATCGAGTCCTCGAAAAATTGTTGTATTTCAAGGTTCGAAAAACGCAAATCTGCCATGTGAAATTCAGACAATTCATTGCGAACACGCAACCGAGGCAGCGGCAAGAGTGGATCATGGCGCGTCGTCATTACCAGATGCAGGGTCGTCGGAAGATGTTCGAGCAAAAAGGTTACTGTGTCATGTATCAAGCGGGTAGTAATAAAGTGATAGTCATCCAGAATCAGGATGCCTTTTTTCTTCATCGCCGCCAGTTCATTGATCCAGAGGGTGAGCACATTCTCAAATGAGGGCTGCATACTTTGCAGCATATCGAGGGCCGTCGCGCCCAGCCCAGGTTGGAATCGTTGGCAGGCGGTGATGAGATAGCGCCAGAAGCGCACAGGGTCATTATCGCCCAAATCGAGCGAAACCCAGGCCACTTCATCCGCCGCCATATGCCCTGCCAACCATGCGCTGACCAGCGTGGTTTTGCCTGAACCGGCAGGAGCCGAGAGTAACGTCAATTTGAATTCTCGCCCTTTTTCGAGGCGATCAATAAGCACCTGCCTGCGAACCCCATTCAGACGCCCATCAGGAAAGCTCAGTTTGGTATTGAGTAGTTCGCTGGGGCCGACATTCATTGTTTCTGGGTTCATTATCATGCTTCGGCTGCTCCACAAAACAAGCTTAACTGATCGTATACCTGTATACGAGTTGGCGTGCATCAAGTTTCACCAGCACGCTACCCCTATTAACGATCAAATGGCTTGGCATGTTCATTTCTGGTTGAGTCATAATAGAGAGCTTGGTTTCGAGGCTTCAGCGGGTTACACTCCATCAAAGATGTTATTTATCCATAACGAACAAGGAATAAGCCATCTATGTGGGAAATTGACACGGAGCTTACAACGCGCTACCTGCAAGAAATGGTCAAAATCGATTCGGTCAATCCCGGCCTAGTGGAAGGCGCGAAGGGTGAAGCCGATATGGCAGCATGGCTGGTGGACATCTGCCGCGAACTGGGCTTAACTATAGAGTTGCAGGAAACTGCGCCTTCGCGTCCCAATGTCATCGCACGCTGGAAAGGCACAGGCGAGGGCAAAAGCCTACTGCTGACAGGACATATGGATGTCGTCAGCGGCGAGAATATGACCCGTGATCCGTTTGAGGCGCGGATCGAAAATGGACTGATGTACGGACGGGGCACACAGGACATGAAAGGCGGTTTGGCATCCATTCTGGGCGCGGTGACAGCGCTCAAAACGGGCGGTTTTACGCCAAAAGGCGACATTATTCTGGGTTTTGTCACCGACGAGGAATATTTGAGCATCGGCACAGATGCGCTGGTAAATGTGGTAAAAGCGGATGGTGCCATTCTGACCGAACCCACAGGCTGCCAAATTTGCATCGCGCATAAAGGTTTTTTGTGGCTAACGCTGATAACCTACGGCAAAGCCGCGCATGGGAGTTTATATAGCGAAGGCGTGGATGCTGTCGCGCAAATGGGTTATTTGCTGCGTGAATTGGATACATTTAACGCGAACGCGCGAGTTACCCATCCGCTGCTCGAACGCGCATCGGCACATGCCAGTTTCATCAACGGCGGGATTGGCTTAAGTACATATCCCGATCAATGCAAACTGCAAATCGAACACCGTATGCTGCCGGACGACACGCCTGAAAGTGTCATCAGCTATTGGGAAAATGCCATTGAGCGGTTGTCACAAGAAGTCCCCAACTTTTCTGCAACCGTAAAAAATGACTTTCACCGCCCCGGCTATGAAATCGACAAAAATGCGACAATTGTCCAGACTATGGTTGCAGCATCGCGCAGTGTTCTAGGTGACAAAACAGGCTACAGCGGCATGTTCGGATGGCTGGACTCTGCGATTTTGGGGAGCGCGGGCATCCCGACGATCATTATCGGCCCCGGTGGAGACGGGATGCACGGTGCTGTGGAATATGTCATCCTGGATGACGTGATGAAAGTAGCAGCGGTGATTGCTGAAACAGCTGCGGCATGGACAGGCGGATAATTCCAATAATGAGGAGGAGTGAACTGATGTGTCACTCCTCCTCATTATTGTGATACAGATTCAATTGAGCCTTTGAGCTTTACTGCCACCCCTGCCAACGGATTTTCCAGTCCCCATACCAGCGCACTACTATTTTTCGCTGGACTTCCATCAGCAGCGCGCCGCCCAGGAAAATGATTCCGGCGGACAGCAATATCAACCAGAAATTGATCTTTATAATCGCCGCAATCAGACCGCCACCGAGGATTAGCAATCCCAGCGTAAAGGGTACGCGCCGTCCACCAATGTATCCATAACAAACCAGCGCCAGCAGTTGAACAACCAGGCTGATTCCCGCCGCTGACATCACTCCATCCGAACGAATCCCTGCGAAACCACCGGCCAGCAGGATGGCGACAGCCGCACCTTCCATAAGCTGCGCGCCTTTCAAGTGACGAATCCGCGCTAACGCCAATAACAATATCGCCAACGGAATCGTGTGCCACTGAATGCCATCGAGGTTGACCATTTTTAACCCGAACGTCCATGTCAGCCAGGCCATTGCGACAGCCAAAATGAGCCACACGACTCGGCGTCCACGCCAATAGATTAAGGCGCTCAAAGCAGTCAGGAGCAGACCATTGACCACGATGTTCACCTGATTTAAAGGATAAAAAGCCGCCACCAGCAAAATCGCAACGCTGAGACCCATCAAGCAGTATACGGCTTTCAACAGTGGTCGTACCCACCAGACCAAAGCGCGCATCATCGCAGGAGGCAGACGATGGGCAATAATCTGCAAACAAAAACTCCATAATATTGCAGCGGTTAGTGTGAGGCCGATGCTGAATACACTTAAACCGTTACCAATCAAGGCGAATGACAGATTAGTTATGGAGAAGACGGCCAAGAAAAGGCTACCACCTGCCAACGCGAGCGGGATATAGGGCGCGTGGCGCAAGCGAATCCACCCTGCCCACAAGGTCATCCACAGGGTTAGCAGCGCGAATACAAGCAGTTCATGGCTGATGTTGGAAAGATGCGTCAGTGCCAGCCATAAACCCGCCCCGGCGCATAAGCTACCAATCCATAGGAAGGGACTCGCCCAATCCCATTCATCCCGGAATGCGACTATCAAAGTCCGGTAGCGGCGCGGCCTAATGGACATCAGCAGCCATGATCCCACGCCAATTTGCGCCATGCCGCCGATTAGCAGCATCGGCCACTGTGAGATGATACCTGTTTGTATCCCCAGGATGCCTAGCACCACATAAACAGGAAACAACCACTGCCAGCGACGGTAGGCAACCAGTGCGCCGAGTGCCAGAACGCCAAGTCCTAAAGTCGCGATCAGGTCAGGCTTGAGTACCCAGATTGCGACGGTCAGCAACGCGCCGGTTGCAGCCGTAATCTGCCCAACACGCACATGGCGAGAGCGCATCCCAACCAGGCTGATAGCGATCATCACCAGCAGCAAAAAACTTTGCCCTGGCAGCGCCATAATCCAGGCGATTTGCAGTGCCGTGAACAAAATCTGGACGATAAATACCGGTATCCAATAGATTTCACGGGAACGATACAGGGCTTCAGCGCAGATAGCCAGCCCGATTATGATGGTGAACAAAGCCTCCGTCGGCGCGAAAAACACCTGCAACAACCCAATAATCCACATAAACCAACCAGCACCATATACCGGCCAGCCAACCACACCGGGTACACGCGGCAGCAAACGTCCTAATGTGATCCAGACGCAGGACAGCCCAACCATTACAACGCCCTGCTGTGCGAAAGAAAATACCGTTGTGCCGAGCATCAATTGCAGCCATATGACTGTCAACCAACTTCCCAACAGTAAAAATAGATTGTGAATATTTTTGAACGCATAGGGGCGTTCATCAGGGGAAATCAGACGCTCAACGAACACATCCCAGGCGGGATGATACCCCAAAATAACCATCAAACTCGTCGCCAGACTGACCAGCGCGACCAATCCCAGACTCAGCAGGAGCAGTTGGCCTTGATTGACGGTGAATGTCAAGCCAATGCCCAGAAATGCATAGCCTGCCAAGAAAAACGGATACAGAACCGCAGGGCGCTGTTTGGGCAGACTGAAACCCAAGACGACGAAAATCAAACCTAACCCCTGCCACGCGAATCCGAGCAGCGGCAGGCTGCGTAAACCGGGGAGGAGCAAAATCAGCAGCAAACTGAAGGGCAGCAGCGCCAACCACAATGCGATGTGCAGCAATACTGGCAGCCGATAAATTAAACCTGTGACGATCCAAACGGCGACGACAACTGCCGTCGTGATGGCAATAATCATAGGCGGCACGTCCAGGATATTGACCGTTGTCCAGATGACGATCATCACGCTCAGGCCGATTACTACATCAGCCAGCGGCCAACGCAGTACCGTCTCGGTAATGGTATTGAGTTGTTTGCGTTTCATTTTGCGCTGCGAACTGAGCAACCGTTCCACCAGGAGCGCAACCGAGGCCAGCAAACCGAGCCACAATCCATAGGCTTGGCTGTCACTGAAGCAGTAAAAATAAATCTCTGCCCAGGTCGAAGCCAGCAGCCATAAACCAATATGCGCCGCGATAGTCAGTCCGCGCCGCCATGCCAGCCACAACAGCAAAACTCCCGATTCCAGGAAGATTAACGCGACCATAAGCGGCGGAATCGGCACGCCAAACATCGTAGCAACTTTGGCATATACGGCGGCCAATCCGCACAGAATCACCGCCAGCGCCGTTGACATTTCCAGGGCAATCGAATGTTTGACGCCATGCTGCTGGTGTGTCAATCGCTCGATAAAAACGATGGTCACGACACCCAGCGTCAGCCATGCAAACGGCCACCAGACCATCGGCAGGCCGAATAAGCTGGCGCACACCAACATCACAATCGCCAGCGGCCCCAGGTTGACCCATCCATGCCGCAAACCGAGGATTGTCACCAGAATCGCGCCTGCTGCCCAGGTGCTAAAGACCGTGCGGGGCGTCGCACCATTCAACCAGTAACTAAAAATGAGCAGGAAAATGGTCAGCACTACAGCAGCCACTTTGTAAACCAGCCCCCAACGCTCATCTTTGGGACGGAATTCCCACCAGACGAGGATTAGACCGAAGGACGCGGCTGACCACCATTCTATATTCAACCCGGAAACACCCATTATTGCCCACATGGCGTTGGCTTGTGTCAAAGGGATAAGCGGAGCCAGCAGCCAGATACGCAGTTTATGCCCCGTCAAGGTCATTAAAACAGCGCCAATCAACGAAGCAATCAGCCAATAATAAGGTTGAATCACGGGCGGCAAAAGCGGCTGTTTCTCGTATAGATGAATCAGGCCGACAGCCACAAGCCAGCCACCCGTCGCTACAATTCCCGGCCCAGCCAGCACCGTATTCAGATAGCGGCATACTATTACGCCTACCAGATAAAAAATCGCCGGAGCGACCATCACCGTCATGGCCTGCACTAGAAAGGATGCACTTTGCTGCTCCCGCCCCAGGAACAACATCGAAATGACGATCAGCGCGATGCCACTGTAGAGCAGCCACTGAAGCCTGTTTGAACTTTGCGATTGAATCGGTTGGGTTATCATGTCTCACCTCCACTTTCAGCATAGGGGAGATGGGGCATCAAGTGGATAGGCGCGTGTCATCACGCAACCGTGACAAGCGTCTAATTTTGTGAGGCGTCAGAATTTTTTTGAGTGTGTTTCAGGGGCAGTTCTACAGTAAAGGTGCTGCCTTGCTGCGGGATGCTTTGCAAACGAATACTGCCGCCATGCAGCCGGACAATTTGCGCGGCAATATCCAGACCCAGCCCTACCCCGGTGCGGCGGCTGTCCAATTGCACAAATGGGATAAAAACCAACTCATGCTGCGACTCAGGAATCCCGATACCCGTATCCTGAACTTCGATACACACGGCATCGTCGAGCTGGTATGTACGTAGTGCAATCGAACCCTGAGCCGTATATTTAACCGCGTTCGCCATCAAATTGCCGACTGCCTGCCGCAGCCGCAGAGTATCGGCTTGAATCGGGGGTAAATTGGGGGCTAAGTCCAAGTTGAGACTAATAGATTGTGCCAATGTTGGCCGCTGTTCTTGCGCCACCGATGCACAGAGCGAATTTACATCACAGGCTTCCAGATTGAGGGTTAACTTGCCAGTGGATAAGTGAGCGCTGTCCAATAAATCACTGACAAGGTTATTTAGCTGCCCGCTTTCGTCAATAATTTGCTGAAGATAATGAGTTTGAGTTTCAGAAAATTCACCGCGACGCAGCAGCTTAGCGAATCCTATGATTGAGTTTAACGGTGTGCGTAGTTCATGGCTCACGCGCGCCAGAAAATGCTGGCTTTGCTGGCGAACTTCCTCAGCCACGTAAGCCGAATTAAGTTCAACCGCCAGTTGATTCAAAAAGCGCAAGGTCTGGAAAGTGAATGCGCCCAATAAAATGTTATAGCTGACCACAATATAATCGGGGGAGTCGAGGTGTGGGAACAAGGGCAAAACTTCATAAAGCAGGCTGATCCAGAAAGCGACCATACACCACGCCTGCACAAAGATGCGCCGCCGCCCTGTCAGCAGCATCCCGGCAAAAGTGTAGGGCATAATGAAGGACAGCGCCGTGACTGCCCCCAGGCCTTTGATGAGCATCCCTTGAACCATGAACAGGGCTGGCCCGCCGACCAACCACAACGCCATGAGACCGCGCAGCGAACCAATGATGTAGATGACCGCCACAATCCCGGCCAAAAGTTCGTAGACGCCCTTGTGTTCAACCTGCTGCTGACGCGAGAGGATGACCCACAAAATCACCTCGCCCAACACCAACTGCCACCCACGCGATTGCCAATATTGGCGAATCCGCTGGGCAGCTTGCTGCTGTACCGGCAACGGCAGCAGGTTTTGACTATCCGGCCACGGCCCGTTGAATAATTTTTGCCACATCGTCAGGATCAAGCGGCTTTGCTAAATAAAAATACGAAAGATTTTCAGGTTTAATTGCTTCGGCATAAGCCGAAACCAGGATGACAGGCGCGGGATGAATAGTTGTCAAGGTTGGCGCCAGGGTAATCCCATCTGTGTCCGGCAAATCGAGGTCAAGAATATACAGGTCAATCGCGTCACGCGCGGCAATTTGGCAAGCGCCTTCGCCAGTATTCGCGCAAACCAGACGATGCGTGGTTAACTCGCTGATGATTGCCTGCATCAACAACTGCGCCGGAGGGTGATCTTCAACGTAGAGTATGGTTGCCATTATGCAAAATCGTCAATTAAGCTGTCGAGGCGTTCGGCTTCAACAATAATCTGTTCTAAGAATTCGCCATCCTGCGCCGTAAGCTGCCCGTGACGTTCCAAGCGCGTCTGCAATAAGCGCGTCAATCCGAGGAGTGTGTGCAGCGGAGTTCTGAGTTCATGGCGTGCCGTCGCACCCGGTTTTGGTAGTTCACGCAAATCCTGTGCCGCACGCACAGCCGCCTCACGATTTTGGACACCGAGTTTCGTGTAAATGTTGGATAAATGGTTCCGCACAGTTCCGTTGGCGATGCCCAAAGTCTGGGCAATTTCCGGGTTTGCTTGTCCCTGCGCCGCCAGCCGCAGAATGGATCGTTCCTGAGCGGTGAGGGTGTGGCGCTGACGGGATTGAGTCAGTTGGCTCATGACCGTCGGCGAGAGAAATGTACGCTGCTGTGCCACTGTCCGCACGGCCTGCGCCAGCCGCAGCGACAAATCGTCACTTTTGACAACGTATCCTTGCACACCGGCCTGCAACAGTTCTTCGATCCAAACAGGGTCATCATAAGCGGTCAAAATGAGGATCGCCATTTGCGGGACTCTTGAGCGTAAATCGCGAACCGCGCTGACTGGCTCGAATAACTGCCCGCTGAACGCCAGATCGAGGATGAGTACCTCTGGTGTATCCTGGTTAATCAGCGCGACCATCTGGTTGGCGTCAGACGTGTCCCATATGACCTGCAAGTCAGATTCACGCGCCAATTCCTGACGCACAATCCTGAGCACCAGCGGGTGATCGTCCATCAACGCCACACGAATCATACGGCTCGTCTCAATTTAAACTTGATTGAATGCATTCATTTCTATTCTAGTCGAAACGCTGATACCTTGCTCGATACCCAAAAGTCGTAGGAATAAAGGGAGAATCTAAAGCAAACTGTATGCCAATTTTCAATTACATTGAGTGGACATACAAACATCCATTCACAGCTCACACTTGACATTTTTGTGTCTTTAGTGAACCATTGTGACCCAATAGTCATTTTCCTAAGGAAAAATCTGTGCTGCTCACCATTACGACCACCTATTCCCCGGCGACTGACCTGGGTTATCTGCTGTATAAGCATCCGGCGCGCATACAAACCTTTGATCTCGCCTTTGGGCAGGTGCACGTTTTCTATCCCGAAGTGATGCCCGAACGCTGCACAGCCGCCCTGCTGCTGGATATTAATCCGGTTGGTCTGGTGCGCGGCGGTGGCGGAGACCGCTTTGCGCTGGCGCAATATGTGAACGACAGACCTTATGCGGCATCTTCATTTCTGAGCGTCGCCATTGCCCAGGTTTATGGGACAGCACTATCGGGCATTTGCAAAGATCGCCCCGAATTGGTGAACACAGCTATCCCGCTGGAAGCAACTATTAGCGCCCTGCCCTGTCGTGGCGGCGAAAAAATTCTAAGGCAGTTATTTGAGCCGCTGGGTTATGTGCTGACCATTGAGCGACAGCCGTTGGATACCCAATTTCCTGAGTGGGGAGAAAGTGCTTATCACACCGTGCAACTCGCAGGCAATGTGCGCCTGACGGATTTGCTCTCACATTTATATGTACTCATCCCTGTGCTGGACGATGATAAGCATTATTATGTGGGTAGTGATGAAGTTGAAAAATTGCTGCGGCATGGTGAAGGCTGGCTGGCCGATCATCCTGAACGGGATTTAATCGCCCATCGCTATTTAAAACACCAGCGGAAACTCAAGCAAGAGGCTTTAGCGCGGCTGATCCAAGCCGAAACTGCCGACAATGACGAGGGAACTATCGAGAAAGATGCTGAAGAAGCGTCGATTGAACAGAAAATCAGCCTGCACGACCAGCGGCTAGGTGCGGTAGTAGCAGCTTTGAAAAACAGCGGCGCAAAACGGATTATTGACCTGGGCTGCGGTGAGGGACGATTAATCAATTTACTTTTGCGAGACCCGCAGTTCAGCGACATTTTGGGCATGGATGTGTCCCATCGGGCGTTGGAAGACGCGGCTGACCGGCTGCGATTGGAACAAATGCCGTCTAAAAAACGGGAGCGCATCAACCTGATACATGGTTCGCTGGTTTACCGCGATCCACGTTTGAGTGGCTACGATGCTGCCGCCGTTGTCGAGGTAATTGAGCATCTTGATCCGCCCCGGCTGTCGGCATTCGAACGCGCTGTGTTTGAATTCGCGCGCCCCGGCACTGTCATTATCACTACGCCAAATGTGGAATATAACGTCATGTGGGAGTCGCTGCCTGCTGGGAAATTGCGCCACCGTGACCACCGTTTTGAGTGGACACGCGCAGAGTTCGAATCCTGGGCAAAAACAGTCGCCCAACGTTTTAGTTACAGCGTCCGCTTCGTGCCGATTGGGCCGGAAGCCGAATCGGTTGGAGCACCCAGCCAGATGGGTATATTTGAAGTTGAACACAAACATGAATGAAACATTGACGACCCTAATCGAAGAACTGCATCACCCCGACAAGAGTGTGCGAGGTCAGGCAGCGATCAAACTTGGCACTTGGAGCGACTCGGAATCGCTGCAAATGCTCCTTCAGGCGCTTGCTCGCGAAACCGATCTTTATGTCCGCGAAGACCTCACCTGGTCACTGGTGCGGCGAAGCGAAGCTGCAATCATGCCGCTCATCCAACTATTGAGTGATCCGAATCCGGCAATTCGCCATCACGCCGCTCATGTACTGGGCAAAATTGGCGACCCACGCGCGGTTGATCCTCTCATCACGGTACTTGGCGATCAAGATCAGGATACGGCGGTCATAACCAAGGCCGCGTTCGCATTAGGGCAAATTGGCGACACCCGTGCGATACCCGCCTTAATGAACTTGCTGGGACACTCTGAGCGAGAAGTGCAAACCACGATTGTCAATGTCACAGAAACTTTTGGGGTGGACGCGGTAGCGCCATTACTGAACGTGTTACAGCATGAACGCTGGCAAGTTCGGGAACAGGCAGCAGACATTCTGGGGTTGGTCGGCGATCAGGCAATAACACCAGCGCTGATCGTTGCTTTGGAAGATGAACATTGGAAGGTACGGTTCGCGATTGTCGCTGCGCTTGGTTCGATTGGCGGGTCAACCGCGAAAGCCGCGCTGCAAAAAATGCAGACCGATTCGGATGCTCGTGTACGCGAATTGGCTCAAAAATGTAGTGGGCGCGTAAAGGCATGAGCAGATGAAATTTAGAAGGAAGAACGAAAATGAATACCAAACCGCTCGATCACATTCGAGATATAAGCAACACCCAACAACTTGCAATGCAAGGGTTTGATAAACCGGCGCGCCGAGCAGATGGGGGTCTCTGAAACTTTATGAGTGGATGGTATAGCAGTTTTGAAGGATACAGTCGAAAAGAATTACGTAATGCACTAAAGCGAGCGGATCTCTCAATTTTTGAACAGGTGATGCAATTCCTTGAGGATGATCCTAAAACTTTTGGGTCTGGTTATGCCAAATCGATGATGTGGCGACACATTCGAAGATACGATTTGGATGAAAGCCACGTACAGCGCTTAGAAAGCACGGCAATTAAATACCTGGAACGACCTATGCGGCCTGAATATAAGCGCATGTGTCAGACAATGGCATTTTTAGGTACACCTCTATTCTGGGAAGAAGTTGAGAAACAGCTTGAGAATCCGAACCCTATTTCTCAATTGAATGCATATTGTCTATACCAATATTCTAAGGGCCTGCAAGCAGGTGAGCACAAACGTCTCGAAATGAATCTCATAAAGCGAGAGATCAAAAGAAGGGAATGGAAGAGTAAAAATCCGCGTTATGGGCCATTTTTCTACGGGAAACATGTATTGCAAGTCGTTATGAATGATTCCATGTGGAATGATAATCAAATCATATACCGTGCCCCTAATGCAAAAGATTTACCACTCATTCGTCATGGCGGTTATGCCGAATTAGCTTCACTAGATTATAGCCAGTGCAAAGCGGATGAGGTCATAAAGGCGTTAAAGGTTATTCTCACAGATGGCAGTTATTACGATGTTTCGACCATATCTGCCTGGGTTCTCATTTTTTATATCTTCGGTGAACTTGGCAACAATGAGGTTATCCCGGTTATCGAGGACTTCTATGATTCGCGTATCGCCAATCAATTTGAAAGCGCAAAAAAGTGGCTTACAACTAAAGCAATATATCGCGCACTAAAAAGGCTAGGTACACAAGAAGCATTACAGGCATATACAAGGTATCGACCTGCTCGATCATTAACAGATGAACATATGCGTTCATTTACGACAGGTTGGCTCACAAACGAAGAATCTTCGGAAATATAAACATGAACATCTCCATCCCAGAATTCTCATTCGTCGTGCTCATCGGCGCATCCGGCAGCGGCAAATCGACCTTCGCACGGACACACTTCCTGCCCACAGAAGTCATCTCATCCGATTTCTGCCGAGGCTTAGTGTCCGACGATGAGAACAGTCAGGAAGCAACGAAGGACGCCTTCGATATACTGGGTTACATCGCGGGAAAACGCCTTGCCCGGATGAAATTGGCTGTCGTCGATGCGACCAATGTTCAGCCGGAATCGCGCAAGCCGTTAGTAGCGCTGGCAAAAGAATATCATGCCCTACCAGTCGCCATCGTACTGGATCTACCGGAGTGGGTGTGTTCTGAACGCAACAAGTCCCGGCCTGACCGCAGTTTCGGGCCGCATGTCGTCGCACATCAACGCAATGAATTACGGCGTTCCATACGCGGGTTGGAGCGCGAAGGATTCCGCCACGTTTTTGTGTTGAAATCAGAGGAAGACATCGCGCAGGTCAATATCACACGGACACCGCTGTGGAACAACCTGAAACATGAACATGGGCCTTTCGACATCATCGGCGACATTCACGGCTGCCATGACGAACTGTTAGCGCTGCTGATTGATCTCGGTTATCAAATAGATGGCGAACAAGTTACGCCGCCTCCGGGTCGCAAAGTTGTATTTTTGGGCGATCTGGTGGATCGGGGGCCGAAAATCCTGCAAGTGCTGCGGCTGGTGATGGGGATGGTCGTGGCGGGGACAGCGTTATGTGTTCCGGGCAACCACGACATTAAGTTGATGCGGGCGCTGCGCGGCAAAAATGTGCAAGTGAAACACGGTCTGGGCGAATCGCTGGCGCAACTGGAAAACGAACCCGCCGAATTCAAGAAACAGGTAGCTGATTTTATCGACAAATTAGTGAGCCACTATCTGTTGGATGGGGGACGGTTGGTGGTGGCACACGCCGGGATGAAAGAGAATCTCGCAGGACGGGGATCAGGTGGGGTGCGGGAGTTCGCGCTCTATGGCGAAACCACCGGCGAGAACGACGAATTTGGCCTGCCGGTGCGCTACAACTGGGCAGCAGAATATCGCGGCGCAGCGATAGTGGTCTATGGTCACACGCCCGTCCCTGAACCGGAATGGCTGAACCGGACGATCAATATTGATACCGGCTGCGTTTTCGGCGGCGCTCTGACAGCTTTACGTTACCCGGAAAACGAAATTGTATCCGTCCCGGCCATGCACACCTATTCCGAACCGGCGCGACCTTTCCTGGGAGAAGATCAGCAAGCACCTGCCTTGAGTTCGCAGCAGCTCCACGACGACATCCTCGATATTGAGGATGTGACCGGCAAGCATCTCGTGAATACCCGTTTGCAGCCTAATATTACTATTCGCGCAGAAAATGCCGCAGCCGCGCTGGAAATCATGAGCCGGTTCGCTGTCAATCCGAAGTGGCTGATTTATCTGCCACCAACGATGTCACCCACGGCAACCAGCCGACTCTCGGATTTACTGGAACATCCGGCAGAAGCTTTTGGCTACTTCCGCGACAATGGCGTTCCCAAAGTGATCTGTGAAGAAAAACACATGGGATCACGGGCCGTCGTCATCATCTGCCGTGATGAAGAAGCCGCGCGGGATCGGTTTGGGGTGATCGGCGAAGGTATCGGCGTCTGTTATACTCGTACAGGCCGCCGCTTTTTTGATGATCGGGCGCTAGAAACCCAATTCCTCAACCGAATTACGGAAGCGGTCATGCAGGCAGGTCTGTGGGAAGAACTGAATACAACCTGGCTGGCATTGGACTGTGAACTCATGCCCTGGTCAGCGAAGGCGCAAGAACTTCTGCGAGGGCAATATGCGGCAGTTGGTTCGGCGGGCGCTTCAGCGTTGAAAGACTCGATTAAGGCCCTTTCCTTGACCGCCGAACATAATCCAGAGGCCAGTTCGCTGTTGGAACGCTTTCAAACACGCCAGCAAATGATGACCCAGTATGTGACCGCTTATCAGCAGTATTGTTGGCCGGTGCAATCCTTAGACGATTTGAAACTCGCGCCTTTCCATTTGCTCGCCAGTGAAGGCGCGGTTCACACCAACAAAGATCATTTGTGGCATATGGAAACTCTATCCCGTTTGGCAAACAGCTTGATCCAATCCACCGCCTATAAGCTGGTCGATTTAACTGATGTTGACAGTCAAGCGGCAGGTGTTCAATGGTGGACTGAGTTAACAGGACATGGCGGCGAGGGTATGGTAGTCAAGCCGCTCGATTTTATCTCCAAAGGTGGACGAGGCATCCTGCAACCGGCTATTAAATGTCGTGGACGTGAATATCTGCGGATTATTTACGGGCCAGAATACACGGCTCCAGAGCAAATTGAGCAATTACGTGGGCGCGGCCTCAATGCCAAGCGATCATTAGCGCAGCGAGAATTCGCGTTAGGCGTAGAGGCCTTGGAGCGCTTCGTCCGCCACGAACCCCTGCGCCGCATTCATGAATGTGTATTTGGCGTGCTGGCGCTCGAAAGTGAACCTGTCGATCCCCGATTATAGGTTGATCGAACTTCAGGTTGTAACATCTCAGCGCAACCTCCGTTTTAACAGGCATTAGGTAAACGGAGGTTCGTCATGATCCAAAAACGGTATCATCATTATCCGCGTGCGATATTTTTTGTGCTTTTATTCGCCACATTATGTTTATCGGTATTAATTGGCAGCGTCCGCGCCGATGATAATCCGGCGAATTGTCCACACGGGCAGGGCTATTGGAAAAACACAGCCAACTGGCCCCTGACTGAATTGACCATCGGCAGCCAAAGCTACAATCAGGCTGAGCTGTTGATTCTATTCAACACACCCGTTGGTGGCGACGCCAGTTTGAACCTTGCCCACCAACTAATTGCAGCTACGCTGAATGTCGCTAGTGGTGGCGATCCTGTGGTTGCCAGCGGTGTAATCGCTCAGGCGAACACCCTGCTGGCAGCATACACAGGCAAGCTGCCCTATAACGTCGATTCGTCCTCGGCAGACGGACAAACAATGGTCAATATGGGTGGCGTGTTAGACTCCTATAATGGCGGCCAACTCACCGTGAATTGTGCGCCCGACGTTGAGGAAACACCCGAAGCGACTCCCGAAGTTACAGCTACGCCTACACCAGATTCAACCGCTGAGGTTACGCCAGAATCAACCCCCAATGCAGGCGGTCTGCCCATCACGATTGTCATTGAAGGGCCAGTGCAGGCGATCAACGTCAATATCATTACGATTTACAATATCAATATTGAGCTTGATCCTAATGATCAAAATCTGCAAATCATTCAGGTAGGTGATATTGTTCATATCGACGGCGACACCCAGGAACTCAATGGTACGATTATCATTGTCGTGATCAATATCATCATCATCAACGTCGATGTAAATCCCGGATCAGGCGAAATCTGGCGCGATGATGGCAATTGTTCGAATCCCCCACCATCCTGGGCGCCCGCGCATGGCTGGCATCGCCGCTGCGGTGACATCAACGTAGATGTCAATATCAATGTTGGTGGCAGTGGCGGGGATAAAGGAATGGGCATGGGAATGGGGGATGACTAGCCCGGAAATCATGCAAGAGAATCTTTTAGGGACACCCAATAAGGTGTCCCACAAAATAAATTTATCGAAGATCGCACGGGCGACAAAATCGCCCGTTGGGATTGTGTTTTTCGGCGGCATGAACCTGATTCTGGTGCAGTGGGTGCTCGTACGAGAGATGACCGCCCTACTGCTGGGCACAGAGCTGGTCGTGCTGCTGGTGAGTGTCGCTTATTTTGCGGGTCTATCAGTAGGGTATATGCTGGCGGAGCGAGTGAAACGCACGTGGCTTGCACCAATGGGCGTTTTCACGCTCGTCATACACCTGACACTGCCGATTTGGTTCCGGATACTGGTAGCGTGGCTAGACTCGATCCATGCCTATGCTGCTGCATTTCTTATTTTGCCCTTGCTGACTCCTTTTGTGATTTCAGCTTTCTACAGCATTTTTCTGCCTCTGTTTGCCGATAATGGCGAAGGGCAGGTTGCGGGATTATATGGGGCAGAGCTTCTGGGTTCAGGAGCAGGAGTCATTATCCTGGTAGTGTTAGGCAGCGAAGGATTGGGGGCAGTTTTTGCCGTGTACAGTTTCGGTTTGCTGTTGATTTTGCTGGCACTGGGCGTGCGCATGAAGATGATAATCCCTCTGGTGATGCTATCATTCCTGTGGTTATTAGTCTTGCCCGGTATCAATAATTGGAGCAATGCGCTGTGGTATCAAACGCTGCATGGCCTACCCGCCGGAACAACAACACTCTTCACAGGCTACAGTCCCTATCAAAAAGTTGATGTTCTGCAATTGCCGAGTGGAGCGCGTTATCTGTATCTGGACGGGCTGAATCACTTCGGCACATATGATGGCCAGCGTTTGAACGTAGTCAGCGGTCAAATTCCCGCCGCATTGATGAAGCCGGAGAATGCGCTAGTTTTCGGCGCAGGTTCGATGCAGATGGCCGCGATGATTGCCGATCATGCTGGACAGGTACGCACGGTTGAAATCGACCCGCTGGTAGTCGATGTCAGTAGACGCTTTTTACTGGAATATAACCGTCTCAACAAACTTACCAATCGCACAATTACGATTGATGACGCCAAACATTTCATCGCCAACAGCGCCGAACATTTCGATTTCGTGGCAACCGATCTACCGGCTGCATACAGCATCCAGACAGCTACATTATATTCGTCGCCCTTTTTTGCCGAAATTGCACGTCATTTAAATCCAAGTGGCGTATTTGTCGCTAACCTGACGAGCAAATTCACACCTGATGATGAAGTATCGCGGCGGATTGCTGCTGGATTGCTGGCAAATTTCAAAGAAGTAATGGTCATTACACCCGAATCGGTGGGCTGGAGTTTCGCCTACGCAAGCGATCATCTTCCATTTGACGGGGCAACTGTCGAAAAGGCACTCCGTGACAGCGGCGAAAAAACCTTTGTGATTTACGAAACACCCGCTGTACGCGCCATTGTAGCCGATGCGCAGCCGATCACGCTCGACTCGATGGACATTGTGCTGCATGTTAGTTGGGATTGGGTAAAAAGCAGGATCGAAAAATGACTGTGTTGAAGACATCCCCTTTCGCGGCAGAAATCAATAAAGACTCAAAAATCGCCCCGAAATCTTATCACGATTTTTATCCGGCGCTGGTGGGGCTGCTGCTTGGGTTGTTGCAAACTGGCTTGTTTTTCCAGTTGACGTTTACCTTATCATCAACTTTCGGCACATTTTTGCTGGTGACACTGTGCTGGCTGGTGGGAAGCGCCGTAGGCGTCCTGTATCTGAACCGGATGACAACGAGAACGCAGGTTTTTCTGGGTGTTGCTTTATTGGCATACGCGGCTTGTGGAGGGTTACTGGCATTATTTCCATTCGGCACGGCGTTGTGGCCGTTATACGCCGGATTGATTTTGATAACCGGCTTTTACCCAGGTGTCTTTTTCGCGCGGATGGAACAGCACTTTCCGGCGCGGATTTTGTTCGCAAGGGAAAACAACGGATTTATTCTGGGATTGGTGTTGGGCACAATTCTATTCATGTTGGCAGGACGAATTATACTGTGGGTGCTGCCGCTGACCGTGGCAATGATTGTGATATGGCTGGATCGAGGAGGTCAACCTAAGAATGTATAAAAGCAAAATTTGGCTGGGAATATTAGTAAGTGTGTTTTTTATAACATCCGGCGCTGCGGCACAGGATCAAACAGTGACTATTCCGGACGTGAGCGGGATGAATGTACCGCAAGCGGCGGCAGCACTTAACAAAAATGGTCTGCGGCTCGGCGTTGAAAATAATCAGGGTTGGACGGCTGATTCCGGCCTACCGGAAAACACAATCAATGGGCAGTCTATCCCCGCTGGGCAGACTGCCCCGTTTGGGACGAGCGTTGATGTTAATGTGCTGCGCTCCCCCAATGCCCTGGTAATTTATGACGACAACGATTTAACTTTGGTGAACAACAGCGGCGGCGACCTGAATTTGGCTGGAATCACCTTTGCCGCTGCTAACGGCAACGGGGCGCAGTTGGCCGGATCACGTTGGGCAACATCCCTGCGGAATGGTCAATGCACGCAGGTATGGTCGGTGGGGCGCAACGGGCCAAAAGGTTTAGATGAGTGTTCAGACATCCAGAACTGGCTGGTGACAACCAACGCAGGTGAACACTTCTGGACAGGCGAAGGCGGCACAACCCAATTCACTGTGCTGCAAAATGGCGTCCCGCGCGCGACCTGCCCAGTAGCGAACCCCGGACGATGCGAGTTTTATTTATCGAGCGGCGGTTCCAGCAGCGATGCAACGGATTATGTGTATTTCGCCTATACCCTTGACCGTCTAGCAATCATCAATCAATCCACTGACAAATGGATGACTCTGGATGGGTTTTATGTGATAAACAATTTCGCACCGAATAAGGGTGCCACGGTATTTCTAGGCGACCCTACTTTATTCACTTCACGCCAGCATCCACCTGATGTAGAAACCGTGACTCGCCTTGCGCCAGGGCAATGCATTCTTTATACCAACCAAAGTCCCGATGCTGATTCACCACCTCAACCCTGCGAAGTGATCGCGCGACTGGACATTGGCGCAACTCTGATTTTCTGGGGTGCAGATTTCGGCATAGCGAGTTCCGACAGCGAACAACGTACCTGCCCTGCGCCGACAGCCGGGCGTCTCACCATTTGTGTGATGCCGCGATAGCAATAAAAGACGCCAATTGACCGCGCCTTCTGGTTCGTTTTACAGAAGGCGCAAATTGACCACTCCTCAAAACCTGATTTTTACCACGCTCTATACTCAATTTACTATTGCCACCTGAATAAGGTAGCTGTAATGTTAAAAGAATGGTCTTGCGCTTCAGGTTCGGGAAAGCAAGCATTCGATTTACACCTATTTCCACGTACTCAGAGGATTTCTGATATGCCCAGCGATGAGCAGGCTGCCACATCGTATCAACAAGCGTCTATTAAAACGGCCAATGACTTGCGTACAATGACGAAATCGACGGTGCTATCTCAACTTTCGCGCCTCTCACTTCCAGAAATTGAGCATCTGACTGATGAAGTCGCCCGTGTTGTTCCCGCAGGAAATGTGCCGGGCATCATATTAAGCGGATTAGCGCGATTGGGTGGCCGAGAAATCACACGCGATGATACTGAGAAACAGATTGGGATGCTGTTCAAAGGTGTGCGGCAAATGCTGGATAAGGCTATTTATGGCACATTTTTTGCTGGGCCAGCCGCCATCCTGTACGGCTATCAGCAACTTTTACGTTTAGCTGGAAAAGACACGAATTCAGCTTTCCCTGATGGAGTGTGGCAGTTCTATCTGGAATTCGCACTTCGAGAAGACAGTGCCCACCATACGAGCGAGACCATAGGGTTTCATAAGCGGCTCACCCAACAGGGCATCCAACTGAACGAGGCCGATATGTTGGCGGCGTGGCTACTGGCATCCACCCATTTCCTGAAGCAGTTACCCGACATTCTGGCGAATGAATGGCACGAGCGCATGGTCTCCAGAATTTTAGAAAAAATCGCCGTGAGCATGTCGATCCCAGACGCCGGTCAATATCAGGAACTCTTTACAGAATGGCAGCGCATTCGACCCTTTCAACTGGGCGCGGATGCAGGCGGCGACGATTATGCCCATTATCGACGACGGGTATTCACTGCCTTTATTAAACCCTATATCGAAAACTTACCTCCAGCCGGTCAGCAAATGTACCAAGTACGTCGGAGTGACCTCGAAAAATACCGTTTGCCGGCTTATCAACAACAAATGTCGTGGCTGGCTTATCTTGAACCCGATTCATATCATGAGACTCGGATACCCTATGAACTGGAAGATGGGTTCGTTGGTGTAATCCTAAATGGGCATTATTATCTACTGCCTGTGCCTCAACTTTTCGACCTCGAAGCGGTACGACAAACCGCGCTTGCCCTACTCCAATCTCGTCCGCCCAATCCGCGCGCGACATTGGATGATGCCTTAGTGAACAGCTATCGCGGTGAACAACCTGCATTGCGCGGCATGTTAGACCGGCTGTCAGCCAAAGAAGTGGAGTACCTGCGACGTGCTCCTATTATCATCAATTGGGATGAACAGTCGGCGCGCCAGCCGCTTGTGATGATTCGGCAGGCAAAACGCGGAATCGGCGATCACCCATTGACGATTTTCCGCACCGATGAAAGCATGGTATTTGACCAATCACATATTTTTTTCGATGGCATATGGGGTACAGCCATCGCCGAGATGATGACTAACGAGGCATTACATTGGGCAACCAGACTTGCTCATTTACCCGCGACGCCGCCAGCGCAAAACATCTCTTATAGCCCAGTATTAAAAGCACCGCCTGCGCTCGTTAAGAAAGCCAACAGCCAAAAAATCGCTACCGAAACTGGAGCCGAAAATGAAGCGATTCATTTGGGATCTATCACGGCATTACGCAAGCTATTGAAGCAGCGTAATGACTTGGTTCAAGTGACCGTCAACGACTTACTGCTGCTCTACCGAGGTTTGCACGCTTTGCTCTACAAACCGTCACTCGAATTGCAGCAGTCGCTTGCGGCGTTAGCGGCTGAACGGAACGTGGACGCCAAACATGCACACCAAATCATTCAGGATGAAATTACTCGATTGCAGGGCAAAAACCCGTCCTTACTTATCCCGTTAGACGCCAGCCGCAACGATCCCCGCCAACGAATTTTCCCTACCACATTCCGCAATCCACTCACCGACTTCTACACCTATCACACCCAATGCCTAAGTGCCTTGAACGCTTATCGCGCCTCACCCAAAGGCAAGCACGAAGCAGCCTTCAAAAAATTTCACAACGCTCAGTTAAATTATTTACGAGTCATCGGCAGTTTCGGCGAGCTGCTCACCCGCTATCGCAATATCGCACTCGCCGGTCAAAGTACCAGCACTGCCAGCATCCGTTTTCTCGGCAATATGCCCCCAGCCATGCAAAAATTACTCGATACCATCCCCGGCAAGTTTGATGTTTTAAACGAGATCATCAAGGGCGAAGAGGTTTTTTCAAATATGGGGCGTGTTTCGAAAGGCTCAACCTTGCGCCGTTTTATCACAGCTAAAGACGACAACGAACAAAAAACGCTCGCTTGGGGGGTCATCACCGATGACAAAAACTTACTTCATTTGAGTTTGCGCGACTTCCGGCCCCATGTAGGGATTTTATGTTCTATGGGCATGAATCATCTCGCACAGCGCGTCACGCAAGATTACCTAGATGCCTATGCCAACGGATTAAATCAGTATGTGACGGAGCTGCGCGATATCGTCACAACCAGCCACGAATCACTGGCATCTATGTCACATGGAAAAATAGAGTGATTGTTGAAATTCGGGATTATTTACCAGTGTCTTGTTTCAATCACCTTTGAATTCCCTCCACACTAAACATTCCCAATTTAGTGTGGAAACAACTCGGTCTCAATTATGCATAGAATGCCAACACATTAATTCTCGATATATTGGACACGACCTACATTTCCATCTTCGAGCCGTACTTTAATACCGTGCGGGTGAAAAGCAGATTTTGTGAGAATGTCTTTGACAATCCCATGTGTCAACTTTCCCGTTCGCTGATCCTGCTTCAACACAATTGAGACAGCCAAGCCGGGACGTATATCTTTTCGATTCTGTCCATCCATAATTTGTCTATCACTCCTTCTTTTATAGCAATTTCTTCAGCCTACTCTTTTGCCCTCGTTTTGATCCAGTGCCCAGACTGAATAGCTTAACTCTCCCAAATTAGCAAAATATATAAAGTACCTCATTGCCCAAAACTGGCTGGATTTCAGTTAGCGCATCAAAAAAACATACGATTCCAACACTCATGTGGTATTTATTCCTTATGAGATCCGCAAAAATCTTCTCAAAGCATATTCATGCGTCAGTTGGATTAATCTCTTTCTGATCGAAACACCTATCGGATTGTGTCCAATCCGAAAGCAAATTGGGAGGGGAAATAAACGTGTTTACACATTTATTGATTGTCTTGAACGCGAAAAAATCGCCTGATTATTTAGTAGAACACTCAACCCGATTGGCTCGGGCCATAAAAGCCAGAGTCACCATCATAAGCCAAATGGATATTTCTACCAAACCGATTGACCCTCTGGATTGGCATATTCGCAAAATCGAAGCGGAAGCCAAATTGAATCAAATGGCAGAACAGTTACGGGACATAAATATTGAGACACAGGTGATAATCAGTGAAAAATTAGACACAGGGCAACTGATTGAATTTGCTCAAGCGGATCAAGTTGATTTAATCCTGGTTTCAAAACAGGTAGATAATATTGACGACATGATTCATGCCTTGTTAAAGCAAACCAATATTCCGATCCTGGTTGTGCCACAAAGCGGATTTCTTTTGAATGATGCTATCGTCACAACATGCTACCAGAAAATTCTCATTCCGTTGGATGGCTCGCAGCGTGCTGAATGCACACTGCCTGTGGCGGCCTTTTTGGCACAAACTTGCCAATCGCAACTGATTCTGGCGCACGTTGTTCGTAAGCCAGAGATGCCACGTCATTCCCCATTGACTGCTCAGGAAGCCAATTTAACCGAACAAATTGTTGAGAGTAACCGCGCCGAAGCTGTGCGTTATCTTGAACAGGTCGCAGCGCGCTTACCTGGTGATGTATCGACACGACTGCTCATTAATGACAACATCCCACTGACTATTCACCGGCTGGCTGATGAAGAAACGGTTGACCTGATTGTACTGAGCGCGCACGGTTACACCGGCGAACCAGAATGGCCTTACGGGAGCGTAACCAACAGCCTGATTGCTTACAGCACGCGGCCGGTATTGGTAGTACAAGATTTGCCGGTTGCAAATAGTCAACCTTCAGTCGAACAACAAAACATTATGGATCGCAGCAGCGAAATACGAAGGGCATGACCAGTGCTTGAGACAAAATTGGATGCCGTTACGGACACCACAGAGCCAGTAGAGGAATACATCCGTCACCTAGCTACAAAACATCAAACGGCCAAAGGCCCCGATCTAGTCTTACCGATTTTAGAAAAAACTGAAAGGTATGAGGGGCTGTTACAGGCGGCCTACCGTCACTTCACCCATATTGCCGACCAAACACTGACGGTCTCGTATGCTGGTGAATGGCTGTTGGATAATTTTTATGTTGTCCAACAAGCGATGGATTTAATTAAAGAAGATATTCCGCCTCAGTTCTACCAGAAACTGCCCAAATTATCGGGAACGCCGTTTGCTGGCTATCCGCGCATTTATGCTTTGGCGCGTGAAATGCTGATGTGGACAGCTAGTCCGCTCACACTTGACTATATCAAACAGGTTATCTCAATCTACCAGAAGATAACTCCCCTGACAGTCGGCGAACTCTGGGCATTACCTGCAATGTTGCGGGTGGTGAATCTCGAAAATCTGAATTGGTCAATTGGGCAGTTAGCCGAGTTACCGGTTGATCCGAGCATGTTTCCAGCCTCGCAATTACCTGAACAGACAGCCGATGAAACGCTGGTAGCGAATTCGGTCATTAATCTGCGTGTGCTGGCTGTGCAGGACTGGAAAGCGTACTTTGAGTCGGTCAGTCACGTTGAACATATCCTGCGCCAAGACCCGGCGAAGATCTATGCAAAGATGGATTTTGAAACCCGCAACCATTATCGTCAGGTGATTGAAGAACTCGCTCCTGAAAATGGTGCAGTCGAAGAATCGATAGCACAAATGGCGATCGATATGGCGAGCAAAGCGGCAAAAATGTGCGCTCCCCAGGATCGTACATGCCACGTCGGGTACTATTTGCTGGATGATGGACGACAGGATTTAGAAGCTCAAATTGGCTTCCAACCTAACCCGCGTTTACGCTTTCGGCGTTGGACAAAAGAGCGCCCGTTGGCAGTCTACCTCAGCAGTATTCTGCTGATGACTGTCCTGGTGTTGTTGTTCACAGCGGCTTATTTAATCCAAAATCAAGCGTCGCTGTTGCAAGAGATTTTCGCCTTGCTTTTGGTTTTACTACCAGCCAGTGGAATTGCAGTTCAACTCGTCAACTGGCTTATCAGTAACAATGTACCGCCTACAGTGCTGCCCAAAATGGATTTTAGTGAAGGTGTGCCCGCAGAAAATTGCACCATCGTTGTGATACCAGCACTCGTGTCCAGTATCGAGGAAGTTGATTCGTTGATTCAACAGCTTGAACTTCACTTGCTGCGAAACAATGATTCAAATCTGCTATTTGCACTCTTAGGTGATTACGGCGATGCTCCACAGCAGCACATGCCAGAAGATGATATTTTGCGTGACCACGCCCGCAAGTGCATACAGGAGTTAAACGCGAAATATAAACATGAGGCCAGAAAACCTTTCTACCTTTTGATGCGTGAGCGACGCTGGAATCCGTCTGAAAATATCTGGATGGGGTGGGAACGCAAACGCGGCAAATTACAAGAATTTAATCAGTTGATAATCAATCCAGGTGCAGAAACTTCCTATACCATTCAGGATGGTGATCTGGCGCTTTTGCCGAAAGTACGCTTCGTTATCACACTGGATGCTGACACTATCCTCCCCAAAGATGATGCAAAAAGGCTGATTGCCACGCTCGCACACCCCCTGAACCGTCCCATTTTCGATGCTCGAACCAACACAGTGGTTAAGGGCTATGGTGTACTTCAGCCACGTGTGGACATTGTTGCCACAAGTGCTGGCGTGACTTTATTCACCCGTATTTTTGCCGGGGATACCAGTCTCGATCTTTACACTCACGCTGTCTCAGATGTCTATCAGGATTGGTTCGGAGAGGGAAGCTATATCGGCAAAGGCATTTACGATGTAGCCACTTTTGAACGCAGCCTAAGCGGACGTACCCCCGACAACAAATTATTGAGTCATGATCTTTTCGAGGGATTACATGTGCGAGTCGCGCTTGTGACCGACATCGTACTTCTAGAAGATTATCCGACTCATTATCTGGTGCATCTGCGCCGCCTGCACCGCTGGATTCGCGGCGATTGGCAGTTACTCCCCTGGTTATTCCCGCATGTCCCGAACGAAGGTGGTGGACAGGTACCGAACTACTTGCCCGCATTGGGTCGCTGGAAAATATTTGATAATTTGCGCCGCAGCCTATTCACACCAGGCTTGTTCAGCCTGCTAATCGCTGGATGGTTATTTTTACCCGGTTCACCCTGGTTTTGGACAATGCTGGTTCTGCTGGCTTCCAGCATACCGTTTATAACGACTGTATTGAATATGCTGCGACATGTTACGCGCGAAACAAACTGGCACGCGTTTCTACAGCAAATCACCCTGGATGCCCAACGTTGGATATTGTCGTTGGTGTTCCTGGCCCATGAAGCGCTCCTAAATCTGGACGCAATCATCTCCACGCTGCGCCGCTTGATCGAGCACAAACACTTACTTCAATGGGTTACGGCGGCTCATACGGCACGTTTGTTCGGTCACGAGCAAACACCCGGAACTATTTTTCGGCAGATGTATTTGAGTCTTGTTGTGACATCAATTGTTACGATTCTCCTCATTGGTTACCGGTTATCAGAGCTGGCTATTGCTGTGCCGTTCTTGCTGCTATGGTATGCTGCTCCGGTGATTGCCCGTTACCTGAGTTTGCCTATAGAACAGCCTGCCCAAGCGCTTTCCCCTGCCCAGTTCGAGAAGCTGCGTAAATTAGCGCGCCGTACGTGGTTGTTTTTTGAGGAGTATGTTGGCCCAGCCGACAATTGGCTGCCGCCCGATCATTACCAGGAATCACCAGGGAATATCATCGCCCATCACACCTCACCCACCAATATCGGCTTAACATTGTTGTCCACCTTGTCGGCCTATGATTTGGGCTATATAGGTTTGCTGGAACTATCTGCGCGCCTCGACCTGACCTTCGAAACTTTTGCCAAATTAGACCGTTATCGGGGTCATTTTCTAAATTGGTATGACACACAGACCCTTAAACCATTATCACCACGCTACATCTCTGCCGTCGATAGCGGAAATTTAGCCGGTTGTTTGGTCGCGCTCCGCCAGGGACTCCAGCATTTGGACGATGTTCCCATCATGCGGGCGCAAAGATGGCAAGGGCTTTTAGATACCCTCTCTATCCTCGCTGAAATTCTAGCGGGTATCAAAACGGCTGATTCGAACATCAGCACACAGGAGTGGTTAGAATCGTTTAGCAATATTCGGCAGCAAATATTAATTGCCGAAAGTGAGCCGACTGCTCGAACCAACTTCGTCGATAAACTGTTGCAAGAGTTTTGGCCTGAATTCACTCAACATCTGCTCAATTTCTTAGAAGCCGAACATGACGCATTGGACGTGGTTCGTATCCGCGAGCTGCGCATTTATCTGGAGCGAATACGCCATCACCTCGAAAATATGAAGCGGGATGCCGATATATTACTACCCTGGTTATCGATTTTAAGTGAGCCACCCGCCCTCTTCAGGGATAGGCAAACTGATTCTCGTATCTTAGATCTGTGGGATCAACTAACTCATTTGTTACAGCCCGTGCCTGAATTAGGACAGACACACGCTGCCTATAGAGACGCAAAAATAGCCCTTGATGAGATTGGCGCATTGCTATCCGTGAAGGACAGTGAGACCGCAGCTTGGTGCAAACAATTCACTGGCGCTTTGGATGCGGCTCAACAAGCCGCCGCAAGCCTGAGAGCCGATTTCGAGCAAATCAACCAGCAGATTGACGCCTTTATTGAAGGTATGGACTTCACGTTCCTATTCGACGAAGATCGCAAGGTATTTCACATCGGCTACAATATGGACTCTGACAGGCTGGATAACAGCTATTATGATCTGATGGCCTCCGAGGCGCGTATAACCAGTTTGCTGGCTATTGCCTGGGACAAAGTACCACAGGAACATTGGCTGCATCTGAGTCGTCCAATGGGCCTTGTGGCAGGCATGAATACGCTCCTCTCCTGGAGCGGCACGATGTTTGAATATCTGATGCCGCGCTTGCTCATGCGCGATTATCCGAACACGCTCCTTTCCCAAAGTTATCAAAGTGTCGTCAACGCCCAAATCGCCTATTGTCGTGGGCGAAATGTTCCCTGGGGCATCTCCGAATCCGGTTACTACGCCTTCGATGGGAACTCAAATTATCAGTATCGCGCATTCGGAGTCCCGGACATCGCCTTTAAACGCGGGATGGCCGCCGACCTGGTTATTGCGCCATATGCATCTTTGATCGCACTGCCGATAAAAGCAGGCGCAGTTTTAGAGAATTATCAACAGCTTGAACAAATCGGTGCGCTCGGCGCTTATGGATTGTATGAAGCGGTTGATTACACACCAAACCGCCTGCCAATAGCGCAAAAATTTGCCCTAGTTCGCGAGTATATGGCACATCATCAGGGCATGATCCTACTTTCCGTAGCCAATTATTTGCAGGATGACGTGATGGTGCAGCGTTTTCATGCCGATCCACGCATCCAAAGTGTCGAACTCCTGCTTCAAGAACAAATCCCAAAACAGGTTGAACTCCGCGATTCCTCACCTGAAAACAGCGATTGGGTACGAGCCGAACAGCCCCAGTTGAATACTGCCCCCTGGCATGTACCGGTTGTCGCGCCCGTGCCTCAAGTCCATACGCTCTCCAATGGACACTTCACCTCGCTTTTTACGAGCGCAGGCGGCGGTTACACGCAGCTTGACAACATCGCCCTCACACGCTGGTGTGCTGACACTACGCTCGAAAATTGGGGGATGTGGTTTTATCTGCGCGATCAGGAAAGTACCGATTTATGGTCGATTACTTATCAGCCTGTAACCCGTTCTGATGGCGACCATCAGGTGCTTTTTTATCCGCATAAAGTGGAATTCCACCGCCGCCATCAGAATATTGCCGCACAGATGGAAGTTACAATTCCACCGGATGATAATCTTGAAGTTCGACGCATTCGAATCACGAATCAAAGCAGCGATTCGCGGCGGTTGTTCATATCAAGTTATGGCGAAGTCATCCTTGCCTCACACGATACCGATCAACGCCATCAAGCATTCAACAAAATGTTCATTGAAAGTGAGTTTGTGCAAGAAGTGAATGCCCTGTTGTTCCGCCGCCGTCCACGTTCGGTGCAGGAACCACCGGTTTACTTGCTGCATATGTTGGTCGTGGAAAACGACCAAATGGAAACCGTAGCCTACGAAACGGATCGCGCTCAATTTCTGGGGCGCCACCGTACAGCCCTGTCACCGGCAGCGCTCAGTGGAAAAACAGTTCAGTACACGCAAACAACGGGCGCAACGCTTGATCCTATTCTGGCATTAGGTCAGGAAATCAACCTGGAACCACATGCGACAGCACAGGTTGCATACATCACCATCGCCGCCGATTCGCGGGCAAAAGTGCTGTCGTTGGCACACGCTTACCAACTATCGACCACGATTGATCCAGCCTTCGACCACGCGCGTTATCAAAGCGAATTAGAACTGCGGCGGCTTGATCTGAATACCCCGCAAATCGAAATTTTCCAGAAATTGCTTTCAGCCTTATTGTATCCTCAACCCGGCCTACGGGCTGCGGCAGATATATTAGCGCGCAATACGAAAGGACAAAGTGGGTTATGGGCCTATGGTGTTTCCGGCGATTATCCCATAATCGTCGTCCGCATCAGCGACGAAACTGAACTATCACTCGTCAAGGATGCCATTCAAGCCCATATGTATTGGCGCAACCAGCAAATCAAAATCACTCTCGTGATACTCAATCAGCGCGATACTGGCTACACTCAAGAACTCTATACTCAGACGCATCGCCTGATTGCCCATATGGGCAGCGAAACCTGGATTAACCGGCACGACGGAATTTTTCTGCTGCGCGCCGATTTGCTCAACGATGCAGATCGCAACTTATTGATGGCGTCTGCCCGTGTTTTGTTGGATGGACAAAGCGGCACATTGGCTCAACAAGTCGAAAAAGCCAATCAACCGCCCGTTTATCTTCCAGCTTTTATGCCTGCATTAGTAAATACTGAACCAACTGAATCCACCCCTGAACTCGCGCGTCCCAATAATTTGCAGTTCGACAACGGGTACGGGGGCTTCAGTCCAGATGGTCGAGAATATGTGATTTATCAAACTTCGGGTCAGGCCACACCTGCTCCGTGGATCAATGTCATCGCCAATCCGAATTTTGGCTTCACGGTTTCGGAAAGCGGCGCTGGTTTTACCTGGGCTGGCAACAGCAGCGAAAACCGGTTGACTGCATGGCGCAACGACCCTGTGACCGATATGGCCAGCGAGGCAATTTATCTCCGAGACGAGGAAACGGCGCAAGTATGGTCTCCCATGCCCATGCCAATCAAAGATGACTTGCCCTATCTGGTTCGTCACGGCGCGGGTTATTCCATCTTCGAGCATGACAGTCACGGCCTAAAGCAGCAAACGACTTTATTTACTGCCCAAGATGCCCCAGTGAAAATCATCCGTCTGCGCCTGGAAAACACCTGGAATCGATCGCGCCGCATTACGCTGAGCTACTACGCAGAATGGGTTTTAGGGACTCGACGTGATATTACCCAGCAATACATCATTCCGGAATATCAGTCCGACTCACAAACCTTGTTGGCGCACAATCCATATAGTATGGAATTCAGCGACAGTTATATGTTTGTGTCAGCAAATCAGAATTTTCACGGGATGACGACAGATCGCACTGAATTTTTGGGGCGCTTAGGCGCATATGCCTCTCCGGCAGCTCTCAAAAGAATTGGTCTTTCCGGTACGGTTCAGGCCGGGATGGATACCTGTGCTGCTGTTCAACTACATGTTGATCTTCAACCGAACGCAGTGGAAGAGGTATTCTTCATCGTCGGCAGCGGCGAAAACCGGGAATCAGCATTGGAACTCGCTCGCCAATTCCGCCAACCGGATAGTGTTCAAGCCGAATGGCGGAGAGTGACCGAATTCTGGCGCGACACCTTGAATAGTATCGAGGTTCAAACACCGGATCCTGCCATGAATCTGCTCCTGCCCTGGTTGCTTTATCAATCCCTTTCGTGCCGCATCTGGGGGCGATCGGCACTTTATCAATCCAGCGGCGCATTCGGCTTCCGCGACCAGTTGCAAGATGTCATGTCAGTGCTTTATTCACATCCAGAAATCGCCCGTGAACATATTTTGCGCGCTGCGGGATACCAATTTGAGGCTGGAGATGTGCTCCATTGGTGGCATCCGCCTTCAGGGCGTGGCGTTCGCACCCGCTTTTCCGACGATCTCCTGTGGCTGCCCTTCGTGACCGCCCATTACGTGAAAACATCAGGCGATGAATCGATCCTAAGCGAGAAAATTCCATTTCTCAAAGGCGACCCGCTTAAACCTGAAGAAGAAGAGCGCTACGGGTATTACGAGCCTACAGACGAACGTTATACGCTCTACGAACACTGCCGCCGTGCCTTGAACAAAGGAACAACCGCCGGGGTACATGGTCTGCCCCTTATGGGAGCGGGTGATTGGAACGACGGCATGAATCGGGTTGGCATCGAGGGCAAAGGCGAAAGCGTGTGGATGGGCTGGTTCCTGCACACCACCACCAGCGCCTTTCTTGATTTATCAAAGCGCGTGGGAGACGATTCCCAGAGTGCAGACTATCAACTGCGTCTCAGTGAGCTGCAAGCAGCGTTAGAGCAAAATACCTGGGATGGTGCATGGTATCGTCGGGCTTATTTTGATGATGGAACCCTGCTTGGTTCAGCTCAGAATGAAGAATGTAAAATTGACTCCATTGCGCAATCCTGGAGCGTGATCTCGCAAGCGGGTGATCCAAGCCGTGCTAAACAAGCCATGCAATCGGTCATGAATATGCTGGTCAAGCCAGACGACGCGCTGCTACTTTTATTCACGCCCCCGTTTGACAAAACGACTCGCGATCCGGGTTACATTAAAGGCTACCCTCCTGGTATCCGCGAAAATGGCGGACAATACACCCACGCCGCAATTTGGGCCGTTTGGGCGCTGGCACAATTGGGTCAGGGCGACAACGCCGAAGCGGCTTTCCGGTTGTTGAACCCCATTTATCACGCCGACACCCCTGAAAATGCAGCTCATTATCGGGTCGAACCTTATGTCATTGCAGCAGATATATATGGCTGGCCGCCACATATCGGACGCGGAGGATGGACATGGTATACCGGGTCGGCGGCTTGGATGTATCGACTGGGCGTGGAAATGATCCTGGGGCTGCATTTGGAAGGCGACAAGCTTCACATTGATCCCTGTATTCCCAAAAGCTGGCCCGGATTCTCGATTGTCTATCGTATCAAAGGGTCAACATATCGGATTCAGGTCAGTAACGAACAGAGCGTTAATCGAGGTGTACAACAAATAACACTGGACGGTCACGTTCTAGAAGCCCAATATGTGCCTCTCCAGCCAAACTCCGGCGAACACGAAGTTACCATTTCGATGGGATTGTAATCAATACCAGCCCTCAGGAACCGCCGCTGAGCGAGTTTTGATTTGAATCGATTACGATTTCAGTCTTATCTGGTGGGGTTATTTAAAATTCAACCCTTACACAGCGATCTGCCTTAATAGATCGCTGTGTAAGCTATATTGAGCAATAAATGCTGGTCTGAAAATTACAATGCGCGCATTCGATTACCTTTAGGGTTGTGCTCAACTTCAGCCAAACCTAAAACTTCCATCAGCGGCGGAATATACATACCGAAACGTCCGCGTAGTCCCTTTTTTGACCCATACCAACCACCGATGGGGTTCTGGGATGAACGACCCCAGGCTTCGACGGTGCCTTCTTTAGCTGGTTTTTGCTCGTCGGCGCTGCCCAATTCCATCCAATCGCCGTAGGTTTTCAACATCTGGTGTAAGTCATCAATGCAGCGTAAATCGTAGAGTAAAGTTGTCGTGCCGACCTTGCATACAAGCGCTGGCGGATTGAGCGCCTCATCCCGGTAAAGTGTATATTCGGAAGTTCCGGGTGGCGTCTTCAGCACCCAGGGTTTTTCCTTTGTGCCTTGCCCTTTTGAATTATCCCGTGTCATGGTGTTTATCAACCTTTCAATATGATCTGAATTGCTGTTTTTGGAGGCAAGATCAGGCTTTTTCTGCCTGGGCTTTTAACCCGGCCACAAAATCCCGGAACGACTTCGTCAAATCAGGTATCGATCCGCCAATCATCGGGAGCAGCGGGCCGCTGTACTCTTCACGCAGTGTAAAATCAATCGTCCCATCGCTCTTGGGGGCAAGTGTAAAAGATCGCACACCCTTGAAAAGTCCGAATGGCATTCCACCCACCCACACCATTTTTTGACCAGGAATAAACTCCGTCACTCTCGCGGGAAAAGCGCGATTCGGGTTTATTTTGTTATAAGCAACGAGTTTTTCTCCCGCCGCAATCTTTCCTTCGATGCGGATAACCCCCGGATCCCAGACCGGATAACGGGCGGGATCTGTCAGAATTTTCCAGATCGCCTCTTTGGAAGCTTTAATGTTGCTGCTGGCACTAAAATACTTCACAATATATGCTCCTCTCTGTCAATTGAATCTCATGAGGTATGACGATCAATTGCATCAAAAGGGTGCGGTCTAAAATCAAAGTGATCGAATAGATCGGATTATTGAGGTATAGTGTGACTGAAAGCGCAGACCAGCAACCAAATGCATTGAACCTGAACAACCTTAATCAGGAAATGTTTGGCGCTTTAATTGAACCCCATCGGCGAGCATTGAAGGCGCATTGCTACCGCATGATGGGGTCAATTCAGGATGCGGAAGATATGGTACAGGAGACCTTTCTGCGGGCTTGGCGACGGCGTGAAACATTCGAAGCACGAGCCAGTCTACGAGCATGGCTCTACAAAATTGCAACAAATATCTGTCTGGACGCGCTGCGAAAGCGTCCGCGACGCGCTGTACCGCTCACGCATCGGGCAGAATCAACGCTTGCCGAACCGATTCCAGAGTCGATTACGGAACCTATCTGGCTGGAACCGTATCCTGACGAATGGTTGATTGCTGAGGATGAGAATCCTGAAGGTCATGTGTTGGCACAAGAACATATTAATTTGGCGTTTATCGCCGCCCTGCATGTGTTACCTCCGCGTCAACGAGCCATACTCATTCTACGCGAAGTGTTAGATTGGCAGTCGAACGAAGTTGCAGACTTACTGGACATAACCGTCCCAGCCGTTAAAAGTGCGCTGCATCGCGCTCGTACCACGCTCGCCAATTACGATCAATTATCTCTGATATCCCAACGTTCGGAATCAGTATCAAGCGAGGCAATTCGGACACAGCTTGAGGATTATGTGCGTGCCTGGGAAAACGCCGATATTGACGGGCTGCTCAAGCTCCTGAAAGAAGATGCCACCTTTAGTATGCCGCCCATTCCTTCATGGTATCGTGGGCGCGCGACCATTGGCGCATTAACAGCGAAGACAATCTTCAGCGGACAGGCACAGGGGCGCTGGCGCTTGCTGCCAACTAATGCCAACCACCAAATCGCTTTTGGTCTATACCGCCAGGGTATAAATGGAACTTATGATGCTTATGGAATTCAGGTTTTGACCATAGATGGCAGTCTGATCGCCGACATCCTAACGTTCCGCAATCCAGCACTGCTCAAATATTTCAATCTGCCTATGACCTTAAATGCTTACTGATTCGCTTGACAATCTGTATTAAAAGGCTGGTTTTCGAAGAATTCTAGTCAAACGAGTGGTATCGCTTTAAGTATCCGTGAACACAAACTCCAAGCCGCGAACGGCAGTCACTCAGGTTCACTAGCGGTTCATGGTTTGGGTAATCATATTCAGCAGATTGAGCACCTCTATTGGTTTCAGGCCACCCTCATTCCGAATATGCAATTCACCACGCGTCTCGTCGTCCGAATAAATGTATTTGGTGGCTGTCAGCAAGATAATCGGAATATATTGAAGCTGCAAATCATGCTTCATTGCGTCGATTACTTCGAAGCCGCTCATAGTGGGCATCACCAGATCGAGCAGCACCAGATCAGGCGCGTCGATCCGCATCATTTCACAGGCTTGCTGCCCATTGTATGCGCGACGAATGACCAACGAGGGATAGCGATTTTCAAGCGAGCGCTGTACTAACTGTACCACCCCAACGTCATCATCAATCACCAGAAGGCTTTTGAGGTCCTTATAGGGCTGTAATTGTTCGATAAGCTGCTGCGGCAGCATCGGCTTGGCGAGGCAGGCATCCACTCCTAATTTTCTGACCATCAGTGTGGTACTGGGCAGCGAACAGCTCACTACAGGAATAGCAGCATTGGTCAGTTGAAGAGGCAGGGCAGCATCCTGCGGGCCATTAAAAATAATGCCCTGTGGGCTGTAGCGGTGTAAAGCATCGTCGAGTTGTTCCAGGCTGTCCAATTGGATTATCGAACAATCACGCACATGTCGGCGAATTAGGGTGCCCACATGAGGGTCAGCATCGACAACCAGCCAAACGGCTTCCGGTGCGAGTTCGCTCGGTTTTTGCACAATTTTGTTGACTACAACAGATCGTTTGGGCAGTGGCAGCCTAAATGTGAAGGTTGAGCCAACGCCTTCTTCACTCTGAACCTGTAAATGGCCATTGTGGGCTTCAATAAAACGGCGCGTGATCGCTAAGCCTAAGCCAGAGCCTCCATGCGCGCGGCTGAGGGAGTAATCCACCTGATAAAATTCTTCAAAAATGAGGTGAAGTTTATCCTGAGCGATACCAATACCCGTATCTGTGACCTGGAAAATCACGTCGGTTTCCGTAACGAAAGCGCAAAAAATGACACTGCCTTGCGCGGTGAAACGCTGTGCATTGTTGATAAGATTAATCATCACCTGCCGGATGCGCGTCCGGTCAATCTGAATTTCAGGCAAGTCGTCGGCAATATTGACGATGAATTCCACCGGCTTGTTTTGAAATAACTTTGCCACCAATTCAACCGTATCCTGCAAGAATTGTTTAAGTTCAGTTCGCTCAAAATTGAGCGAAAACTGCGACAGTTCGATGTGTGAGAGGTCAAGCACGTCATCAATCATATCGAGCAAATGGCGGCTGTTGCGGTGAATTTGATACACATCCTGCTGCAATTTAGGTGGAAAATTGACCGGCCCGTAAACCTCCGGTGTGAGGTGCATAATTTCAGTAAATCCCAGGATGATATTAAGTGGCGTCCGCAGTTCATGGCTGATGTTCGAGGCAAACCGCTCTTTCAACTGGCGGGCTTCTTCGGCCTGTTGGCGGGCATAGATGAGTTGATTTTGCAAACGCTGCTGTGTGTCGCGGGCAATTTCCAGGGATTTTAAGGTTTGCAGCAGTTCAGCGCGGTGGGCGCGGGTTTCTTCCAGTAAAGCGCTGCTCCGGCCAAACATAGAGCGATACCAGTGCAGCAGTGTCCAGATCGTGCGCAGACTTCCGTTCGACACTGCAAACACAAACAGCGTGAAAAGTGCCAGTGCGCCAATCGGATAATTGGCATAGCCCAGATGGACAAGTAGTGCGGCAAATCCGAGGAAAAGCAGTCCGGCAGGGATCGACACCCAGGCCACCAATAGTTCCGAAACGAACAACAACGGCGCAATAATGAACGGCAGCCAATTAACCGGCAGAATCAACATGCCAATCGCCAGAATCACATACATAGAACTCACAAACAGATAGCGGGCAAGGTTGGGATGATTGTCCGCGATATAGCGTGTATAGAAGACTATCCCGCTGAAGAGTTGGAGTGCAAGTACAAGCTGATGTGGCAGTGGCTTGATGAACACCAGCGCAAAGCCGGTTATCACTCCGCAAACGGCAACCATAATCGACATCCGCTGAAAGATATCGGCGCGAAATTCAGCCAATACTTGGGGATAGGTTTGGTCTTCCATAAAGTGCGTCCTCTAAACCCCCAGTTGATGTAATACGGCACGCAAGGCTTCACGAGTAACTGGCTTGGGGACATATTGCGATGCGCCCAATGCATACGCGAGTTCAGGGTCATTGATGACCGAGCAAAGAATGACAGGGATCAATTGAGTTTCGCTGTTAGTACGGAGTCGCTGCAATACTTCCCAACCGTCGATACCGGGCATCATCACGTCCAGGATAATCACATCGGGCTGCAACTGCTGTATCAGCAGCAAACCTTCTTCGGTATTTGGCGCTGACATCACTGTATAGGCATCGTCTGTTAGGTATCGCTGCAACAAATGGCTCAACCCCTCGTTATCGTCGACGAGCACAATCAAAGCCTTGCGATGGCACGATTTCAGGCACACTTCCTGCATACTGTCCACAACTCTGCAATGAATTTCCCAGTCGATCTGATCGATCATTTGCTGGATAATCGGCTTGATATGCAGGAGGGACTGACTATCAGCGGCATATTGCATACACAGAAAATCCGGTTCATCTGACAATTGAATGCTCAGATTGGGTGGATGTACCTGCTGGATAATCTGACTCAGGAGATGGGTGAGAATTTGCTGTGCCATGACCAGATTAGTGGTCAACAAGATCGGATTGGCCGGAGATTGCACCCGAATATTAATGTCGTATTTGTCAGCCAGGATTTGGATGGGGCGCACGGCGCTCTCTAACATTTCCTGTAGCGCAATAACAGTAGTGTTGTCACCTAAGCGCCTGAGTTCCGCGTTGACGGACGCAATGACCTGCTGCGGGGTGGCGGCCTCTGATGTTTCTGAATGCATTTTGTGCCACAAGACAGCGCTCACTAATTCCTGACCATGCCGCAAATTGCGGTAGGCCTGCCGCAGTGACACCCCCACTTCCCAGGCGGCCTGCTGAATCGTCAACCGGCCCACGTAATGCATATATATCAGGTTATAGATGCGCACCGTGCCGGAGTTGATGGCAACATTTTGACCCGGATTTAGACTTTCGATAGCCTCAATCAACTGACTCCGTAGTTGGTGCGCTCCTGTCATATGCGAATCTGCGGGTTGAGCATCGAAATTACGTGTCAGGTTATTTTGTTGCAGTGCTTGAAAATCATACAATTTTTCTAAAGCTTCTTTGACCTGCTCAATAAAACTTTCAGGTAAGGTTTCACTATTGGTCATGATAAAAATCTCGCTCTTTTATTATGCCTATTGTCTACCAACATCCTCAGGATAAAGACTCTGTCATCATTTTGGCATGGTTTTGTCATTTCGGGGAATATTCTTATGCTAGACTTTTCATGAAGTTGTGGCAAAAAAATATAAATCCTTCTATTTACAAAAAAACAGTCACATCGAAATCACGGCGGCTTGGTCGTAGTTTTACCGTGCAAGCAACTATGTGTTTTCAGGAGTTCTGGACTCCAAAAACAATCCAGTTTTTATATTTAAGGAGACCATTTTATGAAACGTTTGGCAATATTACTTCTGTTAGGGATTCTCGCTGCCCTCAGTGTCGCGCCGTTAATGGCGCAGGACGCTACCGCTGAAGCCACTATGGAACCAGCGGTCAGCTACGACCCAGCGGCCTGCTTTGCGGCGGCTGCCAACAACGACAAGATGGTGAAGTACGATGCCAAACCGGGGCCGTACACCATCGGTATCAGCAATTCATACATCGGCAATGCGTGGCGCACCCAGATGCTCCAGATGGCGCAGGCTTTCGCCCAGACCGATGCCGTGAAACCCCTGATTAAAGACCTCGTGGTCGTCAGCACCGGTGATGACGTTGAAGCCCAAATCGCTGCCATTGACAACATGATTTCGCTGGGTGTAGACGCTATCGTCATCAACGCCATCAACCCCACCAGCTTCGACGCCGTTGTCAAACGCGCCGCCGACGCCGGTATCATTGTCGTCTCGTTTGATGGTATTGTCGATGCCCCTGAGTCTATTATCGTCAACGAAGATCAGGTTGAATTTGGCGCGATGATGGCGCAAGACCTCGCAGACCGCATGGGTGGCAAGGGCAACGTCATTATGGTCAACGGCGTCCCCGGAACCAGTGTGGACTCGGATCGTATCTCAGGCGCAAAAGGTGTCTTTGAAAAATATCCTGACATCAAAATTACGGCTGAACTCGAAGGCCGTTGGGACAGCGGCACAGCGCAAACTGTAGTCTCTGACTTCCTGGCAACCCAACCCCAGGTTGATGGTGTCTGGGCACAAGGTGGCGATCCCGGCGTTCTCCAGGCGTTCAAAGATGCTGGATACGATAAACTGCCCCCGATGGCGGGCGAGGCCGAAAATGGCTTCCGCATGGCGATGGGTGATGGCGAAGTACAAGGCATCTCTATCGGTCAGACCCCTGGTATGGTCGCGGTTTCGATGCAAGCCGCGCTGGAATTGCTGCAAGGCCGCGAACTGCCGCGCGTGATCTCCATGCCACTGCCCGCTGTCACCAGCGAAGACATCCAGTCAGGCGTCCATTACTTCCCAGACCTGCCCGCCGACTTCTTCACGCCGATCAAAATTCCGGTGTGCGGTGTCGATCTCGACCCGGATGCGATCCTCGCCGTAAAAGTTGACGGCCAGAGCTAGGGCTAGTTAGGTAAGGTTCTACGCAGCTTAAGACTGCACAAGGGAATCAAACCGTCCACTGATTTCTCGAAGGGGCATGGCAGGCCGTGCCCCTTCCTAATTTATTAACATTAATAACTCGTCTGCCAGTAAAATGGCGAAATGCTCCTCCAAATGTTCCCCTTTCCACCAGCGGAAAGGGGAACAGGGCGAGTTTTTGGCATATCAGATCACGGTCTGTACACTTGACTCTTAATAAATGCATCTCAATTTCTTTTTATTTATTTTTAGGAGGCCCTCGTAGTGCAAGCGGTTCATGATTCCCCCCCGATTCTGGAAGCGCGTCTGGTCAACAAACGATTTGGAAATACAATTGCCCTCCATGACGCGAACCTGATTTGCCAACCAGGCAGCATTCATGCGCTGGTCGGCGAGAACGGAGCCGGGAAAAGCACTCTGATTAAGATTATCGCAGGAGTCGTGATGCCGGACTCCTGCACCATCAACCTCGATGGTAAAAGTTCATCCATACAATCGCCCGGTCATGCTGCTCAACAGGGTATTGTCCCCGTATTTCAGGAATTATCATTGTTACCTGACCTCACGATTGCTGAAAATATTTTTATTGCCAACCCTCCAGTAAACCGACTGGGCATCGTCAGTCGTAAGCAGCTCAAATTGGCCGCCGATGCCCTGTGCGCCGAACTCGGCTTCGAGCAACTTGACCCTAACGCGCTCGTGCGCGAGATTCCCCTGGCGCAGCGCCAACTCGTCGAAATCGCCAAAGCTTTTTCCCGCAGGCCTAGACTGTTGATCCTGGATGAAGGTACATCTGCCCTCTCGGTGCAGGATGTACGCCGGGTATTTGAAGTCATCCGGCGGATGCGCGATCAGGGGCATTCGGTGATTTTTATATCGCACCGTATGAGCGAGGTCGAGGAAATCGCCGATACACTGACCATCTTCCGCGACGGACAGGATGTCGGGTCGTTCCCGATGGGCGCTGTCAGCCACGAAGAAATGGTGCAGTTGATGATTGGTCGCAAGCTGGAACAAATCTTTCCACCTAAGCCTGCCCCAACCCAAACCCGTCTGCCAATTCTTGAAGTTGATGATCTTTCCTGGGAACCGACCTTGCATCAAATCAGCTTAAGCCTGGGCAAAGGTGAAATTGTCGGCCTCGGCGGGTTAGATGGACAGGGACAGGGCGAATTATTGTTTGCCCTATTTGGCGTTTTGCGCGGCGTACATGGCAAGATTCGAATTGATGGACGCGAAGTGAAAATTATGAGTCCGTCGGACGCGACCAATAAAAGTAATCGCATGGCGCTCATCCCGGAAGATCGCAAGACTGAGGGACTTATTCTGCCCATGTCTGTTGGCGATAACGGCATTTTATCGGTGATTGACCGTCTCTTAACGCGGCTTGGGTTGGTAGATAGGCAAAAAGAACGCAGTTCTGTCCAGCAAATGATTGAACAGATGCAGATCAAAGTCGGATCACCGCGTGCGCCTGTCCGTAGTTTGAGCGGCGGCAATCAACAAAAAGTAGTGATCGGCAAATGGCTGCTCACGGATGCTCAGATTTACCTGCTGCATGATCCCACGCGCGGCATTGATGTGGGTACAAAACAAGAAATTTATCAATTGATCCGTAAATTAGCGAATAACGGCGCTGGGGTATTATTTTTCTCTACTGAGTTAAGCGAACTGGTGGGCTTGTGTGACCGGGTTTTAGTGCTGTATGAGGGACGCATCTTCCGCGAACTCATCGGCGATCAAATCCAGGAAGAGACAATTGTTTCCGCTGCCCTGGGTCTCCAACCAACGAGCCACGAATTGCAAGAGGCTTAAATGACTTCTACGACTATAAAATCGAATCAGCGTATGCTCAACTTGCGACGCTATATCTTTCGAAATTTCCGCGTAGGTGTTGCCGCTATTATACTGATTGTCCTCTTAACGATTGTTGCATCGCTGAATGCACGATTTTTTACCCCGGCGGTAATTACCTCCACCTCAAACCAGAGCATGACGCTGGTATTCGCCGGGATGGCGCAGACAACAGTGGTCACGACCGGCGGTATCGACCTCTCAGTAGGCCCGATGATCAGCCTGAGCAATTCACTGGCGTCCGCTATCTTCACCGAACCCGGCGACGGCTTCAACATTGTGCTGGTTGTCGTGATTGTGCTAGCGGTAGCTGCACTGGCCGGACTCATCAACGGATTGATCGTCGTCTACGGGAGACTGCAACCAATTATCGTGACATTAGCAACTTCCTCGATTTTTAGTGGAGTTGCACTGTTTTTGCGTCCGCGTCCCGGCGGATTCGTCCCGGATGCCTATGGCGATTTAATCACCAAGCGTGTCGGGCAGTTGCTTCCCGAAACTTTGTTTGCCAAAGGTACTTTTTTTGCGAATTTTTTTGATTACATTCCTGCATCGGCGATTTTGTTGATTATAGTATTGCTGCTGGTATGGACTCCCTTCCGCCGTTCGCGGCTGGGAATGTGGGTTTATGCGGTGGGCAGCAATGAAGGCGCAGCTTATATGAGCGGCGTCAATGTCAAATGGGCGAAGGTTTTCGCCTATGTGTTGGGCGGATTTTTCGCGGGCATCGCCGGGTTATTCCTGACCGCCCAAACGCGATCCGGCGACGCGACTACCGGTGCAGTCTTCACGTTGCAATCTATCGCGGTGGTCGTGCTGGGCGGCACGTCACTTTTTGGCGGCTCTGGCGGCGTCACTGGAACTATTATCGGCGCATTTGCGCTGCGTCTCATCCCAGCGATTCTGTTTTTTGCGCGGGTCAACCCATTGCAGCAGCCTTTATGGGAAGGCGCAGTGATTTTATTGGCAGTCGCAGCGGGCGCAAGCCGGATTTTTACCGTCCGTAACCGCCTCGACACCATGCGCTAGGACGTCTCAAAAAGGAATTCACATGGAAAACACACAAAAACCTTCCCTATGGAGACGGTTCTCCAGCATAGATCGCGAAAATCGCAGTGTCGTGATTTCCTATTCGATGATCGTTGTCCTGCTGATTCTGGGGACACTTTTCATAACACCAAATTTCATTTCGCCGACTTTTCTGACTCAACAGTTACGGCTGGCATCATTTTTGGGCATTGTCGCAGCCGGACAAATGGCCGTCATTTTAACTGGCAACATTGATCTCTCGATTCCCTGGACAATCACCTTGTCGGCAGTGGTGGCGACCTCCATCGCGGCGGGCCAGAATGACCGTCTCTTGCTAGGAGCTGCCGCGGGGATAGGCGTGGGGGTCATCGTTGGGCTGGTGAATGGTTTCGGCGTGGCCTACCTGCGCATTCCAGCGATGGTGCTGACGCTAGGCATGAACGCTGTACTCAAAGGTATCACAGTGGTGTATACCGGGTCTGCGCCGCAGTTTCAGACGACCCCCGAACTGCTGAGCAGCGCTGCTACCGATGTGATTTTTGGCTTTCTGCCTATCGCGGTGATTATCTGGGCACTAGTGTCGCTGATGCAGTATTTCATCTTAAACCGCAGTGGTCTGGGGCGCAAAACCTATGCTGTGGGCAACAACGAAATCGCCGCCTATCTTTCGGGCGTCAAAACGCCGCGCGTGCTGGTGATGGTTTTTGTCCTAAGCGGCGCGTTGAATGCCCTGGCAGGTTTGCTGCTGGCGGGAAATGCCGGACGCAGCTTTAACGAAATGGGCGATCCCTTTTTGCTACCGGCGATTGCGGCTGTGGTCGTGGGCGGGACATCCATTCTTGGCGGGTCGGGTAAGTACGTGGGTACAATTGCCGGTGTCATCATCATACGCCTGCTAGATGGTGCACTGAACATCGTTCAAGTGCCTCCCGCTGCAAAAGATATTACTTTTGGACTTGTGATACTGGCAATGCTTTTCCTTTATGGGCGTGGTGAAAAAGTGCGGGAGTAAGGTATAGTCAGTTCAACAAAATAGGAGTTTTTTATGAAAAGACGCCTTATTTTGTTTGTGGGTATGCTGGCGTTGCAAGTGATAAGCGGGGCTGTGACTGCACAGGACGAGCAGCCGCCAAATGGGGTGCTGGAAATTTTTTCTTGGTGGGCAGGTGATGAAGGCCCCGCGTTGCAAGCTTTAATCAAGCTTTACAATTCGCACTATCCCGAAGTGCAGGTCATCAACGCAACTGTGACTGGCGGCGCAGGAGTCAATTTTCGCGCCGTATTGAAGACGCGAATGTTGGGCGGCAACCCCCCTTCCAGCTTTCAGGTTCACGCCGGTCAGGAATTGATTGGCACATGGGTGATTGCGGATCGGATGCAAGATTTGACCTGGCTCTACAAAGATGAAAGTTGGTTTGATGTGTTCCCGAAAGGACTCATCGACCAATTATCCTACAAGGACGGCATTTACTCGGTTCCGGTCAATATTCACCGCGCTGGGGTAATGTGGTATATCCCCGCTAACCTGGAAAAGTGGGACGTCAAAGTCCCGACCACACTCGACGAATTTTATGCTGCCTGCGCGACCTTAAAAAATCAGGGAATCACGCCGCTCGTGCTTGGCGAAACCTGGACGGCGATTCATTTATGGGATGAGGTGGCCTTGAGCGTATTAGGCGCAGACGGCTACGAAGATTTGTGGTCGGGGAAACTATCGCCCACCAGCGACCAGATGCTCACCGTGTGGGATACCTTCGGCAAGGTCTTGGACTGTACCAATATCCGCGACGATGCAGCGGGATTGTCGTGGCAACAGGCCACCGATAAATTGGTCGCCGGGGATGCCGCTTTTAATGTGATGGGCGATTGGGTCGCTGGCTATTTATCCACTACCTTAAAGCTAACTCCCAGGCAGGATTATGGCTGGGCAGATTTTCCTGGTACGCAGGGAGTGTTCATGTGGTTGTCCGACACGTTTGGCCTGCCTGTCCGTGCGCCCAATCAACCAGCGGCGATTGAGTGGCTGAGACTGCTGGGTTCTGTCGAAGGCGAGAATACCTTTAATCCGCTCAAAGGCTCGATTCCAGCGAGGACGGACGCTGTGAGTTCCGCTCCCGACCTATATAACACCTATTTACAATATACGGCTGACGCCTGGGCGAAAGATCGCTTGGTAGGCAGTATGACTCACGGCGTGGTCGCCAATGAGCGTTTTATGGGGGATTTTAATCAGGTGCTCGATATTTATATCCAGAGCCGCAGCAGCAGCGGGGCAGCCTCCGCGATGGAGTCGGTCTGCATTCAGGCTGCCGCTTGTGGCAATTGAAGTTCAAGAGAGTATCGTGGATTTGAGTGAAGAATTTGCTTTACTTACCCCACCTCAAACTCCTCCTCGCAGGTGCGGAGGGGCTTCAATTCGGTTTTACGCCCCTTTTCAGTTTACGGGGCAAGGGGCTGTGGACTGGGGTAAGAGAGGCAATTGAACCAAAATGAGAAGCCGACAAGACCGTTTGATTGCCATGCTCATGCTGGTTCCAACCTTCATTCTCCTGGGCATATTTGTTTATTATTTTCTAGGCAAAACGATCTATTTTTCCACCACCGATTGGGGCGAAAATCCAGCGCAGCCCGCTCTGTCTGAAAATGTCATCCGCAAAGATGTGGGGTTTCAAAACTACCAGAACCTGATGACCGACATCATTCAGGCGATGTTCCGCAATTCGCTGACCAATATGTTCTTTTTTTTCGTGTTTTTCGTCGTCGGCAGCATCGGAGTTGGTTTGCTGCTAACCATTATTCTCGATCAGAATATTGTCGGCGAAACCTTTTTCCGAACCGTTTTTTTGTCGCCAATGGCGCTCTCGTTTGTGGTCACGGGGACGATCTGGCGCTGGCTTTTGCAACCGGATGGCGGCTTGAATTATCTGCCAACGGTGTTTGGCTTACAGCCCTTCCGCTTTAATTGGCTCAACAGCCAGGATATATGGTTTCAATTTACCTGGGCAAATGTGCCGCAGTATTTGACCTTCGCGGGCTTTACGATTCTGGCTTATCTGGCGGTGCGCCATGCCCTGCGCCAGCATTGGCGCTCGGCGGGCTTTATGGGCACGCTGGCGATCATCGTAATCCTGATTTTTGCCGCTGGGCTGTGGAGTCGCCTCTGGCCGCCGCTTGATGCCCCGGACGCCGAGACCAGCATCGCCCCCAAAGGTTTTAACGCCGCGCTCATCGGGGTCATCATTGCTGCCATCTGGCAAATGTCGGGCTACGTTATGGCAATTTTCACGGCTGGGCTGCGCGGTATCCCCGATGATTTGCGCGAGGCCGCGCAGGTTGATGGCTGTGGCAGGATCAAAGTTTATACCCACATTATTCTGCCGCAACTGCGCCCGTTTGTGGTCAGCACGATCATCATTTTAGGCCACACCTCGCTCAAAATTTTTGACCTCGTGTTTGCCATGTCCGGCCCGGATAATGCCCGCTCCGTCGTACCCGGTATCCTGGTCTACACCAAAGGCTTCCGTCAGAATTCGTTTGCGCAAGCCAGCGCCATCGCCACGATTGTCTTGCTGCTGGTGGTGCTGATTATCGTGCCCTATTTGTATGTGCAACTGCGGAACCGGGATTGACATGGATTACCCAGGCGTCAAATTCCGGCGCTACACGCTTCGAACCGCGTTGTATATCGCCTTGATTGTCGGCACGCTCATCTTTTTATTGCCCATTTTTGTAGTCGTCAATACCAGTGTAAAAGACCCGGCGACAATCACCCTGGCGACAACCTGGCGTCTACCCGATCAGATTTATTGGCAGAGCTATACCGAAGCGATTGATACATTTGGGCCGCGTATCTGGAATAGTGTCACACTGGTCACGAATTCCACAATCCTGTCGGCGGTCATCGGGTCGATGAACGGCTATGTGCTGTCAAAATGGCGAATTACAGGAGAACGAATCCTCTTTCCGCTGATTTTGCTGGGGATGTTTATCCCCTATCAGGCGATTTTGATCCCATTATTTGAATTCATGCGGGATGTCCGTTTATATGGCGGAATACCCGGTTTAATCATCATCCACACGATTTATGGTCTGCCGATTACTACGCTGATTTTTCGCAATTTTTACGTTGATATTCCCGATGAGATGCTAGAAGCTGCAGCAATTGACGGTGCGGGTTTCTGGAATATCTATACACGGATAGTCTTTCCGCTGTCAGTATCCGGTTTTGTGGTGGTGATTATATGGCAGTTCACGCAAATCTGGAATGAGTTTTTATTCGCCGTGACCATGACTACCGGCGATTCGGAACCCATCACTGTAGGACTGGCACAGCTAGCAGGTGGCGAAGCCGTCAAGTGGAATTTACCAATGGCCGGAGCCGTCGTCGCAGCCCTACCCCCCATCATTGTCTATGTTATTCTAAGCCGATACTTTATCCGAGGTCTGCTGGCAGGATCGCTCAAAACTGGCAATACCCTAATTTAGTGGAGTGAAGGAGAGTCTCTCGGATTGGGATTCAAGAGTACAAGGACTGACATAACCCAAAGTCGAATGCCGACGTTGATGGTTGTAAAAGCCCATGATGTAACCGAAGAGTTCAACCCGGGCTTGGGAGTGCGAAGCAAATACCACATCCGCACATTCGCGCTTCAGCGTTGCCCAGAAACTCTCCATAGGGGCATTATCCCAACAATTACCGACGCGGCTCATGCTGACGGTCATGGAGGAAGCGCTCAATCGTTTCTGGTAATCCAAACTGGTGTATTGGCTGCCACGATCCGAATGGTGTAGTAAATTGCGCGGCGGACGACGCTGAGTGAGTGCCATGTCCAGTGCGCTTTCGACCAAATCCGTTCGCAGATGATCCGCCATCGCCATACCGACGATTTGGCGTGAATAGAGATCCATGACGGCTGCCAGATAGAGAAAGCCCTCAGCCGTATCAATATAGGTAATGTCCGTCAGCCAGACTTAATTAGGGGTGAGTGGCTGTGAACTGCCGGTTCAGGACATTGGCTACCACAGGATGGGTTGGATCCGATTGAGTGGTGTGTGGGCGACACTTGCGAGTCGTTTTCCCCTGAATGCCTGCCTGACGCATCAGGCGAGCGACCCGATTATGTCCCACGTTGACCCCTTGTTCCTGTAATTCCGCATGAATGCGTGGCGCACCATAAACGCCCCGATACTGTTTCCAAAGCGTACAGATGCTTTGTTGCAGTTCGCGGTTCTCCTGCTTGTGCGCGCTTGGCGCCTGATTTAACCATGCATAATACCCACTCTCGGCTATATTCAGCACCGCACACAAACGCGATACCGGAAATTCCGCCTTACAAGCTTCAATCACCTGGTATTTCATCGCTGCACATCCTTCGAGAAGATGCCTACCGTTTTTTTCAAGATGTCGCGCTCCTGCTGGACGATCTCCAACTCGCGTTTCACCCGCCGCAATTCGACTTTCAGTTGTTCGACTTCATTCAATTCCAAGCTATCCGTTTCACCATTGACCCGAAACCGTGCTTTCCATTGCCGTAGCAGCCCATGGCTCAACCCCAATTCCCGCTCCACTTCTGCAACCCGTTTGCCGCTCGTTTCTTGTAAGCGTAGCGCTT
>JBDTNB010000028.1:0-59316 GCA_039933955.1 Chloroflexota bacterium
CCTGCGCCCAGATTTTGCGGCTGTATAAAATCGCCCAGGGATTCACGGCGTAAATTAAAGCGGCCAGTATCGCGGCTGTTCGCCCAATATAGCGATGGGCAATCCACCACAACAAACCCACACCTAAAACATTAAGTGCAGCGATAAACATGGTCGCGAATAAGGGGTTGCTCGATAAAGCGTAAGGCAGCGCCAGGAGATAGACACTGATGGGTGGATTGGGGACGCCGACTGAGGATGGAATTCCCGTAAAAGGGATTCCCTTGCCAGATACCATATCCTGCGCCATCAGCGAGAGCATGGCTTCATCGTGCTTGAATTCTACTATTCCGGGTTCGCCCAGCCGCAGCAGCGCCGCAATGATGAGTACCGTGACGAGCACCAGCCAATCCCGGCGTTGCAGGGCATTTACGCTTGACATAGCATCTCCGGGCTGGAAAAGCCGGGAATCATCAGTTGATTCGGCATAGTTGAGCGACAAACGCAGCCAGGGGCACTAAGTCCAATAATAGGTGAGACGACCATTCTGTTTGGGGTCGGCGCGGCCTGCCTGTACAACTTCGATGGTGTAGGCACTCAGGGTACGCATCTGCTCACGACTGCACCACATACGCACAATGCCGGGATCGGTCAAATTCGGATCGACTTCTTCTTCCGTCGGAACCAATTCCTGCGCCACCAGGACGACCATATCGCGATCTTCGTCATAGCCCAAACCCATCTGAGCCACGCGGAAGACCGGTTCGATTGGTTCGCGCAAATCCATGTCGAGTTTGGTCAGATCAACCGCATCCGGTTCTTCCAGTTCAGGATGACGCTCATCGAGGTCTTCCAGCATTTCGCGGATGGCTTCGCTCAAGGCCCGAGCTTGTTCCTTTTCGATAATCAGCGAGACCAACTGCTTATCTTTGCCGCCTTGCAGGTGGAAAATGCGCTGACCTTTGGGGCCGATTGTGCCAACGGTGATGAAATCAACCGGATTTAATTCTATTTCTCTATTGGGCATAACTGTCTTTCACCGAAAGATAAAGTCGAACTTCTGATTCAGGCTTTTTGTTCGGCCTGTTTTGCTTGTTTACGTTCCCGTTCCATCTGTTGGATGTGTGCCACATCGTTCATCGTGCCAACATAAGGGCGACCATAACCCAGCATTAAGGTGCTGATCGACGCGGGCGCGATGACAATGCGCTGAAATGCATCCAGATGCATCCCCAAAAAGTGCGCCAGAATCATTTTAATCAGATCGGCGTGCGAGACCACCACGACCAATTCACGCGGGTGGGCTGCGGCTAATTCTTCAATCGCATTCACCGCCCGTTCCTGAACGCCGCGCATCGTCTCGCCGTTGGGAAAACTGGCGCGCGACGGATATTCCTGGACGACATGCCACATCTTACGCATACTCAATTTAGAAATTTCCATGCCTTCCCAATCGCCATAGCGCACTTCGCCAATGCCCTCTTTGGGCTGGATTTGCAGATCAGCGTGATGCTGGCGTATGGCTTCGGCAGTCTCCATCGTGCGTTCGAGCGGGCTGGAATACAGACGTTGTATGGGCGTATCCGCCAGCCGTTTACCAAGTGCGTCGGCCTGGGCTTTGCCTTCATCATTGAGATGAACGCCGGGTGTCCAACCGGCCAGCTTACCCGTTTTTACAAAATCATTGACGGCGTGTCGGACGAGCAGTATGTGAGTCATGCGGTTTCGATGTTCCAGGAATTTGCTTACAAGCGATGATAGCATATCACCTAACCAATTGCATATCGTTATTTTGGGCAGGTCGTCTACAGTGGGCGCAGCGCAAAAAGCTGCCCGCCGCCTACACTCATATAAATCCAACCCTCGCGGCTGACAGTCACATCAATCGGGCGACGCGGCCAGAAGCCGCTTTCCTGATACTGAATTTCAGCCAATGGATAGATGTAATCGGGTAGGTTTTTCGGGTCAAGAGTCTGCTCTGGGATGATGATACGGGATCGACTGGGATTCCCATTTTCATCAAACTCGATTAAGGCCAGCGCGTAGCCTTCCAAGTTCGATTGATTATAGGAGCCGTGCAGCACTACCAGCAAATCATTCTGAATAGATGGAAAAGCGTCATGATTGTACACAGCCATGCCGATGGGCGTGCTGTGGGTCGGGAGCATCAGCGCAGGGGTGATGGTTTTAGTACAGTCAAAGTTTCCAGCAACAGTATCCGGGTGATTGTCCGCACCGACACAATAGGGCCAGCCGAAATTTGCACTCGGCACAACCCGATTCACCTCGTCCAAATCAGGCGTATTCAGACCATCGCGAACGCTGTCCAATGTCCATAATGTGTCACCACGAAAAGCCACATCTGCCGGTTGACGTAAGCCAGTCGCCACCTGCTGTGGGTCGCTCCCATCGAGGGCATAACTCCAGATTGCGCCGCGTGACGAGTCAGTTTGTTCGCAGTAATCACAGGTCGCGCCGATAGCCACGTAAATCCGTTTATCGGGGCCAATCGTCAGGCCGCCCGTCCAGAAACCCGCGCCCGATGGCAGATCATCAACCAGTGTTTCGAGTTTATCACCCACCAGACGGTAAATATTTTTCCCGCCGGTGATATACAGCGCTTCCTGATAATAAGCCAAGCCGTTGGGTAAAGTCAGCCCCTCGGCGACGACGCGCGGGCTTTCTGGCAGACCATCGCCATCCTGATCGGTCAGTGCCAGAATTTGCCCGCTGTCCGGGCGCGCCGCATAGAGTGTGCCATCAGGCGCGGCAGCCAAAGCGGTATAACCCAATTCACCTGCGCTGCCATCATTGACGAAGCGTTCCAGACACCAATCGAAACCGTTCACCCAGGGTGGATCAATCCAGGTCGGGCGCTGCTGACATTTCGGTAGCACAGTTTGTGCGTCAACGACATGGGCAGCGCAGAGTAAAAACAGTGAAAAAATCACAATCAAATAACGCAACGCAACTCCTGATTAATCCCCTCCCCACGCCTTCGGCAGCCCTCCACGTTTCGCAGAGAGGGGAATGAAGAGGAATTAGCCGACAATTTTAGACTGACGTATTAATCAATATTCAGTCTTACTATTTTAACCATAGCCGCTTAAATGCGACTACCTGGACGTGCTCTCACCGATTTTTAATGTGACTATGCCGCAACACAAATAAAGAAACTACGGCTATTTTAAGACCTTTCGACTATAATAGACACCATATTCCGTCTGATTTAGGGTTGAGGGATGAAAATTGGAATCATCGCGGACATCCATGGAGATTATTCCGCACTCAAGAGCGCTTTAGATCGTCTCGATTCGGTTCATCAGGTTGACCATATCCTGTGCGCCGGGGATTTAATCGGGCGTGGGCCAGAGCAAGAGCAGGTCGTCGATCTGATCCGTCAGCGAGACATTCCGACTGTCAAGGGCAACCATGACGAGTGGGCTTATGGCGTCTCGTCCAGTGACATCGCCGATTACCTGGAAGACCTGCCCATCAATTGGCAAAAATCGTTTGATGGTTACAACATCTTCATGTGTCACGGCAAACCCGGCAATAATATCTGGGGGCTGTACCGCGACCATGTGTCGGACACCCTGCTCAATATGATGCTGGGTTCGCTGGACGCCGATGTGTTGATTGTCGGGCATACCCACGTGCCGATGTATATCCGCGTGGCGAACGGTGTGGTCATCAATCCCGGTTCGCTGTATACCTTCAACAGTATGCGGGTCACATCACACACCTATGGGGTACTGCACCTGCCCAGCCTGAACTTTGACCTGTACGACCTGACCGCCGACGCAATCGAGCCAGTAGCCATATGACCGAAAAACCACAAGCCCCTGTCGAACATTACACCCGCGAATATTTCGAAAAGTGGAATTACGCAGATCGTCCGCTGGGGCGCTTCAGCATGTATTGGTTCGCACGCCGGTATTACGCCGCACTTGTCCGACGGTATTCCCCGCATGATGGCGGTAAATTGTTGGAAATGGGCTGCGGACTGGGACACCTGCTCGGCCTGCTGCAAGACGATTTTCAATGCGTAGGAATCGACCTGATTGACTACAGCATCGAGCAAACCAAACTCAACGCGCCTAAAGCTGAAGCCTATCAGATGAGCGCCGACGATTTGAGTGCATTCGAGAGTGGAACATTCAGCGCGGTGGTGGCGCTGCATCTGGTCGAGCATCTGCCTGATCCGGCGAAAACCATCCGCGAGGTCAATCGGCTGCTAAAACCGGGCGGTTTATGGTTGTTTGCCACACCGCACCCGGATTACAGTTTGCGCCGCTATAAAGACCACGACAACGACGCCATCGGCAAGGACAAGACGCATATCAATGTGCATCCGCCCGCGCAGTGGCGGGCATGGTGCGAGGCCGACGGCTTCGAGATGGTGAAACATTTCGGCGATGGATTATGGGACGTGCCCTACCTGCCGGTTATTCCTAAGGTGGTTCAATTCGGCATGTTCGGTATACCGGCACTGGCGCAGGTTGTGACCCGAACGACGCTGACACCGTTGAGTATGGGTGTGAACCAGATTGGCATTTTCCGCAAAATACGAAATATTTGAACAGCAAAGACGCCAAGCACGCAGAGAAAAGATCAATTTTATTCGTCCCCCATTTCACAAAATTAATGTTGAACGGATATTGACGGCCTGATCCTCTGCGCGTTACCCTCGTTATAGAAACACAATCACGAGGATAACATGGGCAAACTTTACGACACCATCCACGACAATATACAAACCTTCATCCAGGCGCAGCATCTCTTTTTTGTGGCGACGGCTCCGCTCAGTGCCGAGGGGCATGTCAACATGTCGCCCAAAGGCTGCGATAGCTTCCGCATCCTCTCGCCCAATCGAGTGGCCTATATCGACCTGACTGGCAGCGGAAACGAAACCTCGGCGCACCTGCTGGAAAACGGGCGCATCACCTTCATGTTTTGCGCTTTCGACGGTGCACCGAATATTGTGCGGTTGTACGGACACGGGCGCACCATTTTGCGGGATATGCCGGAATGGGACGAACTATTCCCGCTGTTTCCTGACTTGCTCGGCGCACGCCAGATCATCACAGCCGATATTCACCGGGTGTTTACCTCGTGCGGGTATGCGGTTCCATTTTTTGATTATGTAGGCGAACGAGATACGTTAATGCGGTGGGCAGAAACCAAAGGCGAAGATGGATTAATCGAATACCGTAAAGAGAAAAATTTTGCCAGCATGGACGGCCTGCCGACTCCGTTGTGCGAAGCGTTATAAGGCGAAGTACCAAGTCTGGGTACTAAGTTCTGAGTCAAAGGGCGACCCGGCGGGTCGCCCCTACGAACAACTTTCGATATTGCCCCGCTAAAACCTGAGACCTTATTTCGAATACAACTCCGGCGTTGTGCAATTGGTGCAAATGACATTGCGCGGGGTTTTGCCGTCGAGTAAATCCGCCAGCCAATCGCGCAGGCGCACACCGTTCACCTGATAAGCATAAAAATCGTCGATATTGGTGATGCCATGTTGGCTGCCCCAGGATTGGTAGGCGCGGAAATTGGGCAGATTAGCAGTCAGGCTGCTGATGATGCTCTGCTTACCAGTGACAAAATTACCACCGGCTTCTTCGGGAGTCGCACCACCGCCGGTCAGGTAATAGAAGAAAATCTGCGTACCATCCAGATAGCTGGTGAATTCCGAGAACATATTGTTGGGGAAAGCCGGAGCCATGCCTTTATACAGCCGCGCGAGGCTAAAGTTGTCCTCGGTCAGGTCAGCGTAGGCCGGGACAATATCTTTGGCGACGTTGGGGAGCGCGCCCCATTCTTTGAAGCCCATCCAGCCCCGCGCACTCACGCCCACGTATGAATCGGCAAATTGAACCACCTGCGAATCTTTATAGTGATTCATGATATAGGGCGTGTGAATCACCTGACCGATGGCCCCGGCGCTGATTCCGGTGATAAATACTTCGGATGGTTTATCGAAGTTGGCATATGTCCAATCCAGGACAGCACTGGCATTGGTGAAACCCTGGAAATTGATGGTGTATTTTTCGCCGCTCTTCGTTTGATAGTCATGGGTCGTGCTGCCCATGTGGACATCGGCGGTACAGTATGGGACAAAAACCGTATTGTAATGGCTGACCGGATTTTCGACGTTGCTGAAGTCAAATAAGCCTGCGGTATAACCTGCCATTTGACCGTCGGGGACATCGCGTTTAAAAAGCGGTTTGCCGGTGTCGTCGGGCGGGAATTTGTAGTCAGGCGCACAGGTTTCGGCATCCCAGCAGGCTCCACCGCCTTCAAAATGAATCATCAGTTTATCGCTGGAGATTGCGGCGGGACGGACGAAAAATTGATAGGGTGTGCCGTAGGAACAAATTGTTTCGCCGCCGGGGGCAATTGAATTCCATTCGCCGGTTTTGAGGTCAGCCAGTTTGGGCAGGGAGTCTGCCGCAACCGCCGAGCCAACCAACGCCGTACTCATGATGAATAACAAACTACCCAGAACCACCAAAATACTTAATTTTTTCATCATCACACCTTTTTATAAACGAATATTTATTTTGGTACTTCGAACCCATAAGCAGAGAATAACACGAAAATCAGGTTGCAACCCATAGTAGGATTACATTAAGTGGTGGGCGCGGGTTTTAAGGCTATCCCCTCCCCCAACCCCCTCCCCACTGCGTAGAGAGGGGGCTTAAAACGCCGCTTATGAGCCTTTGTGGCCTAAATCTTTGAAGCGAATCAGCCAAAATTCACCACCCACCGTTTAGTGCAGTGCTACCCAACCGACAGTAAGGCACAAAATAAGAACTCGCGTTCATAGAATTTACGAGCTGTGGTTAATTTGCTATATTCAAACAGTCAATAAATGAGAGCAGAAATATGAGTGTATTTAAGCAGGTGATTCAGAACGAAGGCGAACTCCGAGAAATTTTAGGCTATGCCGGTAAGGCCGCGCAAAACAAGGTTATCCCGGAAATTGATGATATATGCCGCACCTTTATTGAGAAATCGCCGTTTGTACTGCTCGGCTCAATGGACGCCAATGGCAGTATGGATGTCTCGCCAAAAGGTGATCCGGCGGGGTTCGTGCAGATCATGGATAGCAAAACACTGCTGATTCCAGATCGTCCCGGTAATCGTCGCGGCGATACGCTAACGAACATCCTGCAAAATCCCAATATCGGGCTGCTGTTTCTCGTGCCGGGTCGCAGTGAAACCCTGCGCGTCAACGGTACAGCTCAGATTGTGCGCGATGATGACGTGCGGGAACGCTTCATCATGCAAGGCAAAGTGCCGATGTTCGTTATCGCGGTGATGGTCAAAGAAGTGTTTTTCCACTGCACTAAATGTGTCGTGCGTGCGGGGTTGTGGGCGTCCGAACATGAGCACGCTGAGTTGGTGTCACTTGGAGAGGCCATCGTCAGACACGCCAAACTCGACATCACGGTTGAAGAAGCCGATGCGGCAGTGCTTGAGGAGGAGCAAACCGAGTTGTATTAGACGCGGGCGAGAAACAACTCTAAATCGGCTGTTTCTAAAATTAATTCTGCGTCACAGGAGTACGTCAATAGTATCCCTGTTTTTATGCTGAGTGATGCGAGCGTTTCAACTGAAGATGATTCGATTCCAATCGACGCCCGCCGTCAATCCCGGTTTGCACGATTCGAGATAAGCCAGCGCGTCCTGAACATTTTTGTAGAAGACCGAATCACCTTTAATCTGTTGGTGAATACAATAAACGATCCTGCCGCACCAAGCTACGTACTTTTTGAACAATACTTTTGCCACAAAATGTGGTCACTGCGTTAAATGGTTATACGAATTAAGGGCAAACTGCTTGCCTTCGTAAGCAAAACCATGCTATAGTACGTCTAATATATGTGCGATCACGCATATATTGAGACAAGGTATCGTTCATAAGAATGAGAGCGACACTATGACAGAAAAAATTTATCGAATCGGCGGCATGGACTGTGCCAACTGCGCCCGCGAAGTGCAAGAAGGTGTGTCGCGGCTCAAGGGCGTGCGTGATGTGCGCGTCGATTTCATCACTGAAAAAATGACTCTGGACGGCGATGTGCCGTTTGACACCCTCAAAAAGCGGGTCGAAGCGCTGGGCAAGACCCTCGCAGACCCCGACGACGCCGACCATGAACACGAGGCAGAAGATGGGCATCATCACCAGGATGCTGCCTCTGGCCCAACGACGGGTGGTGTCATCGGTTTCGTCCGTTATCTGGCAAACGAACAGGAAACCCGGCTCGCGCTCATCGGCGGCGGGATTATCCTGGCGACGCTGGTACTCACCTTGATGGGCTTGCCGGGGAACAGCGCCAACCTGATTTACATCGTCGCGACGGCCATTGCCCTGGCTCCGATTGCCCGCAGCGGTTTAAAAACCCTGTTCATCAACCACGATTTCAACATCAATTTGCTGATGACCATCGCCGCGATTGGCGCGATTCTCATCGGCGATACGCTAGAAGCAGCGACGGTTGTATTTTTGTTTGCGGTGGGCGAAGCGCTAGAAGGTTTCACGTCAGACCGTGCCCGCAACAGTCTACGCGGCCTGATGGAACTCGCGCCCGCAACGGCCATCAGAATTCTGAGTTCTGAGTTCCAAGTTCTGAGTCAAAATTCCAAACAACCGGCGGCGCAGTTTGAAGAAGTTGTGCCCGTCGAATCACTGAAAGTCGGCGACACGATTCTCGTCAATCCGGGTGAACGGGTGGCGATGGATGGCGAAGTGCTCTCCGGCGAGAGCGGCGTGAATCAAGCGCCGATTACCGGCGAGAGTATGCCCGTCCGCAAAAGTGTCGGTGCGGAAGTCTTCGCCGGGAGCATCAACGGCGATGGCGCGCTGACGCTCAAAGTGACGCGCTTGGCTGCGGACAACACTCTGAGCCGGATTATCCGCATGGTCGAGGAAGCGCAAAGTGTGCGCGCCCCCAGCCAGCGCATGATTGACAAATTCGCCCGCTGGTATACACCGGGCATCGTGATTATCGCGACATTAGTAGCGCTCGTGCCACCACTCCTGTTTAAAGCGCCCTTTTACAATCCAGGGGATGGCACGCAAGGCTGGTTGTACCGCGCGCTGGAACTGCTGGTCATCGCCTGCCCGTGTTCGCTGGTCATCAGCACCCCGGTGACGATCATCAGCGCGATTACGGCGGCGGCGCGGCGCGGCGTCCTCATCAAAGGCGGCGCGCATCTGGAATCGCTGGCCGAGGTGAAAGCCATCGCCTTCGATAAAACGGGCACACTGACGCATGGGCGACCTGCTGTGACCAATATCCGTTCGGTGGATTGCCCGACGGGTGAACAGTGCGAAAAATGCGATGATGTCCTGGCACTGGCCTCATCTGTCGAAAAGCGCAGCACCCATCCGCTGGCAAAATCGGTGGTGCAAGCAGCGCAGGAACGCGGACTCGATACGGTGTATGCCCCAGCGGAAAAAGTGGAAACATTGGCCGGACGCGGCGTACAGGGACAGGTGAACGGCAAGCTGGTTACGATTGGCAGCCACAACCTGTTTGATGCCCAGTATCCGCACAGCACCGAATTATGCGATCTCGTCCGCAAGGAAGAAGCCCAGGGTCAGACGACCATGCTGCTGTCCGAAGGGGATCGTGTACGCGGCTATATTGCCCTAGCCGACGAAGTACGCCCAGACAGCCGTGATGCCATCCGTGATTTGCGGGCGTTGGGTGTGCAAACCGTGATGCTGACTGGCGACAATAGCGCTGTAGCGCAAGCCGTCGGCAAAGCAGTGGGCGTGAATGATGTCCGGGCTGAACTGCTGCCCGCCGATAAAGTGGATGCCGTGAACAGTCTGCTGCGCGAATATGGCACGGTGGGCATGGTCGGGGACGGCGTGAACGATACTCCGGCTTTGGCTGCTGCGACAGTCGGTGTGGCGATGGGCGGCGCGGGCAGCGGGCAGGCGTTGGAAACCGCTGACATCGCGCTCATGGCCGACGACCTGAAACAACTACCCTACGCGATTGAGTTGGCACGTTTTGCGCGGCGTTTGATCCGCCAGAATATCACCGTGAGCCTGGGGCTGAAATTGGCCTTCATGCTGCTGGCGTTAGCGGGCGGCGCATCGCTGTGGCTGGCCGTTTTCGCGGATGTGGGTATGAGTTTGATCGTGACCACTAACGGGATGCGCCCGCTGCGTTTCCGGCGCTAAGTGACAAATTTATAGCAAAATTGACCCGGCCTGTTGCCAAGCCGGGTCAACCACCTACGGATGAGTGAGCATGGCTAAACCATTGCTGCTGGAAAAGGTTGCCTTTTGCTAATAACATCGTCAATCATATTTTTGATGACTTGAGCTTGCGAATGGTCTGCTCGGCTGTAAAGCAGGGTGATATGTCTGTGGTTGGTGAGCTGCAAGAACATCGTCAACCACTGGCTGTAAATATATTTAGCCTCGTGCAGATATACAGCGGCAATATCCTTCAGAGCAACAATTCGGACTTCTTCGAACATATCCGGTAAAATGACCGTCAATGAATCGGTACGCCGGATAATCATGTGATCGGCAAACAATTCCAGTACGAAATTGATGCCTGCCAGTGTTTTGAGCGGTTCCGCTCCCGCGACGCCGGATTGGTTGGACATTATCGACCTCCTGAAATATGTAAACCTCCTACCTTTATCGTAATCGTAATCGTCTCAAACCAATCGTGTCATTCATCACACCCCAATCTGACATTTATCCATTGCGACCTGGATGTGTGCGTTGGACATATTCCCGGTATCATTTACCGTAATTTGTATCTCGGTCAAAAAATTTTTCGGTATAGAGGACTTTCATTGTGAACGATCAACAAAAACAGCAGTTAGTGACCCAAGCAATCGAATCCGGTGCGGGGATTTTCCGCCTGACGCCAACCTGGGTTCCGCGTTCATTTTGTGTACCGGGGCGGCGACTGCGCCTGCACCCGCGCGATTTATACGCCCTGGGGGCGCATCGCGGTGGCATTGACGAGCGCTGGTTTTCCAGCACCGTCCACGCTGACAACGGCCCGCTCACGCCTGACGACGAGGGCCTGAGTTATATCAATGTTGAAGGCGAAACGGTGTCCCTGCTCGACGCGATTGGGTTCATGGGCGCGGACATCCTGGGCAAAGCAGTAATGGATCAGCACGGCGGCTGGATGATGTACAGCAAATTTTTCGACAATATGTATCCGCTGCCACATCATGTCCATCAGAGCGATGAATATGCCGCGCACGTTGGGCGGGTCGGCAAACCGGAAGCCTATTTTTACCCACCGCAGTACAACTTCGCGCTGGACACTTTCCCCTACACCTTTTTCGGCGTCGAACCGGGGACGACCAAAGATCAGGTGATCGACTGTTTGAAACGCTGGGACGAAGGCGACAACGGCATTCTGGGATTATCGAAAGCCTACCGGCTCATTCCCGGCACAGGTTGGGACGTGCCACCTGGAATCCTGCACGCGCCAGGGACGCTGTGTACTTACGAACCGCAGCGTGCCAGCGATGTATTTTCGATGTGGCAATCGCTCATCGCCGATTATCAGGTCGTGGATCGTTCCTTCCTGGTGAAAGATGTGCCCGAAGACAAATGGTACGACTACGATTATCTGATCGGGATGCTCGATTGGGACGCCAACGCCGACCCTGAATTCAAAAAGAATCACTTCACCGAACCGCGCCCTGTCCGCGATCCCGAAGCCATGCACGCCGACGGTTTTCACGAAGATTGGATTGTGTACGGCAGTGACTACTACAGCGCCAAAGAATTGACGGTCTATCCGGGACGCACTGTCACTATCATCGACCCGGTGGCTTACGGGTTGATCTGCGTGCAGGGATACGGACAGTTTGGCCGATTCACAATTTCATCACCGTCGCTGATCCGTTATGGCGAGATGACCGAGGATGAATTTTTCGTCAGCGCCCCCGCCGCGCAGAACGGCGTCCAAATCTCCAACCTCAGTTCAACCGAGCCGTTGGTGATCCTGAAACATTTCAACCCCGGCAATCCGAATATGCCGCAGAGAAGTACATAGTTCTGAGTACCGGGTACTGAGTGAAAAGGTGCTCCGCATCCCCTCCCTAAATCCCTCCCCATTACATGGAGAGGGACTTAAAGACACAGCGTTAACCCATTAGCGGCGGTGGTGGGATGGGCTGCCGTCGCGATTTTCCGCTCAGGATTGGCGGCGGAACAGGGTATGACAAAAATGGTGATAATGAGAATCGAGAATCATTCTCAATTTCGCCGATTTGGCGACTCGAATGGCGAAAATTCGCCGATTTTCATCCTGGTTTGAGGGATGGCTTCGCTCACGGCGACGAAAGCGACGACTGCGAAAGGCAAAACATTTGCCGTATTGCTGATTATTCCGCCGATTCCGATCTGCCTTATACCGGCATTTTCGGCAATTGAACCACCCGCACTGATTCAGCAGACATTATCAGTATGCCACAGATTGGATGCAAAATGTGAAACATTTGTTCGAACATTTGTTTCGATTTTGAGGGAGAGGCGGTTGGGAAAGGGTTAGAAAGTACCGAGTGCTGGGTACTGAGTTCTGAGTTAAAAGTGAAGAGTGATAATAAAGTTTCTCGCCTAGTTCCGCCAGAGGCTAAAGCCATCCGGCTGCCGAAGTGCCAAGCCCACTAAAGGGGCTAAAAGCGGTCTCTGCGGGTCAATAGGTGTTTTTGACAGTGAAATTTGTGAGGTTTCGTAGTTAGATAAAGTCGAGGGCAGAGGGATGTTATCCGGCAAGCAGCGTGAAATAGACGCGGTACTGCACTGGATTAGAGGTGTCGATGAAAATTTCCTCGAACCATTCATCTCCGCCGGTTGCGCCATACAGATAGGACTTTACTTTGTCAGTCATTTGGTCACAGCAGCCTAAGGTGGACGGTTGAATCGTCACCGATAACGGTAATTTAACATCCGTGCTACTCACAAACGCATTTACGTCCGATGGATCCATATCAAATTGAGCTTCCGCCCACCAGTTATTCAAACCATCGCAGTTTGATTGCAGATGAGCCGTGCTGGGTGGCAATTTAATCCTAGCAACCTTTTCGATTTCCCGTGGGTTACTTGATGCACATCTTGAATCACCCAGGCCATTCAGGGCCGCGACGAAGAATAGCTGCAATCCAAGATTGGCGATGCCTGCGCACGCCCACAGTCCCAATAGAATCAGCAGAATATTGCGAATGAGTCTGCGGGAACGAAAGATTCTTACAATGGCGACCTTAATCATCACACATCTTACTCGCTTTAGGGTCTTGGGCACGACATGTCGTGCCCCTACGACGGCACGCTGGTTTCTTACAACGTCTGAGGAGACATATCTCAGATTTAATTGCCGATAAGCCTCTTTAGCCTATGGCGGCGCAAACAGCGACTCTAGTCCCGCCCGAACAGGATATGCACCCGATATGATGATGCATTCGCCGTATCGATGAGGATGTACTGCCATACATCGGCGCGGCGATTTTCGCCATACAGATAGGAAGCCCCCACATGCTCAATCTGTGCCGAAAGGGTGTCATCGGCGAACAGTGCATGAAGCTGCGGCTTGCCTGTCGATTGCAATGGGTCTTCGATTGCGGCGCTGCCCAGAAAAGCCAACATATCCGCCGGATTCATGTCGAAGGCGATTTGACCGCGCCATTCCTGCCAGTTGATGCAGCGCGCATAAATGCTGGACGCGCTGGGCGGAAACGTGAACCCTGCCGCCCGTTCGATCAATGCCCGATTATCGGCAGGGCAGGCGTTGGGGTTGGTCAGCAATTCGTTGTTGACGAACATATTTACCAGCAAAAATGTGCCGACCAGCGCGAAGATACCCAACCCGACGGCGATGAGCACAATGTTGCGGACGCGCCGCGTCAAAAGCTGGTTTGAAATTGAAGTGTCGATCATGAATTTGCTCTAGTCGTTTATATCGCCGGGGGCACGCTGCGCAGGCAACCCGGCTAGCTGTCGAGAAAAGCCCAGTGAAGGGGCTGGAAAGGCGGACGAGATATATCTCGTCCCTACGAAAACGTATCCGAAATAAAAACGCAACCAGCAATTGAACACCCCTACGGAAAAGAGTCTGACCTTCTCGGTTATCGCGTTGGTGTCACGGTCAATCCATCTTCCCAGGCGTTACGATAATCCTGGTACTCGGCATCATATGAACTCCAGCGCGAACCCTGCCAGAGCGATGCATCGTAGGCTGGGAGCGCCAATTGCGAGGTATTCAGTTGCATAAAGGCCTGTTCGCGTCCGGCATTCCACGAGAAGATCGTCGCGCCGTTGCTGTTCTCCTGATCGGTCAGGATATTCGCCTCCCGCGCCAGCCATTGTCCCGCCCAATCGTGGATCTGGCTCCCCGGTTCGGCTTCCTGATAGAGCGGCAAAATAACCGGCACAGCATCCGCCGATAAAATATTCAGGAAGGCGAAATCGAGTTTCTGTCCATCGCGGTAACGTGCCACGTTGCGTTCGGCCATGTAGTAATCAACATTCATCAGGTTCAGGGAAACCAGGTAGCCAATCAGGACGAGCACCGTACCCAGTGAAAAAACATTTTTACGCACCCGAAACAGTGCCAGCACGAATACGCCGAACATCACACCCAACCACCCGATGGCAACATGCGTATACACCCGAAGCTGGGTGAAACCATAGGCTTCTTCATAGAGCCACATGCGCTGGGCTGCCGAGGTCAACAACACAGTGGTCAGCGCCACCAGCACCACCGCCACCGCCCGAAAAATCAGCTTTTCGCGTTGTTCGTGGCGCAGGGTCACGCGATCTAAAAACATCGCCAGTCCGAGGGTCATGGTCGAAACGGCCACCAACTCGAAGAAACCGCGCCGCGCATATTGGGCATAGGTCAGCCCTTCGACGGTGATATTGCTCCTGCCGCCGAAGAAATAGGTAAATTGGATCACAACAAATACGGCGAACAACAACGCCACGCTGCCCAAAATAATCCCACTTTCGATGGTGCTGAGTTTGAAACCCGGTTTGCGCTTCTCGTCGGTTTGCGGGGCGCTGATCGGATTACCTTCTTCATCTGTGAGTTCGGCAGGCAGGTTGATTTTGCGCATCAGGCTGTAACCGACTGCGCCGGTCATCAGCGTGCCGAATACCAGCGTCACGCCCAGTTGACCGAAGGTTTCACCCAGATATTGGATGCCCAACAAATGCGTCACGCTCGTCCAGGCTTTGCTGATATAGCTGGCGAACACCGCGTCCGCCGAGCCAAGCAATATGGCGAAAACAAAAATGACAGGGGTCGCAAAGGCCAGCCCGCGCACTGCTTTGGCAAATTGCCCGCCCCGGCTGTGACGTGCCTCGCGCAGCCATGACCAGGCTTCGCCACCTTCGCCAATGGCATAAGGCAGCACCAGGAAACCGGTTTGGATCACGCTGCCGGTCTGCTCGACGAATGAGTCGGTATCCAGCGCGCGTGGCAGCGACACATAGTGCAAAAGCAGCGCACCGAGCGCCAAAATCGCGCCCAGGTTGAGCCACAAAATCATCCAATCGTCGCGCAGGGCAGTCATCACGGCGAAGAACATCATCGGGATCAGCGGCCACAGATTACGCCGATTGAGCTGGCGACCCGCCGGACGGCTCAGAACCAGCATCAAGGCCGAAACGATACCTACGAAAATCGGTACGGATAAACCGAATTGTTTGCCATAAAACAAGAGTGTCGCCAGCACGCCAACCAGCAGTCCTACACCGACAGTCAACCCCGCGAATGTGCGTCGTTCCATGTGTTCACCCCTACAAATTTTCACATTGGTAGGGCACGACATGTCGTGCCCCTACGATATATGTGTCTTGTGAACACCTTACACCGTCTGAAACCATCAACTCAAGCACTCAGGTGCTTGGGAATGGTCAACCATGTGCGTGGTATCTGGCGAGGCTGGCGCGATACGGTAAGATAGAGTTCCCTTGCAAAAACGTGACAGCGAAAAGGAGCAAAGCGATGGAATACCGACCTTTAGGACGTACCGGCGTGATGGTTTCGAGCTTGTGTCTGGGGGTGATGAACTTCGGCGGCGTGACCAACCCCGAAGATTCGATTACCATGATTGACCGCGCGCTGGACGCGGGAATCAATTTTATCGACACGGCTAATGTCTATAACGCAGGGGAAAGTGAAGTTGTGCTGGGCAAGGCACTGAAAGCCAACGGCAAACGCGAGTCAATCGTGCTGGCGACCAAAGTGAACGGCGCGATGGGCGATGGCCTGAATGATCGCGGGATTTCCCGTTATCACATCATGAAGGCTTGCGACGATTCGCTGCGGCGCTTACAGACTGACCATATTGACCTGTATCAGCTTCACCGTCCCTCATTAACCATCCCCCAGGATGAAACCCTGCGGGCGCTGGATGATCTGGTGCGCGCCGGTAAAGTGCGCTATATCGGCAGTTCAACGTTTCCCGCCTGGATGGTGATGGAAGGACTGGCGACCAGTGAACAGCACAACCTCGTCCGATTTGTCAGCGAACAGCCGCCTTATAATCTGCTGGATCGCCGTATCGAAAATGAACTTGTGCCGCTGTGCCAGAAATATGGCATCGCCCTTCTGCCCTGGTCGCCGCTGGCGGGGGGTATCCTGGCAGGACGTTATAACTCAAATGGCGCTGCTGGCGGTCACTTCCCCGAAGGCTCGCGTGCCCAACGCATGGGCACAGTGTTCCAGGATCGTGTGACCGAACGCGGACTCGATGCAGCACAGCAGTTTAGCGAGATGGCACGCGAACGCAATATGACAGCTTCGCAATTCGGTCTGCTGTGGTGCAAAGACCAACCGGGCATCACGTCACCAATCATCGGGCCGCGCACGATGGCTCATCTGGACGACGCCCTGGGCATCGCGGACAAGAAATTAGATGATGCGGATCGCGCCTTACTGGATGAGTTGGTGCTTCCCGGCACGGCGGTGGCGGATTTCCACAACAGCAATGAATGGATGAAAGCGCGTATCCGGTAAAGAGCAGGTTGTAAGCCCGTTAATGAGATTTAACCGAGAAAGATTGTATCTTACCCGGAAAATCGGATATGATTACGTTCATAAATCAAGCAATTAAAGATAATCGGAACATTTTATGACCGCCACTCTGGACGAACACCATCTGCCGGAACTCACCCCAGACACTTATATCAACCGCGAACTCGCCTGGATTGAGTTCAACAGTCGAGTGCTGGCCGTCGCGCAAGACCCATCCGTGCCGCTGTTAGAACGCATAAAATTCCTGGCGATTTTCAGCAATAACCTGGATGAGTTTTACATGGTGCGGGTGGCATCGGTGCATGAGAAGATGAAGTTGGGCGTTCCCACCAACCGCCCGGATGGAATCCAGCCCGGTCAACTGCTACTCGAAATTCGCGAGCGGGTCATCGCCCTGGTTCACCAACAGCGGCTCACCATGCGCGACATTTTCGAGCAGCTCGAACAGCATGGTATCCGTGTGTCCAGCTTGAAAGAATTAGAACCAGAACAGCGCGAGGCACTGCGGGCGTATTTTCAGGAAGAAGTTTTCCCAGTGTTGACGCCGCTGGCAGTGGATCATGTTCGCCCTTTTCCGTTCATCTCCAACCTGAGTTTGAATCTGGTGGTGTGGCTCAAGCGCGACCATAAAAACAACAATCACCAACTTGAATTTGTCCGCCTGAAAGTGCCGGACGTGCTGCCCCGCCTGGTCGACATCGGCAAGGTGCTGCGCAACTACGCGGGCGATACCAGCATGAAAGACACCTTCGTCTGGCTGGAAGATGTCATCGCCGAAAATCTGGATATGTTGTTCCCTGGCATGAAGGTTGTGGAGCAGTATCCCTTCCGTGTCACGCGCAACGCCGACATTGATTATGAACAGGAAGAAGATGATGTCGGCGATATGAGTTCGCTGATTGAGGAAAGTGTGCGCGAGCGGCGTTTTGGTTCGGTTGTGCGCCTGAGCGTGCCGGATAATATCAGTGACCGGACTTTGCAGCAGCTCATCCGCCAATTGCAGGTTGACCCGGAACGGGATGTGTATTTGATTGATGGCGCGCTGGGCGCAAGCAGCTTGTTTGAAATGTCGGGTATTGACCACCCGGAACTCAAATACCCAACGTTTATTCCGCGCCTGCCAGATATTTTCCTGGACAAAGACCTGTTCACCTCGATCCGGCACGGCGATATTTTGCTGCACCATCCATATGACTCGTTCAAACCGGTGGAAGATTTTTTCTGGATGGCCGCGCGCGATCCCGATGTTCTGGCAATCAAGGCCACCCTGTACCGGGTTGGCAAAAATTCGCCGATTGTCGAGGCACTGCTCGAAGCGCGTGACAATGACAAACAGGTCGCCGTCTTGGTGGAACTCAAGGCGCGTTTCGACGAAGAAAACAATCTGGAATGGGCGCGCGCGCTGGAACACAAAGGTGTCCATGTAACTTACGGCGTGGAAGAACTGCCCGTCAAAACCCACGCGAAAGTGGCGATGGTCGTCCGGCGTGAACCCAACGGAGTGCGCCGCTACGTTCACCTGGGCACAGGCAATTACAACACCAGCACGGCACGCCAATACACCGACCTGGGTTTGCTCACCTGTAATACTGAAATCGCCGATGATGTCTCGCGATTGTTCAACCGCCTGACGGGTTATGCGCCCTCAACGGCTTACAAACGTTTACTGGTCGCGCCGGAATATTTACACGCCAAACTATTGGCGCTGATGGACAACGAGATTGATGCCGCCCGCAAAGGCAAACCGGCACGCATGGTACTCAAGATGAACCAGCTTGAAGATGATACTACGGTTCAAAAATTGTATGAGGCATCGCAGGCGGGTGTCCAGATTGACCTGATTGTGCGTGGGTTTTCGTGCCTGCGCCCCGGCGTCCCTGGTTACAGCGACAACATCCGCGTCCGCAGCCATGTCGGACGCTTTTTGGAACACAGCCGTGTTTTTTACTTCCAGAATGCACCCACCGACCAGCGTATTTACCTGGGGAGTGCCGACCTGATGCGCCGCAACCTGTATAACCGGGTTGAGGTCGTCTTCCCGGTGCTGGACAAAAATCTTCAGGCACGCATTATGCGTATTCTGGCGACCTGCTTGTTAGAAAATGAATATGTGTCGGAGATGCTGCCGGACGGCACGTACCGCCCCATCGTCGCGCACGAAGGCGAGGTTCCACTCGACTGTCAGACCGCATTCATGCAGGATAGCTCCGGCATCGAAGCGGTGTTGTAGAAGCCCTACAAAGCGAACCTCAAAAGGCGGGAGCGGAAACGTATCTCGCCCTTCCCCCGATGAAATGCTTGTCAAACCCATCATCTTGCCCGATAATGATTATCAATCATATCGAGGATGCTTTACATGCGTAAGGTTTTTATCAGCTACGCACAACCCGACAGTGCATTTGCCCACCGGATCAGCGAACAACTAAGCAAAGCCAATATCTCGAACTGGCTGTATGAGCGCGATCTCAAACCGGGCGATGATTGGAAAGACCAGACGGCGCGCGCCCTGCGTGACAGCACGCATGGGCTATTTTTACTTTCCGCATCCTCATTGAAATCCCCTACAACGACGGCTGAATGGCAGTATTTTTTAATCCAGAATAAGCCGTTGGTGGTCGGGCAAATCCAGGATGTACATCCAGAGGAAATCCCGTGGCGGTTATCACGCACTCAAATGGTGGAACTGACCCATAACTTCAACAAAGGGATGCGCTCGCTGATTGACACCATCCGGTCTGACGATGTGTTGGTCACCGAACGCGCCATGCCAGAAAGCTCCCGTCCAGGACATCAACGGGCTTCGGTTACACTGGAACTTGACCTGAAAGAACTCGATACTGAAAAACTGGTTAATCTCATCACCGAATTGACCGACAAAGGTATTGAGGATATTCGGGTGGTTCAAGTTGGACAGGGATAGCGTTTCGATCACCCTGCATGTCCCGAAAGGCCGAGAAGCCGATCTCTACAACCTGATCCAGAAACACCCGGATATTATTCCGGGTTTTCAATTCCCCTACCTCTATGACACCAAACAAATCTTCATCAGCTATCGGCGCAAAGACAGCGAGGATGTGTGTGGGCGTATTTATGATCGTTTGAGCGCGGCATTTAATAACGTGTTTAAGGATACGGAAGCGATCCCGGCAGGTGTCGATTTCCGGTTTGAACTCGAACGGGCGGTTGCGGCTTGTAATGTGATGTTGGTCATCATCGGCAAGCAGTGGGACAGCGCTGTTCACCTCAGGCGATTGAATGATCCGAATGATTTTGTGCGTATTGAAATCGAAGCGGCTCTCAAACGCGATATTCCGGTGATCCCGGTATTTGTTCATCGCCGGACGAAGATGCCGGATCGCAAAAAACTACCGCCCACGCTGCACCCGTTGACGTACCGCAACGCGCGGCAGGCACGTCCTGACCCTGATTTTCACCGAGATTTGGATGGGCTGATTCAAGATATTCAAGACATTTTTGATTTGATTGTTTGATGCCGGTAGCATCATAATCTTTGCCTCTTTGAAGGAATCCAAATCTCATGCCCTGGAATCCCGACCAATATCACAAGTTTCAGACGGCTCGGTTTGCGCCATTCGATGATGTCGCCGCGCTGATTACGGCTCGCGAAGGACTGCACGCGGTTGATTTGGGCTGCGGCACGGGCGAACTCACGCGCAAACTGGCAGACAGGCTCCCCGGCTGTGCTATGCAGGGTATCGACAACTCGCCGGAGATGCTGGGGCGGGCTGAAAAGCACGCCAGCGACAGCCTCCATTTCCAGTTGGAAACCGTAGAAGATTTTGTGGCGGATTCCAGGCAATGGGATTTGATTTTCTCCAACGCCGCGCTGCAATGGATTCCCGATCACCGTAAATTGTTTCCGGCGCTGCTGGCAAAAGTGCGTTCTGGCGGACAGGTCGCCGTGCAGATGCCTTCGAACTTCAACCATATTGCCCAAAGTTTGGTCGTCGATCTTGCGCTGGAAGAACCATTCAAAACCGCGCTCAAGGGTTTTGTACGCTATTCGCCCGTCCTGCCGATTGATGACTACGCCCAAATATTGTTCGCGGCAGGTTTCGATGACATCACGGTCTTCGAGAAAATTTATCCGCAAGTGTTAGAAAATTCGGACGGCGTTATGGAGTTCACCAAAGGCTCGGTTTTCGTACCCTACCTGGAACGCTTAGGCGACCTCAGCGACGCATTCTTACAGACTTATCGTGAACGCCTGCACCAGCACATGCCGGGAAGCCCGGTGTTTTACACCTTTCGCCGCACCATTTTTGTGGCAACTAAAACCTAAAGCATCACAATTTAAGCGCCCTGAGAGCGGTGGCGAAGCGTCGGGTACGGCGGGTGACATCCGCTGTACGATGCGATCAAACTACCGCCTACAACCAGGGAGTGATGGGATGCGCGTCAGAGTCATTGGCCGAATTGTGCTGTTCAGCTTCGTTATGTTCGGGCTGCTGTCGCCTGTATCCGGCCAGGATTCATCCGCTCAGGATACGCCCGCCTATCACCTGCGTGAATTGACAGCCAGCGAGTATCTGCACGGCGTGTTGAACACGGTGTTACCGTCAGACGGCTTTTTCTGCTCTTTTGACATCAATAATGCCTGTCATTTGCCCAAATTACTCGTCCAGGAAACCATGCTGCGTTACGATCAACTGGATGTCGATTACGCGACTCTCAACCAGCTCTATAACACGGTTGTCCGTAACGCACGTTGGGAGGATGCGGCTGCCCAATTCTGGACGCAACAGATGATCCTGTCGTGGCTGCGAGAAACCGGCAAGGAAATAACGGGCGTACAAAATCTTTATTTTCAGGATTTCATCATCCAGTTCACGCCGTTTGATGCCGATGGCGATGGGCAACCGGAATGGATGTTGAAAGTCAGCACGGGAGTGCGTGGATTCGCGGGGTTGATGGTTCTCAAACGCAATCCCGATGGGACGCTGGAATTTATCCCCACACCGTTACCGGTGGAACGCCCCTGCTGTTTTGCGGAGCATGATATTCAGGATTGGAATTCGGTCATTCCGGTCAGGGCTGAGGATGTCAACCAGGATGGGCGCGATGAGATCATTGCGTTTACGTTAGCTTCCAGCCGTTATGACACCGACAATCATGGGCGCTTCTATGTGTTGGGGCTGCGCGATGGCGCGATGGTCGATCTGATGGCCGAACCGCTGACTTATACCGAGCCAAGTAGCTTTAACGACTCGCCACTGCCTGCTCCTTATCTAACCTACGGTCACGCATGGGAATTCAGCCACACGGGAAACGGGGCGGAACTCATCCAGACATCGAAACGCAACGATAACTTCAACTGTGCGACCTACGAAACCACACATTACGGCTGGGATGGCGATCATTTTGTGCTCCTTTCCGCGCAGCCGACTTTGCGTTACGATGATGATTTTTACCTCGCTGGCTGCACACTGCGAAAGGCGCAAGAGGCTTTCTGGGCGGGCGATTTCCAGAACGCATTAGACCTGTATGCCGAGATACTCGCTGTAGCGCCCGTCCCACACTCGCAGTTTGATGACTTCGATTCGCAGCGGCGCGCCTATGTCCTGATCCGATCCGCGCTGGCACAGGCGACGCTGGGTGATATGCAGGCCGCAAAAAAATCTCTGGATGCCGCCCAGCAAGCAACCACTAATCAGCAGTTCACGCCTTTGATCGAGGCTTTATTGGCGGCGGACGATACGGCGGTTCATTTATGCAAACAGGCTTACGACTATTTTGACCAGCAAAAACAGCAGGGCATTGCTTGGCTGGATTTTGTCAACGGACTCTACATACCGTTCGGAGGGTCTTATAGGCCGCCGTCGCCTGCACTCGATCCGGTGAAAGCGGGCTGCGACCTGGGGACGTTAGTCGAGCAGGTCGTCAGCCAAAAAGCCTGGACGATGGATACACCGCCGCCCGATCAAATCAATGCACTTGGCATCGAGGCAGCGGGAAAGCTCCAGGCCGATTTGAATACCGACGGAAAACCGGATTGGGTGGTGTGGATCGCGGATGGCATGGATGCGCTGGTCTTTTTATCGACACCCGGAGGGACTTACCGGCTGGTTCGCGCCCCGATCCCAATGGCTTCCGACCAGGTTTCGATGTTCGTTCAGCCCTTGCCAGACGAAGCCGGAAACGCACTAGTGGTTGTCCAGACCGGGGCGGAAGCACAGCAGATTGCCTTCAATCACTATTACTATTGTCTGAATTACGAGGCCGTGTCTGAACCGCCCATTTTTACGATGTGGCAAGTCAAACAGGATGCAATCGAGCCGACGTTACAAGCGCCGTTGTGTGTTGCGCGCTGGTCACAGGAAACGCTCTTTGCCGCAGATGGCAGGCTGCGTGTGGGTGCGTTATCCAGCCAGAAGGTTTATGTAACCGCCAATTACACCTGGGATGCCGCCGCGCAAAAATTCCACGCGCCGTACATCATCGTCCCATCGCCACCCTCCGATCCAGTTCAGAAGATCTCGTATAGCGATGCAAATTGGATCATGGGCGGTTCATCTTTTCTCGACCTGTGGGGGTTGTATGAGCCGGAGGTCATCCTAAAACGCATCAATAAATGGGTGCTCGATCATCCCGACGATGCGGGAGCCTTGTACGAGCGCGGCGTGATTCACGATTTGATGGGCGATAAGGCGGGCGCATTGGCGGATTTCGTCCAGGTGTATGAACAATCCACAGACCCGGCAATCGGAAAACTTGCCGGGTTACATCTGGGATCGTAAATTTCGGAGTCAACTACGAGCGATTACTCCGATTTTTTCCGTCCGCTGCGCTTGATGGGTTGGGCTGGTTGATCGACGGCAGCATCAACTTTTTTCTTGCGCGGCGTGGATTTGCGCGGTGTTTTGGGATTGGGCGCAGCCTTTTTAGCAGATGACGCAGGCGTAGGCGGCTCCTCCTCATCCTGAGCAGGTGCGGGAGTCGATATTTGGAGATTGGTAATCGCTGTCGGCGGACGTACCGTAACGCTGGTGGGTGGATGCACGGTCATTTCCGTCGGTGGGTGAAGCGCCAGATGACGTTCCGGAACGATGTCGGGGGAAGCAGAATGCTTTTTCAGGATCACAATACCTAAAGGTGGGATCGTCAGGTTTATACTTTGCGGCCAAGCGTGCCAGGAAATTGCATCAGTTTTCACACTGCCATTGTTGCCTACGTTGCCGCCGCCATAATGACCGCTGTCGCTGTTGAGGCGTTCGGCGTATTCCCCGGCTTCCGGCACGCCGATGCGATAGTTATAGCGCGGTACAGGCGTAAAGTTGCAGGCGATCACCAGGAAATCGGCAGGGTTGTCGGCGAAGCGGATATAGGTGAAGACGCTCTGTTCAGCATCATTGGCCTCGATCCAGCGGAAGCCGGACGGATCAAAATCGTGTTCCCACAAGGCGGGCTGTGTCTTATAAAAGCCATTTAGATCGCGCATCCATGCCTGGACACCCTGATGTGTCGGCCATTGCAGCAAATCCCAATCCAGGCTGCGTGCTTCGCTCCACTCCGACCACTGCGCGAATTCTGCGCCCATAAAATTCAATTTTTTGCCGGGATGAGTATATTGATAGCCGAAGAGCAAGCGTAATGTCGCAAACTTTTGCCACCAATCGCCTGCCGCTTTTTGCACCAATGATCCTTTTAAATGGACGACTTCATCATGCGACAGCGACAGGATGAAATTTTCGCTGAAGGCGTAAAACAGCGCGAAGGTGATGCGGTTGTGATAATAGCGCCGGTAAATCGGGTCGGTCTTGATGTAATCCAGGGTGTCATGCATCCAACCCATATTCCATTTGAAAGTGAAGCCCAATCCGCCCAGGTAGGTCGGGCGTGACACCATCGGCCACGCGGTGGATTCCTCAGCAATAGTGACGGTTCCGGGGCATTCGGCATAGACGGTTGCGTTGAATTCTTTGAGGAAGGCAATCGCTTCCAGGTATTCCCGCCCGCCATATTGATTGGGAATCCACTCACCGGCCTTGCGCGAAAAATCCAGGTAAATCATGGACGACACCGCGTCCACACGCAGGCCGTCAATGTGATATTTTTTCAGCCAGAAAAGAGCGTTTGACAGCAAAAAATTCCGCACTTCGTTGCGCCCATAATTGAAGATATAGGTTCCCCAATCCGGGTGTTCGCGCTGGCGCGGGTCTTCGTGGGAATACAGATGCGTGCCATCGAAATAACTCAGGCTGTGACCGTCTTTGGGGAAGTGCGCTGGAACCCAATCCAGAATCACGCCGATACCGTTCTGGTGACAGTAATCGACAAAATACATGAAATCGGTTGGCGTTCCATAGCGGCTGGTCGGCGCATAATAGCCGGTTGTCTGATAGCCCCAGGAAGCGTCCAACGGGTGCTCGGCGACGGGCATGAGTTCCAAGTGGGTATAACCCATATCGCGGGCGTAATCGACTAATTGGTGCGCCAATTCCCGGTAGGTCAGCCATTTGCCGTCGGCGTTCCGCCGCCAAGAGCCGAGATGGACTTCGTAGGTGGACATGGGCGAGGCCAGCGGTTGGTTTTTGGTGCGCGCCTCCATCCAGGCGAAATCGCCCCAGGTATAGGTTAAATCAGCGACTACCGAGGCATTGTTCGGGCGCATTTCGGAGAAAAAACCGTAGGGATCGGCTTTCTCCGCATGATAATCACCAAAGCGCGAAAGCAGGTCGTAGCGGTAGACCTCATCTGCTTCCAGACCGGGGATGAATAATTCCCACACGCCACTATTTTCGTGTTTGCGCATGGGATGAACGTGCGCATCCCAACGGTTAAAGTTCCCTATGACGCTCACATGGGAAGCGTTTGGCGCCCACACGGCAAAATGCACCCCTTTTACGCCGCTTATCTCGGTCAGGTGTGCGCCTAATTTGTCATAACTATAGAGTAGGCGGCCTTCGCCCAATAAATGCAAATCGTAATCAGTCAACAGCGGCTCGAACGCATACGGATCGGCAAAGGTTTCGCGTTTACCTTCATGGGTCGTGCCTTCAAAGTGATAATGCAAGGGCACTTCGCCGGGGATGGTGGCTTCGAAAAATCCTTCATTGCGCAGTTTGGTCATTTGGTAACGTTGGGAAGGCGAATTTGTCTTATCAATAATCACAGCCAAATCTTTTTCCATCGGGCGGAAGGCGCGGATCGACACTTTACCGTCGCCTGCGGTATGTGGCCCCAATATATCGAACGGCTCGCCGTGATTTCCACTGATTAGCGAATTGATCGCGTCGGGGTGAAGGTTAGCCATCATACTGCGCCGCGCTCCGTTAGACTTTGGTTTGTTAGTGAAAAGGGATTATAACCGTTCGGCGAAGGACTGCCACGTCTCGAACGATTGAACCGTAATAGAAATATTCAATCACTAAAAATGCTGCGCTGCTTATGATACCGATGTTTGAAGGAGCACAAACAATGAGTAAAAATCCACTGGTTCTGACGTTGATGTTTTTATTAGAGTTGGCGATGCTGGCGGCGCTGGCCTATTGGGGTTGGACGCAGCACGAAGGACTGCCGCGCGTGCTGCTGGCGATTGGCCTGCCCGTAATCGCGGCTGTGTTGTGGGGCGTGTTTCGTGTCCCCGGCGAACCAAACGATGCGGTTGTGGCTGTGCGTGGCCTCGTCCGTCTGGCGCTGGAACTCGGTTTATTTGCGCTGGCCGTTTTTCTGTTGGCGGCATCGAATCAGCCGAATACTGCCGCGATTTTCGGCGGGTTGGTGGTGCTGGAATATGGGTTGAGTTATGACCGGATTTTGCGCTTTATAAGAGAGAAATAGGTGTACGTTTTTATGGATAAGGCACGACCTGTCGTGCCCCTACAAATTTTTGTACCGCAACTTCATCGCCATTTTCTGCGTAGAGTCAGTAAATCACAGCAGTGAGGATATTTGATGTCTGAGCAGGAATTGTATGAAATCGCGCGGCGGCGGATTGACAAACGCAACCGCCGTTGGATATTTTGGGCCGTTGATCTGATGGTGCTGATTATGCTGGTGGCGGCGCTCGTTTTTCTGGGTGACACGGGCTATGCGACCATCGGCGTTGCTGCTCTTTTGGGCTGGGCAGGGATATTTGTCCTGCATACCATTGCTGCCACGATGGCCGAATCGCGCGATAACGACATCCAAAACGAGGTCGCCAAACTGCGCGATGCCGTCTCCGTCTATGAGAAACCCAAACGGATGGAGCTGAGTGAAGATGGCGAACTAGTCGAGCGTGATAATTGGGAAGTCGAAGAGGCCGCAAAAAGCCGGTTGTCGTAGTTAAATCGTGGGTCGTTAGTTGGTTAGGCGAAAGATCAATATGCTCGATTGAGATGTAAAATGGGGGTCATAGGACGCTCAAAATTGGATTTCTCCAGTGCTCACCTCTCGTTTGTTGATACCTCTGCTTACCGCTCTTTTCTTCGTCTTATCTTTCGCAGCGATTTTGGTTGGTCACCAGCAGCCACCCTCAACCTGGGCGCAGATATTTCATTTCGGCGACTGCGAATTACCATGCTGGATCGGCATCGTGCCGGGTCGGACAACGTTGGCAGAGGCTCACCGACAAGTGGAAGAAGTTTATGGGGACACAATTGTATATCAAGAAGCAGGAGTTCCGGGACGTTATAGAGTAAGTTATGAAGCTACCGGAGAGAGTTTACTCATCGTTTTTCTTTCAAATAATGTACAAGCAACTCAAAATTCTGTAATCACAAAGATTTATCTTGAACCGTTCCTTGAGCAGAATTCTTTCAAGAAGCCGCCAACCATCCCTGATTTATATGCGGCTTTAGGGAAACCTGCCACAGTTCGCCTCATAACTGGAGCCGAAAAAGAACGTGTGACCGTATCGTATAAGGAACAGCGGGTTCAAGTATTTCTGGACGATCTTGAATGTGACAAGTTGTATATAAATCAGGAAATTTTGCAAATCGTGTTCGTTGACTCTCTACCCTCTACCGGAATTGGTTGGCTTTCTGATCTCCAGCAATGGCGCGGTTTCGGAAGATGCATAAGCACTGTTTCACACAGTCGCTTTATATTGTCATACCTGCATCCTGCCCTTGATCGGTTTCCGGTTTTCGTTCATTGCCATTTCACTACCGATATAAGGATTTCAGGTCATGCAAACGATTCAGCCTCGCGCAAAACAGCGCGGGTTACTCTATGTTATTACCGCCAGTACCCTGTGGGGCACGACAGGCGTTGTTTCTCAGTTAATCGCGCATCTCGCGCCCACCAATGGGCTTTCTATTGGCACGCTGCGGGTGGCCGCAGCCGCGCCGATCCTGCTGCTGGCAGCGTGGCAGTTATTAGGCCGTAAAATCTGGCAAGTCTCCTGGCGCGATGTCGGCGTGATGGTGCTGATGGGCGTGATGATCGCTATCAATCAGGCGCTGTATTTTGTAGCAATTTCGTTTTCGAATGTGACCATCGCCACACTCGTCACCATCTGTTCCGCGCCAATTCTGGTGCTGATCCTCACGGCGATTATCGAGCGCAAAATGCCCTCGCGTTTTACGATCAGCATCATTTTCCTGGCACTTTTGGGGACAATTTTGCTGGTCGGGAGCAGCGCGACTCAGACACAAGGCGCATCTTCCTTAATCGGCGTCGCCTGTGCGCTGGGGTCGGCCTGCGCCTATACTGGTGTGCTTTTGCTGAGTAAGTTTCTATCGGGGAAGTATCATTCGCTGCAAATTAATGCAATTGGATTCAGTGTCGGCGCGATTTGTCTGCTGGTGGTTTCGAATCTGGTCGGGTTTGCGGGAACCTATCCGGTGATGGGCTGGCTGCTCATCCTGTATCTGGGCGCGATACCAACTGCATTCGCTTATGGTCTGTTTATGAGCGGAATGCAAACGACCAGTGCACCGACGGCCAGCGTTGTCATTCTGTTAGAGCCGTTGACTGCCGCCATATTATCCTCACTGTTATTCGGTGAGCGGCTGACCGCGCTCGGAATCGGCGGGGCGGTGCTGCTGCTGGGCGCGATCTATGCGCTGTCCCGGTCTCAATAAATGTTGAAATTGTGCGCCCAAACTACACGAGTTGGGCGCACAATTTTTCACAACTTGGGCAATTTCCAACCAATTTCGTAAAATGTATTGACTCTCACCTTACCTGAAGGTGCATGATATTCGTGAAATAAAGCACGAACGAGGAAGGCCATGTTCAGGATTGGCTTGTTCGCACAAGTTTGCCGGGTATCGGTGGTCACGCTGCGCTACTATGACGAAATCGGCATATTGAAACCCAGCTATGTGGACACGTTCACTGGCTACCGTTACTACACCGCCGAGCAAATGCCACTGCTCAACCGCATCGTCGCCTATAAGGAAATGGGACTGTCGCTGGAAGCCATCGCGCTGCTGCTCGACGAAAACCTGCCCGTTGATGATTTCCGCGCCACGCTCACAACCAAGCGCGAGGAACTCATCGGGCAAATCGCCGAGTCGCAGGCACAGGTGGCGCGGATTGAGGCGGAACTGCTGCGACTAGATGGTAAGGACGAGATATATCGCGCAAGCGTCCCTACAAAAGACAGAACAAGCTGGCCGACATGGGACTCCTCCGTAGAAAGGACGAGTGTCATGGGTGAGATACAGGGTCGGATCACACAAATTTTGGGCGCAGTCATTGATGTCGAGTTCACGGAAAATGAGATGCCAGGAATTTTCGAAGCGCTGCGCGTCCCCCGTCCGGGCGAGGCTGACCTGATTTTGGAAGTTCAGCTTCATCTGGGCAACCGCGAAGTCCGCACGGTGGCAATGGGCACAACCGATGGCCTCAAGCGCGGGTTGGATGTGTTCGCTACTGGCAACACCATTATGGTTCCAGTTGGCGAGGCATCGCTGGGGCGAATCTTTAATGTTTTGGGCGAACCGATTGACGGCAAAGACGCCTTGCCGCCGAATGTCCCACGCCGTTCGATCCATGCCGAAGCGGTCAATTTTGAAGGTCAGCAAACGCGGTTACAAGTGTTTGAAACCGGACTCAAGGTGATCGACTTAATTGCACCGCTGACACGCGGCGGCAAAACCGGCATTTTCGGCGGAGCCAGCACCGGCAAAACTATCACCATCGCCGAACTCATCAACACCATTGCGACCCAGCACGATGGTCTCTCGGTGCTGGTTGGGGTGGGCGAACGCACACGCGAGGGCACGCAGATGTACGGCGATATGCAGGATGCGGGTGTCATGGACAAGCTGACGATGGTTTTCGGGCAGATGAACGAACCGCCGGGTGTCCGGCTGCGGGTGGCGCTTTCGGGCGTGACGATGGCCGAATACTTCCGCGATGAAGGCAAAGATGTGCTGCTGTTCATCGACAACATTTACCGTTATTCGCTGGCAGGTGCGGAAGTCTCAGCGCTGCTGGGGCGGATGCCTTCAGCCGTCGGTTATCAGCCAACTTTGGCCGATGAAATGGGGCAGCTACAGGAACGGTTGGCATCGAATGATCGCGGCTCAATCACGTCTCTGCAAGCGGTATTTGTCCCGGCGGATGATTATTCCGATCCTGCGCCGGTTGCTGTTTTCACTCATCTGGACGGCACGATTGCCCTGAGCCGCTCGATTTTCGAGAAGGGGATTTTTCCGGCAGTCGATCCCCTGGATAGCAGCAGCAAAATTCTCGCACCAGATATTGTGGGTATCGAGCATTATCGGACTGCCCGCGAGGTGCAAAAAGTCTTGCAGCGCTATAAGGATTTGCAAGACATCATCGCCATCCTGGGCATAGAAGACCTGTCCGACGACGACAAACTGATTGTCGCCCGCGCTCGCAAAATCGAAAAATTCCTGAGCCAGCCGATGTTTGTCGCCCGCCAATTTACGGGGCGAGAAGGCCGCTACGTCCGTTTGCGCGATACAGTACGCGGCTTCCGCATGATTTTGGACGGCGAGGTCGATCACATCCCGGAGCAGTTGTTTTACATGGCTGGCCCGATTGAGGATGTACTGGCACGCTACGAGGAGGAATTGGAGACGGCGTAGCAAAAAAAGTAATGAGTGACGAGTAATGACGAGTAATGAGTTAGGAGTTGGGCGCATCAACCGTGCGCCCTTTAATTTTCTTATGAGCCGTGCAGCCGCGACGATTCATCTTCGGCCAACATCCGTGCGATTTCGACGGTTTCCAGATCATCCACATACTGGGTGATGGTCTCCTGCAAATAGGGTGGCAGGTCGGGATGAAATTTATGGAAGGTCGCCATGAAGGCCGGATCGGTGTTATAAGCTTCACCGAGGCCGCGCAGGATGTCGAGGGTCGGCTCATAGAAATTGCTGATGTTCTTGTGCCAGCGTTCCACAATGTGGCGGACTTCGTCGCTGGTGGCGGGCAGGCCAGCTTCAATCGCCTTCACCCAATCGCTGTAAATTTCTGCGCCTTCAGCCATGACCGCTTCTTGCTGCGCTTTGGTGTAACTGTTCCAGCGCTTGACCGATTCATTGACATTGGTTGGCCCCCAACGCAGGCGGGCTTCGCGCTCATATTCCTTTTGCTGCTCTTCGCTAAAGCCCTGAAAGAGTCCTTTGTCGCTCATAGTACCTTCTCCTTCCAAATGTTGGATGGTGTTATCAATCGTGTTAATCAGGCTGCTGAGCCGTTTGGTTTTCTCCTGGATAGCCGCCCGATGCGAACGCAGCGCCGACAGCAGATCAAAATCCGGGCTGTCGAGAATGTCTTTGATCTGCATCAACTCCAGGCCGATTTCCCGGTAAAAAAGGATTTGCTGGAGGCGGAGTAAGGCATCGTCGTCGTAATAGCGGTAGCCATTCGCGCCGACTTTGGACGGCCTGAGCAATTCAATTTCATCGTAATGATGCAGCGTGCGCACGGTGATGTCGGCTAAATCCGATAACTGTTTGACGGTATACATGCACCTATCTCCTGACTCCAAAATATCTTAAAGGATCACGTAACGTCAGAGTCAAGGGGTCAACAATACGAAAACCAGAATTGAACCACAGAGACGCAGAGGACACAGAGAAAAATTTCAAACCAAACTCCCCAAATCTCTTGGCGTCCTCCGCGTCTCGGCGGTTAGAATATTTTGTTTTAGAGTCTTGACTCGCGGCTCGGATTCTTCGTATACTGTCGCACATGGAAACAAATCGTTCTTTCACGATGCGTATGATGCGTAGCTCACGTCCCGACAGACGCAGGTTATTGCCACGCGCGTGAAGAACGCCCATCATCTGGCTTTACGAAAACCGTCTGTCGAACTGGCAGGCGGTTTTTTATTTTCAAGTTACCAGTCATCAGTTGCCAGTTTTCAGAAAAAATTAAAACAGAGGGAGCAGCGCATGAACAGTGAAGTCAATCCAACCCAATCGAGTTACGATGAAGTGGCCGACGAATATACCCAGCATGTCGGCGGCGAATTAGATCATAAGCCGCTGGAACGGGAATTGCTAACTCGTTTTGCAGTGAGCATCAGCGGGGAAATCGCGGATGTGGGCTGCGGGCCGGGGCATATCACCCGCTATTTGCACGAACAGGGCGCGGATGCTTTCGGCATTGATTTGTCGTCCGGCATGATCGAACAGGCGGCGCGGAACAATCCTGGCATCCGCTTCGAGCAGGGTGACATGCGCGCACTGAGTTCGGATGACAATTCGCTGGGCGGTCTGGTGGTGCTCTACAGTATCATTCACATCCCGCGCCATGATGTGGTGAAAGTGCTGCGCGAATTTTTGCGTGTTTTGAAACCGGGCGGACAGATTCTCATTGGCTTCCACAAGGGGCAGGAAATTTTGCATCAGGCCGAAATGTGGGGGAAGGTCGTCAATCTGGATTTCGTATTTTTTGAACCGGATGAGATGGCTGGTTATCTGAAAACAGCGGGATTCGAGATCGTGGAAGTGATCGAAAGACCCCCTTTACCCGAAGTGGAATTCCAGAGTCACCGGGCTTATGTCTGGGCACGGAAAGCGATTGGCTAGGCTTCGCTAAGCTTTTAGCCGTTAGCGAAAGACGGTATAGTAAACGGATCATTCTCTGTGGAAAATATAGGTGGGTTTGTCGGCGACTGGGTTTGTCACCGACAAACCCCTACTAACAATCAAGGACTCGATCATGACTGAACCCAAATACATCCACGTCTCGGTTGCATGGCCGTATGCCAATGGTGACCTGCACGTTGGACATCTGGCGGGGACTTATTTACCCGCCGACATTTTCGCTCGTTATCACCGTCTGGTCGGCAACCATGTGCTGATGGTCTCCGGCTCGGATAGTCACGGAACGCCGATTTCGGTGGAAGCCGACAAACGCGGTGTCCCGGCGCGGGAAATATTCGAGCATTATCACGAACGCTTTGTGCTCACGCAGCAAAAACTGGGTGTCAGCTACAACCTGTTCACGCACACCGACACCGAGAATCATCATAAGATTGCCCAGGATTTTTTCCTACTGCTGTTGGAACGCGGATTTCTCTATAAGGAGATTCAAAAGCTGCTCTACAGCGAAGGGGAAAAACGTTTTTTGCCGGATCGTTACGTCGAGGGCGAGTGCTATATCTGCCATTACCCGGATGCGCGCGGCGATCAATGTGACAACTGCGGCAATTTGCTGGATGCCACGCTGCTCATCAACCCGCGCAACAAGAGCAATCCGGCGGATAAACTCATCATCCGCGAGAGCGAACATTATTTCCTCGACCTGAAACACTGGGAGCCGGAACTGCTGGCCTATCTGGACGAACATGCTAAACATTGGCGTCCTAACGTGACCAAGTTCAGCCGCAATTTTGTGGCTGATGGGTTACAAGGCCGCCCGATCACCCGCGATATTGATTGGGGCATCAATGTGCCGCTTCCGGGCTGGGAAGATAAGCGTCTGTATGTCTGGTTCGAGGCCGTGATGGGTTATTTCACCGCCAGCGTGGAATGGGCGAAAAATATCGGCCAACCGGATGAGTGGAAAAAGTGGTGGTACAACCCGGAAGCGCGGATTTACAACTTTCTCGGCAAGGATAACATCCCGTTCCATACCATCATCTGGCAGGCGGAACTGCTGGGCGTGAATGGAATCTATAACGAAGGCGACGACACGCCCCTACAGCTACCTTATGATGTACCGGCCAACGAGTTTATGAACATCGAGGGCAAACAGTTTTCCAAGAGCCGCAATTGGGCGATCTGGGTTCCCGATATTCTGGAACGCTACCAGCCAGACGCGATTCGGTATTATGTGGCGATGACCTTCCCGGAAACGCACGACTCGGATTTTGCCTGGGACGGATTTTTGAACCGTACCAATGGTGAGCTGTTGGCCGCCTGGGGCAATCTGGCAAACCGGATGCTGAGTTTCGCCTTCAAACGCTTCGACGGCAAAGTGCCGGATGTGGCCTACCCCGACCTGACCGCCGAAGACAAAGCCATGATCGAAAAAACCGAGGCCGGTTTTGAAAGTATCGGCAAGCTGATTGAAGCCGTCAGCCTGCGTGAAGCCTTGACTACTGCGATGGGGTTGGTGCGGGATGCCAATGCTTATCTGGATAAACGCGCGCCCTGGAAAAGCATCAAGGAAAATCCTGAGGACACTGCCAAAGCGGTGTACGCCGTGCTGCGCGTGATCGACAATTTGAAGATTCTGCTCTCGCCTTTCATACCGTTCACATCGCAGAAAGTTCATGAATTCCTGGGTTATGACGGGCAGTTGTTTGGCGACCTGAACATCGTGGATTATCCCGAAGCGACCCGTTCGCACAAAGGGCTGGTGTACGACGGCAGCAAGGCCATCGGCAAATGGGAAAAGAGCGATCTCAAGCCGGGGCAAGCGCTGCGCGAACCTGCGCCGCTGATCGTCAAACTGGAGCCGGAAATCGTGGAGAAGGAGCGCTCGTTCCTGGGTGCACCGCGTGATGAGCACGAGATCGTGGTGTAGAGAAAGCAAAAGAGAAAAGCGTAACGCAGAGGCGCAGAGAGACAGAGAAGCAGAGGGTTTGTAGGGACATGGCAAGGGCTGTGTCCTTTTTGTTCTTTCTGGATCAAAATTTATGAGGAATAAAATTGATTGCCCTGTATCATGTGAACAGCAAGGAATAATGGACACTAAAAGTTGAATCAACTGCGACTTCCCAATGATTGGCCTTTTCGCATATCAATTATTATCCTCGTAATCTCCATCCTCTCATTCCTCTATAGTTGGACGATAAAGCCGAATACTGAGGTTTCATTTGTGATCTACTGGCGGGAAATTGTTTATCCTCAGGTACGCATTTTCCTAGCAGGTCTATTTATCCCTCTTATGTTGTTTTCAATTCCTGTGTGGATTCTAGCAAAGCGCAGAGCTGATCGGACATTCCCATTCATAATTGGGTGTCTTATGTTGGCAAATGCCATTGCTTTTGCTGCGTGTCTTCCAGCCAACCGATACTATAAACAAGAAAATAATCTATTTGTGGATCGCAGGTACTTTGCATTTTCATCCGATGGAGACGAAGGAGTTGGTATGGGTCTCAGACCATCAATTGATCTATATGAGTGTGATAGTTTTGGCTTACTTTGCCGATTTATTTATAACTATGGTGGACAGATTCAGAACGTAGTGGATCAAGAGCCTTATCCCTGGGTAGTACATTTGATACCCGACCCTGCCACGAACACTCTCGCGCTGGAAATCAACGGCGAGGTGGTTTATACATACCGGCCGTAAGAAATGCCCTAAGGGTTTTCGCTAAATCGTTCTAAAAAGGCGTGGACAGTCAGTATAGGGATGTGCTCAAACAATTCCAACCGCAGGAGATGAGGATCGCCCGATACAATGCAATCTGCTTTTCCACTCAATGCACAGGCTAAAACAATATCGTCGTCAGGGTCGTCAATAATTGTGGGCGGGATTGATTGAGTGGGGATCACTTCTGTAAATTGGAGGTGGTCAATGACAACTTGCTCGGCGCTTTTTCCAACAAGTTCAAGTCGGCTAGCAAATTTGGGGCGGCTCAGTACATCTTTCAGCTCATCGACCATCGGTTCGCTAACCAGCAATTTCGCTTGTCCGGCCTCGATGATACTGAGCGCGTGTCGCGGTGCGCCTGACCATAAGCGACCTGAAATAACGATGTTGGTGTCAAATACGACCCGCATTATTCAGACTTTTGGCGTTTTTGATCTTGTGCTTTCTCTGCACGATAGACTTTAATTTCGGCATTAACCAAATCGGATACACGGCGGTCTAGCTCGGCTTGGAGCAAATTTTCGACCATTTTATCGGTCAACAGGTCAAACTCGCGGGCATCACGCACCAAATCCTCTGGAAGCGATAACGTAATATTGATCATGATTTAGCCTTTGTCGTAACCACTTTCTATATCATAGCACACCAAAAACGGTATCGAAAAGAGATTGTGTGCTGTGCTTTTCCAATCATCAGCCGTGAATGATGAGTCGTATCTAAGAGACTCTTTAGCATTTCAACTTCTAAGCCACTTGCCATGATAGGATAAGGAGCAATGGGGGTTCATTATCATGGTTGAAAGTTCAGAGTGGGTGCATGGTGTTGGTAAGGATATTGCCCCGATCTTACATTTTATTCATCGTGGTATTGATGGGAACGGCAGCCTGTCAGTCAGCGTTATCCTCTGCCACGACTCCGACAGTTGAACCGACCTCTACCGTCGAGCGAACCCCAGAATCGACCCCTAAAAATAGTACGACCAGCGATTGGGAACAGGTGGATGTCAAAGGGGTACGCCTCGGCATTCAAATCCCCGATGGCTGGGAAGCCCAGGAAACCGATGATGGCGTGCTCATAGCCGAGCATTTTGGCACCATCGAGTCCAATTCCGCCGGGATGATGATTTATCTTTTTGTGCATTCCTTAGACGGTTTTCAACTTCCCGCTTCAACCCACGCCAACATCGCCTGGGCCGCTTTGGAGCAAATCAGCAAACAACGCGAATATATCGGCGATGCCCTGGTGAGCGCCCCGGCGGGCTTCGACTGGAATGGGCAGGACGCAGCTTATTATTTACTCAATGATGGCGACGGCAACCTGTCGATGTTGATCGCGGTGGCGCTTTCAGCACCGCAGCGGCTTGTGGTCTGCCGTTTCATTTCGCCCGCATCCCAGGCCGATAAAATTCGTGCTATGCTGCCCGACGTATTAGGAACGCTAAGCATTAATGGCATCACCATGGATATGGATGCGCTGCATGAGTTACCTGACCCGCTGCAATTCCCCCAAGCAGAATCCACGCCTGAGCGCTGACGGATTTTCAGAGCGCATTTTGTGGACATTTTCGTGGTAAAATCGGACACAATCTGACTCTAATTTTCATGGTGGGGGTGGTTGAGGCATGTCCGAGACGTTTGACAAATTGAAGGCGCTGCTGGCGAAACAAGGCACATTGAGTGAAGAAGACATCAATAAGCTAATCGCCGAACATGGCGCGCTATCCGATGCCGAACGCACAACCCTGGAAGCCGAACGTTACGAAGCAGAACGGACAAAAGGGCAAAAAATCACTCTGGATCAGTATCTTGCAGCCTCAAAAATATTAGACAGCGCGGCGGAAAGCTCCGACGAGTATAAAAAAGCCCTGGTGCTGGTCGAGGCTTATGAAAGCGGTAATTAAGCGATTGGTGGTTAGCTTTTAGCTACACTTCGTTAAGCCAAAGACGGAAATCGTTTGTAGTGCGAGGCTTTTGTCTTCGCTAATCGCTAACTGCCAAAAGCTAACGGCTTAGAGTAAATGGACACAGGTTTACTGTATGACAACATATCCGCCTAACAAACGTTATCCGGCTCAACAACCAGCGGTGAATCCCTGGCTGGTGCGGCTGCCCATTTTGTTCGTGAGCGGCGTGATACTGCTGCTGGGATCGCTGACGGTGCTGGTCATCGCTTTCCAGATGCGCTACAGCAATCTGATGATGCCCGGCATGTCGGCTTATGGGATCAACCTGAGCGGCATGACGCGCGATCAGGCCGCAGACGCCCTGCAACAACAGTTCCGCTACGGCAGCGACGCGGTTTTCACCTTCCGGTATGGCGATAAATTCTGGCAGATGACGGCTGCTGATCTGGGCGTCAGCTTCGACGTGGACGCAACGGTCAGCGAGGCTTATAACGCCGGACGCAGCAGCGACTACCTGTCGAATCTAGTATCGCAAGCCAGCATTTGGTTAAATGGCCGGGGTATCACGCCGATTGTACGCTTCGACCAGAATGTGACCGTCGGCAAACTCGAAAGCATCGCCGCAGAACTCAACCGCCCGCCGCATGATGCAACCATCACGATTGATGGCACAACTGTCACGACCACTCCCGGCGAATCGGGTAAAGCGCTGGATATTTTAGGCACATTGAACCGGCTGCAAGAAGCGGTTTTATCGCTCAATACCGGCGCGGAAATTCCGCTGGTGGTCAGCGAAGCACCACCAACCATCTGGGATGCTGAAGCGGCTGCCGCGAAAGTGCGCGCTGCACTCACCGGCCCGATTACGCTGGTGGCGGAAAATCCGGCGGGCGGCACATTCGGCCCCTGGACGGCTACGGTTGACCAGATTCGCGCCGTGCTGCAACTCAAACTCGTCACCGGTGCGGATGGCAAGCAAAGTTATGATGTGGATGCCGACACCCAAGCCTTTCGCGGATTTATCGAAGCGCTCGCGCCGGGATTGATTGGTTTGCCGCAGGACGCACGTTTTAGCTTCGATGAAAACAGCGGACAACTCACGCCGGTCAAAGCCAGTATCAGTGGGCGCGCGCTGGATGTCGATGGAACACTGACCCGGCTGCACGACAGCATTTTTAACGCGACAGATCGGATTGTGCCGTTAGCCTTCACCTACACACTGCCACAGTACAGCGATAATGTGACGGCGGCTGAGTTGGGCATCACGCAGATGGTGTCCGAGGCGACCACGTTCTATACCGGTTCGACCAAAAACCGTAAGGACAACATCATCCAGGCGGCCTCGCATATCGACGGCGTGATTATTGCCCCCGGTGAAGAATTCTCGTTCAACAAATACATCGGTGACATCAGCCCGGAAAGCGGTTTCGTGCAGGGCAAGATCATCTTCGGCGGCAAAACGATTGACGGTGTAGGCGGCGGAGTGTGCCAAGTAAGTACCACCGCTTTCCGCGCGGCGCTGAAGGCCGGGTTTCCGATCACCGAGCGCAATTCGCATGGTTATCGCGTCGGCTTCTACGAGCAAAATGGATCGCCGCCGGGATTAGACGCCGCAATTTTTCAGCCGACAGCGGATTTCCGCTTCGTCAATGACACCCAATATCACCTGTTGATTGAAACCTCCGTTTTCCCGGCCAACGATTCGATTCAATTCCGTTTTTACAGCACCAATCCGGGGCGGCAGGTGATTCTGGAAGGGCCAGTCATCAAGGACGTTGTACCCGCCAAGCCGACGGTATTCGTGGCTAATTCTGAGATCACGCCGGGGAATCAACAATATATTGATTGGTCGGCGGAAGGCGCGGACGTGACCTTCACCCGTCGGATTCTGGATGCATCCGGGAAGGAAATCCGCACCGATACGATTTACACCCATTATCTGCCCTGGGCGGCAGTGGTGGAAGTTGCCCCCGGCGATCCGCGTGTGAATGCCTAGCGCGTTTGTGGGCATGTGATATTGATCGTTCAAATTTATCACCGGATAACTGCCAAATGATAAATCAAAATGACACAAATTTATTGCGTACACTCATTCAAGGTGTTCGTTTTGAATTTGTATGTCCGGTTTCAGCCGAGGAATGTATTGCTTTACTTGAAGCAGATTTGTCACATCTTTCTGCCGAACGGAAACGGAAGAGGAAGCGACTGATTGTCACCCCCATAAATAGCCATTCATATGAATTCCAGTTCAAGAAGACGCGACTTAATAGAACCTATATTGCCTACGTTGGAAATATTGAAAATAGGTCAAATAATCAATCTTACTTAACTGGTCATGCGAAAATTGATCGCATTAACTGGATCGTTGGGCCAGCATATCCAATGATTTTTGCAGCGGCGCTATTGCCCTTTATTCCGCTTGTAACCTTGTTGATCGGCGTTTTTGTCTTTCTTTGGATACTCACCTTTGTGAACGATTGTAAAAACTCGCCTCAAATGCTCTACGAGCTAATAAATTCTGGTGGGGATACTAAGGCTAAAGTGAAGAAAAAATAATAGATTCAAATCTCCCCAGTCTGTGAAAGCGAGTATTTTAGCCGTCAATAGAGCCGGTTCATGGGTTTACCGGGACACGATATACGGTGTCCTTTTTTATTTCTATCCGCAACCCAGCTACGCTGTACTACGTATAACTCAACAAACCTCTTTATTTATGGGGAATGTTAAGATGAGCAATACGGAAGCACGTACGGTTTCCAGCTTTTTTGTGTGGACAGCCTTTACCATCGTTGGTGTCGCGGCAATTGTGAACGGGTCAAATATGAGTACGTTCACGAGCGTCGTTCTGGCGATTATTCTGGCCGGTTCCGCCGTCACCGCCACGCAAGCCATCTGGAGAAGCAATGACACTGAGGATAGCAAGAGCGCCGAAAAGAACAAGCGCCGTAACAACGTGGATCGTGTTCTAGAGCGCCTGAGTGACCGCGAGATTGAAGACCTGCGGGCGCGGTTGACGGGCGATGGGGATGGCGAGGCGGTCTCACTGGATGATTTGCTGCAACGGCGGAATTGAAAAGCGGCGATTAGCTTTTAGCCGTTAGAGATTGGCTAAAATCTAGGTGTGTATAGGCAGAACGCGGACGAGATGTATCTCGTCCCTACTCATTTCTGGATTTGCTAATGGCTTCGGGATTCTAAATATTCGACTCGGCAAAAATTATTTTGGAGGCACGATCTCTTATGCGCGGACGAGACCGACTCTTTGGAACGGTGGCGATCTGGATCGCCGTCGCGATTATGATGAACAATCTGCTGGATCGCTTTTTGCGAATCACGGCGGATTTTAGCGGTTTATGGCCGCCGCTCAATTTTACCTATCAAACACTTCCTGATGGGTCAGTCTTGCCGGGAAACGCAATTTCTAATCTGACCGAGAACCAACTCAACGAAATCGTTAACCGGGTTGGTTCCCAAATTATCACCCAAACGAATGACATCGTGGCGCGGCAGGCCGGCAACATCCCCATCTTCGTTATTCTGGCACTGGCGTTGATTCTGGCAGCGACGTTGAGCACCTTTTTCATCTGGCGACATGCTCATGTGGAAGCTGATGCGCCTGCCCAGGCCAAACGGGCGACAAATGCAAAAAGTAAGCGCGGCAGCCGAGTCGAGCAGGTGGTGAATGCGCTGGATGACGATGAAATTGCCGAACTGCGCGCCCGTTTGGGCGATGCTGATGAGGAAGATGCCGTTCCGCTGGAAGCCTTGTTGGGGTCGCGAGATGAGTCTTACCGGCGATAAATCGAATTTATGAATAGGTTTATGGGTTCGCGCAGAGGCCGAATTATTGACCGTTAATGATTCGATTCGGTAAAACGGACGGAATATATTTCGTCCCTACAGACACCCGGTTTGTAGGGATTATTTTCGATAGAGGCACGATATGTCGTGCCTCTATGCTATTTTATCCGACACCGACGGGGGCGATGGGTTGAGTTCCAGGTTCAACCGTTGATCCGGGCGGCGCGCCTACCGGGGTAGCCTGCGAACACACCGTTTGGGCATAGGTCAATTTGGCGTTCGTCCCAGCATCATTGAACAGGCTAACTGCCGCCTGATACTGAGCCGCTGCCGGACAAAATTCGCTTTGCGCGACCCAGGCATCGCCATAACCGACGTACTGGCTGAACAACTGCTGCGCCACATCGCGATAATTCGGAACTCGGCTGTAAACCTCCGACAACTTCTGAATCGCCAGCGGGTAATTAATGCCAATCGCTGCGACCCCATCCAGATATAGGCTGGCGATGAAACTTTCGTAGCTCAAGTCGCTGATGTCGCCAAATTCTTTGGCGCGATCTGTCAGGACGATACCTTCGGCCAAATCGGCTAAATCTGGGGAGCGCAGGAGTTCCAACGCTTTTGCATTCAGCGCCTGTGACATCAAGGTGCGGACAGTATTGGCTTCAAAGGTGCTATCGGCACTCAAGATAATATCGAGCGAATTAATGGCCGTGACCCAATCACGCACGGCGACAGCGTTTTGGGCGTCAGTCAGCAATTTAGCGAGATCGAGCGCGCCGTTTTCCCCCACCGAAACCGTCGGCTGTGGCTCGGTGGTTTCAGCAGGGACGACCACATTTTCGGTGGGTTCCAGTGTAGCCGTCGCGGTGGGCGTTGCCGTCGGCTGATTATTGATGTAAACCGCCGTCGCCGTTTGCATAATGTCGGCTAATCCGGGAACGGCAGGGGTCAGCGTCGCCAGATATTTGATACGAGCGGCTAAAAGCTCCTGATTACCGCTGCTCACATCTGCCGGGATGCGGTTGAGCTGTTCACTAATGGCGGCGTCCTGGGTAGCTGTCGCGTTGGTTTGGGCGACACGCTGCCCGGACGACCAACCGGCAACGCCAGCCAGAATCATGATAAAGACGGCAAAACCCACCGCCACCACCCCTAATATGCCCCAGACCAGACACCCTGGCCCGCCCTGTGCAGGTTCGAAATCTTCTTCTGCGTCGGGGGGGATTTGGACGATGGGTACATGAGGTGGGGTTTTAAAAGGTGAACGCGGTTGGGTATCGTCGGGTAAGGTCATAAACAAAAACTCCGCAGCACTTCACAAATGCGTCCGGCTGCGCACCGGACGATGTGGCATTATAGCGGAGACATTCATCCTCGCATAGCGACGATTGTCCTACGACAAGTACAGAGTGCAGAGTGAAAGACAAAAGCTAAAAGATAGTGCTGGGTACTGAGTGCTGAGTACAGACAAGTAATGAGTGATGAGTAACGAGTAAGAAGCCGATTGGATTGGCGGCAGTGGCGGTGATGTGGTCTGCTGCCGCCATAGTCGCCAAACAGGAAGTTTTGAGTGCTGAATACAGAGTAAAAGACCAAATAAAATTACAGAGCAAGTTACGATTTGCGGCGGCGAGACTACAGGCGACTCTCGAACAGTCCGCACAGGACATGCCCTGTCCCTGTGAAGTGATAGGCGTGATGAAAATCAGTATGCCAGAGGTTGGATGCAAAAGGTGAAACATTTGTTTGAACATTCGGTTCGAGTTTGATGGGTGGGGCGTTGGAAAATAGTTAAAAATTAGAAGTTGAAAGTGAAAGACAAACAGAATCGATTCAGGTTCGTGCATTGAATATTAGAGCGGTGATCCAGTTAGGGATGAAAAAAAGAGGGCGCACCTGCGTGTGCGCCCCATATTTTACTATTCCATTTAACCGGATTGAGGAAGGAATTGCTGAGCCGGAACAAGGGTCGCGCCATCAGGGACGGTGGGTGCAGTTGTGCTGTTGATCGCGCTCAAGTCGAGTGTGAAATTCAATTTCAGTTCAATTGGCGGGATCGGTGTGCCGTTGCCACTTTTGATACCCAGGTCAACCGGGGCGTTTATGTCCAGGACGACGCGATGTGGCAAGCCATCATCGGTGCCAATCCAGCGGGTTAAGGTCACAGTTCCGCTGGCGTTCTGAAGCAAAACTGGCAGTATAAACGCCATCTGCTGCACCATCGAGTTGTCACTGGTTCCGGCGGAGTCGCTCAGATTGGCAAGGGATTTTTGAACGTCAGGATTCGACAGCAGCACGCCAATGTCGGCGGTATAGGCGAAAACTGCGGTATTCTGACCGCCGATAGTTTCATCCGCCAATCGTGTTTGGTTGAGGAAACCGGGCACTTGCAGCAGCGCCATCACGTCGATTCCATCGGCAGTGAGGGTTCCAGTCTGGCCGCTTCCCATTTCCGTCATTCCCACACCCATTTGTACGATTTGCGCCGCCGGAATGTCGATCCCCATGAAGGGAAATGACAGCACTTCAGGATGTTGGGCAAGGCCAGCCAATGAAGTGCCACGCCATAGACCAGTTGCCGGATCTTTTAAATAGGCATTGCCAGCGGCAATCAGCAGGGTGGTGTCGCCAGATGTTTCACCGTGCGAATCGTTTATGGTGCTGCTCAAATTTATCGACAGACTGACACCAGCATAGGGTGTGGCTTCGGTGGTCTGGCTGTTGTCAATCGCGAATGCGCCGCTGCCCTGGGCGCTGACCGCGCTATCGAAGCCCTGCACAATTTGCGAGGCATTGCTTACGCTGGCTGAAAAGGTGAAGTTGTGGGCGAAGGACTGAATTTTGGAGGTGTTCTCAGCCGATTGTTTTACCAGGGCACAGTCACTATCCGACAGGCCGAGACAATTCAAAGCGGATACGCTGGCCTGATCCTGGGCGGCGGCGGGCATCAGCTTTGCCATCCCCAGCAGGAGACCGATGCATAATAGTGTTATCAAGCGCAATTTCATTTTCAATTCTCCTTGCCATTTTCGACAATATCGCGGTAGGCATAATCGATACCTATGCGACTCAGCAGCTTGTACACCTAGTCTACGGGAAATCATCAAATCAGTGGCAGGCTTTTACTGTGCGATAGCTCTGCGATCGTGCAAAACTGCTGGATGGGGCTGGATAATCTTTGACTCAATTATCATATACAAACGCATATACCTACCCGATCCGTATACCTTATCATAATTGATGACACATCAGGCTCTAAATCCCCCGCTTTAGCTGATTTAAACATGGAAAAGCTTCTGTTTTTGGCTATTTTTACACCATGCGTGGGTTTGAAGGTCTCTTATAATCAGGCAAATTCCAATGGTTTCAGCAAGATTGACCAAAAGGAATGATCGTATGGTCGCAGCCGAGTTCGACAAAACAGGACTCGCCCCTTCGGAAGAGGCCGCGAGTTCACCCGCAAAATTGTTGAAATGGGCAAAAAGCAACGATGAATTCCAGTTGTACTTATGATGCCTAGCTGAGGCTAGGAGACTGTAGGGTTGGTCGCTGGACAACGCCCTACCCAAAACTTGATACTATCCGCACTATCCTCCTTCTGGCAAGCGCCGTATGAGAACCTTCATACGGCGCTTCCCGTTACCATACCATCATACAATTTGGAAATTATTTATAAAATCTTACGGGATTAGACACAATTACCTGTCAGAGCGTGGAGGGGCAAGGACAACCTTTTTCCATCTACCTCCCGAATGTCACAAATTAAGGCTGGGAACATTCAAAATTAGCTTTACCATCCTATTACACAATATCAAAAGTGAGCTACTAGAAACCGACCTCATGATATACAGAATGGTTTTATATTACATTTTACACTTGACATCTTGTGAATTACTAATGCGGAAATTAATGTATATGAAGTAATATAGATAGAAAGAAAAATTGATGAGGCTCACAAGATGGAAAGCAACTTCCCTCATGAGAGCGATTCGCAACCGTATAACGAAATCCACCGCTTTTTTGAATATTCACTTGATTTATTTGGAATCTCCGGCTTTGATGGTTATCTAAAGCGCGTTAATCCTGCCTGGGAGCGCACGCTGGGCTATACACTCGAAGAACTGTTATCCACACCAGCCATCGAATTTATTCATCCTGAAGACCGCGCCAATTCCCTGAATCAACGCCAACAGACCCACTCCGGCTCACCTGTCATCAATTTTGAAAACCGCTACCTCTGCAAAGATGGTTCGGTTAAATGGATGGAATGGACAGCCTATCCCTATCCTGAGGACGGCCTGAATTATATCGTTGGCCGCGACGTGACCGAGCGCAAACTAGCGCAGGATGCCCTGCGTCAAAGCCAAGAAGCTATGCGCGGTTTACTCACTGGAATGCCTAGTCGGGCATTGCTGATGCTGCCCGATGGAACCATTCTCATGGCGAATGATCTTCAAGCAGCCGGTTTTGGGGTCTCACTTGTAGCGCTGATCGGGAGTAATTTCTTCGACCTCACACCGCTCGATACTGAGGCACAGGAGCAACGACGACACTCCATCAATAGCGTTGTCGCCAGCAAAACCCCGCTTGTGGTTGAAGTCGAGCGGGCTGGCGAGTATTTTGAGACGTCTATAACCCCTATCCGCAGTGAATCAGGGGAAGTAACATCCATTGTCATAGCGGGTCACGATATCACTCAACTGAAGCAAACTGAAGCAAAACTGCGCCAAAGTGAGCGGATGCTGCGTGATTTGCTCAACGGCAGCCAGGATATGGCATTCCTCACCGATGTGGATGGAAATCTCATCACCTTCAACACCCACTTTGCGGAACAATTCGGAAAATCGCCTGAAGCACTGTTCAACGCCAATTTCTATGATCTGCTTCCACCCGAAGTTGTCGAATCGCGCCGCCAATCGGGTTTAAAAGCTATCGAATCCAAACAGGTTATCCGGGAAGAAATTGAATTTTTGGGCCGCGTAATGGACTACACTATTTATCCGATCCTGGATGAACAGCAGCAAGTCGTGAATCTGGCGCGCTTTGCCCATGACATCACGCATCTGAAGCAAATTGAAGCTGGTTTGCGCCAGAGCGAACTCACGGTGCGTGACCTGCTCAATGGCAGCCCCGATATGGCCTTTCTGACGGATATTGAGGGGAAGCTGATTGCCTTTAACCAGAAGTTTGCGGATCAATTTGGGCCATCTGAAGTGGAACTGCTTGGCACACCGATTGATGAACTGCTGCCCCCGGACTCGGTTCGAGTGCGTAAGACCATAGCCAAGCAGGTGCTCGAAACACGCCAACCCATTCGCGAAGAAATCGAATATTATGGTCAGTTTTTTGACTATACGGTCTACCCGATTCTGAACGAGTCACAGGAAATTACCAGCCTCGCGACATTTTCCCAGGACATCACCCAGCGCAAACAAGTCGAGCAAAAATTACGCAACAGCGAGCAGCAGTTTCGTGGCGCTCTGGAATCAGCGGTGCAGGGGATTGTAATTGTCAATGCACTTGGGCAAATTACCCTGCTCAACCAATATGCTGAACAGGAGTTTGGGTATGAACATGAGGAACTTCTCGGTCAAAGGATTGAAGTGCTGATTCCAGATGCCCAGCGCGGGATACATGAGCAACACCGCGAAGGCTATCTGTCGAACCCCGAAACACGCCCAATGGGCACGGGCATGGAACTGATGGGGCAGCGGAAGGATGGATCGGTTTTTCCGGTTGAAGTCAGCCTGAGTTATATGGGCAATTCGGGTGAACTATTGGTGATGGCCTTCGTGAACGACATCAGCGAACGTAAGCAGATGGAGCAGGAACGCATTGATAACCAGCGTATTCAATTGGAAGTGAAACAAGAGCGGGAAATCATCGCCATGCGACAGCAGTTCATGTCGATGGTCTCGCATGAGTTCCGTACCCCGCTGACGGTTATTGCCTCCTCTACCGAGATTCTTCAACATTATGATGACCGCCTGACGCGCGAACGGCGGATGGAAAAACTTCAGGTTATCAACGGGCAGGTGCGGACGATGGTCAGCTTGCTCGACGACATCCTGGCGCTGAATAAGATTCAAGCGGGCGTTGCTGATTTTTCTCCAGAGCGATTAGATTTATTAGCCTTGTGTGTAACTGTGCTGAACAATATCAAAGTTATGGATCAGGATCGACATCAATTTATTTTTGATGGACAACCCGCCTCCGCTCCGGTGCTGGCGGATCGCCGTTCGTTAGAACACTCGATCACCAATCTGCTTTCGAACGCTGTTAAGTATTCGCCAGCGGAAAGCAGCATCCGTCTCTCGGTCTCCACAACGGAAAGGAGTGTCGATTTAGAGATTGGCGATCAGGGCATCGGAATCCCAGTGGAGGATCAGGCCCATTTATTTGAGCCTTTTTATCGTGCCCGCAATGCCCGCAAGATCGAAGGAACCGGTTTAGGGTTGGCGATTGTGAAGCACAATGTGGAACAACATGGCGGGACAATCACCTGCCGCAGCGCCGAAGGAAAGGGGACAATCTTTTCTATCCACCTACCCGCAGCAGAGGGTGCGTAGAGCAAATTCGTATAAACAGATGTGTTTTAATAACCGGGGCGTTCCAATGGAACGCCCCAACTTTTTTACGCTGTCCGCTGTGATTATTTTTTCAGCACATCGGCGTTGACGACATTTTTGTATTCGCCGCGCTGGAGCACACCGATAATCAACTGCGCAGCTTCGACGGCGACGGCAACCTGGGCTTCTTCGCTGCTGGCAGCCAGATGGGGCGTGTGGATGACACCGGGCAAATTAACGAGTGGATGTCCGGCAGGCGGCGGTTCTTCGGCGTACACGTCGAGCGCTGCACCCGCAACCTGACCACTCTTAATGCCTTCGGCCAGATCAGCATCATTGATGAGCGCACCGCGCGCCGCATTGATAATACGCACGCCTTTTTTCATTTTGGCGATGCTGGCGCTGTTAATCATGCCGCGCGTTTCGTCGGTAATCAGGCTGTGCAGGCTGATAAAATCGGCACGTTTATACAGGTCATCCAGCGAGACCAATTCGACGCGCAAATTGTGGGCAACTTCCGCCGGGATATAAGGGTCATAGGCGATCACGGTCATGTTGAAAGCCTGCGCGCGGCGCGCCAACGCCTGCCCGATGCGCCCAATACCGATGATACCGAGCGTTTTATCACGCAGTTCAACGCCCATATAAGACTTGCGATCCCATTTGCCAGCGACCATTGAGCCATAGGCTTGCGGAATATGGCGTGCCAACGCAAGCATCAAACCGAAGGCGAATTCGGCAGTGGCGATGGTGTTACCATCGGGGGTGTTCATGACGGCGATGCCTTTGGCGGTTGCGGCTGTTAAATCAACGTTATCGACGCCTACACCCGCGCGGGCAATGGCCTTGAGTTTGGTCGAGGCATTGATGAGGGCGGCATCGGCTTTGGTCGCGCTGCGAATGATGAGTGCGTCAGCATCGGGGATGGCGGCTAAGACTTCTTCGCGCTTCATTTGCCCCGGTGCAGTAACTTTGATGCCCTCAGCGGCTTCCAAAATCTGCACGGCTGACGGATGTACACTGTCTGGTACGAGTACGTGAAATGTCATGGTTGATTCTCCTCTTGGTCACACAATAGAGGCGCTCCAATGGCGCTGTAAAGTAAGTCGATTATTTTCAAGACGGACAAGGCGTGCCTTGTCCCTACAAAGGCCAGACGACAATCCAGCGCCGCTCATTCACTCAGTCATTACCAGATTTTCAATCGAGCACTTAGATAAAAATTACTGATTGTGAATAGCTTAAGTTACGATTTTTTCGGCAGGCCAGCATTTTCGGCGATAACCTGCGCCAACGCCGCCCAATCCATCTCGCCATAACCGCGTGCCATTGCACTCGTCAGTTGGTCGTGAATCAGGCTGGCGGTGGGCATCGGCACAGATTTTGCGGCGGCAGCTTCTAAAGCCAGATTGACATCTTTCAAGCCCAACGGCATTTTGAATCCGGGCGGGCTGAAGCGTTCCTCGGCGATGATCGCGCCATAATTTTTATGGGCTGTGCCGCCAAAGAGGGTGTTGGTCATGATTTCCAGGAAAGCTCCTGGCTCGACATCATATTTACGCAGGGTGGCATAGGCTTCGCCGAAGGTTTCGATGGTCGAGGCGATCATGAAGTTGCCCATGATTTTGACGAGATTCGCCATCACCGGATTGTCGCCGACGTAAAATGTGCGCTGACCGATGGACTCGAAGGCGGGCGCACATTGATCGACAGCGGCCTTGTCCCCGGCAGCGACGATGAATAATTTGGCAGCAGCGGCGGCGTCCGGGCGGCCAAAAACCGGCGCGGATACATATTGCCGTCCAGCTTCGCTATGGGCTTCGTAAAGCCGCGCACCCATTGCAGCGCTGATGGTTGCCATCGAGACATGAACCGTTTTTGGCGCAAGGGATGGGATGAATTGATCGTCATTCAGAAAGACAGCTTCTACGGCGCGGTCATCAGAGAGCAGCGAAATCAGCACGTCGCCCTGACCGGCTGCATAGGGCGATTCAACGACATGAATGCCTTCCGCAGCCAGCCCTTCGGCACGTCCAAGCGTCCGGTTGTAGACAGTGACACGATGCCCGCCCTTGAGCAAATTGCGTGCGACGGGCAGCCCCATCGCACCCAGACCGATTACGCCAACATCCATCCTCATTCGCCTTTCAATATTGCATCCCCTCCCCCTAACCCCCTCCCCGCTTCGCAGAGAGGGGGAATAAAGCGGGATGTTTGCTGGTTTAGGGACTAACCAGTCATTACAATTTACAATTGCTTGTGCATCCACACTGTATGGCGACCATCGGCGGTGGTTTCGCGCCGGGTTTCGACGTAACCCAATGTGCGGTAATAGGCTTGATTGACCTCAAATTTTTCGTTGGTATAGAGCCGCATCAAGTTCAAACCGGCCTCATGCGCTTGCTGCTCGGCGAAGTCCATCAATTTGCGTCCGATTCCGCCGCGCTGTTGATCGGGGTGTACACAAATATTTTCGATGAGCATCGCATCTTCAACCGGCCAGATGACCAGCACACCGACGATTTGGTCTTCCGCCACGATCACATAGACTACACCGTCGGCAATCAATTTTTCGTAATCGGCCAGCATCGGCCCAGGTTTGCGCCCGAACACGGGAATCCATTTGCTGTAGGCGGCGTCCACGATTTCAGTCACCGTCGCGCGTTCATCAGGTTGTGCCAGCCGAATTTCGGTCACAGTTGTACCCTAATGCAGGGCGATCCACCGGGTCGCCCCTACATGCTTTCTCTGCGTTCTTGGCGTCTGTGCGGTGAAAATTCTTTTCTGGAATCTACACGCCGAGGAATTCATCCAGGCCAGACAGGATTTCTTCCAATTCGGTGGATTGCATGTCGCCCATGTGCGCGATGCGGAAGGTTTTACCCTTGATTTTGCCGTAGCCTTTGTCCATCGAGAAGCCCTTACCCCCCATGAACTTCGCCATATCATCCACGTTGATGTTGCGACCATTATTCACAGCAGTCACGGTTGATGAACGATAGCCATCTTCGGCGAACACACCCATGCCGCGTGCATCAGCCCAGGCAATGGTCATGTCGCGCATCTGGGTGTGACGCGCCCAACGGCTGTCCAGCCCTTCTGCCAGCACATCATCCAACTGCCGATCCGCCGCGAACATCAGCGATATGGGCGGTGTCGATGGGGTGTTATTTTTCTTCAGGCTGGCTTCGAGTTCCAGGAAGTCGAAATAATAACCGCGATTCGTGACCTGTTCGGCGCGTTTGAGCACACGGTCACTGACGGCAGCGAAGGCAATCCCTGGTGGCAGTGCGAAGGCTTTCTGCGATGAGGTGAGCGCCATGTCGATGCCCCAATCATCGGTTCGCAGTTCCAAACCCAGGAATCCGCTGACGGTATCGACCAGAAACAGGGTGTCTTCATATTGGCGGACGACCTCGCCAATCGCTTTGACTGGATTGGTTACGCCGGTGCTGGTCTCGTTATGGACGACGCATACCACATCATACGCTTCTTTTTTCATGGCTTCGGCCACCATTTCGGGTGTGTGCGCCTTGCCCCATTCGACGGCAATCACGTCCACCTGTTTACCGTTCCATTGGCTGACTTCCGACCAGCGTTCGCTGAACGCGCCGCCGACCAGATGCAGCGCTTTTTTGCCGTCACGGATGCAGTTGCGTGATGCGCCTTCCCACAAACCTGTGCCTGACGATCCGCTGACAAACACGCGGCTTTCAGTCAAAAACGCCTGCCGCAGCTTGGTTTGCAGCCGTGCAAACAAGTCTGCGAATGCGGTGGAACGATGTCCGATCATCCATTCCGTCTGCGCCTCCAAAATTTCACGGCGCACTTCCACTGGCCCTGGGATTACCAGCCGTTTATGATTACTGTTGCTCATGTTTTAGCCCTCCCTATAGGGAAACTTTTGGCTCTTCTTGTGAATATCAGCACAATTCTAGCCGATGGATTGGCGAAAACACAGGTGGATATACTTGGGATTGCAAACGAAAGCGTCTCCCACGTATATTGTGTAACTGTCACAAGTGTACCCCTTTATTGGTTGTTGGGACGTGCTAAACGGCTTCCTGACCTTATTTATCAGGACTATCTATGGATCGCACGCAACGCGATGGTTTGCTGCTGCTTCTGGTCGCGGCGGCGGGCTACGCCTTCTTCCCCATCCTCACCAAAAACCTGTTCGCATCCGGCCAACTGCAACCGTTGGATGTGCTGTTTTTGCGCTTTCTAATCGCGACTCCGATTACCTGGCTGGTGATCGGTTGGCAAAAACGGCGGGCTACAAAGAACAGAAGACCTGAGACGAAAAAAACATTGCCCCGTTGGCGTCTGATTGGTATGGGCGTGATTTTCTCGATGACCGCCGCCAGCGCATTTGTGGCGCTCACACGCTTACCCGCCAGTACCTATACAGTTATTTTGTACAGCTATCCGGCGATGGTCGCGATTCTGTCGCTGTTCCTGGGCGAACGGTTGGCCGCGCGCGGTTGGCTGGCGTTGGCGCTGACCGTTGTAGGCATCATCCTGACAGTGCCGGATTTTAGGGCGGGTTTGGGCGATGGTCTGGGGATCATTTTCGCACTGCTCAACGCGGGTATTTATGCGACCTACATTGTCCTCAGCGGACGGCTGCTGCGGGGTCATAGTAATCTGGCGCAAGCGAGTGCGTGGAGCATCACCGGGACATTCTTAACGATGATTGTTGTTTCCATATTTCGCGGCGTGAATTGGCCTACCGAGGGTTCGCAGTGGTTGAGCCTGATCGCAATGGCCGTCATCAGCACCGTGATTCCCATTTTCGCCTTCTACAGCGGGATGCAAAAATTAGGCGCGGCGCGGGCGGCGATCCTCAGCACCATCGAGCCAGTGTTTACGTTGATGTTGGCTTTCTTGCTGCTGGGCGAACGCATTCTGACCATCCAGATTGTGGGCGCGGCCCTGATTTTGAGCAGCGTGATTCTGCTTCAATTGGGACGTAGGGAACAGCCTGTCGTGGAGGTTGAAACTCAGACCGAGGCGGTTGGATAGGCGTGATTTAACCTCACCCCCGGCCCTTCTCCACATGTGGAAAGGGGAGTAAAGCGCAAAAAATATCTCGATTTAAGGTTCGATTATCGGATTGAAATTTGGTCGTAGAGGGCGAGGTAGCGTTCGGCGACATGATCCCAACTATAGCGCGATTCGATCAGTTTGCGGCCATTTATTGAGAGGCGATTTTGTAAGTCGCTGTCCCCTAAAACGCGGATGACACTCTCAACCAGCGCCGCGTCGTCAGCAACTAATATGTCCTGGCCGTCGGTCACATCAATACCATCGACGCTCAAGGGGGTGGCGATGACCGGGCAGCCCATCGCCAGGGCTTCCAATACTTTATTTTTAATGCCTGCGCCCAGGTGCAAAGGGCTGACGAATGCCCCTGCCCGCGCTAAATAAGGCCGCACATCAGGGACTCGTCCGGTTACGCGGATGGACTCATTGGCTAGAGATTCCATTTCAGGAGTCGGCGCATTACCCACCAGCCATAAATGCAGGTCAGGAATACGCGCCTGTACTTTCGGAAAAATTTCGCGCGCCAACCGCAGCGCCGCATCGACATTGGGCGGGTATTCATAGTTGCCAACGAACAACAGCGCCGGAATACGGCGGGTCGGACGTGGTCTGAATTCGTAGGTATCGACGCCATTGGGGATGACCTCGATTTTCAGCGCGGGATTGATGTCGTGCAGCTCTTCCTGATCGCGCGACGAGACGACAACAGTTTTCGCATAGGGCGTGAACATGAAGGACTCGAAACGGCGGGCGAGAAAGTGCTGCGTGCTGAGTGCTAAATTCTGGGTCGATTCCAGTTGTCGCCGGAGGTAGAGGCTGTAGCTTTCGTAGGGGGTGATGATTGTGGGAATATCGCCCAGCGCGTGGCGATATTCGTAGACCTGGATGCCACCAAAGAGATGGACTACATCGTATTTTTCGGTCTTGAGCCGCGCCTGAATCGCCCGCCACATTTCTGCCGACCAGGATTGCTCGGCTTTTTGCGGCCAGCGTGCGCCAGGGAGCAGCATCCGGCGTAAATAACTTAATTGGCTGCGCGGCGGTTCCGGGAATAATTCGACATGGCTGAAATCCATGTCGTACTCATCCTGCTCGTGCCAATCTTCAGGGCGATTGGCGAAGGCTAGCAAGTCGAGATCGTGATGACGCAGGGACAATTCCCGTCCCAGGTGATACAGAATCAGCCTGTCGCCCAGATACAGCGGCCAGGGCGGGCAGCGCGAAATGAAGAGAATGCGTTTTGCCACCTATACGCCCTCAAGCCATGCGGCGCTTTCCGCCCACAAAGTGTTCGCAAATTTGTCGCGGAAGAAGCCAAAATGCCCGATGGACTGCGTGCCAATATCGGATGGTTGCAGGTGTTTATGGGTTTTGACGGCGTTGGGATAAAAAGTGAGCAAGGATTTGACCGTTTCGTAAGGCGCGTAGTGATCGTCACTGAAACTGTAATCGACAAACGGCGCGGCGAAGGCAACAAAATGATCGTGTTGCGTGCCACAGTACAAATCGAGAATATATTTAGGGCAGCGTCCGCCGTGCGCCCAATCGAGGGCAACCCCGGCGGGTAAATCTTCGCCGATACCTAATTTGCCGGGAATATATCCGAGCAAGCGGGCTAACACCGGGATCAGGGCATACCATATAAAAAATGTCCGCCAGCGCCAGAATCCAGACCATAAGCGCCAATATGCGCTCTGTACGGCGACACCGAACATCCCGGCGACGCGGGTGTTGCGCGCCGTCAGCCCGATGATTTGGCCGCCGACACTGTGGCTGACGACCAGCAATTTGTACGATGGATAACGCACCTCAATCCAGGCGATTAATCCGTCCAGGTCTTGCGCGCCCCATTGCCATAAATATGCTTTGAAACCGCGCAAAGATGCAGGTCGTGATCCGCCAATGCCGCGATAATCATAGGTGATTGTCGTGAAACCGTGCTCGGCCAGAAACGCCGCATATTTGCGATAGTAACCACGTTTAACGGCCATCGCCGAATTGATGAGTACCAGGCGGCCATTGTCCTGCGCGGGTTCAAACAGAGTCGCCGCAAGTTCAAATCCGTCCGAGGCGGGGATGGTCAGGTCAGTTGTGGAAATTTGCCCAGTATCGGTCATGCAATAATCCTAAGAAATGATATTTTTATGGGCGCTAGGACACAATATTGACCATTAATGATCCAACTCGATAATAAAAGCGCGGACGAGATGTATCTCGTCCCTACATATAAGCTGGATTGTCGGGACACAAATGTATCTCGTTTCTATGATATGTGGTTTCAGTTTATTCTTTCGCAAGCGGAATTTTCAAGAGTGTATCCAGCACAGCCATAAACCGATTGGCCGTTTTCTGCGCCGAAAATAAGCGCTCGGCACGCGCACGACCTGCCGCACCCATCCGTGCCCGTAAATCGGCGTCACGCAGCAGGTCGATGACGTGCAAGGCTAATCCAGCGGGATTTTCGGGCGGGACAAGAAAACCAGTTTCGCCGTGTGCGATGGTTTCGGCTGGGCCGCCCTTGTTGGTGCTGACGACGGGCTTGCCGGACGCCATCGCTTCCACATTGACCATGCCGTAACTTTCAAAATATGAACTGCACACCACCACGTCAGCCGCCGCCAGCACGCGCTCGACATCAGGCCGGAAACCCAGATATTTCAGGCGCGTTTTCAGCAAGGGATCGGTTTGGGCGGTTGCTAAAATGCGCGCCCGATAGGCGTTATCAGCGCTGCTCTGGGTATTTTCCCCGGCGGCGATGAAACGCGCCTCAGGGATTTGCAACGCGACCTGCCGCGCCATCGCCTGGAAAATGTCGTGACCTTTGACGTCCTGGAAGCGAGCGATCAAGGCTATCACCGGAGCGTCCGTTGGGATTCCGGCTTCGAAACGCACTTTAAGGCCATCGACAACCGGGTTAAAACGCTCGGTATCGACACCGGGATACAGAACTTCGATATTTTCAGAGAACATAAACGGCGGATTGCCCAGGAAGCCATCTTTAATCGCTTGCGAGTGGGCGAAGGTTGCCGCGCTGCGCCGAAAAAAATGACGCTGCCAGGGTTTGGGATGGAACCACCAGCCCATACATGTCCACAGCGCTGGAATGCCCGCGCGTTCTGCCGCTGGAATCACCATCGGCAGGGTGTGATAATCGCTGTGGACGGCGCGAATATCCTGTTCGCGAATCAGGGATTCGATGTGATGGGAAATCGGCAGCCGTGCCCAGATCGCCGGGATGAAATAAACCGTTGCGCCACGCCAGGGTGTGATGTGTACCGGCCAGCCGTGCGCGCGCCATGCGTCGGCAAGCTGGCCTTCGTGCGGGACAAGCAAATGGGGATTAAAACGTGCCGGATCGAGGTGACTCGCTAAGGCCAGCAGTGCGGTTTCGCCGCCGCCGAGGTCTGAATAGCTGGATACAAATAGGAGGTTAATCAAGCATATCCTTAAGCATTTCTGCTGAAAGTTGCGTTTCTATTGGGTCGTTCGAGATTATACGCCACCTTCAAACCTGGAAATTATATCCATAGATTTTTGATGAGGGTATACCGTCAAGAATAACGACAATCGTTTTACCTTCGGCATCCGGGCCTATGTTGAATTGAACCTCACCTGTCGCGAGTTGATATACACTGACGATTGCGCTGCACTGTTTGATAAGCGTGTTCTGCGCAGGGGGAGTTGCAGCAAGATCAGCCTGGGCGATACGGCAGGCAAAATATCCTTCACTTTGTTGGGTAACATTGTAGACATCCAATGCGGGTTTGCCTTGTTCGTCCGTTGAAGGATAAATAGCCGCCAACAGATCGCCGTGTTGCCAGTTCAGACGCTTATCGGGCGGTTCGGCAGGACGCGCTAGATGACCGGATGCTTTTGAAGGATTGCCACAGGAAGCGTGAAAGGTGAGATCATAACCTGCCAACGTAATTCTGACCGAGTTAACCCCGTTGCCAGGGATGGTATAGGTGAATGTTTCACTTAAGTATCCCAAAAAGTAGGGATACTGCGCCACAACGTTCCCCGCAGGGATTTCGATAGTCACCCCTGCCTCGAAACCGGAGAGTCCTATCGTAACCTTTTCCCCAGGTTTGAACGAACCGGGTAACGTCTTTTCAGCTACCGTAGGGCCACTATGCACGAGATAGCCCGTCCAACCGTTAATCGCTGAACAGGCGGCGCTGTCAGCAGCTTCTACCGGGACAACAGCGAGTACCAACAAAACGGTGACATATAGAAATGTTACCCACATCGATTTCATCATAAGTGTCCTTCATTGGTAAACGCTGGTAGACGCTTGTTGGTATGGCTTAAATCCGATTCTAAGCTATGCCGAGCAGCTTGCCCACGTGCGGCATAATCAGGTTGAGCATCATACCCAGAATAAAAAGCGCTCCCGCTTGACGATTGAAATGCATCGCCCAGCCGACGAACCACAGCGGCCACACCGGCCAATTATCGGGTTTCGTTTTGGGCTTGGGTTCCGAATACACTTTCCATGCCGTGAACAAACGCGGCAGTGCCAGGAATGTCACCAGAATCCACGCGCCAGTGATATTGAACGCGACCAGTGCGACAATCAGCACGTAGAAGACGATGAAGCTGATTTTGTTCAACAGTAACGCACGATTTTCGCCCAACAAAACTGGGACTGAATTCACGCCCACAGGACGATCATTCTCAATTTTGTCGGTGTGCTTGCCGATCAAGACCGAGGCGACAATCAGGCCATAAGGCAGCGTCAGCAGCAAAATCTGCGTATTAATAATACCGCTGATGGCATAAGCTGTGCCGCCGATCATGAGCGGCCCCCAGACGATGAGCGCGGTCAATTCGCCCAGTGCATAGCGCTTCAGAAATACGGTGTAGCCCAGGCTCAAAACCAACCCACTGATGGCGAATAAAATCACCAGCGGCCCGGTTACAGAGGCCAGATACAACATAATCAGGCCGTCAATCAAGGTGAGCGCGAAGGAAACTTTGAGCAAGCCGTTGGGTGTGGTCAGGCCGCCCAAAATCGGATGGACGCTGTACTGTGAGCGCGGATAATCTTCGGTATCCACGCCTTTGCGGACATCCGTCCAGTCGTTGATGAGGTTGTTGGTCGCATGGGCAAAAACCAGACCGATGACACATAAAAATGCCAGCCAGATTTTGAAGAGTGTGTTTTCGATGAATGTGCCAGTAGTCGCCGCCAGCAGCACGCCGATCAAACCGGAGGTGAAGGTCATCGAGAACACGCATGAGCGCGAAATCACCAACCAGCGGGTGAAGGTGTCGGCCTCGTGGATGTCCGGGCAGTTACAGGTATTGATCGCGGTTTGCCAGCGTTTGAGCAGCGGTATCGAGTCGATTTCGCGGGCGGTTTGTGTTTTGGTTGCCATACAGCATCCTCCCTATATCGTCATTACTATTTAGACGATTCTAAACGCTCAAAATATACCGCATCGTACCAAATTTTAGGGAGTAGGGACAGGCTCCCCTTTGTAGGCCAACACAATATTCGCGCGTGGCACGCCACCATTGACCATGAGCGCATCTACAAGGTGTTTTTCCAGAGTGGAATCTTCATCAATTATGATTTTGTCGCCAACGACCCGTGCCATGACTAACACCCAGGCAGGTCTCAAGGCGGGATCATTCTCAATGACGACCACACTGTAAACTTGATGTGTGTCGTCTAAAATGGGGGAAAAGGTGGCTGTATCACTGGTTGCAGCGTAGAGTTGAACTTCGCGCTTGAGAATTTCTGCGAGGGCTTGCGTGGTTGGTTCATGGATTAGGCTAACCATTGTTCAATAACCTCATTATCCATATTGATCACAATCAACTTGATCTGTGCCTCATGCACAATTGCCATGCCAATTTCGTTAAAGATACCACGATATGCATAGTCTGGTATAGCCAGGAACAGAGGGAAATTATTGGGTGCTTGCCGAAGCAGGCTGCGATAAACCATGTATTGTCCAATAGCGGTATACAACTCCGCGATTGGATCATCCAAAAAGCATTTTACTTCGACAACAATAATTGCTTCGTGGTCACGATTGGCGCGCAGGTCTGCAAGCAATGGGTAACGGCGACCAGGAATACGTATCGCGTGCGGTACTGGCGAAACTGTCCATCCGGCATTTTCCAGGGCATGGACAACTTGAACGTGGCAGGAATCTAATGCAGGCATGGGCTGTTCTCAATTCTTGCAATACTTAGAACCGGAATTCATCGCCCGCGTCAAATTTTTTGGGTTTGTCGCCGGATTCCAGCGCGACCATAT
>JBDTNB010000029.1:0-58984 GCA_039933955.1 Chloroflexota bacterium
CCTTTGCTTCCAAGGGCGTACTCTCCTCTGCGCTAAACCGATGGGTAGATATGAGTGGTAATCAAATTAAACGAAACAACTGTTAAACGGTGGAGACTATACAAGCCCAACAAACGACAAAACGGCGAATGGAAGTTTTCCACCGCTGCTTTTTATTGGTTGAGCATTAACGTGACCATATGTAAAGGGGAATTATACCAACCTTATATGCCTTTGTCAAGCTGGAAGGTTGATTTGATGTTATTACACTGACAACTGACAATTGAACATGGATACATCGTAACCCGACTTTGATTTAGAGTCAAGTGGGAAGGACAAAAGTTCTAATTGCAGGCGATGTTGACTAAAAATCTGGCAAGAAGGGCGAAGCACTGCTTCGCCCTTACGATGGACAGGTATTATGCCTTCAACTTTTCCAGGTAATGCTTACGGAACTTGGCAACTTTCGGGGCGACGATGAACTGGCAGTAGCCCTGGTTCGGATTGTTCTCGAAGTATTCCTGATGATAATCTTCAGCGACGTAGAAGGTTTCTGCGGGTGTGACTTCGGTCACAATTGGATTGCTCCAGAGATGTTCCCCGCTGAGTTCAGCAATTTTCTGGTCGGCGATAGCTTTTTGCTCCGGCGAGTGATAGAAAATGGCCGAGCGATATTGCGTGCCGACATCATTTCCCTGGCGGTTCAACGTCGTGGGGTCATGGACAGTGAAGAATACATCCAGAATATCCTTGTAATTCACCTGGGCCGGGTCAAAAGCGACCTGGACAACTTCGGCGTGACCGGTATTGCCCGTGCAAACCTGTTGGTAAGACGGATTGACGACTTTGCCACCCATATAGCCCGACTCAACTGATTTGACACCCTTCAATAAATCGTAGACTGCTTCTAAGCACCAGAAACAACCACCAGCGAGTGTCGCAACTTCGTTAGTCATGTGGGTAAAACCTTTCGACTAGACTCTCTAATTTTCTTACACAGATTAGTCTCGTTTGTCCCCGATTCGTTACGCTGCGCCGTTCTTTCGTCCATTGAGTTTTTCGACTTTCCAGCGCAGATAGGCGTCCATGAAGTCGTTCAGGCGACCATCCAGCACCGCGCCAGTATTGCCGGTTTCATAACCCGTACGGTGATCTTTCACCATCTGGTAGGGGTGGAGCACATAGGAGCGTATTTGATTACCCCACCCGGCGTCCACATTTTCACCTTTGAGTTCGGCAAGCTGCTCTTCCTGCTTTTTGTGTTCCATCTCAAACAACCGTACCTTGAGGATTTGCATCGCACGTTCGCGGTTTTGCATCTGGCTGCGCTGATTCTGACATTGCACGACAATCCCGGTGGGAAGGTGAGTCATGCGCACGGCGGTATCATTTTTCTGGACGTGCTGGCCGCCCGCGCCGCCCGCGCGATATGTATCGACTTTCAGGTCTTTTTCGTTGACCTCGATGTCAATTTGCCCCTGAATATCCGGCCAGAGTTCGACTTTGGTGAAAGAAGTGTGGCGGCGGTTGGCGGCGTCAAAAGGACTGAGGCGGACGAGCCGATGAACACCTTGCTCACTTTGCAAGTAACCGTAGGCATACTCGCCTTTGATACTCATTGTCACACTTTTGATTCCCGCTTCTTCACCCTCCATCCGCTCGATGATTTCGACCTTGTAGGCGTTTTCTTCTGCCCAACGGATATACATGCGCTCCAACATGAGCGCCCAATCCTGGGAGTCGGTTCCGCCCGCGCCTGCGTGGATCGCCAGGATCGCGTTTTCGTCGTCATACGAGCCAGATAACAGCGCTTGAAGGGCCATCCGTTCGACAATCGCAGAGAGCGACTCGACCTCTTTGGTCAGATCAGCTTCTAAACTTTCGTCATCCAATTGAGCAAGTTCGAGGGCATCGTTGATACGGTTGGCAAGGGCTTGCCAGCGATCCAGATCATCTTTCAGGCGCGACATTTCCTGCATGAGTTTTTGCGCTGTTTCGGGTTCAGTCCAGAAGTCCGGCGCGCCAGACTGGGATTGGATGGCGTTGATGCGGCGGGTTTTGGCAGGAATGTCCAGGCGCGCCATCAGCCCATCAATACGGTCTTTCATGGGTTTCAACAGGCTGACTAATTGTTCCATTTATGGTGTACGGGTTCCTCCTTGAAGAGCAAGACAGCGCCTTGCCCGACTAATTCTCATCAAATAAGCTGTTGACGAAATTTTCTGGCGTGAAAAACACCAGGTCGTTAATGCCTTCGCCCAGGCCGACATAATGCACAGGCAGGCCGAGTTCGTTAAAAATGGCGAACACCATACCGCCTTTGGCTGTACCGTCGAGTTTAGTGACGATCACGCCAGTTACATCCACGAGTTCCCGGAATTTCTTGGCCTGCTCCAAAGCGTTTTGCCCGGTTGTGCCGTCTAGCACCAACCAGACTTCATGGGGCGCATCCGGCACAATTCTAGCCGAAGTCGCCTTGATTTTGCGGAGTTCTTCCATCAGGTTAAAGTTGTTATGTAAACGTCCGGCAGTGTCGATGAGCAGGATTTCCGTGCCGCGCGCTGTGGCTGCTGATACCGCGTCATAGACGACGGCTGCCGGGTCGGAACCAGGCTTGTTGGCGATTACCGGCACGTCGATGCGTTCGCCCCAGGTTTTGAGCTGCTCAATGGCTGCTGCGCGGAAGGTATCGCCCGCCGCCATCATGACTTTACGATTATTGTTGCTCAAACGGTTTGCAAGTTTAGCAATCGTGGTGGTTTTGCCGGAGCCATTGACGCCTACAATGAGAACTATCGAGAGGGGGCGTCCGCTCAGGTTGGGCGGGGGAGGGGTTGTAAGCAGTGCCGCGAGACTTTCTTTGAGGGCTTTGTCCAATTGATCGGTACGGGTGATACCTTCACGTTTTACGCGGACTTTTAAATCCTCGATGACTTTTTGAGTCGTCGGAATGCCCAAATCTGCCTGAATCAGGAGCGCCTCGACATCATCCCAGGTATCGTCGTTGATCTCGGTATTGCCCAGCGCTTGCGAGATACGCCCGAAAAAAGATTGCCGTGTTTTAGCCAAACCGCTACGGAAAATGCCCAAGGGGGTTATTGCTCCTGTAAGATAGTGATTCCGTTTTCAGTCAGCCGCAAATCGAAAAAGGCGGAGACCGAAACGGCGATCAGGTTGTTCTACAAAACCATAAAAGTATACATGAGTGTGCGTTATAATTGAAGCCTTGAAAGGGGCAAGATGGCCGAGGAAGGGTTAACCCATTTAGATGAGAGTGGTGCGGCGCGTATGGTCGATGTGGGCGCGAAGCCGGACACCGAGCGCGTTGCCATTGCGGGCGGATCGGTATTCATGCAGCCGGAAACGCTGCGGCTGATCCGCGAGGGCGCGATCAAAAAAGGCGATGTGCTGACTATAGCCCGTCTGGCAGGGATTATGGGCGCGAAAAAAACATCGGAATTGATTCCATTGTGCCATCCATTGGCACTGACTCATCTGGATGTTGAATTGACGCTCGATGATGAAAAAAATGCTGTTCATATCCGAGCTACAGCGCGTACCGTCGGCAAAACCGGTGTTGAGATGGAAGCGCTAACCGCTGTGACGACGGCTGCGCTAACCATTTATGACATGGCGAAAGCAGTTGACCGGGGGATGCGTCTGAGTGATATACGTCTGCTGGAAAAACACGGTGGACAGCGCGGCGATTATGTGGCTGAAAGCAAATAATGCAAATACAAATTCTCCTGTTCGCAACCTTGAAAGACTTGGCTGGCAGTAATCGTCTGACACTCACGCTGATGGATGGGGCGACGGTGACAGACGTGCGCCGCGTGTTAATTGCTCAATATCCCCAGATGGAAGCCAATGTGAACGCGGCAATTGCAGCCGTGAATGAAGAATATGCCTTCCCCGGCGATGCTGTCCATGAGGGCGATCAGGTTGCCTTTTTCCCGCCCGTCAGCGGTGGCAGTGGCGAATTCCCTGAAATCTTCAGGCTGGCGAGCGAACCGATCAACACGGATGAACTCATCGCCGCGATTACCATTCCAGCAACGGGCGCGGTGTGCGTCTTCAGCGGTATGGTGCGTGGTGAGACAGGTAAAGCTGAGTCTCTCGTCCAAACACAGCACCTCGAATACGAAGCTTACTCGCCGATGGCAATCGCGAAAATGCGCCAGGTGGCGGCGGAAATTCGTCAACAGTGGCCGCTGGTGCAGGGTATCGCGATTGTTCAGCGTATCGGCATGTTGGATGTCGGGCAAAATACAATTTTGATTGCGTGCTCATCCGGGCATCGCGATCAAGGATGTTTCGAGGCCGCACGCTACGGTATTGACCGGCTCAAAGAAATCGTGCCAGTGTGGAAAAAAGAAGTCCGGCCCGATGGCGAGTCGTGGGTTGAAGGCCATTATCTGCCCACCCCGGATGACCGTAAGGAATGAAACTTGAAGACGCTGGCAATTGGTCAGCGGCTATGGTACAAACGATTTGGTAATTATCTTTATTGCAAATGACTGGAAGCTTTGGGCAGCCAGCGCTAGAAGGGGAACTGCGAATGACCCGACGAGTAGTCGTCACCGGCCTGGGTATGATAAGCCCTCTGGGACACACTGTAGAACAAACGTGGGAAGGCATCAAAGCTGGAAAAAGCGGCATTGGGCCGATTACCCATTTTGATGCAACCAATTATCTGGTAAAAATCGCGGGCGAAGTAAAGGGTTGGGATGCATCGTCGGTGATGCCCGCGAAAGAAGTCCGGCGCAAGGATCGGTATCAGCATTATATCCTCGCTGCCGCCAAAGAAGCTGCCGAAAATGGAGGCTTTAAGGTCACGGATGAGGATCGTACTCGTGCCGGGGTCGTTATCGGATCGGCAGTAGGCGGCGTGGAAAGCTATTTTGAACAGGCTAATCTGCTGTTTGAGACCAACGACCCGCGCCGGATTACGCCGTTTGGCATTCCGATGTTGATGGTTAACGGCGGCAGCGATATAGTGAGCATTGAATTTGGAACGATGGGGCCATCCTACGTTCCGGTGTCGGCATGTGCGACGGGGGCGGATTGTATAGGTCATGCCTTTGACCTGATCCGCATGGGGCGGCTTGACCAGACTTTAGCCGGTGGTGGCGAAGCGCCGATTATCGCGATTGGCATCGCCGCATTTGACAGGCTAAATGCTTGTTCGCGCCTGAATGATGATCCGACCCATGCTTCGCGCCCATTTGATAAAAATCGCCTGGGCTTGGTTTTTGGCGAAGGTGCGGGCGTGCTGATCCTGGAAGAACTCGAACATGCCAAAGCGCGTGGTGCAAATATTCTGGCGGAAATTGTCGGTTATGGCAGCACGTCGGATGCTTTCCATGTGACTGCGCCCGACCCCGAAGCCAAAGGCGCAAGTCTGGCAATTCAACAGGCTTTGAACGACGCCAAATTAACCCCGCAGGATATTCACTATATCAATGCGCATGGCACGGCGACCTCGCTCAATGACGTGATGGAAACCAAAGCGGTCAAGCAGGTGTTTGGTGACCTCGCCTATAAAGTGCCGATGAGTTCGACCAAAAGCATGACCGGGCATGGCATGGGCGCGACAGCAGCGATGGAATCGGTATTTTCTGTGCTGGCTATCCGCGATCAGGTTGCGCCGCCCACTATGAATCTCACCGAACCTGACCCGGAATGCGATCTGGATTACGTGCCCAACGGGGCGCGTTCGATGCCTATTTCGTGTGTCATGAGCAATTCGTTCGGGTTCGGTGGACACAATGTTTCACTCATTTTCAAACGGTTTGATGGATAACACAGGTTGTAATGGAAGCGAAATCAATTCAAACGCAGATTAGGCTGAACTTTAACAATAGCGATTTGCTGCAACAGGCTTTGACGCATCGCTCGTATATCAATGAGCATGGTGATGACTCGGCTAGTGACAATGAACGTCTGGAATTTTTGGGTGATGCGGTGCTCGATTTTCTGGTCGGCGACATGCTGTATCAGCGTTTCCCGGATATGCCCGAAGGCGATTTAACCCGACTACGTGCGGCGCTGGTGCGTACCGAGTCACTGGCGGAGTTAGCACTTAATCTGGGTTTGGGGCAGGCGTTGCGCATGGGGAAGGGCGAAGAAACAAGCGGCGGGCGCGAACGGCTGACGAATTTGTGTGCCAGTTTCGAGTCGGTTGTCGGCGCGCTGTACCTCGATCAGAGCTTGGACGCGGTACGCAAATTCGCGATTCCGCTGCTGGACTCGCTGCTCGAACAAATTCTGGCTGACTCACGGGATAAGGATGCGCGCAGCCGTTTGCAGGAATGGAGTCAGGCGACTCATAATCTGACGCCCGCCTACCGCACATTATCGGCTACCGGCCCGGATCATCAGAAAGAATTTGTCGTCGAAGTCGTCATCGGTGAGCGCGGCGTGGCGCATGGTACTGGCCGCAGCAAACAAGCCGCTGCCCAGGATGCCGCGCGCGAAGCCTTGCATCTGCTGGAAAAAGGCGACCTTGTTGTCTGAAAGTGGCTCTCTGAAAGTTTCTTGAAAAATATGTCAGGTCGATTACAGGATAAGGTTGGTTTGATTACCGGCGCGGGACGCGGGATTGGCCGTGCCATCGCGCACAAATTTGCGGCGGAAGGCGCTGTGGTAATCATTGCCGAAATCGACCCCGACACAGGCCACGCAGTCGCCGAGGAATTGATTGCAGATGGATTTCGCGCGTTGGCTGTTCCAACTGACATTACCCAGGAATCTCAGGTTGAAGCCGCTGTCCAGCAGGCGGTTGAGCAGTTTGGCGGCCTGGATATACTGGTCAATAATGCGGGCAAGAATTTCTACTATGATGCCACCCGCATGACCGAAGCTGAGTGGGATGCGGCCATGAACATCGACCTCAAAGGCGCGTGGTTGTGCTGCAAATATGCTATTCCCGCGATGATGAAGCGTGGGGGTGGTGCGATTGTGAATATCGCCAGCGTCCACGCGCGTGTTACCTACAAAGGCTATTTTCCCTACGCGGCGGCGAAATCGGCAGTGGTCGGCATGACGCGCAATCTGGCATTGGATTACGGCCCCAACAATATTCGTGTGAACGCGATTTGTCCCGGTTGGGTGCGCACTGATTTGGTTCAAAGTTGGTTTGATATGCAGCCCGACCCACAGGCAGCCGAAGCGAAGGTGTTGAGTGTGCAGCCGCTAGGGCGCATCGGCACGACTGAAGAAATCGCAAATCTGGTCGCGTTCGTCGCCAGCGACGAGGCCAGTTTCATCACGGGCGCGGAACTCGTGATTGACGGTGGCATGACGGTACAATATCCGGGGTGAAAATATGGCCGAATCCATGATTGCGCTGGTTTATGAAGCCCCTTACCAGATGGTACTGCGCGAAGTTGAAGTTCCAACATTGAAGCCCAACGAGGTGTTGATTCAGATCGCGTATTCCGGGATTTGCGGTTCGGAACTCAGCGGCTATGAAGGCAAGAACAGTCTACGCAAACCGCCGCTGATTATGGGGCATGAGTTCAGCGGTACTATCGTGCAAGTTGGCGATCAAGCTATACAGCGCCGACCTGATCTCATGATTGGTTTGCCAGTTACCGTAAACCCGATGATAACCTGCGGCCTTTGTGCTTACTGCTTGAGCGGACGGCAGTCGTTATGCGTGAATCGCAAACTCCTCAGCGCGACCTTACCGGGCAGCAACGCGCAATATGTGGCCGTGCCAGCCGAGTCGATCTATATCTTGCCCGAAGGGATGTCGATGACGGTTGCTGCGCTGACGGAACCGGTGGCCTGTGCGGTTCACAGCGCCGAATTGGTCAGGCCGCGTCCTGGTGAAATCGGATTAGTGGTTGGGGCGGGGCCGATTGGGTTGCTCATGATCCAGGCTTTACAGGATTATGGTCTGAAGACCATTTACTGCGCGGATTTAAATGCTCAGCGCTTGGCGATGGCCGAGTCGCTCGGTGCGATTCCTGTCAAAGCGACTGACCTCATCGGGCAGGCTGATGTTGTAATCGACGCGGTAGGCGCATCAGTGACACGGCAGGCGTGCATCGCGGCGGCACGTTCCGGCGGGCGGGCGGTATTTGTCGGTTTGCATGAAGCGGATACGAGCCTGCCGATCAACGATATTATCCGCCGTGAAATTGTTTGCTACGGCTCTTTTGCCTATACGCCTGTGGATTTCCGGAATGCGCTCGATGGATTATCCACGGGGCGTTATTGGCTGGAAGAAGACTGGACACGGATTGAGCCGCTTTCAAACGGCGCATCCTGCTTTGAGGAATTGCTGCATGGGTCGTCTGTTGCCAAAATTTGGTTGATGCCGCCCGCGTAAGGGTGAATTTTTCAAGATTGTGTATTTGAATTCAACAAGGAAAATAATTCATGAAAATTACTGCTGTCACGCCGCTTGTCCTGGGTACACCCTGGCGCAATCTGACCTTCGTCAAGGTCGAAACCGATGATGGCCTGTATGGGCTGGGCGAGGTGCGCCTTAATAACCGTACCAACGCGCTGCTGGGTTATCTGACGGAAGCGATACCGCGCTATGCGATTGGGCACGATCCGTTTGAGATTGAAGCGCTGACCTCACGCATGATGATTAATGATTTCGGGCGCATGGGCGAAGTCACCATGTCGGCAGTTTCAATTCTGGAAATGGCCTGCTGGGATTTGATGGGCAAGTCGCTCGGCGTGCCGTGTTATCGCTTGATGGGCGGGGCGGTGCGTGACCGGATTAAAGCCTATGCCAACGGCTGGTACACCGTCGAGCGCACGCCGGATGCTTTTCATGCAGCCGCACGCAAAGTGGTTGAGTTTGGTTATCAGGCACTCAAGATTGATCCATTTGGCGCGGGACGTTACGAACTCAGCCTCAATGAACAGGCTTTATGCGTGGATTTGATCGCCGCCGTCCGCGACGCGATTGGGCTGGAATGCGACATCATGCTGGAAATGCACGGGCGTTTTAATCCGGCGACGGCGATTTTGATGGAGCGTAAACTCAGGCAATTTCGTTTAGCCTGGATTGAAGAACCAGTTCCGCCGGAAAACATCGCCGAACACAAACGGGTTGCCGAACGGGTGGAAACACCGATTGCGACGGGCGAACGCCTGCATACCATGAACGACTTTCGTCCGCTGTTGGATTTGCAAGCTGTCGATGTTATTCAACCGGACATCACCCATTTTGGCGGCATGACACAGACGCGCCGTCTCGCAGCCTGGGCAGATGTCTACAATGTCTTGGTCGCTCCCCACAACGTTGGTGGGCCGGTCAGTACGGCTGCGGCGCTGCATGTCGCGGCCTGTACGCCCAACTTCATGATCCAGGAACACTTCAACGATTTTGCCGACTCATGGGTCAAGACAGCCGCGCCCGGTGTGCCAGAAGTGGTCGACGGCTATTTTAGCCTGCCAACCGCCCCCGGCCTGGGGGTCGAGTTGAACGAGTCAATTTTTGCCGATCATCCCTATGTCGGCGGGCATTTTGACCTGTTCAGCGACAACTGGCATCGTCGTGATGGCGATCAGTAAAAGTTTGAATCTTTTGCGAAAGTGACGTGAAAGTTGATCCCGATAGGAGCGACCTCACCATAGGTACAGGGCCGCTCCTGCGGAAAATCACTCGTTCTGGACATCAGCCAAACGGTTTTACTACCCTATTCCAACAATACCTGTTATCACCTGTTTATCAGGCAATTCCTGGTCTATTGAGCCTGCCGTGCGATCTGGACTTCCACAACCGCCATCAGATGATCTGACGCGCGGCTTTCCAGCACGTTCGCGCCGACTGGCCCCAGCGAACGCAGCCACAGAAAGTCCAGTCGGGAGGGCGGATAATTGCTCCGCAAAAAGGTTGCGCTTAGCTGCGGTGGTCGACCTGCAAAGGGGTCGTCAAATTTGGCGGTGCGCATCTGGTCTCCCAGCGGCGAACTCGGAATATTGTTGAATGTGCCACCCACGACAATACGTCCCAGATTGCCGTCGGGATGTTCTGCGCTGATGATGGAGAAGATTTCGTTCAACTGTTTCTGCTGATCCTGTTCCTGATCTTCGATACTGCGGTCATCGCCACTTTCCAGGAGAAAGCCAAGCCAGGTATTGTAAATCGTAATCACGCCGGTATCCGGGCGTACCTGCACCCGTTGGAGACCGGTTTGGTTGCCAGTGCTTGTTAGCAAATTGCCATCGTCAAATACGATTTCCACATTGGACAGCACCGCTAGCCCTTGTAAGCCTTCGTTGGTGGGATAGAAGCGGGTATCCATGCCCAGACGCCGCGCCAGCCACAATGTTTGATCAACCCCAAAGCTCGTTAACCGTCCGCCGTCAGCTTGTTGCAGCAGTACCACATTCGCGCCACTTTGCTGGATTGTGCGGGCGATTGCTTCAAGATCATAGTTATAAAATTCATTGAAGCCGCCGTGTATGTTATACGTGCCGATACGGATTGATGGTTGGTTGCGGACGCCTGCGATGAGTGGTGGGCGAACGGCGTAAGCGATGCTGATGCTCACCCCTGCGACCACGACCAATGCCAGAAACGATTGCAAACCTGTGCCGCTTGTCCAGGGGATACGCAGCCGGGTTTGTACCATCGGCAGCCCCGCCAATGCGACACTAACGAGCAAAACACCTAAGCCCATGCCACGAAATCCGCGCAAAAACGGCGGAATGATGGTATTCAAAAACGACAATTCAGGAGCCATGTTGCGGACGTAGGCATATTCGTAGGTAAAGTTATCTCCGGCGACCAGCAGCAAGAACAAAATCATACCAAGCACCAGCCATAAGCCGCCCAAATTGCGCTCTTTTTCAGCCTGTGGGCGCACCAGCCACCACCACATGCTGCTCACGGCGAACTGTGCCACTACCAGCGTGACACCTGCCGGAAGTCCTTTGAAGCGTGTGCCGAAGACAATCAACAGTACGACCAGCAGCATCCATAACCAGCCGCGCACCGTGCCATCGAAGAGGCCGATGAACGTGCGCATTTGTTTGCGTACCCAGGGGACGAGCGGCAGCAAGGTTGCTAGCGCGATGATGGGGGCGAAGGTGGTGTAATCGACATCACCGCGTCCGGCAATCGCGTTGGGCAGGCCAAGCAGCGACATTTCCAGGAACAGCAGTCCGGCTAATCCAATGCCGCCCCAGAAAGGCAGCAAACCCTTGTCGTGGGAGATTCCTGATTCTTGTCTTCGTGCCTCGCGACCCTGGATCAAAAGGGTGAGGATAGCGAGCGCAATAGTGAGTAGTGAAACGATGGTCTGCACGTCGAGATAACCGGCTGACCATGAAGGATCGAGTGTATTGCCAACCGCGCGGAATATCTGGTCAATGGCGAAACCGAATACAAAAAAATAAGGGATGATTTGCGCTCGGTGACGTACCATCAGTGCCAGATAGAGCAGCCCGCCGCCGACTGCCATCGCTGCGGCAGTTGTCGGCGTAACGGTTGTCCCAGCAATCATCAGCACACGGCCTGCGGCGGTCAGCGCCACTGCTACCACAATCAACCAGCGAAAGCGCCCGAAAATCAGCGTCATAAGGGGCAGTGCCAGCATATACACGAAAAAGCTGAGTTCGTTTTGCACGCCGCCTGCGCTAACCACACCGGGTAAATCAGGGAGGCTTGCCGGGTCTAAGCCCAGTGTAATCGACGCACCACCAATGCGGCTGTACATCATGCCAATCAAAAATCGCAGCGCGCTGACGAAAAAAACGCCGATGATGGCGGCTTCTAGCAGATGCAAATGTTGCGGGCGTAAGCCTAACCGACTACGCATAGGGACTCCAATTGTTGGGTTGTGCGGTGCAGCCGAAGAATATGGGTTCGGGCCGCATCAATCTCACGTAAGCTATGGACAAAGTGTACACGAGCGATATAATCCCGCAAATTTTTTAGCGGGAGAAATACATCATGGAACAGGTTGATACGATCCTGACTGGTGGTACGGTTGTCACCATGAACCAGCAGTTTGATATTATACCCGATGGCGCGGTTGCTGTTCGAGAGGACAAAATTGTCGCAGTGGGAACCAGCGCCGAAATCGCCGCACATTATCAATCGGACAACACCATTTCGGGCGAAGGGCAGTATATTTTGCCTGGATTGGTCAATGCCCACACGCATGTGCCGATGACCTTATTGCGTGGTCTGGCCGACGATTTGCGGCTGGATGTGTGGCTGATGGGCTACGTAATGCCGACAGAGCGCCAATTCGTCACGCCAGAATTTTGCCGATTGGGAACGGGTTTGGCCTGCGCAGAAATGATCCGCAGCGGTATCACGGCTTTCGCAGATATGTATTATTTCGAGGCCGATGTGGCCGCCGCGACAGCCGCAGCAGGGTTGCGCGGGGTGCTGGGACAGTCGATTCTGAAATTTCCGACGCCGGATGCCGAAACCTACGAATTCAGTATGGATTATGCCGCGCAGTTTATCGAGGAGTGGAAAGGACATCCGCTGATTACCCCCGCTATTGCACCGCACGCGCCGTACTCCACCACAACCGATATTTTGAGAGAATGCGCCCAATTGGCAATTGCCCATGACGTGCCCATTTTGATCCATATTGCAGAGACCAAGCTGGAAGTGGATGACAGCCAGGAATTGTATGGTCAACCAGTTGTCCCCTGGGTACAGGAAGCCGGTCTGCTCGACGCAAAAGTATTAGCCGCCCACTGCGTTCATATTAATCCCGGCGAGATGCGGATCATGCGCGAATTTAACACAACCGTCGCGCACTGCCCGACGAGCAACCTGAAACTTGCTTCTGGCATCGCATCGGTTATGGATATGCTGGAAGCCGGATTGACGGTAGGTATCGGAACCGATGGCACGGCCAGTAACAATGATCTGGATATGTTCGAGGAAGTCCGGTTAGCCGCGATTCTGGCGAAGACTGCCGCCAATGATCCGACGGCTTTACCCGCTAAACAAGCGCTGCTGATGGCGACCCGCAAGGGGGCCGAGGCCTTGTTCCTGGGCGATGTAACTGGCAGTCTGGAAGTCGGCAAACTAGCTGATGTCATCACAATTGACGCGCGCCCCGTGCATAATATGCCTCAGTTCAATCGAGACCCCAACGCCATTTATTCGCGGATTGTCTACGCCAGCAAAAGCACTGATGTGCGCCACGTTCTCTGCAATGGTCGCTGGCTGATGAAGGATCGCCAATTGCTAACGATTAAAGAACCTGAATTGATCCAGCAGGCGGCGGATTATGCTCTCAAAGTGGATGCTTTCCTGGCTGAACAGCAGAAGGATATTTTGAGTAAGCTGCTGGTCATCGGTGGATTGGAGCGCAGCGAAAGTTTTGAAGTGCAGGTGAAGGCACTTCTGCGAGATGAATCAGCGGTAGAGAAATTGCTGAAGCACAAGGATGTCGATGTGTTGAAATACGTCCATTACCGCCAATATGATACCTATTTCCTGTTCGATGACCACAGCAAAGGCCGTGTTCGCTACCGTGAAGACGATACCATTGACGACAAGGATAATGTTCAATCGGTGCGAAGCCGTCTGACGTTTACCATGCCAACCAAAGAACGTGAGTTTAATTCAACGGTGTTGCTGTCACATTCGCGCTTCATCTCGACGGCGGATCGCCCGCTGCGCTTCTATCGCGAATATTTCCAACCGAACAGCGAGCGTGAGCTGCATAAAGACCGCCGCCGCTGGCACATTTACTATCAGGGCGTGCTGTTTTACATCAATGTTGATCGTGTTCTGAAACCAGAATTTGGCGACACATTTATCGAAATCAAGAGCCGCACCTGGTCGGCTTCTGATGCGGAAAATAAAGCGGATCGCATCCAATCTATGCTCAAAATTTTGGGTGTGGATATTTCCGATATTCTCCAGGATGAGTACCTGGAATTTGATGTTTCAAATGCGTAGGAATTGGATAGGGGACACGCTATAACGGTGTCCTCTTATGATTTAGCGGCGGCGCTGCGGGCGGAAGTTGCGGCGAGGGAACCGGCCACCGTGCTCTTCGTCCGAATTCATGCGTTTGGCGAAACAATCCGCACAAATGCCGTAACGGTAGCGAATGGGCAAGGGCGTGCCACACTTGGAACAGCGCCGTGCCATATCGAGTTTGTGCTGTAAGGCGACATCAATCCGCATTGACCACTGCGTGCGCCGGATACGAACTTCATGTTCGTCCGGCCCATACTCACCAAATTCGCGGCGGTTCGCCAACCACAAATAAATGTCGGCGGCTGAAACACAGGCTTCAACTGATTCCAGGTCGACGCTGGTGTCAATTTTTTGCGGCGCATCGGGCGGCATGGGCATCGGTACGCCTTTTAGTATCGCGTGGGCGCATTGCATCCAGAAGTCGCGGGTGCTTTGCCGCGCTGGAGCATTCACCAACCGTAGAGCCGCCGATAAACCCAACTGCTCAACTTCTTCGTCAGTTAGCATTCGCGCCAATTCGATGCGTTCGTCCATATCGGCTGTTTGGATCGCAGTGCGCAGCGATTCGGGGATGGATTGCAGTGATGCCCACTGCGACAATTTATCGCCTAGATTGCCCGGTAACAGTGCCAAATCTGCAACCGACGGCGCAACCCGTGCATGAGTCAGATTTATTGGCGGCGTGTAATACAACTGCTTGACCAGTTTGAGTTCCTGGCGGCTGGTCGCGCCAATTTCGCCCGCTTGCGACAGGCCATAGCGTCCGGCACGGCCACCGATTTGCTGAACTTCGCTGGGTGTCAGGTAGCGTACTTGCTTACCATCAAATTTTTCAATTTCGTAGAAGCAAACGTAGTCAGCCGGTAGATTCAAACCCATGCCCACCGCGTCTGTGGCGATGCAAATTTCGGTTTCGCCATTGGCAAAACGATCTGCCTGCCGCCGCCGTACTTCAGGCGGAAGACTGCCATACACAACTGATACGCGCCGCTTCATGCGCTCCAATTCCATTTTGAGTTGCAAGACCATCTGGCGCGAGAAGGCGACCAGAATCGTGCGCGCGGGAAGTTCCGCCAGCGGCCAGTTATTTTCGGCGATTTGGATGGGCGCTAGGCGTTCATGTTCGATGACCGTTACTGGCATCGCCGCTGCGCCTGCAAGCTGCTGGATCAGACCTTGAGCAGTTTGTGGGCCGATGATGTGAATATCGGGCGACAGGGTCTCCATCATGGCGCGTGTCCAGGCCCAACCGCGATCCGGGTCGGCCAAAAGCTGGGCTTCGTCGATGATGACACATTCGCCGCTGCGGCCTGGATCAAACATTTCGACAGTAGCAGCGGTGATGGTGGCGCCTTCAACCGGGATATGCTCTTCGCCGGTCAGTAAGTTACAGCGCACACCGCGCTGATTCATGCGGTCAAATATTTCATAGGCCAACAAGCGCAGCGGCGCGAGATACCATCCGCTTTGTGCTTCAGCCAGGGCGTTCAAGGCTTCGTGGGTTTTGCCGCTGTTGGGCGGCCCAATGTGCAGATAAATGCGCTGGTCGCCGCGCCCATCATGCTGCCAGGTTGGAAAGGCGGCTACAAGGCGTGCGCGTAACGTATCGCGCTGTTCGCGTTCCAGGCGGCGTTGTTCCGCCACCAAACGTTCTTCTTCGGCTCGTTCGGCATCGCGGGCTGCCCGCAACTCGTCCAATTTTTGCTTGCGCAGCGCATAAAATTCGGTCAGAGTGGCTGGAAGATTCCATTTGCCGCGAATCTCACCCCATTGTGGTTGTGCTTTTTTAATACCGACCCGTTGCAGTCGTCTGCGAGCAGTTGGATAGGTTACATCGCAAACAATGGAAATATCACGCGCAGTGAGGGCCTCGTAAGTGGCGATTTTTTCGTGATAGTCGGTGTCGCTCACCGCCATTTCCACAGCGTGCGTGGGGATGCGCTGCGCACCTTCGGGATCGATCACAATCGGGACAATATCATCTCCAATGGCCTGTTCCAGCGTGCGCTCTCGAACTCCCAATCGCTTGGCAGCGTTTACCACAGTATAGGTTCGGGCGATGACTTGCAGGCGTCCTGTTTTACCTTCGCGTGCATCAGGGCGGATCATGTCGCCACACTGGGGCAGGATCGCCATCCACTGCTCATTCTCGCGGATGCGCTCATCCTCGGCGATTTGTTTCATGGCGGCGCGGGCAGCTTGCTCGGCCTCACGGTGGTTGGCGTCTTTGAGTCTGATCCATGAGGTTAGGGGTTGATTGTCAGCGGAAATGCTATAACTGACCAACTGCCCAGCGACTAACAAATCATTCAGAATATCCTTGCCGAAGCGCTCACGTAAATCGGTTTGTACGGCGGTTTGACCGGGCTGCGTGTTCAAATAGCCTACGACTTCGCGGCGGAGCGGTTCAAGACGCTCCAGACGGATAATTTCTTTGATTGTGTCGCTGCCGATGCACAGTGGATCATAAATCCATTCCTCAGCGCGCCGCACGAACGATTTGTCTAACAGCAACTGCACACTTGCTTGATCGGCATCCGACGGACATAAATCCGATTCTTTCGCATAGCCATCAACAGATGCGAGACGTTCCAGGATTTGAAGCGCATTTTCATGATTTGCGTGCTGAAGATTATGACTTCGCGCAGCATTTTGCTCGGCAATCGGGCGTATTAAAAAATAACCATTGGCTGTCATGTCTGGGAAATTGGGGCGACACCATCCGCGTTTAAGGCGCATCTGCTCCTGGGTCTGCCGCGCCATATCATACCAATATTCGCCATCGCGCCCGACAGTGGCCCCGACCAGGGTAAGGACAAGCCTGCGATCCAGCTTGATACGCTGCGCCAGTGCGCTCTGGTGAATAAAACCTTCGGGTATCCGCGTCAGGATATTTTCAATCAGTTCTGGGGTAGGGGTAAGTCTAGACATCCGTGAGTTAGCTACAATCTTTCATTAAATTCGATCAGGAAAAATCTTGTATGAAATCTATTTTAGAAAGATCTAGACGATCTGGGTCAAATGTTAAAGTTGCCAGATAATCGTCTAAAGTTTCGGCGCGTCGGATCAATTCTACCGATCCATTCGGGTGTAATAAAAGTTCCTGCGGGCGCAGCCTGCCGTTATAATTAAAACCCATCGAATGCCCATGTGCGCCAGTATCATGGATTACCAGCAAATCGCCATCGTCAATGTGCGGGAGCGCTCGTTGAATCGCAAATTTGTCATTGTTTTCGCATAGTGATCCTACCACATCGACGATTTGGCTTCCAGAGTCCACACTTTTTCCAAGTACATCAATATGATGATATACACCATACATCCCAGGCCGCATGAGCGATGACATGCTGGCATCAACACCCACATAGTGGCGGTAGGTCTCTTTATGATTAATCGCGCGTGTGACCAGGATACCATGTGGCCCAGTCACATAACGCCCACTTTCCATGAACAATTTGGGAACACACCCCTTGCGCTGTTTAAAGGAATTAAGCTGGCGTGCTATCGCGCTACCAAGCGTTTGAATATCCAGCGGGGCATCTTCCGGACGATAGGGGATACCGAGACCGCCGCCCATGTTGATGAATTCAAAACGGATACCAAGTTCCGACTCAGCGAGTTCAGTCAATTCCAACAGCATGGCGATAGTTTCAACCATGTAACGGTGATCCAATTCGTTGGAGACCAGCATCGTATGCAGACCAAAATGTTCGACGCCCATATCGCGTGCTTTACGATAGGCATCCAGAAATTGATCGTGGGTGATGCCGTACTTGGCTTCTACTGGATTGCCGATGATGGCGTTACCCGTGCGCCGCGCGCCAGGATTATAGCGAAAACTAATTAATTCGGGCAGCGATTGGGCTTTTTCCAGCAGTGAAATATCATCCAAATTCAAGATACTGCCGCCCTCGGATGCCGCTGCCTGGAATTCTATAAGACTGGTGTTGTTCGAGGTGAACATAATGTCATTACCACATGCACCCACGCTGCGACTCAAATGCAGTTCCGGGATTGAACTGCAATCGAAACCTAAACCCATCTCATGAAGTATGCTCAAAATGCGCGGGTTGGGCAGGGCTTTGACCGCAAAATATTCCCGGAAACCTTCAACGCCCGAAAAAGCTTGAAACAAACCCTGTGCTGTTTCCCGGATGCCCGCCTCGTCATACAAATGAAATGGCGTTCCGTAGTGAGTTGCAATCGCTTTCAAATTCGGGAAGGCACGCGCCTTAAAGGTCGGGGACATGGACATTAGCTTAAGCTTCCAGCTTCAGGGGATAACCGTCAATAGAATTTCGATGCATTAAATACACAATCCTATCCAATAATACAACAATCCACTTAAAAGCAATACTCTACAATCCTTTTGTCCGCACAGCAAATTTTGCCCCGTAACGTTTATCACTCCGTTTTTGAACTATTTATCAGATGCTTATGTATTCGTACTTTGATGCGAAAATTGGGTTTTAGCGTAGGGCTTCCGTAGGGAAAGCGTTGTTTTTAGTGAGGATAATAAGGTTTTTCACGGTACAATAACATATCGCCTTACATTCCCCACTTTGTTTCCCAACCAGTTGAACAGAAACTACAGGTTCGATACCAGAAAGGATACTATTTTATGCGATCTCGGAATATTTCTATCGTCGCCATCCTGGCCTTCATCCTATTCGCAGGCGCACTATCCCCAATCACAGGACAAAATGAAACCATCATCACCATCGCTACTCCCGGCTGGATGGGCGATGCTTTCCGTGATGACCTGTTTACCGATTTTGTTGCCCAACATCCCGGCGTAAAAGTTGTGGTTGTCCCGGTGGGTAATGATGCTTTTTATGGATCGGCGGCCTATCAGGTGGATGACCACCTGGATGGCGCACAAAAGTATGCCAGTTTTGGCGATGTGGTTTATACCTCTTCATATAATCTGTCAGTGGAATCCACACGGGCCGGATATTTCCTGGATTTAGCTCCGCTAATTAACAGTGACCCGAATTTTAATGTCGATGATTTCTTCCCGAATATTTGGAAATCCTTTCAATGGGATGGCGGTATTTGGGGCATCCCAGTGTCGGCCTCAGTACAGCTACTGATTTATGACAAGAAAGCCTTTGATGCAGCGGGGTTAGCATACCCGAATGAAAAGTGGACATTTGGCGATCTCGCTAACGCTGCGCGGGCGCTAACCACCCACGATGACAAAGGTGATGTCGATATTCCCGGCTTCCAGGGCTACAGCGCGGGATTATTCTATTATGGTTTGACTGGTCACAATTTCTATGATGCGACAGTCATTCCTAGTCCCCCTAAATTCGATAATCCTGATTTGCCCGCCTTTTACGAAGCATGGAGCGTGCTGCAAAAGGAACTAACCGCAAAAGGCAACTTTGACTATAACAGTGTTCCAATGACATTGAATTCTCCGTACCAGTTGACGAACCCCAACCCAGACGACAAGCATGAATGGGCGGCATCACTGCTCCCTGGAGGCGTTGCTGGCCTCGATGTACAGGGATTCGCAGTCAGCGCCGGGACGTTGAACCCGGAACTGGCTTATGCGCTGGCAAATTATGTCAGTACCAACCCAAAGGTTATCACGCGCTTTTTTGGCAACACACCTGCCCGCAAAAGTCTGGTTGGAGTAAAGGTTGACGATGACCAATTTTTTACGTCGCCTGTGCCTGCCGATGTCCAAATCATCATTGACCAAGCAGTTGAAAAGGCTGTCCCGCCTTCGGAACTGCGCTATGCGGATTACATCGACGTTGCGATGAACGCATCAGGTGACGATCAGGCGGCGCAAACCGACACGCAGGCGCTTCTCCAGCAAGCTCAGGCCAATGCTATGAAAGCCCTGGACACGGCAACTGCGCGCCGTTCTACTTCTACAGTTTACGTGTCAACCCCGGTTCCGACACCCTCATTTGGTGCAGACCAGGTTGTGCTGAACTTTGGCCTCAATGCTTATTCATCGGATATTCCCAACCGCGATCAATGGGATCAGCTTGTGAAGGACTTTCTGGTCGAAAATCCTGCGATTGGGAATGTGGACATCAAAACTCAGTTTTTCCAACAATCGGATATGGACAAAATCGACTGCTACTATCAGCCCTATAACATGGTGGCGGATATGAAGCTGGAAGATTATCTGAACCTCGATCCTTTTATGGATGCTGACCCGAATTTTGATCGGGCAGATTTCATCGGCAAGGTGCTCGATCAGGTTCAGCGTGACAACCATACCTGGGCATATCCGATTATCGTGCAGCCGTCGGTCATGTGGTACAACACCGATTTGTTCACTAAAGCAGGTGTCCCATCGCCGGAGCAGGGCTGGTCGGTCAATGATTTCAGGGATGCACTGCAATCGTTGCGCGGCGTAATGGATGATGCCAAAGACCCGGTATTTGCGCCGGAAAGCTTCGGCAATACCTATCTGCTGATGTTGATTGCGGCCTACGGAGGAATCCCCTACGATTACCGGACTAATCCGCCAACGATGAACTTCACTGATCCAGCAACAGTCGATGCGATCCGGCAGGTGTTGGACTTGGCAAAAGACGGCTATATCGGTTATCAAAAACTGGCCGGGAATAACAGCTATTTTGGCGGTGGCGACGCGCCGATTATCGACGATACGCTGTCTACATCCAGTTGGCGTTTGCAAAATCGGACTAGTAATGCCGATACCGCTGGCCCCTCTGATCCGCATCATTTGACCAATTTCCCGCGCGGCGACCATATTCTCCCGGTGGCTTATGGCGTCGGCGCAGCTTATATTCAGAACCACGCCCAAAACCCGGAAGCCTGCTACAACTGGATTGTGAAAATTGCCAGCCGTCCCGATTTGCTTGCCGGGATGCCAGTGCGGATGTCGCAGTTGAACGATCCCACCATCACTGCTTCCCAGGGGGATGATGTCACAGCGTTGTATCAGGGATTCGCCAAGACATTCCAAGACCCGAATGCGGTAGCCTTCCCCGGACAATTCGGCGGTAGCGGTGGGTTCAACAGTTATGTCGAACCGGTCTGGTTGAACAAGGCGTTTGACAATTATGTCCTCGAAGATGGCAATTTGGAATCGGACTTAGCGGAGGCACAAACGATGGCGATGGCCTATCGTGATTGCGCCAGCGTGATTCCTGACCCTGATCCCGATCAACTGACAACGCCAGAAGAGTCGATGGCCTATTATCGGCAGTATACCGACTGTGCCATCAAAATTGATCCGAGTATGAAAGATACCTTCAGCTTTTATTACACGGAGCAATAGTCGATGGCGGCAGTGGCGTCATATGTTTACCGCCACTGCCGTTCGGGGATGTTTTTGAGTTGTTATGTGTCGAAGTCTTTGCGGGCCATAACGAGCAGCGGTCCATCAAAAGCGTTGATGTTGGCTTGCCCCAGTAAATTGTCTACCGTAACGTACATCCAGACGCCGATCAGCAGAAACAAGGTGAGTTCAATCACCGTCAGGCTGACCAGCCCATCGCCGACAGGGCCAAAAGCAATCGGATTGAGTTGTAGACTGCCCAACAACCCCATTACAATCGTTGTCCCAAACAACAAGTAAACCGAGAAGATTTTATACCAGGGATGAAAACGGCGTTTTCGAATCAAGAGGGCGGAAACGATTGCACCGAGGATCGCCAGGGTAGCGCCGCCTGCATGGAAGACCATGTTGATGCGGTATTGATCGGGATCAACTCGCACGAATCCCACGAAAATCAGACCGACAACCGGCATGATGTATAAAATGCGTGCAACCCACATCCATTGTGCGGCACTTAAGTAGCGAATGCCACCATCAGCGATCATTTTTTGAAGAATGCTGTCAATGTCGAACCACATGACCACTAAGGCAAGTGATCCGCTCAAAAGTGTCCCAGTGAACAAGGGCGCAGACGGATTAAATTCGCCTGCACTGCTCACGGCCAATTGCCACCATTCTTGCTTTCTGACCAGCGGCGACAGAGCAAAACTGGCCGAAAAACCGGTGACGAAGATCAATAAGCCTAACAGCAGGATTTCGCGTGTGGTCACGGCCAGAGCGCCGTAGGTGGCGATGAGAGTCGTTGCACCAGTGAATAAAACGATGAGGAGCGCGGCGTTGAACCAATCCAAGTTCATATTTTTGAACATAGCTCCTACACCCAGCCACACCACCGACACAACCACATAGGTTCCGAACAAGGACGCCAGGGTATAGAGTCCGCGTGTGAGCCAGAATTGCCAGCGAGGCATGGTTTCAAAGTCTTGTCGCTGGGCGGTCTGACCGTTCAGGTCGTAGCGCGTTAAAACCTGCTTGCGATACGAAAACCAAACAGCGAAGAAAACCGCAATCAGGGTACACAGCCGCGCGATCCCGGCGATATTCCCGATGACGCTGCCCTGGTCATCTGTTGCGAACATGGATGCGCCAATATCGGATGCATCGGTGAGCAACCGCGTAGACTGGGTGAGAATTTCGCACGACCATATACAAATTGGTGTTTGGGCGACGCCTTCTGTACGCCATTCGTAAAAGGAAATGTATAACCGGTATTGGTCGGGCAGGTGGCGGACGTTAAAAGCATTCAACCCGGTGAATACGATCAACGCGATGACCACGCCAACCGTCGCCAATATTGAATACAACAATGCCGTCTGGAAGCGTTTGGTCGCAAAGTCATACTGCTGCTTCAGATTTTCTTCAAGAAGCTGCTTAATATCCTGCGTTCCGGTGGATTCTGCGGCCTGTGAACTCACCGTAATGAGCTTCAAATTCTGCTGTGCCACGTATGTCTCCCGTCAAAAGCTACTATCGCAAACCCTATGCAAAAGGCAGGTTGGCGATACAAGTGCTACTATTTTTGAGTTTTCTGAACGACTGAACGGCTTTTTCGTTTTGCTGCGACTTGTGTACGATAATTAATGCCGTGAGAAGCAATTTATCAACAAATCAAGCAGCGAAGGAAAATTATGAAACTTAGGTCGTGAATGGAAAGGAGAGGGTACACGGGGACGGAGGTCTTAGCAACCGAATCAGCCAACGATAATTTCGGCTAGGATTTGGACTGCGGTTTCAAGCTCCTCAAGCGCGGCAAAGCTGTAGGTCAAACGCAGATTGTGTTCGCCCTGCGTCGAGTTCACGAAATAGTTTTCGCCCGCTGCCACCAAAACGCCCCGTTCTGCCGCTCGCTGTTTTATGTCGCGCGCAAGCACATTCTCCGGCAAAGTGACCCACACGAAATAACCACCCATTGGGGTTGTCCAGGTGACTCCCGACGGCATATAGCGTGCGAGGGCAGTCAGCAAAGTATCGCGGCGCGTCCGATACACATTTCGCAGATGTTCAATATGCGGCTCCCAATGCCCCTGCCGACAATATTCCGCGACGATTTGTGCCACAAAAGGATTTGCGCCGCCGCTCATTTGGGTCGTCCCACTATAGACGAAACTTTGGATCAGTTCCGCCGAAGCGACGACCCATCCCAGGCGCAGACCAGGCGCAAGGGTTTTTGAAAAGCTGCCAATCTGGATGGCATTCATGCCACCCGCCAGCGCATAAAAACTGGGTGGATTGGGCGACTCAAATGCCAGATCGCGGTAAACGTCGTCTTCAACAATCGTCAAATTGTATTGGCATGCTAATTCAAGAATTTGGAAACGCCGTTCCGCGCTCAATGTGAATCCGGTTGGGTTATGAAAATTGGGGATCGTGTACAGCAGATTGGGCGGATTTTGGGTAGCTGATGGACTTTCTAAAAGTGCTTGCAGCGCCTCGACAATGATGCCGTTTTCATCGACTGGAACCGAATGAATGGTTACGCCCTGATCGCGAAAAATATGAAGCGAGTCGGAATAGGTCGGAGCCTCTACAATCACACTGCCGCCCGGTTTGGCACATAAGCGTGCAATCATATCTACCGCGTGGGTTGATCCGGCTACAATCATCAGTTGATCGGGCTGTATGGAAAGGTTTTGTTCGCGGTTGATTCTTTCGATGAGAAAATTAATGAGCGCGAAGTTGCCTTGTTCATCGCCATATTGCAGTGCTTCAAAAATACGTGGTGAAGCCATGACGCTGCGCACTGCATCCTGGAATTGGGGAGTATCCAATGTGGTCGGGTCTGGAAAACCTAAAAGCAGCGAAATTGTATTGGCTGACGCTGCTTGTGGTTGAGTTTGATTTTGCATAAGTGCAATGCGCTTAAGTTGGATTGTCGAGCCGGAAACCGTGACCGCGAACTGTCACAATATACTGCCATTCCGGGTCAACTTCTGCTAAACGGTCACGCAGACGGCGCACAAGTGCATCAATGGCCTGTTCGCTAACACCTTCGCCGACAGCTTCCGGCCAAACGGTTTCAATCACGTTGTCGCGGGTGCAAATGCGCCCTGCATTGACAAACAGCAGTTCCAGCAGTCGATACTGCGGCAAACTAAGCGGTGGATCAAGTTCCGCGCCACGAATGAAAACCCGGCGAGCATCAGGGTCAAGCCGCAATCTGCCGCTCATGAAGGCGGGCGGATCAGCGGCCAGGGGGCTGGTTGCTCCCGAACCGATGAACCGGATGCGTACTGCCAGCGCAACATGCACTTCGTCACCATCACGGAGTTCGCGCGTGCCTTTTAACTGCTGACCGTTCACCCAGGTTCCGTTTTTACTTTCCAAATCCTGGATGTAAAACAGATCGATCTCTTTATAGATTCGAATATGCTGCCGCGAAATCTGGCGCTCGGCCAATACAATATCGCATTCTTCTCCTCGCCCAAGCACCATGCTGTCTTTCGACATTGACCAGTGCTGGGCGGGTTGGTTCTCATCCTGGATAATAAGGATAGGTCGTTCTGCGTCAGGTTTCGACATAGAAAGGCTTGCTCCAAAGGCGGATCATAGTGCACCTGTTAATAATAATAGCATATCCGTTCAGCCGCTAGCGAAAGGAATGGTCACTGGATCGGATTCGACCACGCCAACCCATAGACCCTGATCGGCATAAATGGGCGTTGCCAGACTGCTGCTAGGGGTAGATGCGCCGCGCGTGGTGTTGCGATAATAAGCTCTGACGGTGGCATTCCCGGTGCTGATCGACGCATCAGGAAATGGTGCAAGAAATTCAAGGCGGTGAACGCAGCTCTGGCGCGGCCCCAAAAGCCGAATATCCGATTCAGGATAGGTGTCGCCTTGATTTTGACCCGCTGAGACCGTGCCAGGAGCATTGAAAACAATGCCGAGGCCGCCGCCTACGCCATCATCGCCGAGTCGGACTTGCGTGGGATTGTAGTGGATGGCAACCGTTCCAATCGATTCGTTGGTAATCACGATATTGATCACCAACGTTTCAGCGGCAGTGCTAGGTAACGGGCTAGTACGGACGTGCAAACTGATCGGATTGGTGACAGATCGCCCAATCAAGGATTGATGCTCGGCACGATCCTGACCAGTGCGCAGCCAATCACAGGGGATACTTTCATCCGCCGAGGGAATAATTGATGAAATTATACGCGGCAACATTCCCGGCCCTGCAAAAACGGCCAGTAAGACCAGCAGAAAAATGCCAACCAGCGCGTTGGTACTGGTTGGACGGCGCAAAAACTGCATTGGTTAACCCTGTTCTTGTACCCATTGGGACACGGCCTCAACGAGTGTATCGCGGTTAAGCTGTTCTATATTGTGCCACAAAATGCCGGAATCGTGTCCCCGAAACCAGGTATATTGCCGCCGGATAAAATCATGTGTCGCATTTTTGGTTTCGATTATCGCGTCATCAAGTGGTTTCTGATCCAACAAATGCGCTGAAAGCTGGGCGTATCCCAGGCCGCTCATCGAGGGAAGCGTTCGGCTGTAGCCCATACCCAACAATTCGCGAACTTCATTCAGAAATCCCTGTTCCATCATCTGGTTTACGCGGCGGTCTGCACGTTCATATAACACTTCGCGTTCGGAAGTCAACCCATATGTGATAATCGAGTAGGGCGGTGGCCGCTTGCGCTGCAACTCGCTGATTGGTTGACCAGTTTCGATGCAGACTTCGAGCGCCCGCACCACCCGACGCACATTCCGGTAATCAGTGTTTTCGGCGGCGGCAGGGTCAAGTTGTCGCAGTCGTTCGTGTAATGCATCCGCTCCATGTTTAGCGGCAAAGTTTTCTAATTCAGTTCGCAGCGCTTCGTTCGGAGGCACTTCGGGGATCGTCCAGCCCTCGATAACAGCCGTGATATATTGCCCCGTTCCGCCAACCAACATTGGAATATGTGCCCGTGCATGTATAATTTCAATTACGTTGTAAACCATTTTCTGGTAGCGGGCGAGTGCCAAATTTTCGTCCGGATCAACCACATCCAATAGATGATGGGGTGCGGCGGTTTGCTGCTCAGGGGTCGGTTTAGCCGTGCCAATATCCATGTGGCGATAAATCTGGCGGCTGTCGGCACTGATGATTTCACCCTGAATCGCCTGAGCAATCGCGATGGATAAGTCCGTTTTTCCGACTCCGGTTGGCCCTAAAATGACAATAAGGGGTTTGCGCAGCAATTTGTGATGAACTTTCCGATAGGTGTGGGAGCATATATACCGGGAGTATAGCACAGGCATAATCCGGGTTTATAACGTTTTGAATTACCAAATTTTCTGAAAAATGGGCATAATAGTTTTGTCGAGTTTATTGAGCCAATGGGTGACACACTACCATGACCAAAAATAGTGAAGTAAATGAGCAAACACCTAAGGAAGATAGCCCCATTTTGTCCAGCCAAATAGTAGGAGAAGGAAGGTCTGATGCCGTATCGCATCATTTTATGGGCAATGCGGTCAGCCACGAGCAAGGTAAACTTACAATTGACTTTGGGGATATACAAGAGTCTCTCGTTGTTTTAGTAGACGATAGTGTCATATTGGGCAGGGGCGCCCAGGAAAATCCAATTGAGGTTAGTGTTGATTTGAAACCTTATGGCGCTTCTGAAAAAGGCGTTTCGCGCCGCCATGCACGCTTGCATCGAACCACGACAATTATTTATGTAACCGATTTAAAAAGCTTGAATGGTACATTTCTGAATAATGAACGGCTGCTCCCACATCAGGCGCGTATCCTGCGGGATGGTGACGAAGTACGTTTGGGAAATTTGGCGTTTCATATTCATCTGCATTAGGGGGGCATAATTCACTGCTTTTACCGACTCGCCTGAAAATGGCGCGAAGCTTCCTAGCATGTAAGGTCACCAGCCGAGCACATCTTCGGCATAGTCAATTATCGGCGCGCCGCGATAGGGGATAGCAATACCGATCATATCTACACGCCAGTCCATATCGTCGAGAGCTTTTTCGGCAATATAGGCCTGTGCGGCGGCTATCATTCGGCTATGTTTGCGTAGCGTGATACTTTCAAAAGCACTTTCGGTGTTGTCGGCGTGGCGTGTGCGCACTTCAACAAAGATCAGCGTATCTGCTTTTTGGGCGACAATATCAATTTCACCATTTTTGCAGCGCCAATTGGTCGCCAAAATTAAGTAACCCCGGTGTTTCAAATATTCAATGGCGAGTTGTTCGCCGCGCTGACCGAGCGAGTGAATCGGTAAAGTGGGCATTCGGCTGATTGCTCAATTCATGAACGATTTGCTGATTATACGATGGCAATGTGGAGAAAAACAAAATCCCCACGATTGCTCGCGGGGATTTTGTTTGAGGCCACGATACTTCCGTGCCTCTTTTAATAAAGCAAATTTATCTTAGTCGCCCGCTGCTTTTGCAACGGCTTCCACCATTTGCATCGATTCAGGGTCGGTGCGCTTGCTGCGCATGATGGCCCAACCGACCACCGCCAGTAGGACAATCATCACGATGATGATGGAAGTGCGGCTGTCCGGATTTTGCGCCGCAGTGACGACCAGTGGTGCAACCAGCAGCGCAACGAGATTGACGACTTTAATCATCGGGTTCAGTGCGGGGCCAGCCGTATCTTTGAACGGATCGCCAACGGTATCACCGACGACAGCCGCTTTGTGGGCTTCGGAGCGCTTACCACCGTAATGTCCGTCTTCGATGTATTTTTTAGCGTTGTCCCACGCGCCGCCCGCATTACTCATAAACACGGCCATTAACTGACCGACGAGGATGATGCCCGCCAGGAAACCGCCTAATGCCGCTGCGCCGAGCAGGAAACCCACGACGATGGGGGTGAGCACGGCGATCACACCAATTGGCAGCAGTTCGCGCTGCGCGGCCTGGGTGGAAACCCCCACGCATTCCGCATAATCCGGTGTTACGGTTCCTTCCATGACTCCGGGAATACGCAGTTGACGTCGTACTACACCGATCATCTGAAAGGCGGCACGGTTCACGGCGCGGATAAGCAGGCTGCTGAACATAAAGATCAGACCGCCACCGATCAGGAAGCCGATGAACACAATCGGCTGGGCAATATTGATGCCTGTGCCGAACAACGTCCGATTCAGCGGGACACCTAACCCAAGTTGTACCACGCGGGTATCGGTCAGGAATGAACCAAACAACGATACTGCGGCGATGACCGCCGAACCAATCGCCACACCCTTGGTGATGGCTTTGGTGGTATTGCCTACCGCGTCCAATGAGTTGAGAATTTCGCCGCCAGCGCCGCCGCTCTCACCGGCGAGTTCCGCTACGCCCTGGGCATTATCGGAAATTGGGCCGAAGGCGTCCATCGCGACATTGTTGCCCGTCAGGGTTAACATGCCAATACCGGTCATCGCCACGCCGTAGAGCACGGCTGTGAAAGTGTCAACAATCTGATTGCCAGTCCCGTCAGTGATAGGGAATAATCCAAAAATGGCGACGCTGGCAAGGATACTGCCGGCGATCACCATAATTGCCCAAACACTGCTTTCCATGCCCGACGACAGACCGCTCAGGATGGTCGTAGCGGGGCCAGTTTGCGTGTTACGAGCGATTTCCTGCACTGGGCCATGCTCCGTGTCGGTGAAGTAGGCGGTGACTCTTTCGATGACAATCGCCAGCGCGACGCCGACGATCACCGCCGCCAAAGGCTGCCAGACGATGCCGCCGCTGTTCAGATTATTGTCGTGCATATAAAAAATCGTGAATATGCTAAATAGAGTGATACTGATGGCGGCTGCAATGTAGAAACCGCGCGTAATGGCGCTCAGCGCATCTTTGCCGGAGGATGATTTCACCAGATTGGTGCTGATAATCGAACTCAGCACGCCGATACCACGCACGATTAACGGGAAGACAATCCAGATGGGGCTGCGTGTGACTGTTGCTAATGCCAGACCGAGGATCAGGCCAGAAACTATGGTCACTTCGTAGCTTTCGAAAATGTCCGCCGCCATACCCGCACAGTCACCGACATTATCGCCGACGAGATCAGCGATAACCGCTGCGTTACGCGGATCGTCTTCGGGAAGGTCAGCCTCTACTTTACCTACGAGGTCAGCCCCGACGTCTGCTGCTTTGGTAAAGATACCACCGCCTACGCGCATGAACAGCGCCAGGAGCGTCCCGCCGAAACCAAAGCCGAGCAGCGCATCCGGCGAGGCTATACCGAATATGATGAAAATGATTGTACCGCCGAATAATCCCAATCCATCGGTCAGCATACCGGTAATCGTGCCCGAACGATATGCTATACGGAGCGCAGCAGCATAACCGCGATTCGGATCGACTGCCGCAGCGGCCACACGGACGTTACCTTGTACAGCCATATTCATGCCAACGAAACCAACTAAGGCCGAGAATACAGCACCCATGAGGAACGCGCCTGCGCGACCAAGTGCGATGTTGATACGCGCAGAGTCGCACTGGGATGCACCTTGCTGCACGATGGCAGCTTCTTCCTGATAGACGACTGCATTTTGTTGCAGCAGCGCCAATTCAGCAGCTTCGATGCCGGGATTCGTGGTGGCAACTTCAGCCTGGATTGAGGCGGCGCGTGCCGTGACCGAGTCCCGTGCGGTCTGGGCCACCTCCGGGCAGAAATGTTCAATCGCATAGGGCGTCGGGTTCACAACATATACGCTGAAGAACAACACGACCACCAATATTGCGATCAAAACTGCAATGATACGAAGCTGCGAACGTAGATAGGCATTCGCGCCGGTCTTGATATACCCCCATACTTCCTGCATTTTGGCCGAGCCTTTGCCTTCGGCCAGAATTTGCCGTGCGAGCAAGCCTGCATAGATCAGGCCAGCGATAGCGATGCCCAGAACCACCAGGATCAGAGCACCTTCCGTTGAATTTAATGCACGCATATAGAAAACTCCATTAGTTCAATTCTTGATAATTATTTAGGCCACTAGTTTTGATTGATTGACGACTTCGATACCCCCTTCTGATTTTCACGATGTAGTCTGTGGAGAGTGTAGCGCAAAAACGCGAGAATTTTAAGGCCGGAGGACATGGATTTGAGGTGAAATTTGGCTCAGTCCTGGGGCTTTAGTAGCAGTAGAGGACTGCACTAAAGCCTCGTGTGTGGGTAGGCGAATCAGGGAGTGTCTACGGTGAAGCGCTGAGGGAGGCTCCATCCTTTCCAGCCAACTTGTGGATCTTTCGCGCGGACGCGCCAGTAAAATGTGCCTTCGTGAGGTACAGTAATCACCACTGATAAGATTGATGATGGTAGCACACCATCAACGGGTAGGGGTGGCGTAAACAAGCTGTTTTCGGACACCTGCACCTCGTAATACTCTGCCCAAGATATGGCTGTCCAACTCAATGTCACGCCCAGGCTGCGATTCCAATATGGCGATGGCGCGGCATTAGGCGCGTTTGGTGGAAGTGTTGCCGTCGGCGTGGCGGTTGGTGTGTTAGTTGGTGTGTTTGTCGGTGTATTGGTCGGCGTATTGCTGGGCGTCGGTGTATGCGTCGGGGTCGCGGTATTAGTGGGTGTATTCGAGGGTGTGGCCGTTACCGGGTTGCCGGCATAATCGGCGACAATCGTATGGTTGCCCGCCGAGGTCGTAATGAACGCAACATAAGTTCCGTTGATTTGCTGAAACGTAAATGCATTGTTAGAGCCATCAACTGTCACAGTGTCCAACCCAAAACCGCCGTAATTCAGCGGCATTATGGTGGACAAAGTCATGCCTGCCTGGGTTGGAGCGGTGAGATTAAAGGTCAGCTTGCTGGTTGCGCTGTTCCAATTAAAGTTGGCATAATTCGCACCGTAGCGCGTTTCAGTAAATTTCAGCCATTTATCGGCATTCCACATGGGAATGTTTTTGCTGGCTGCATACGCAAGCGTGTTATCGACCCAATCCTGGGTATCATTAAAATAATCAATATGGAATTGAGTCATCATGGCGGAATAATAGCCCGCGAGACTGGCATCAATTAATTGCTGTGAAACTGTTGTCCCATCGGCAATACTCAGATCTTCAAAGTTAGTCCCGTCACCAGCCCCATCGAGCAATTGTTCATCAATGATGGTCGTACTTTGCTGGTAATAGTTCAGGATCGTGCCGTCGGCCTTGATAAACTTCATGGGCTGACCGCTGCCATTGACATAGCCATGCGCCCAGGAATTATCTGTTTTTTTAAGCCAGCCACCCCAAGTATAAAAGTTGGTATCCATCACCAAGCCATGTGAAATAGCCAGTTCTGCTGCATCTGTCCAACCCAGCCATGCGATCTGATGATTGCGTACCGTGCGCGATTTAGGCGTGCTGACGACTGTAGGGAACCATGTATCATAAACCTGATAGCCTTGTGTCAGGCTGGTAATATTGTAAGGAGCATAACTATCGGAGTGAGCCGCGGGCGGATGGATGCCTACCTCGTGTCCCTGACTTCTCCAGTCCTGTACCATCGCGTCATGGAGTTCACCAATCGAGACATAAATTGTCATGTCGGCATCGTAAGTATTCAGGAGGTCTATTTCGGCTTGATATGTCTCAGGTAAATTGGCGTGGGCGTCGCCTGTGGAAATCAGCATGGTTTTGGATGTGCCAGGGAAATACCACAACTGGGGCATGGGATAGGCATTGTCAATGGCATCTTTGACGATGCGCGCGAACAAACGCTGCTGTTCGTCGGCCTGTGGGATTGGCACTTTGTCCAGGTTCACCCAGGGATTTCCGCCCGCGCCTTCGAATAAATCAATTGTGCGGACTACACCATCATTATCGACATCTAAATTGGCGTTGGCTGGATTGCCTTGGCGGGTATACACCACATTGCTGGCGAGATCATAGAGAAAGGCTGTGCCGTGACCATTTGAACTGCGCACCACAGCCGGGGACGTCGTCGAACTCGTCGCGTTACTATAAAGCTGTGCCAGCGTGGTCGCCCCGCTCAGAGTCCAACGATCCGTATTGCCGTGAATTTGCAGCGTTGCAGTGGAAAGCCCCAGGCTTGGCCCGGTTCCCGGCATTTTGAGATAACCGTTGCTCTGTGTTCCGCTGTTGGTATTCAGTTGAAATAGGTTCTTAATCTGCGAATCGGGGCGCATGGCGATCAAATAACCGCCGCCGTTCACATAATTGGTGAAAAGTGTTGCCTGTGCGCCGCTCAACGGCGTTTCTGCCAATACGACCACACGATGGGACGAAAGCTGCGAAGCGTTCACGCTGCCCAGATTGAGCATGTCATAGCTGTTTAGCCCTTCAGCTCGCAGGATTTCTCCGAGATACTGCCCAAATTGATTAGATGCGCTGTCGTTATAAACCACGAGGATGGGATGGTTGGCCGACTGTGCATATGTTTGTTGGGGATTTCCACCAAGCAGATACCCAAAAATCGCAAACATAAAACAAATAAAAGCAGTGCGCGTGAATTTATTCGTGAATGAAATATGCATTTAACTGACTGCCCGTGAAATTATGACCACAACGCAATATTCCATAATCCACCTTGCAACAAAATAAATAGCGCTATGTCTTGAGTGCTAGATTAAAGCATAAACCACTTCCCTAAAACAAAAACACGCTCCAGAAGGAGCGTGCAGTAGTTTTTTAAGGTTAGTTTTTAGGGCGATCAGGCGCGGGTGAGTACCTTGCGGAACTTATATCCGTAAACGATCATGCCGCGTGCGCCTTCGGTAGTAAGCTTGCGTGTCACCATCTCGACCCTGTCGCCGATGGCTACGGGATCATCCACATCGGTCAACTGTGCCGTGACCAATGGCCCTTCGTCCAGCTTCACCAGCGCCAACATGTATGGAGCCTGGTCATCAAAACCTTCTGGAGTTTCCTGCAAGGTCGTGAAACTGTAAACCTCGCCTGTCCCAGCGAAGGTGAATTGTTCACGCTGCAACTCAACCTGCTTTTTTTCGGTAGTCATCTACAGAACCTAGCTCGCGACTTTCAGGCTGATTTTTTCATGGTTGGCCTGAGGTGCTTGAGCCTGATCGCGAGATTCTTCATTTACAGGTTGGGGGCGGGCTTGCAAGCTGACTTCGCCATTTGCATAGCGGACACCCTGGAGACGATAACGTTGGGGGTTCATGCGCCAGTGTCTTGAGATCTGCATTATGTAATACTCCTTATCACAGAATGATTGTGCAATTCTGCACGAACATATACTTATCATAATCCTTTAGGGCTATCAAAAACTATCAGCACAGGGTCGATAACTATCAGAGGCTCTCAAAAATTACGGGGAAATTTACTCTTTTCGGAGGTTTTTGTATAAAAACGGGCAAGATGTTTAAGTATCTTGCCCAATTGCAGATTCGATATTCTAGAGCTGTAATATGTGAGTGATGGCGGTGCTGCCTAAACCACCCAGGTTTTGAATCATGGCCGTTTTGGCGTTGGGGACTTGATTCGCGCCCGCTTTGCCACGCAGTTGCAAACAGGCTTCGACGGCTTGATAGATACCGGTTGCGCCTGCTGGATTACCGCGCGCCTTCAGACCGCCGAAGGTGCTGATGGGCAGTGATCCATTCAAGCCGATGATGCTGTCTTGCGCTAACTTCCAACCACCGCCACGCTCGGCAAAGCCGATAGCTTCCAGCGCAAGTGCGCTCAAAACAGTATAGGCATCATGCAGTTCAAACAGGCTGATGTCCCGTAAGCCAATCCGTGCCTGTTGGATGGCTTTAGTCGCAGAAAGATCAGCCGCTTTCATAAATAACAAATCAGCGCGGTCATGCAAGGTCAGGGTATCGGTGGCTGCTGCGCTGCCGATGATTCGTACCGGATGAGGCACTAAATCCGCCGCACGTTCCAGGCTCGTCAAAATAACTGCGGCTGCGCCATCGCCATCCGGCGCGCTGTCGAAAAGATTCACCGGATCGGCGACCATCGGCGCTTTGGCGAAGCGTCCCGGCTTGATGCTGTTGCGGAACATCGCAAATTCATTTTTGCCGCCGTTGGCGTGGGCATTGATGCTAAAGCCTTCGAAAGCATTCAAGTCCAGACCATATTCGTACATATAACGGCGCATGAGCAAGGCAGCCAGCGCCGTCAAGGTCGCGCCCTGGGGTGCTTCATAATCGGCATCCAGGCTGACGTTGCGCGCTTCGACACGCGCACTGCCGACGGTATCGGTGGATTTTTCCACGCCAACGACCAGTGCCGTTTCGACTGCGCCGCTGGCTACTGCAAGATACCCCGTTCGCAGGGCTGCCGCGCCGGACGCATCGGCTGCTTCAATCGTGTAGGCTTCGACGCCGCTCAGTCCGGCGTGATCGGCGACCAATGCGCCCAAATGCTGCTGGCTGCTGTAGGCTGCACCATAGGCATTGCCCACATACAGTGCGTCCACGCCTGAAATGCCCGCATCATTCAAGGCTCCTAAAATCGCATCCGTCGCCAGCATCCGCAGGCTGCTTTCCCAGTGTTCGCCTACTGGAATCTGGCCGACGCCAATAATTGCTACTTCACGCATGTTGTCTGTTAATCCTTCAGCTTGCCACGATAGCGGCAGTAGGTTGCATAATCAATCTCTGTGCGGCGGTTGATGTAATCGCGGGTGCTGGGAGCGCGCTTTTTGACGGCCTCGATTTTGTTGGTCACCAGAATGTCGAAGGCATCCGATCCCGCGCCGCTGCCGTAGCTCACCATCAAAATGCGATCACCGGCTTTTGCTATATCCAATGTTGCGGTCAGGCCGAGCATACACGATCCCGAATAGACATTGCCAATTTGCCCTGCCAGCAAACCGTGTTTGATTTGTTCTTCATTGAAACCCAGCATTTCCGCCGCGCGGCTGGGGAATTTCACATTTGGTTGGTGGAAAACAGCATAGGTGTAATCTGCCGCTGTGGTTTCCATCATGTCCATGAGGGTTTGTGCCGCCGACATGGTGTGATTGAAATAGGCGGGTTCACCCGTAAAACGATCCCCGTGCGATGGATATTCTTCGCCGGAGCGCCGCCAGAAATCGGGGGTATCGGTGACGAAGCTGTAACTGCCCTGATAGACCGCACAGGATTCTTCGGCGAGGCCGATCAAAAAGGCCGCGCCACCGGATGCTGCCGTGTATTCCAGGGCGTCGCCGGGGCGACCCTGCGCGGTATCCATGCCGATGCTCAGGGTATATGCGCCCATGCCGCTGCCGACGATGCCGATGCTGGCCTGCACCGCTTCGGTTCCGGCTTTACAGGCAAATTCCCAATCGGCAGCCTGGATATTGGCCGATGTGCCGATACTTTCGGCGACAATCGTGCTGGTCGGTTTGACGGCATAGGGGTGGCTTTCGCTGCCGACCCAGACCGCGCGGATCAACTGCGGATCAATCGCCGCGCGCGCCAGGGCGTTGCGGGCGGCCTCGATGGACATGGTAGTCACATCTTCGTCCAATCCGGCGACGGCTTTCTCGATAATCGGACTGCCGCCTAAGCCATTCGTCCATACCCGCGAGACTTCTTTACCGGGCAAGCGGTAGCGCGGGATATAGGCTCCATAGCCGACAATCCCGACCTGCCGATCTGGTTTCATTAAATTTGATTTCAGCGGATGCGTTCCGTTCAGTGCCATAGATTCAGTCCTTATCCTCTTTATTAGCTTTGGACGCTAATTTGATATATCCAAAAATAACGAGACCAACGATTGCATAACTAATGGGACAGGTGAGGCAAAACAAGCCGCCTGTCGTATTGCCAAAATCGGGGCTTCTCGGATCGACAATTAGAGGCGCAAAAACCCGGTATAAAAGAATTGCGAGCAGCGAACCAACAAATAGAACTACCACAGAGTACACTGATTTGTCGAACCAATTCATCGCTATTTTCCCTGAAACTCGCTCACCAGGGCTTTTGCACGTTCAAGGCGGATGTTGCCCTCCGCGATCATGGTTTGCACGATGCGTGTGACCATGTCGCCGCTGGCTCCGGCTGCGACTGCTAATTGTCGGGCGTGCATCCGCATGTGACCGTTCTGGATACCTTCGGTTGCTAGCGCCCGCATCGCCGCCAGATTTTGCGCCATGCCCACCGCCGCAATAATTTCCGCCAGGTGTCGTGCGCTCTGGATGCCCAAAATTTTCAGCGCGATTTGGGCGGCGGGATGCACGCGGGTCGCGCCGCCGACGATACCGACGGCCATTGGCAGTTCAATCGTGCCGCGCAGGTTGCCGTTTTCGTCCTGCCACCATTTGGTCAGGCTGGTATATTGACCGTCGCGGGCGGCATAAGCGTGCGCCCCGGCTTCGATGGCACGCCAATCGTTGCCGGTGGCGATAACCACCGCGTCGATGCCGTTCATGATGCCTTTGTTGTGAGTGGTCGCCCGGTAGGGATCGACTTCGGCGAAAACCCCGGCCTCAACAATTGCCTTCACGGCGTCTTCACCGCGCAGGTTGCCGGTTTGCAATTCGCCCGCCGGAATCATGCCTTCGGCGCGTGCTCGGCGCTGGTCGGTCAGATTGCTCAGGATGCGCAGATTGACTCGTCCGCCCGTGATTTGCTCGATAAAAGGGGCGAGATGTTCCACTGCCGTGTTGACCGCGTTCGCGCCCATCGCGTCGCGGGTGTCGTAGAGCAGATGCACAATCAACATGGGGCCGATAGGGGTTTCCATAAGCGGGCGCACTTGAATATCGCGTGCGCCGCCGCCGTGCTTAACGATGCTGCCGCCTACTTTATCAGCTTCGGCCATGAGCATTTTTCGCTGGGCTTTGACCGCGCCCGCCGCCGCGTAAATGTCGGGCAAATCCACGACCTGAATCTGGCCGATCATGACCGGTTCGGTGCTGGAGGTGGTGAATCCACCGCCTTCACGGAACATTTTTGCCGCGTTGCTCACTGCCGCGACCACTGACGGTTCCTCGATGACCATCGGCACAAGATAATCCTGACCGTTAATCAAAAAATTGGTCGCAATTCCTAACGGCAGGGCGTAGACACCGATGGCATTCTCGATCATGTTGTCGGCCTGGGCAGCGTTCAGGCCGCTAAAGCCCAATAACGCCGCTTGCTCTTCCGGCCTTAGACCCGCCCACTGCGCGACCATCGCCGAGCGTTCGGCCAGGGTGCGCTTATAAAATCCAGGGATGCGAGATGTGTGTTCGTTGCTCATAGAACCTACTTTAGCAGCGGTCAGCTTTCAAAAACTATCAGGATGGTGAAAATCCGCACAAACGATAGAGATTGTAAGAGTTGTTATTCAAAATAGCGCAGCGACAAACAAGTCAGGCTGCCATCCATTTTCTGGAATTCGCTCATTTGTAGCGCGTATACCTGGCGATAATATGTCGCCGCCAACTCGTTGACCGTCGGATAGCCGTCAATGACCAGAATCGCATCATTAATCGGCAGCACATTGGTTGCATAACTTTCGGCATGGGGGACAACAATCGCTTCTGCAAAATCAATCGTGTAGTCGATGTGTAGTTCTGGCGAGAGCAGAATCACACCGGGCGCGAGTTCAGTCAGACCAGATTTTAGATGCAGCATCCCATCGAACGGCACAAAATCGACTTTAGCACTCTGGTCATACTCTTGAATCGCCGCGCGTAATTGTTCTGCGCCCGCTTTATTCGTGCGCTTGCCGAGACCAATCAATACGCGATCCGCGCAAAACAGGATATCGCCGCCATCTAAACGCGCGTCGCCCGTCATATAAACTGGATGCTTGTCTTTCAACACCTCGGCGATGGCCTGGGTTTCGCCAAAGCGTTCGGGCGCACCGGGTTGGGTGATGACCACCAGATTGCCGTAAATGATCGCCGCGTCTTCGACAAAATGGCCGTCGGGGTAGGTTGGATCGCCGGGAAGACAGGAGATTTCAAGACCACAGGCTTGCAACGTTTCGATGTATGCGTTGTATTGGCGCATCGCCAACTCAAAATCCGGCACGCCTAAATCCTGAGTTGTCAGGCCGTCGCCGATATTGTCCAGCGGCGTCCGCACGATGGCGTGATTAAATTGAGTGGGTATTATCATGAAAGAGCTGCTCCAGCGCCAAAACACAGGTTTAATTATACCATTTGACAGACGTAGAGTAGGTTTGTATCCTCAAGAAAATGGAGATTCGGGTAGGATAGGGTGTCTGCTTTTTAGTGGGAAACGAGAAAACTCATTGCGAAGATTGCTTCTGGGAATCTTATTTGGTTTATTGCTGTTGGGTGCTCCTGCGGGGCATATTCTGTCGCAGGCTGCGCCGACTGCTACTCCGGAAACTGATTTGGGTGATGGCACACTGCGCCGGATTCGCGTCCCGATCCTGATGTACCATTACGTCAGTAATTTGCCCGCCGATGCTGATGCCACCCGGATCGGGCTTACGGTTGATCCGGCGACGTTCCGCGCGCATCTGGCTTATCTGTCACAGAATGTCTACAGCACCATTTCCTTATATCAATTGGATGATGCGCTGATGCGGGGCGTTCCTTTGCCGCCGCGTCCGGTGATTCTCACCTTTGATGACGGCTATATCGACCATTATGTGAATGTGTTCCCCGCACTGAAGGAACATGGTTTCACTGCGACATTTTTTATCATCACTGGGCGACCTGACACTAATGATCCAGCGTACATGACCTGGGACGAAATCCACGAGATGTCCGACGCCGGTATGAGCATGGAATCGCATACCAAAACGCACCAGGAATTGCAGAATCGCGACTACGATTTTCTGGTCTACGAACTATTGGGTAGTTTACAAAGTCTGCAAGCGCATACCGGTCATGAACCGCATATGTTCGCTTATCCCGTCGGTCACTATGACGATGCGACCTTAAGTGTTCTGAGGCAGCTTCCCGTATGGCGTGCGCTTACCACCGAACGCGGCGCGCTTCACACCAGTGATAACCACCTCGAAGTCCCCCGTGTACGCATCAACGGCGATATGGGCGTCAGCGCATTGGCTTCGCTCCTGCAAACCAGCTAACTAAACAAAAACCCGCCAGATGAGGCGGGTTCTGTTGATGTCAGACGAAAAAATGGCTAGTCAGGCAGAATTTTCGTGCCCATGAATTTGTCCAGCCAGGTCACGAATACCAGCGCAATTGGGATCATCGTCACCAGAAAATAGATCGTACCGTATTTGGCAATGGTCATGCCGGCAGAAACGGGCTTCAAAATCGGGAAGCCGACGGTGATAATCAGCCAGCTAATCACGAACGCCAGCGCCAGCGAAACAACCCACACAATCAAACGGCGAACAGCCAACGAAGACATGCTTTTATCTCCAAATTCAGGAATGTATTTACTGCGTTATTGTAACGCGCCTTCCAACCAGGATGCAAGTCTCTTCCCACAATTTCTCATCTCAAGCGCAAAAACAGTTGTACACGAGCTGACATCAATTAATGGCACGTGGTTTACATAGACGATTAGGTAATACAGGTGCAATATGTCACTCACGTTTGGTTATTGCCAAATATTCAAATCATTGTTAAATTTCTAAATCTCAATTGTCCGGCATATCTCACCCCCCAAACTGGTGTTATTCTTATAGGATTGTCTACCAATTTTTGGGAGCAGCAGAGAATCAAGTGATTGTACAGCAAGAAGGGGGCCAATGAATGGCTGACTTATTCGATAAGATTCGCAACGATGAATTAATTGTCCGCGCGAAGGAAGCTACCGAAGTCGGTATGTATCCTTATTTCCGCGCGTTGAGCGACTCGGAAGGTGTTACGGCGACCTTTGAAGGCAAAGAAGTCGTGATGCTCGGCTCCAATAATTATCTGGGGCTGACGACGGATCCGCGTGTGCGTCAGGCGGCGATTGATGCCGTCAAACGTTATGGCACGAGTGTGACTGGCTCGCGTTTCCTCAATGGTACACTCGAACTCCATCTGGAACTCGAACGCCGTCTGGCAAAATTTGTGGGTGCAGAGGCCGCAATCGTTTTTTCGACAGGTTATCAGAGCAACGTCGGAGCAATTTCGTCGGTGGTCGGCAAGGGCGATTTCGTCATTGTCGATAAAGATGACCACGCCAGCATCGTTGACGGTTGCAAAATGAGTAACGGCGAAATGAAACGTTTCCGCCATAACGACATGAGCAGCCTTGAAAATGTTTTGAGCAAGCTGCCGGAAGAAGCCGGTAAGCTGGTCATTGTGGATGGAGTCTACAGCATGGGCGGCGATATTGCTCCCCTGCCGGAAATGCTCGAAGTCTGCAAGCGGTTTGGTGCGCGTGTCATGGTTGATGATGCGCACGGTATCGGCGTGACCGGGGGCGGGCGCGGTACGTCGGCACATTTCGGCCTGACCAACGAAGTTGACCTGATTATGGGTACATTCAGCAAGAGCTTTGCGTCTATCGGTGGTTTCATCGCCGGGAATGCGGATGTGATCTATTACATCCAGCACAAAGCGCGTTCGTTGATTTTCTCAGCCGCATTGCCTGCGCCGAATGCAGCCGCAGTGCTCGCTGCCCTCGACATCATCGAAACCGAGTCGCAGCATGTTGAAAATCTTTGGGACAATGCCGAGTACATGCGTAAGGGATTCAAAGAATTGGGTTATAATACCGGCACGAGCAACACGCCGATTATACCCGTCATCCTCGGTTCGGATTTTGCGACTGGTATCGCCTGGGCTGCTCTGATTGAGGAGGGTGTTTACACCAATCCGGTGGTTCCGCCAGCGACTCCGCCCAATGGTGGTTTGCTGCGCACCAGCTATACCGCGACTCACAAGAAGGAACATCTCGATAAGGCGCTGCGGGCTTTCAAGGCCGTGGGCGAACGCCTCGACCTGATCCCCACTAAACCCGAACCAGCGTAATTTCTTATATCCATGAGAATCGAAACGGGGCGTTCAATTTGAACGCCCCGTTTTGTTTGGAATGCATTTGTTGGTGAAGATCAAACTGTCGCTTCGGGTTCGACCTTAACTGTTGATTTATTCTGCCCCGTTACCCAGGCATGAACCGGCGCAAGCAGGCTATACATCACCGGCACGACGATGAGCGTGAGCAGGGTGCTGCTGAACAAACCGCCGATCACCACTGTACCGAGTTCTGAGGCGATAATTGCGCCTTTCGACAGCCCAATCGCCAGCGGCATCAAGGCGAAGATTGTCGCGATAGCGGTCATTAGGATAGGCCGCAAACGCCGCCCACCGGCTTCAATTAGCGCATCATATACCGACATGCCGCGTTCGTAGCGGTTGGATTGTACTCGGTCAATCAACACTACTGCGTTGGTCACGACGATCCCGATTAACATCAGCAAACCGATCATGGCCGAAATGCCGAGCACGCGATCCGTAAGCGTCAGCAAAATGGCCGCACCCACTGGGGCAACACCCACGCTCAAGATGATGTCGAACCAATGGACAAATGACCCAAATGTGATAATTAGGATAACCACCACCAGCAGCAGCGCGATACCCATCGCGATACCCAAACTCTGGAAACCCTGAGTTTGCAAATCACTCTGGAAGCCCTGGCTGACCTTGATACTGGCGGGCAAATCGGGAAGCGCTTTGATCTTGTCGATAGCCTGCTGCGTCACGCCGAGGGTGTTCTGGGTTTCAAGTTCTGCGCCAAAACTCACCGCCGACTTCCGGTCAATGCGGATGAACGTTGGCGGTGCGTCAGATGCCCCGCTGCTGGCTGCCGATAAATCGCTGGTTGCGTTGGTGATTCCAGGGACTGTATTCAGGGTATCCAGCACTTCCTGGTTCACCTTTGCCAGATCGGCATCGTCCCCAGACATGACCAGTTCAAACCCGCCAAAACCCTGATCGCTCAGGGACGCGGCTGAAACTGTCGCGTTGCCTTTGCCGAAAATTGTTTCAGCCTGAGTACGGATTCTCTGCGCCCAGATATTCAGTTGATCCGGCGATACGATGCCGACGGTGATATTGGCGATATTTTCGGAGACACCACTGCCCGCACCGATGAGGGAGGCGAGACTCGCGCCGCCGCTGCCAATAATCGTCTGGACGATGCCCAATTCCTCCGGCGGAACTTCAGTCTGAATCCATTTTTCCAGTTCAGCCACTTTAGTGTTGGTTTCGATAATTTTCGTCCCGGTGGGCAGGTTCACGCTGACCGCGATTTGCGGTTTTCCTAAGCTTGGTAGGAAACTCGTCGGGCGACCTGCGAACAGCACAACGCCCAATACCAGGCTGGCGAAGGCCACAATCAGCACAATCGCTTTGTTGAGATTGCTTGCCAACGCCCAGCGCAGCGCCGGGAGATAAAGCCGCTCAAACACGCCGTGATGTTCTTCTTGGCTGATTTCGTTACCGCTGATGAACAGGAAGGCCATGACCGGCACAACCGTAATCGCGACCACGAATGACGACAGCAGGGCATACGTGACTGCCAGACCGAACGGCAGGAAAAATTCGCTGATGATACCGCCGGTCATACCCAGGGGAAGGAATACGACCACAGTAATCACCGTCGCTGAGAAAATTGCGACAGACACATCGCGTGTTCCACGAATGATGGCCTCGCGTTTGTCGCCGCCTTCCTGAATCTGGCGGAAGATATTTTCCAGCACGACGATTGAGTCATCGACCACACGCCCAATCGCCACCGTGAGTCCCGAAAGAGTCATGATGTTGATGGTGATGCTGGCCGGGAACAGACGCAAAATAAAGGCGACGATACCTGACGATTCAGCGGCGGGTAACAACGCTTTATGCACAGTTGGCGGCAGCCAGTTCATGAGCACGAAGGCCATCAACAGCGACAGTGGGATGCTCACGCCGACCACCAGGGTACTGCGCCATGCGGGGTAGGGCATACTTCCCGGCCACAGCAATACTGCCAGCCCGATAATGATTCCCAGGATGAGCAGCAGCTTGACGACCACATCCGTTTGGGCGAAGGCCAGCCCCAGATCACCGCCGGTTGCGCCTGCGTTGGAAAACACGACCACTCCCAGCAGTCCCAGGAAAACGGCCACCAGGATTGCCCCGGTCAAACGCCGTCCGGAACGTGCCCAGACCCCCGCGCTCAGGAATGCCAGGATGACTACAATGGCGAAGATACCACCCAGGCCGCCTTCACGCGCCACACCGCTGATCGATTCTTCGATGAAGCTGGCTTGCTCGAAACTGGTGTTTACATGGATGGTCGGGTCTTTGGAGATAATATCTTTGAGTGTATCTTCAACACGGTGGAAGGCTTCAACCGTGTTCGCGCCGTCAGTTTTGTAAATTGTCAGCAGCAAACTGTTGTTGCCATTGCTGCGGGTGACAGTAGTGGTTGGCTTGAAGGGTGTTCCGCCGGATTTTGCGCGATCCTGCACATCCTGCGGCAGGGTCGTCAAAATAGTTGGCGGTAGGAGTTGCAGGGCTTCTGTGCGTAAGTCACTGAGCAGTGTCGGGTCTTTTTGTGCCATATATGCGAACGCTTCTGGCGACAAATTGCCCAGCATGTTGGGCGCGAAACTGGCTCCCTGTGCGCTGTCGAAAAAGCTGTTGATAAAATTAGTTGTGCTGGGGAAAAAGCGCGAAAAATCGTCAGCCGTATTCAGTTCTTTGCCGAGGAAATTGCCGATGACCGCCCAATCGGCATTAAGCGTCGGGGCTTCCGGGTCGGCAGCGGGGACATTGCTGGCGTACTGAGATGCCAACTGCTGCGCGGCGGACTCTTGCGTGCCAGCAGCAATCGCTTTTACCGCGTCGGCAGTTTCTTTGTCGAGTCCGGCGATAACATCATCCGGCAGCTTAGCCAGCACCGTCGGCGACAACTTCTTCACTACGTCGGCGCTCAGATTTTTGTAGAAATCCGGTTCTTGCAGTGATAAATAGCGTACCGTCGCTGGGGTCAGACTGTCGAATAATCGGACTTCATAGCCAGTGAAACCTTCCGGGATGCTGGTGTCGATGGTATTCAGTATAGTGGAGGCTTTCCCATCACCAGTGGCGATCAAATCAGCGGCGGTTTTGAGAGGTTTATCCTTGAACTGTGGCTGATTCGCCAGTGCATCCCAGGCGCTTGCCAGCTTGGGTGTGATTTCTGGCAATTTTAGCACATCGTCGCTGAAGTAATCGAATACGCTGTCCTGGAGATTGGGCACAAAAGTTGGATCATATTTTGCCAGGAAGGCGACTACATCCGGCGTCAGCGCCCCGATAATCTGTTTCGGATTGATCGGAATGGCGGGCTTGTCCACTCCCGGCGGTAAATTATTCGGGTCGGCCAGCAGCACGATGAAATTCATCAGGTTAGCTGCACTCAAAGTCGATTGCCCAAACTGCTTGGCTGCATCTTCGGGGAGCTTAAGGTTAATCAGGTCGTCAGCGGTATCAATTTTGGCCTTAAATTGACCTCCCATTAGCGCGAAAATCGCTGGCAGCTTTGGCCCTTCGGGGATGTCCTTTGCGGGCACTTCAGGTTGAGTGGTGTCAACAGCAGTAGTTGTATCGGTTGCAGGTGTGGTTACCGCAGCCGTATCAGCGGGAGCGGCAGTCGCTTGAGTGCTCGACACGCTGAAAGTCGCCAGCGGAATATCGTCGAAGCTGAAGCTAATCAACTGCGGCGGCGAAATGCGCCATGCACTCGGCAGGTCAACCGGGGTTGGTGCTGCTTCCTGACCGCTGATGGTTTGTGCCAATGCTTTCGCGGCCAATTCGTCGCGTGTAAAGCCGTCCAGTCCAGTGATGTAATCCGCAGGCAGCGCGGCAAATACTTCAGGTGAAAGTGCGGCGAGTTGTTCAGCTTTTAGATATTGCACTAGGGTCGGGTCAATCGCCAGAATTTGCTGAATATCATCGGGCGTCAGATCGTTGGTTTGTCCCAGCGACCCCACGATGCGACCTTTACTGTAAAAGTTGTTGAAGACCGCCGCCGTAGTCCGCGTCAGACTCTTCATTTCCATCAAATCACTGGCATCGACGAACCGATCTTGCTGCCAACTTTGCGGCAGGGCAGGCGGTGCGCTGGGGATGTCAACGGTTGTGCCTTTTAAAGCTTCGACGGCTTTCTCGTCCAGCGGCCCGCTAATCCCGGCCTTCGCTGATACGGCAGTCCAGGCATTGGGCGAGAGTTGCAGAAGTAGGCTGCTTGGTGCGGCGGAAGTGTCGCTGGTTGGCACAGTCGCGCTAGTGTCGCCGGGGAGCGCCTGTCCACCGCTGACGCTGATGCTGGCGACTACATCCATCGCCGACAACTGCGGCACGATTTCCTGGTCAATCAGGTTTCGCAGCGCGCCTTTATTGCTGGCCGATTCGGTGTTTTGCGTAGCCAGATAGGCCAGCACCGTTTTCACGGTATCGTCGGAGAATGATTTCCAGACATCGGGCGACAATTGGAACAGGAAATTGGGGTCTTTTTCCTGTAAATAAATCAGCACATCCGGTGTCATATCCGCCAGCAGCTTGGCCGAAAATTCCTGCGGGTCTTGTCCATCCGCTGGGATAATTTTGCGCAGCGGCAGCCATACGCTGTCCAGCGCGCTCTGGATTTGCCCCTCGATTTTTTCCTGGTTCAGGCCGAAATTGTTACGCGCAATGATGACGCTGCCGAATGCGCCTGTCGTGGTTGATTCGATGTTGACGATAGGATCAACCGTATCGACGGCGGCTTCCAGGCGTTTGGTGATGGCATTCAGCACCTGATCGCTGGTCATGCCGGAAACCTGCGTCAGGATGACCGTTTGCGGAAAACTGACCGAGGGCAATAGTTCTTGTTTCAATTTCGTGATTGCTACGACGCCGAGCGCTGAAACGACGACCATCAGCGCCAGGGTCACGATGCGAAATTGCAGCGATAGTCGCGTGATTAAAGTGAAGAACGATTTCATAAATGTGGCTCCTGCGGGACTGCGGAAGGATAAAATGTGAGCATACTCTTGAATATGAGTCTGCCGATTGATAGACAATGCCGGGATTGTCCACGTTATCGTGTTAATACGCCGCGCGACACTTTATTCGCTGGGCGCTCTATATACAAAAGCCTGACAGACGATTTTTATCAGGCTGGTTTTATTGGATTTATGTGCTTTTTTTCACGAGTGTTGAGCGAAATTCTATACGATGTGTCTATTTAAATCAAGCACTTTCATATTATAAATGTACCAAGTGATTGCGATACCTTGAGGTTCCGTTACAAGGCCTGTGACGGAGCCTATGTAAGTGTTGCTAATTCCTGAAATTGGGAAAGCACCCGGATAGTTGGCTTGTCTCTCCGGTTCGGATTGCGATTTGGAACGGCTAATATATGCGCTAGCGCTATAATGGTGCGCATGAAAAGTGGTTTACGGGAAGAGGAGAGTTCGAGATGATAAAAGTAGTATCAGTTGAAAATATGCGCCAGATTGAAGCCGCTGCGGATGCAGCAGGATTTTCCTACGATGCCATGATGCAAAATGCCGGAGCTGCTGCCGCTCGCCGCGCTCAGGTCATTCTGTCGGGGCAGGCCGAAGCCCGTGTGACGGTACTGGTCGGCCCCGGAAATAACGGCGGCGATGGTCTGGTAGCAGGGCGGCTCCTCGCGCTCGATAAAAATATTCAGGTGCGATGTTATTTGCTCAAACGCCGCGATGACACTGACGCGAATTTCACAGCGGTCAAGGACGCTGATTTGTTCATTGCCTACGCTGAAGATGACCGCGATGGCCGCGTATTGCGTAACATGGTAGCCAGTGCCCACCTCGTCGTGGACGCGCTTTTCGGCATCGGCGTGCGCTTGCCGCTCAAAAACGATGCGGCCAAAGTTTTGCGCAACGTCGTGCAGGCTGTCAACGACGACCAGCAGCCCGAACATCCTGAAGGGGCAATTATCACCCCGGATACGCCGAACACTTCGCGTTTTCCGCGCCCCTATGTGCTCGCGATTGATTGTCCGAGCGGATTAAATTGTGACACCGGTGAACTTGACAAAAATGCAATTCATGCTGATGAGACTATTACCTTTATTGCCGCCAAACCCGGATTGTTAGAGTTCCCAGGGGCAGGAGCCGTCGGTCAACTGCATATCGCGACGATTGGTCTCCCGATTGATTTGCCAGCGTTGAAAAACGAAAATAACACGCTGGTTGATGGCCATATGGTGCGGGGTTTGCTGCCGGGGCGCTCCGCCGATGCCAATAAAGGCACATTTGGCAAAGCGCTCATTGTCGCCGGATCAACCAATTTTATGGGCGCGCCGGGATTGTCGGCTCTGGCGGCCTATCGGGTAGGGGTAGGTCTGGTGACCGTTGGCGCGCCGCAGCCCGTTATCGACGTGATAAGTTCGCATTTATTTGAACCGACCTGGTTAATGCTGCCGCATGATATGGGCGCGCTGGCGGCGAATGCCGTCACGATTGTGCAGAAAGAAATGGCGGCCTATGATTCGCTTTTGCTGGGGCCGGGATGGGGACGTGAACAAACCACGCGCGAATTTTTGACAACGTTGCTCAACTCTGCTTCGGAAACGGCCAAACCACATGCACAACGTTCGATAGGGTTTATGGAAAAAGCTGCCGATGCAGAATCAAAGCCAGACGAGACCCCCGCCAAATTGCCAGCGCTGGTCATTGATGCTGATGGCCTGAATTTGTTGAGCGAACTGGACGAATGGTGGAAATTGCTGCCGGAGAATACCGTTATTACGCCGCATCCAGGCGAGATGGGGCGCTTGGCGAAGATGGAAACCCGTGACATCCTGGCAAATCGTTGGGACATCGTCCGCGCGAAAGCGGCTGAATGGAATGTGATTCTGGTGTTAAAAGGGGCACACACCTTAATCGCCGCACCGGATGGACGGGTAGCCGTGCTGCCTTTCAAAACGGATGTGCTGGCGAAGGCTGGTACGGGCGATGTGCTGGCGGGAATGATTACCGGGCTTCTCGCGCAAGGGATGTCGGCATATGATGCTGCCCTTGCCGGGGGGTACATTCACGGGCTGGCCGGGACGTTGGCCGCGCGCAAATCGGGGACAACGCGCAGCCTGATTGCAAGCGAGGTTGCGGACGCTGTAGCCGAAGTGTTTTCGCTGATTGAGGCGCGATAAAGTCAACTTAAGGCGTTTGAAGTCCTAACTCGGCACGGCGGCGGCGGGCGGCAGCTTTCCCCTCCGCTAGACTTTCAGCAATCGGGTCGGACGGAACGGCGGCTTCGATTTTCTGACGCAGGTTTCCCCCGGTTTCAGTCAATTGCTGGCGGATGACACCCTTATTCGGCGCGCGGAAAAGCGCGAATACGCCGCCAATCAACAATCCGATGATAAAGCTCGATACCAATACGCCGCTGTCGAGCGAATCGGTCTCGCTATTTGGTGGGTTCAATTTCTTTTTCCTTCCCATTGCGACGGATGGCGCGGCGGATACCACCCACTTCACGGACGAACACATTTGCGCCCGCCAAGAATGATCCGACGCGAACGACGGGTTCAGTAACATTATTGCCCACAAATTCCACTGTGCCTTTGGCGCTGTTGACCGCATCCTTCGTATTATCCAGGAGCGGCTTGACCTCGTTTTGAAGCAGCAGCACTAGCCGTGCGACCTGCAAAATCACGATGGCTAGCGCGCCAACGATGAGCAGGAATTCCAGCGTGATGACAATCACCAGGGTGTCACGGATAATCTGGATACGTGGTGCAGTTGCCTGCACGTCGCTGAACAGGGCGAATAAAAGTCCAATGACAAACAGCAAAATGATGATTCCGCCCAGTATCGCCGCCGCCGCAACGACAATACGTTGAACCGTCCATCGTGACGGTTTTTTAGCGGCTTCTGCCGGGACAGCAGCCTGAGATGAGCTTTGTTGTTCCATACGTTACACCTTTAACGCGCCGTTCATTAACGCGCGGTTCGTTTGCTCGTGCGTTTGGCAGTCAGGAAATGGGCGACCAGAAGGGCGATCAGCGCACCAACGAGAGCCGAGAAAATGCGCAGTGTGCCAATGTTTAAAATATTGATGTTCAAAATTGTGCCGAGCAGATGCCCCAGGCCAAATCCCACCCATCCCGCTAGCAAAAAGAGCGCCAACCGGCGCGCGTCACCGCCCATAAAGAGATGAAAAAGCGCACCGCACAATGTTGCCAGAATGAAACCGAGTGTAGTGGTTGGGCTGGGCAAACTGAAAATATCCTTTTGATGACCTAGTTTTCCAGGTTAGCTGTCTATGGTACAATCTCATCGAATGGGAGTGTAACATAAACTCACATTTTGAACACGTTTGAGAATGGCTTAATAACATTTCTGATGAATATTTTAGATCACCGTATACTCATACCGAAATCCCCTCAAATCGTTTGGGAACATCTCAGTGACCTGTCGAAAAATCAAACGTGGCAGGTCAACTATATAAACCTGTCCTATTTAACTTCAAAACATGAAGGTACAGGGGTGCGTTGGCGCTATACCACCAACGATGGTCACGATTATGTGGCTGAGACCATCGCCTGGTATGACGGCTTAGGCTACGAATATACCTTGGTCGATGGTATATCCTTCAAACAAAACAAAGGTCGGATTCGTCTGCAAGAAATAGCGGAAGGCACTATTGTCCAGTGGACGTTCAGCTATGAAATCGGGGGTTTCCTGGGTGGGGTGCGCAATGCGCTAACCTTAAAGCGGCAGATTGAGGGTGTAATGGTGGACAGCCTCAAAATGCTATGGCGCGTCCTGAATAAATCCAATGATGAGCGTGACCGCGAAGCCAAATCGATATTGCGTCAGGGCTTGGATTATGAAGCCCGCGCGCAGTATAAACCGCGTCACCCGTCGGTGAAATCTGAGACTGCGACTACCGCGCCCGTCAGCGTTTCGGGAATTGTCGAACCACCGATTTCGGACGAAGATACCCGCCCGCGTATGCCTGCTGTGGTCGATACGCCAACCACGTCGGAACCGGAAAATGAGACGGCTGAACCGGCATTTCTGGTCGGTTTGCCGCCGGAAGCTTCGGCGAAGCCTTTATCAAGTCCTGACAAGATAGAAATTGTTGCTGTAGAAGGCGCAGCGCCTTCTACAGCAGCAGAGACCAGTGAACATCCGGCGGTAGTCTTAGAAGCACCGACTTCAGCCGAAGCAGAAATTCAATTTTCCGAGGCCTTCCAGGACGCTTCCGAATTTGTCAACCCACCAGGAATTTTGCCGGAACAACTGGTGATCGTGGGGATTGAGCCAGATCACGATGCGCCGCAACCCCCTACTGCTCCTGACGCTCATGAGGAAGTCGTGACAGAAGCACCCCTGCGCTTCACGACAAGCGACACGACATTGCTATCGAACAAAGCAGTTGTTTTACCCGAACCGCTGCCCGCTGCCACAGATACCGGCGAAGTCAGCGTGTTTGATCTGTTTGGGATTCCCAAGCCAAGCGAAACCCAGGAAATGCGGCCTGTTACAACCGCTGCCAGTCCTGTCACCGCCACTGTTCAATCGTTGGTTATCGGGGGAGATACTGTGCGGAAAACCGGTCTGCGTGTGAATTTGCGCCGCAAGCGCGTGCGTGTGCGCCGTCCACATTAGTTTTACGCGGCTTCAGCTTGCATCTTCTGCATAATTGAATATTCATTTTTTCAGTAGAACGTCTTTGATTTAGACTCATGTTCAAATTAAGTGAAAAAGGTATTTTAGCAGGGACGACACATAGGTCGTTCCCTACAGAAATCACTCGTTTTGAACATGAGCCTTAATTTAAGGTAGATTTAAGGTGGTTTCAGCCTGATTTAATCCTCTGCCTGATGATTTCCTCTATGATAAGTGCGATCCTCAAACAAAGTGGAAATCCAACATGCCCAAAATTGTATCATCGCAAAAGCGCCGTTCTGACCAGACCTGGAAAAAATTTACGCTGTCGTCATTGGTGGTTATCTCGTTTGCCGCCTACGCAATTCGTGCTCGGCTCATGGGCGTGGACGAATCAAGCGTGCTTACTCCCACGTCTTCGGGAGCGGCGAACGCATCCGCATCCGTTTCTACATTGTCATCTGCACCGAGAACGCAGGTTGTTGCAGCACCACAAGTGCAGCCCACCGCAACCGCCAATGGTCGTTATCGCGATGGGCAGTACACGGGTGATGTTGTCGATGCGTATTATGGAAATGTACAGGTAGAAGCCGTCATACAAAGTGGATCAATCCAGGATGTTCAATTCCTTGATTATCCACATGATCGCCGCACATCACAGCGCATTAACGCTCAGGCCATGCCCTGGCTTACCACCGAGGCCGTCCAGGCCCAGAGTGCTAATGTAGACATCATTTCGGGAGCCACATTAACCAGTCAAGCCTTCGCCTTGTCTTTGCAATCAGCCCTCAAACAGGCCAGAACCTAGCTTTTAAAGCACCTACCGAAGGATACATCCCATGTTTTATTTTATCGACGAGATACTCAACTCGATCACCATGTATCGTCTGGTGCTGTATTATCTCATTGCGTTAGTTGGCATAGCGCTGGCATTTTGCTTTTTTGGTCTGCTGCCGTTTAACCCAATTGATCTGCTTTTCAGTACGCTGCTCCTCACGGTTGTCTGTTGGATCACGAACAAAGTGTTTGCTCGGATATTTAATGTTCCGGCGAATGTGGAGTCAGTTTACATTTCGGCTTTGATTCTGGCCTTAATAGTGACTCCCGTGAAGCCCCCCCAGGATGTGATGTTTTTAGTGTGGATCGCTATATGGGCGATGGCATCCAAATATATTCTGGCGATTAAAGGTAAGCATCTGTTCAATCCGGCGGCCTTTGCGGTGGCTTTGACCGCACTCACTATCAATCAGACGGCCAGTTGGTGGGTGGGTACGGCTCCGATGCTGCCTTTTGTCATCATAGGCGGTATCTTGATGGTGCGGAAAATCCGCCGATTTGATCTGGTTTTCAGCTTTCTATTCACAGCATTGGCGGTTACGCTGGCATTCAGTCTGGCGAATCACCAAAGTCTGGTGACGGTTCTACAACAGACAGTCCTGTATTCGCCACTTTTCTTCTTCGCGAGTGTCATCCTCACCGAACCGTTGACGGCTCCTCATACCAATCGCCTGCAAATAATCTACGGCGCGATAGTGGGTTTATTGTTTTCGCCGCAGTTCCATATTGGCGCGTTTTACGTTACGCCTGAGCTAGCGATATTGATCGGAAACGTCTTTGCTTATATCGTGAGTCCGAAGGCTAAATTGTTGTTGGAACTCAAAAATAGGGTGCAGATTGCGCCGGATGTCTATGACTTCATTTTTACGCCCAACCAAAAACTGTCGTTCGCAGCCGGCCAATATATGGAGTGGACATTGGGGCATTCCAACCCGGACAGCCGGGGCAACAGGCGTTACTTTACACTGGCCTCTTCACCAACTGAAAAAGAATTAATCGTCGGGGTGAAGTTTTATCCCAATTCCAGCACCTTTAAGACATCGATGCTCTCGATGGACGGAAATAGCGAAATTGTCGCGGCTCAGCTTGCTGGCGACTTCGTATTACCGGCTGACCCGCAGCAAAAATGCGTATTTATCGCAGGCGGTATTGGTATCACCCCGTTTCGCAGTATGATTAAGTATATGCTCGATACCCGTCAAAAACGTCCTGCCGTGCTGTTCTATTCCAATAAAAATGTGGCAGACATTCTGTACAAGGATGTTTTCGATAAGGCCCAGCAGCAGTTGGGATTGAAAACAGTCTATACGCTGACGGGTGCGGCCAGAGTTCCTGCGGCGTGGAAGGGCTATGTTGGGCACATTAACCGACAGATGATTAAACAGGAAGTGCCGGATTATATGCACTGCATTTTTTATCTGTCCGGCCCGAATGCGATGGTTGAAGATTTTGAGGATGTGTTGAGCCAGATGAACGTCCGCAAAGATCAGATCAAAAAAGACTACTTCCCCGGTTTCGCCTAGAATCAAAAACGCCGCGTGAAGGGCGTTTTATTTTGGGTGACTAGTGGGTCTTGAACCCACGACCTCCTAAGCCACAATCAGGCGCTCTGCCAACTGAGCTATAGTCACCATATTAAGTTGATGACATTATAGCACGCCCGCAAATTGAAATCTAGCCCCTTTTCTGGGCAACAATCACATAGGCGATACTGCGTGGACAGGGTTCGGTGAACATTTCCGCGTCGAAACCATAAGGTGTAAAAAAGTCCTTGAAGCTGGCTGTACTGTCTTCGCGCTGTCCTGTAACACGGTACAACCATTCGATCCCTGCACCAGACACCCCTCCGCCTGTCAATACGCCGTTGGGGACAATGATGAATTGCCCCTTCGGCTGCAAAATACGATGCACCTCGCGCAAGGTTTTCGGTTGGACGATAAAATTGGTAGGGAAGGTGCTGACAACGGCGGCGAATGCTCCAGGAGGGAAGGGCAACTCTTGCGCTTTGCCGCGTACTAACTTTGCAGAATAGCCGTAATGGACGAGTTTGGCATTGGCGATTCGCCCCATATACGGCGACAGATCGTAGCCGATGGTTCGATAACCTGCATCGAGCAAATCCAATTGTAAATTGCCTGTACCATGCGCCAGTTCCAGGATAAGGTTTCCGGGCTGCGCGGTCAAGTGTTTGAGCGCCGCTCGTTGCCAGCAGCGCCACGCACCCAACGATACAATATTACTCACCAGATCATACGTGAAGGCCATCTCGTTGTACAGCAGTCGGAAGCCAAAGCGCACCAACCGCCACCAGGGGTTATCCATAAAGTGCCTCGCGCATCACATCGGGCGTGTCGGTGATGATAGCGTCCACACCCAGGCGCTTTAACTCAATCGCCCGCGCAGGATCATTCACCGTCCAGGTATTCACGCGATAGCCTTTGCTTTTCGCCCAATCCATATACTCCTGGTCAATCATTGGGTGGTGCGGATGGCGCGCCTCATGGGGCAAGGTTTCCATCACTTCCGCGAAGGGCTGTGCTTCTGCGACATACAGATAACCAATTGGCACATCAGGCATAATCTCTCGAAAGCGTTTGAGCGCCAGCGGATTAAACGACGATATGATGACGCGCTCCTGCATGTTCTTCCGTTGCAGACAATCGGCGACGGCTTGTTCGACGCCATCGGTCTCTTCGGTCTCGGATTTAATTTCAACATTGACGAAAAGTTTTTGCCCAATCGCATCAAAAACTTCGTCTAGGGTTGGAATTTGGACACCCTTATATTGCTCACCTTTCCACGAACCTGCGTCTAGGGCCTTCAACTGTGCCAGCGTCATATCGCGGGCGTAACCTGTGCCGTTAGTGGTGTGGTCTATGGTAAAGTCATGCAGCACGATAAGCTGCTTGTCTTTTGAAAAATGCACATCCAATTCGACGCCATCCGCGCCTTGTTCTGCTGCCAATTCAAAAGCGGGCAGGGTGTTCATTGGGGCATACGCGCTCGCGCCACGATGCCCAAAAATAAGCATCCGCCCATTATAGATGTGGTCAAGAATAGATTGAGGAGACACTATTATTTCCCTAATCAATAAAATAGCCTACCAGTGAATGTCTGATAGGCTATTATCCTACATGGTTTGCGAGGTTGCCCACTACGTTAAAAAGGTTTAACGGCGATTATCCCCGTGCGCTTTCACTAGCGCTTTGCGACCTGAATATTGTTGCCGTCCACCTGTACTTGATAACTAGGCACATCCACCATCGCGGGCGGCGTGAGCACTTTGCCATTGGTGATGTTGAAACAGGCTCCGTGACGTGGACATTCAATTGTTGTTCCCGTCAAAACCCCTTCGGCTAAAGGGCCATCGTCATGGGTGCAGCGGTCTTCAATCGCGTAATAGCTGCCATCCACATTGAAAATGGCGATCCATTTACGTCCAATTTCGACAACGATCCGTTCTCCAGGAGGTACTTCGTTGGTGGTAGCAACCGTGATGAATTCAACCATGCTTATTCGTCGCCCTTGTCCTCGATGGTTTGCCATTCGGTCAGGCTGGACGTACCGATAATAAGCGTCTTGAGCGACAGCAGCGCACACTTGACGCGGTTAATCGTTAGCGGGATGCCGACCAATTCAAAAATATCATCCTTGGTGATGCTGCGGATTTCATCCAGCGTTTTGCCGATCAGTTCATCGCCCAACATCGAAGCGCTAGCCTGACTGATCGCACAGCCTTCGCCTTCCCAGGCCAGATCGACAATACGTTTGTTCTCATCCACCCGCAGTGTCAGCCGCAACCGATCACCACATAACGGATTGTGCTCCTCGTGATCCACATCGGCTGGACTCAGGACGCCCGGATGATGCGGATGTTGGGCATGGTCGAGGATAATTTCACGGTACATATCCATAATGTTTGCCTCTATTGGCGCGAAAACGCCTTTTTCGCTTTATACAACGCTTCGATCAGCGCGTCAACCTCGGATGGTGTGTTATACAGATAAAAACTGGCGCGCGCGGTGGCGTTCGCGCCCAAATGCTGGTGCAGCGGCATGGCGCAGTGATGCCCTGCTCGCACTGCAACCCCTTCGCCATCCAGAATTTGGGCGATATCATGGGCGTGGATGTCATCGAATTTGAAGGCGGCAACCGACCCTTTTTGAGATGCATCCGGCCCATAGAGTGTCAATCCTGGCACTTCCGCAAGGCGATCCAATGCATATTCGGTGATGGCTTTTTCGTGGGCATGAATCTTGTCGATGCCCAATTCGGTCAGATAATCCACCGCATAACCCAGGCCAATGGCCTCGGCAATAGCAGGCGTTCCAGCCTCAAATTTATAGGGTAAATCATTCCATGTGCTGCCTTCCAGCGTCACCTGCGAAATCATATCGCCACCGCCCATCCAGGGGGGCATCGCTTCCAGAAGTTCGCGTTTGCCGTAGAGTATGCCAATCCCGGTTGGCCCGACCATTTTGTGGCCGCTGAAGGCATAGAAATCGACTCCTAATGCCTGCACATCGACGGGCATATGCGGGACGCTTTGCGCGCCGTCCACCAGTACCAATGCCCCGGCAGCGTGTGCTTCCTGAGCGATTTCCGCAACTGGATTGATCGTCCCCAGCACATTGGAGACATGCGTCAGTGTGACCAATTTGACTGGCTCATCACGCAGCACCTTCGTCAGAAATTCGCGATCCAATGTGCCATCTTCCAAAACAGGTACATAACGAATCGTGAAGCCTTTTTCGGCAGCCAAAATTTGCCAGGGGACAATATTCGAGTGATGTTCCATGACCGTCGAAACGACCACATCGCCGGTTTTGAGGTTGGCGCGCCCCCAGGTATTGGCGACCAGATTGATGCTCTCGGTTGTACCGCGCGTGAAAATAATTTGACGTCTATTTTGTGCGTTGATAAAACGCTTGATTTTGATGCGAGCGCCCTCGTATGCCGAGGTAGCTTCTTCGCTCAATTTGTGGATGCCGCGGTGCACATTGGCATTGTAGCGCTGATAATAATCATCGAGCGCTTCGATAACTTTCAGTGGTTTCTGGCTGGTCGCGGCATTATCGAGATAAATCAGCGGTACACCATCGTGATGCTCTTGATTGAGGATTGGAAAATCCGCGCGGACGGTCTGCACATCGTAGGGCAGAGCAACTGCACTAAATTGGGTCATATAATCTCCCCTTAACAAAAAGGCGCGTCCAAATTCTGGCGCGCCCTTTGAATCTAAAACATGGATGTGCGCGACCTAGTTGCTGCTGCCGACGATTTTGGCTTCCATCGCCGCCTGCAACCGTTCGCGCACACGCTCGAACGGAATACGCTGCAACAATTCGTCAAAGAAGCCGTCAATAACCATGAGCTGCGCATCCGGGCGCTGGATACCCCGGCTCATCAGGTAAAATATCGGTTCCGTTTCTAGCGTCCCGAAGGTCGCCGCGTGCGAACACTTCACATCATCGGCTTCGATTTCCAGGCCAGGGATGCCGTCCATGCGTGCGTCTTCGCTCAATAGCAGATTGCGGCTGGCCTGATAGCCGTCGATTTTCTGCATGTGCGGCTTGGATTTAATCATGCCTTGCCAGACAGTACGCGCCGTATCTTTGGCCGCGCCCTTGAACAACAAATCCGAATTGGTCAGCGGCGCATTGTGATTCTGTTGGGTATCGTGGTCGAAAAGCTGATCGTGGTCGGCGAAGAAGAACCCAGACATGCGCCCGTTCGCGCCTTTGCCATCGAGTTCGAGTTCCATAAAGGCTTTGACCAAACGGCCACCAATAGTCCCATGAATCCAGTCCAGGTTCGCATCGCGCCCAACGCGCCCGCGCTGATAGCTGAATTCATAAGTTTCGCGATTCCAATTTTGCAGGTCAACATATTGCAGGTTGGCGGCATCACCGACCAGCAGTTCCGTCGCGCCCACATACGATGATTGTGTCGTGGATTCAACTGACGAATAATCGACTAGGACTGTTGCCTGGGCGTTCTCTTCGACGACGACCAGGATATGTCCCAGGCTCGCGCCAGAATGGGTGTTATACATCACGACATGCAGCGGCAGTTCGGCGACTTTTCCGCGCGGGATATAAACGAATACACCGTGTGTCCATAGGGCAGCGTGCAGTGCCGCAAATTTACCTTCGCTGGGCAGCACAGCTTTGGTCATCAGGTTGGGGCGTACCAAGTCTTCATAATCACGGCAGGCCGTCACCAAATCGGTGAAAATAATGCCCTGTTCCGCCAATTGATCGGCGAATTCACGGTGGACAAGTTTGCCATCCACGAAAGCCAGTAAGCCGCCCTGTTGGTCGCCCATCAGGGGTTCACGGTTGGCAGCCGGGATAGTGTCGAGCGTTGCGCCATTGGCCGTAATCAACTTGTCGGCTTCATCCCAGTCAATATGTCGATAATCCGTCCGCCGCCATTCTTCCAGCGATTGATCGGGCATAGGCATGTCCTGATACAATTCCCAGCCAACCAGACGGCTTTCCAGCAGCCATTGCGGTTCTTCATTTTTTGCGCTCAGTGCGCGCACGTCCGCCTCGGTGTAGCTTGGCGCAGATACTTCGTTCGAGCGGCGGCGGGTTTTCACAACCACAGTTCGCGTTCCTCCAGTATTCGACGGGTTATCAATATACCCGTGTCATTGTCATTTCAAATGTGTTTGGTAGTAGGGGCAAGGCACGCCTTGCCCCATAGATCAGGATACTTACCCAATCGTTCCTTCAAGCTGGATTTGAATCAGTCGATTCAATTCCAGCGCATATTCCATTGGCAATTCTTTGACCAGCGGTTCGATGAAACCATTGACGACCATCGCGTTTGCCTCGTCTGCGTTCAGCCCACGACTCATCAGATAGAAAAGCTGATCTTCGCCAACCTTGCTCACCGATGCTTCGTGTCCCATCGTGACATTTTTGGCGTCAACTTCGATGGTGGGGTAGGTGTCGGAACGGCTTTTGTCGTCCAGCAGCAGCGCATCGCAAACCACGTTGCTCTTGCAGTTGTCCGCGCCTTCAACGATTTTCAGCAGACCGCGATAACTGGCACGTCCACCGTCTTTGCTGATCGATTTGCTGATGATTCGGCTGGTGGTATTGGGGGCGAGGTGGGTGATTTTGCCACCTGCGTCCTGATGCTGGCCTTTGCCTGCGAACGCGATGGACAGCACTTCGCCATGCGCGCCTTCGCCTGCCAGCAGCACCGCCGGATATTTCATGGTCAGTTTGCTGCCCAGGTTGCCATCCACCCATTCCATAGTCGCATTTTTGTAAGCAACCGCGCGTTTAGTGACGAGGTTGTAAACATTATTCGACCAGTTCTGAATCGTCGTGTAACGGCAGCGTGCGCCGTCTTTGATGATGATTTCGACGACTGCGCTGTGCAAACTGTCTGAGCTATACGTCGGAGCGGTACAGCCTTCCACGTAATGGACGTAAGCGCCTTCATCGACAATAATCATCGTGCGCTCGAACTGTC
>JBDTNB010000030.1:0-58066 GCA_039933955.1 Chloroflexota bacterium
CTTCTGTCAGGGTTGGGAAGATCGCGCTTTGCATCTTCGCCAGCCGCCGCGCATATTTGGGTTCGGTTTGAACGACGGTCACCGTCGCCTTAGCTTTACTCATGGTGCGCCTCCTGTAAATACGGTTTTGGTTTCGAGGTAATCTTCTAAGCCTTCCAGACCGCTTTCGCGTCCCAGGCCACTTTGTTTCATCCCGCCAAACGGAGCTTCAGGCGTCGCTGGCAGCCAATCATTAATGCATACCATGCCAAACTCCAGTCCTTCGTACATGCGGATAGATGTGTTCATATCGTTTGTTTGGACGAACGCCGCTAAGCCATACTGCGTATCATTCGCCAGCTTGAGAACCTCCTCGGTATCACTAAAGGGGATAATGGGCATGACCGGCCCAAAAATTTCCTCGCGGTACAACCGCGAATCGCTTCCTAATCCAGTAATCACCGTCGGGCTGTAGAAATAACCTTTGGGCATATCATCGGGACGCGCGCCGCCCGTCAGCGCTTCGGCTCCCTCAGCAATAGCCTCTGCCACCACTGCTTCCACCCGATCCCGCTGGATGGCATTAATCAGCGGGCCGGTGTCTGTGCCTTTTTGCAGGCCGTTACCGAGTTTGAGCGCGCGCGAAAAAGTCGCCGCGTGCTCGATAAATTCTTCGGCAATCTGGCTGTGGACGAAAAAACGCTGCGGCGCGACACATACCTGTCCGGCATTGCGATATTTCCAGCTTGCCGACTGCTGTGCCACGTTCTTGACATTCACATCCGGGAAAACGATCACCGGGGCATTCCCGCCCAATTCCAGGGCAAGCTGCGTCACGGTTTCGGATGCACCATCCATCAATAATTTGCCGACGCGCGTACTCCCCGTGAAGCTGATTTTGCGGCAGCGCGAATCTTTGAGCATGACCTGTGCCATCGCTGCCGGGTCGCCATTAATCATATTGAGCACACCTGCAGGCAAACCGGCATCCTGTAAAGCCTGCGCCAGCATCATCGCCGAGCGCGGCGTATATTCCGATGGTCGCCCGACCACAGTGCAGCCCGCCGCCAATGCCGCCGCCCAGCAGCGCACCACGTTATAAACAGGGAAATTCCAGGCCGTGATCGTGCCAACCACGCCTAACGGCTGCTGGATCACCATGATCCGCCGTCCGGGAGCGCGCGCCGGGATCACACGTCCATAAGCCCGTTTGCCTTCTTCTGCATTCCAGGTCAGATAATTGGCGGCGCTGCGCCATTCCGCCAGTGATTCGCTCAAAGGCTTGCCACATTCTTCGGTGGTGATCGCGGCCATTTCTTCGGCGCGTTCCAGCACCAGCGCCGCCGCTTTCATCAAAATATCACCGCGCTGATACGGTGATTTTTTCGACCATGCCGGAAAAGCCGCCGCCGCCGCATCAATCGCTGCCTGCGCATCCGCCGCGCCGCCAAAGGGGATGTCCATTAAAATTTCTTCAGTGGCAGGGTTAACCAGATGCCAGACGCCGCCCTGGTCTGCGCCGACCCATTCCCCATTAATAAGCTGTTTGAAAATAAAATTCGTCAAAGTGACCTCGTTTGAGTGGTACGCCAAAAAAATAGCAATAGCTAACGCAAACCGTAGCCCAGGTACGTTTCGTCCTGGGAAATAGCCTGATTAGCCCCGATATGCAGTCAGTTAAATGCGATTATTCGGAAGTTGTTTGGGTTGGTGACGTGTTCAATAATTGGTGTTTGAGTTGGCTGCGAAGTTTTATTGATGTCGTCGGACAGCCTCAAGCTGTCCATACAGGGGACGGACTTTGCAGGTCTGGCAGGTTCTACATCCATAATGCACCTATCGTTTGATCGCTCTTGGTAGCAAGCAGACGTTTTATAGTATTGAACCAAAAAAACGTGCCGCCCACATGGGATTAATCTACTGACAAGTATAACCTCCTTTTTAGCCAATTCTACTATCTCTTAATGCAAGCTCAAGGCTTCATCGTCAGATTTGTTATAGAAATCTATTCAATATTCAGACTCAAATAAATTTTGCGTATTTTTAGCGATGTCCAGACAAATCAGGTTATACTCGCTTCTTAATCACATTTTATCGACTACAGAGGCAACACTCGTGTCTGATATTCCACAGTCGCCATCGGCGACGCTGCTCATTTCCTGCCCGGATCGCAAAGGCTTGGTCGCCGCCGTCACCGACTTCCTCGCCCGCAACAACGGCAATATCCTGCACCTCGACCAGCATGTCGATGCCGCCGAAAATGTGTTTTTCATGCGCGTCGAATGGGATTTAGACGGTTTTTCGATCCCAGCGGATGGCATCACCGCCGCTTTCCAACCCATCGCTACCCAGTTCGACATGACCTGGGATGTGCGTTTTTCCTGGAATGTGCCGCGTATGGCGATTTTTGTCTCCAAAGAATCGCACTGTTTATATGACATTCTGGCGCGCTGGCAGTCTGGCGAATGGCGTGTGGAAATTCCACTGATTATCAGTAATCACCCTGATCTGGGGACTGTCGCCGAAAAATTTGGCATCGCTTATCATGTGCTGCCCGTCACGAAGGACAATAAACCCGAAGTCGAAGCCGCCCAGATCGCGCTGGTTGACGAACATAAAGCCGATTTCATTGTGCTGGCGCGCTACATGCAAATTCTGACTGAAGGCTTCGTCGCGCGTTATCCCAACCGCATCATCAACATCCATCACTCATTTTTGCCTGCGTTCGCTGGTGCAAAACCCTACCAACGCGCCCACAGCCGAGGTGTCAAAATTATCGGCGCGACCAGCCATTATGTGACCGCCGAACTCGATGCTGGCCCGATCATCGAGCAGGAGGTCATCCGCGTCAATCACAAGGATTCGGCTGATGATATGGTGCGTAAAGGCAAGGATGTGGAAAAAATGGTCTTGTCACGCGCCATCCGCTATCACCTGCAAAATCAGGTGCTGATTTACAACAACAAGACCGTCATTTTTGGATAATTCAGGGCAAGGCAGTGCCTTGCCCCTGCAAATTTTTTTACCGTTTAAGGCGCAGGCTCAACCCAATAGGTATTGCCTGTACCTTCCGTCACATAACCCAGCGTGCCTTTAAAATTCACCTGCCACCAGTTATATAACCCATAACCGCAGAAGGGGCCAGCCGTCACTTTGAAGACATCCCCTCGCGCCGCATACATGACCGCAATCACAGTGTTGCTGTCGATGCCGGAACGGAGGCTGCTAAAGTCCTGAGTGGGTCGGCCATTCCCGCCAATTTTCAAACGTGGAGCTGGTGCGCCCGCGCAAGCACCCGTATTCGGTGTAGGTGTAGCAGGCGTAGCGGGCGGTTGGGTCGGCGGAATCGGTGTGCCTGGAACAGGTGTCGGACTCACGCCGCCCGTCGGCTCAACCCAATAAGTGCTGCCTGTGCCTTCCGTCACCCAGCCGACCACACCTTTAAAATTGACTTGATACCAATTGTAGGGGCCAAAGGCGCATATGACCCCGGACTGCACATTGAATGTATCCCCGTGATACATCACCGTCAGGACGGCGATGCTATCGGGCGATGCCCACAGCGTGCTGTACACTTGTGCCGGACGGGCTTGTATGCCGGATGTTAGACGTGGAGTCGGCGCGCCAGCACAAACGGCTCCGGCGGCGGAAACGCCAAAAACAGGAATAGCGGCGATGAGGACAACAATGCTGACGATGAGAAGTATGGTCACAAGTTTACGCACGATAAACCTTCCCCTTTGCTAACTTGCTGTCTTCGCAATATCGTAGATAGACATTTGCGAACGATTGTAGCATCCTGCCTTAATTTGTGCTTTCAGATACTTACGAAAAATTCATAAAGATCACTAGGAATTTATATAGACCAGTTGGTATAATTGAGACCATAAGGAACAGTCATGACACCAGCGCGCGACCATATTCTGGAAACGACCTGCGAACTGCTTGAACTCCAGGGCTACCATGCCACAGGGTTGAACCAGATCATCAAAGAGAGTGGCAGTCCCAAAGGGTCACTCTATTATTATTTCCCTGGCGGCAAGGATGAACTCACCGCCGAGGCACTCAAGCGCACGGGTCGGATTGTGCTGGAACGGATGCAGATGACATTGGCCGAAGTGGCTGATCCGGCGGATGCCATTGGCGGTTTTCTGTTGAAATTAGCCTATTTTGTCCCGGCTTCCGGCTACCGCGCGGGCGGCCCGATCACCACCGTTGCCCTGGAAACGGCGGCCAATAACGAGGCTTTGAGCATCGTCTGCCGCGAGATTTATGGGGCATGGCAGGCCGCATTTGCTGGAAAGTTGGTCGAGGGTGGATTTACGCCAGAACGTGCCCGCAGCCTCGCCACCTTGATTACCGCCGCCGTCGAAGGGGCGATTATCCTGAGCCGCACGAGTCGCAGTCCGCAGCCCTTAGAAGACTGCGCGCACGAACTAACACATCTCATTCGGGGCGGATGAGCCGCCCTTTTTTTATCTCGCGATTATGTAGACTGGTCTACATTGAAACCTGGAAAGGTCATGCCATACATGAAGCTCGCGATTTTCGGCGCAACCGGCAAAACCGGTCAGGTGCTTGTTGAGCAAGCCTTGAACACTGGTTATGAGGTGGTCGCTTTCGCCCGCACACCGTCCAAATTGAGCGCACAAAATCGCCCGACACTTTCCGTGGTGCAGGGCGACATCCTGGATGCTGAAAAAGTCAGCGAGGCAGTGGCGGGTGTGGATGCAGTCATCAGCGTGCTGGGGCCAACGCCGAAACAGCCTGCGTTCGCCGTCAGTCGAGGGACACAAAACATCATCACAGCGATGCAAAAACAGGGTGTTCAACGGCTGGTGATTTCCGCCGGGGCTGGCGTGCGTGATCCGCTGGACAAGCCCAAATTCATCGACCACATTTTTGGATTTTTGCTGCATACGCTATCGCGCGAGGCCGTTGAAGATATGATGCGCGCCGTACAGCTTGTGCGCGACTCAGATCGCGCGTGGACTGTGGTGCGTGTCCCCCGTCTCAATGACTCACCACCAACCGGGAAAATTCGCGTCGGCTATCTTGGCGCGGATGTCGGCGTGCAGCTTTCGCGCGCGGATTTGGCCGATTTCATACTCAAGCAGGTGAACGATCAGACTTTCCTGTGTAAAGCGCCGGTTATCAGCAATTAGCGCACACCCGCGTCGGCGGCATACCGGGTAAACGTCTCACGCCACGACGGGGACAACACTTCCAACGAGGCCAAATCCGCCACCACATCCGGCAGTTCAATCAGCCGATACATCAGGACAAATAATTTGACGATGGGATACTGCGGATAAGGCCGTTCGATCAATTCGACGGGCGTCCCGGCTTCGACATAGCCTTCCTGAAGCACGCGGTGATACCAGCCGCCCCAACCGCGCTCCTGCACTCGCGCCGTCAAATCCTTGATATTCCAGCGCCGCGCCAGTTTCCAGCAGGGCATCCGGGGCTGCGTGACCTGAATTTGCACATCGCCAATCTGATAAACATCGCCCAGGTAAACCGTTTTTTCGTCCAGGTCAGTGATGGTGAAGTTTTCACCGAACGCGCCGTAAGGCAAATCGGGCATGTCCAATTCTTCGCGCCAGATGGGATAATGCTCGGCTGAGTAACCCAGCACTGCGCGGAACGGCCCGCCATGATTTTCCAGGTCTGCCTGCCCATCGCCAGCCAGATTGATCGAGTCTAACCAGACTGGCCCGCTGACCTGTTCTTTAAAAATCCCGCTCTGAAACGGTTTTTCCATCGGATTCTTGGAACCAACCACACCGTGCCGTTTGGGTGAACCGACCTGAATCGAAACCAATTGTGGTGAACTCATTATCAGTCTCCAATACTGCTTTCAGTCTTCATTGGACGCGGCGTGCTCCCAAAATCTACGCTTCGTAGACCAAGTTGCCGCCGACATAGGTCTGTTCAACTTTGATGGTCAGTAAATTTTCGGCGCGTGTTTGCAACAGATCGCCGCTCAAAATTGCTAGGTCAGCCCATTTTCCAGGAGTCAAACTGCCGCGATTATCGGCGTCGCCGCTGGCAATCGCTCCGCCCATTGTGTAACCGTAGAGTGCTTCAACCGCGCTGATGGCCTGCTCCGCCGCAATCGCTTCGCCGTTGGGGTCAAGCCGATCTATCGCGGCCTTCATACCCAAAATCGGATTATCATCGGGCACAACTGGCGCATCCGAACTCAGCGCAACCGTCAGCCCTGCATCGAGCATCGCCCGCACCGGGTAGCAGCGCGGGATATAGTCGTCGGGCAAATAACGGCGGAAACTCGCGCCTAATGCCGGTAAAAACACGGTCTGCGGCACGGCGATTACATTAATCGCCTTGCAGCGCCGCAAATGTTCGGGGCTGGGCAGTCCCAGATGTTCGATCCGATGGCGCAGTGGCAGTTTGTTTTGTTCCCCTCGCCCTGAGGGAGAGGGGCCAGGGGTGAGGGCTTCTCGTCTGTATAATTCCTCATACACACCGATGACCTGATCGAGCGCGACATCGCCAATCGCGTGCGTCCCGATGCGGTAGCCCGCCGTGTGCGCTTCCCACATCAACTCCGTCAAATCTTTGGTCTCGAAACGCAGCACACCTTTGTCGTTCGTCACTTTATACGGTTGGCTAATCGCCGCTGTCGCCCCACTCAAGCCGCCATCTGCAAAAAATTTCACGGTGTCGATTCGCAAAAAATCGCTCAGGAATTTTTCTGGCAGCGGCAGAGTATCTGTCCCGCCATCTGGCCTGCGAATGGGCAAGCCATTGACGCGCAGCGCTAATTTGCCGTCGGCTTCGAGCTGGCGATACACCCGTAAATGAAACGGTGTCAGCAGCGGATCGGTGGCGCTGGTGATGCCCAGACTCAATTGATGCTGATTCGCGGCTTGAATGGCTTCGGCCATTTCGGCATCCGAGGGTTCGGGGATGACGCGGTTGAGCAAACCCATCGCCGTTTCTTGCAGCAAACCCGTCGGATCGCCGTTCAAATCGCGCACAATCACGCCGCCGGGAGGGTTGGGTGTATCGCGCGTGATTCCGGCTTTTTCCAGTGCCAGCGTGTTGGCGACGATCATATGACCGCAGGTGCGCGTCAGCGCAATCGGATGCTCCAAACTGGACGCATCCATATCATGGCGCGTGGGATGGCGGCGCTCCGGCAGTTCAGCTTCGTTATAGCCGCGCCCGGTGATCCAGGTTCCGGGGGGCAGTGCTTCGGCCTTGTCGCGGAAACGTTCGATGATGCTTTCGATGTCGGGCGCGGTGGTCTTGTTAGCGACCACCTGCCGTGTCAACAGCAAACCCATTTTCCAGATGTGGACGTGCGCGTCGTTGAAACCTGGAATCAGTGTCCGTCCGCCGAGATCAACGCGCTTCGTTCCCGATTTGGTCGCCGCTTCAACGTCCGCCAATGAGCCTACCACCGCGATCCGTCCGTCATCGCCGACCAGCAGCGCTTCGGCTGCCGGAACTTTTGCGTCTATCGTGTGAATAATACCATTGTGAAAAAGAATCATGTGATTGCCTGTTTACTGTAATGATTATTTCTTTTATGGTAGCAAATCTTTAGGTAGTCTGCATGTATTTGTGGAATAGAATAATGTTTATATAGAAGGCAGAACATTCATGACGACACCAAATATTGACACCGACCAGACCACTAAAGTTAATCGCTTCGCTACGATTTGGCCGCTATTTCTCAGCGGATTAATACTGACCATTTCTGGCATTTTCTGTCTGGTAAACCTACTCATGTTTCCTGGAGTATCTGATCAGGATTTTGCTATTTTAGCCGCCCATAGCAATCTAATAACTTTCTTTTGGAATAATTATCTGGATATTGATTGGTATAGGTTTTGCAATAATTGCGCGAACGATAGTCGGTAAGATCGCATTGCTATTTTCATTTGCCGCTGCAATTCCTCTAGTGTTTGTAGGTTATTTTTTCGGCTTCTTTGCAATCCCGATCATTACGTGATTCTCAATCAAGGAACACCCTACAACTTGATAAAATTAATCGGCAAGTTGAAATATTTATCGACGGCGAGGTCATCTATAGCTATTCTTTGCCGTGACAACCCCGCTGTTTACTTGATGTGCTAATCAGGCATCAATTTCGATACCCAACTCCTCATTTTTGCGCTTCTCTTTGTAAATCGGCTGTCGCGTACTGAGCAAATAACCCACCACCATGCTCAAAACAATAATGACGACAATCGCCAACACGAACAGCAGATTCATGTTGAGGGCGGGCGCTGTGACCGGAATTGGAGCAGGTAAATCCATACGGACGCCATTGGGTTGGATGATTTGCGGCAGTGGCGCAGCCATCGACGGCACAGGCGGCACAGTTTTTGCCGTGACATTAGGTTGACTCGCCACTGGAATTGTCAAGGCTGCCATCTCATTTTTAATCAGTTGCAGCACCAGATCGTCCAACTGCTCTACGGTGTAATCGCCTTGCTGGGTTTGCGGATTAATCGGGTCGCCGACGTGCAAATCGGTTCGGGTATCACCCGCTGCGCCTGATGTTGCCCCTTGCTGGTACGTCAGGAACAAAAAATGTCCCATCGTATACTGGGCAATCTGGCGGAAAATGAACTCGCCGTCGGCCTCCAAGCCACTGGATGCAATCGGATGAATTTTGATGCCCTTCGCCGCCGCAATAGCCATTTCCTGGGTGTAATCATAATCGTTGGCATAATCCAAGTGTGGCGCGGCATCCGAAACCAGAAAAATGAGCTTCACGGTATCAGCGCCACGCCACTGAACGTCCTGAACCGCATTGTGCAGCCCTTCATTGAGCGATTCGGGAATATCACCACCACCACCCGCCGATACGGTGTTCAGATTGGCCTGAAAAGCTGAAACATCCGGCGTAAAGTCATAAATGTGGGTGATATAATCGTCGCCGCGATCTCGATAGGTAACTAATCCATAGCGGATATTAGACTCATCCGTGAGCTTCCCCACCTGAGCCGAAATCCTCAGGATGTTATTTTGAAGCTGGGCAATTTCGTCACTCATGCTGCCGGTTGCATCCAGCAGGAACATCACATCCAGCGGCGTATTTTGCTTGACAGCCGCCGCCGTCTTGAGCACCACAGTGGAAGCCGCTTGGCTTTCCGAATTGAGGGTGAACTGAACCGCAGCATCATTTTTCTGGACGACCACGCGAAACGATTGAACGTTCGCCGACTCAGGCCGCGTATTCGGAAAAAACAGCGTTTTGCCATCAGCATAAGTTTGGGTTTCGCTGACCAATGTTTCCCCGGCAAAAACCAAAACCGCCGCGCCTTCCACCGGGAGTCCGTCCGCATCGGTCACAGTAATTACGCGTCGCCCGCTGACATCCACATTATGGACGCTGGAACCGTAGCTTTCTAAAAACCCATCGCGATAATTGAGATAAATGTCCCAGCGGGCATTATCATCAATGTCGCCAGCGTTAACCTGGGATGACAGAACCGAGGCGATTGAAGGCGATAAACCGCCTGTGCTTTCTCTGGAACTCGAACAAGCGCTGATGAAAACAAGGAATATTGCTGCAAACAAGATAAAACGGCCAATTTTTAGAATATGCATATAACCCTCGCGTATCCTTCAATTTGACACGGCATTTTATGATTCAAAAATGAGTAGCGGCTTAATAAGAAAAATTCAGGTGTATGGGGAAAGAGGCTGCCGAAGGCGCGGGAGCTAGGCGTCTCTGGCTTTACCCCGGTTCAAAATCACTTTACCGTATTGAAATCCAAAAGTTTCTCCGTGTGCTTGACGAGGGCCAACCCTGTTGACGTATACTTTTACTTTGCATCCACTTCTCCGCGTTGATTCGGACTCTGGTAAGGTAAGGATCAATACCCATCACGACCTGCACGAAAAGGAGGAATAATCGTGCCAAAGCAACTTCGCTTGAATCGAAGATTTTTATCGGTCATAGTCGTCATTTGCAGCATTTGTGTGTTCTCAATCAGCATCCTTCCCGCCCAGGCTCAAACTGACGCCGCCTCGCCGCTCGCGTCAGAACTGGACGCCGCCCCAGCTACCGCCTGGATTCAACTCCTATACCAACGGGTGTTCGCCGACAAGGTCAATCCGCCCGCCGCCGCACGCTTGTATGCCTACGCCGGAATCACCATGTATCAGGCCGTTCTACCTGGTATTCCTGGAAACCGATCACTTGCCGGGCAGCTCACCGACATGCCAGAAACGCCTGCGATTGAAGCGGGCGTGGTCTACGATTGGTCGGCTGCCGCGACAGGCGCACTCTCGGTGGTGATTCCGGCCATTTTGCCCGACAATCCCGATACTACTCAGGCCGTTGATTTACTCCGCCAAAAACAAATCAACGCCTATAAACGCGACTTGGCCGAAGATGTGGTAGACCGCTCGATAACCTATGGCGAATCCGTCGCGCAGGTCATCCTGGATTGGGAATCCACAGACGGCGCGAAAGAAGCCGAGGCCAAAAATGCCAGCTATGTCATACCCGATACTCTCGATGGTTATGTCTTGACTACCGAAGGAACCAAACCTACTGAACCTTATTGGGGCGAAGTGCGTCCCTTCGGCATCCCATCATCTAGCGCCTGCGACAGGCAGCAGGACATGCCCTACAGCACCGATAAAGACTCCACATTTTATGCCCAGGCCTTAGAGGTCAAAAATACGGGCGATCATTTGACTCCGTCCCAAGAAGACATCATCAATTTTTGGGTTGATACACCCGGTATCACGGGCACACCCGGCGGACATTGGATGCTGATCGCCGCCCAGGTAATCGAGCAACTTGATCTGAAGTTGGATAAAACAGCAGAAACTTTTGCAACGGTGGGCGTAGCCGTCGGTGATGCTTTCATCTCTGGCTGGAATACCAAATATATCGTGATGCTCATCCGCCCCGTCAGTTATATCCAGCGCTACATTGATCCCAAATGGCAGCCTTATGTCCAAACGCCGCCCTTCCCGGAATTTATCTCCGGGCATTCGATAGTGTCCGAGTCTGCCGCCCACACGCTGACTTATTTGTTCGGCACACAAAAATTTACCGACGACTCGGAGCGTTTCCGCAATCTGGGTCGCCGTTCGTATACTTCATTCGAGCAGGCATCCAATGAAGCCGGAATGTCGCGGTTGTACGGCGGCATCCATTATCGAACGGGCGTCGAAAAAGGCTGGGATCAGGGGCGCTGTGTGGCCGATTTTATCCACTCGCGTGTGCAGCTACACGGGGATTAATGGAAATCAAAGGGGCGTGACCAAAATCACGCCCCGAATGTTTAAACGTCTGCCGCGAATGAATTAGACTTCTTCGCGCACAACCTCGATTTTGACGCGCGCCACCAGGGCCGCAATCGCGCCCAGCGCCGCCAACCAGGGAGCCGCCAACGCCAGCACGCCGCCAGCGACTGCGCCAACGGTCAGCGAAACCTGCATCAATTCACGATCATCCGAGGTGCGGATAATCAGCTTGCGCACGTTGCCCTGTTTGACCAAATCCTGAACCTGGTCAACCAGTTGATTGCCCGCCACTTCAAGCTGTTCGCTGAAAGTCTTGGCTTTGCCTTCGGCCTTGTCCGCAGCATCTTCCACTTTGGCCTTCGCTTCTTCGGCGGCCTGTTTCAGTTCTTCACTCATGATCTCGTCCCTCCTCTAATTGGGATTTCTTGTCCGGGATGGACAGCTTGTTTATACAACACTTTATACGGTTGGTGGTATGGAAAAGTTGCACGATTCCGTGCGCGATTTGTCATGCACCCATTGTCCTGTACCGCATTTCCGTCTTACCGCATATAATAGGGGCAAGTTATTAGAATTATCTTGGAGTAGCCCGATGAAGCACTCACGCAGCTTCTGGATTATCATGGCGTCTGTCCTTTTTCTCCTGGCGCTCCTGCCGGGGTTGATCGTTCAGGCTGACTTCGGCTCGAATTGGTCAGTAACGTTTTTTAATGATGCCAACCTGGGCGCAGCCTGTACATCAAACTGCACCTTCACCGGATTATCGGAGATTAACTTCAACTGGGGAACCGGCGCACCTGTCGTCAATGGCTTAACCGTCGGCGTGAACACGGATAATTTTTCGGCCCGCTTCACCTCGACTCAGAACTTCGAGGCGGGCGATTATCAGTTTGTGGCCTCATCCGACGATGGTATTCGCGTGTTCATCGACGGGCAAAATGTGCTCGATAAATTTCAAGGTCGTGCGCTGACCACCGATACCTTCACCCGCAATATGACCGCCGGAGCGCATCAGATCACGGTAGAATATTTCGAGGGACTCGACCAGGCCATTGTGCAGTTCCAATGGTTCCAGGGGACGGGCACACCAGGGGCAACTTCGTCACCGGTATTCACGGCAGTACCCGCGCTCCAATTCCAGGTTTCCGGCGTCAAAGGCTTGGCGCTGCGTACCGGCCCCTATCTGGGCGCATCGCTAGTCTCCGTCGTGCGCCCCGGCACATCGTATTCTCCTATCGCCCGCAACAAGGACGAAGGCACTTATAATTGGTATTTGATTACCGTCGATGGCAAGACCGGTTGGTCATCCGGGCGCTATCTGCAAATCGTCGGCGACCCCAATGCCGCACCCATCCAGGCCAGCATTTTCGAGCAAATTGACGGCGCGCCCAATGTCGGCGTATTTGCCTATCCCCGCTCGGTGATGAACTTCCGCCGCCGTCCCAGCCAGCGCGCGGCTCTCCTGGGGCAAATCGCCTGGGGTGAAAAACTAGACCTCATCGGGCGCACCATCCAGGGCGGTAAAAACTTCTGGTATCAGGTACGCTACAAAGGGCAGGTCGGTTGGATTTACGCACCTTTTGTCTCTACCGTCGGTGACATCAACGACGTACCCATCCGCTGATATGACAATTGGTAGGGACACGATATTGATGGTGATCGTTAAATTCGGTAGACATTTCAAAACGGGCACGACATGTCGTGCCCCTACTTATTGCCGTAAACGACTTTTAACTTTCCACTTTTAACTCGCCCTCAAACCCCTGTATAGGCGCTGAATCCGCCATCCACCGGCACGACCACACCGGTCACAAACCGCGATGCATCCGACACCAACCACAACACCGTTCCCAGCAAATCATCCGGGTCACCAAAGCGATGCATCGGCGTATGACCGATAATTTGCGAGCCGCGCGCCGTCAAATCGCCCGTGTTTTTGTCGATCAGCAAATCGCGGTTCTGGTCGCCCAGGAAAAAACCGGGTGCGATGGCATTCACGCGGATCGCCGGACTGTATTCCAGTGCAAAATGCACTGCCAACCACTGCGTAAAATTATTGATCGCCGCCTTTGCCCCGCCGTAAGCCACCACGCGCGTCAGCGGACGAAATGCGGTCATCGACGACACATTCAAAATCACACCCGCTTTGCGTTCCACCATATACTTTCCAAACGCCTGCGATGGCAGCAGTGTTCCCAAAAAATTCAGGTTGAATACCCATTGCAGCGCTTCCGGCGGCAGGTCGAAAAAAGACTGCTGTGGATTGGTGATGGCCTGTGGACGATTGCCGCCCGCGCCATTGATGAGAATATCAACCTGACCAAATTCTGAGATCACTTTTTCCGCCGCTTTTTGCAGCGCCGCCGGGTCGAGCACGTCCGCGCTCACGCCGAAGGCCTTGCCGCCCGCCGCGCGGATTTCTTCGGCCAAAGCCCGCGTTTTAGAGTCGGTAGTCGCCAGCACTGCCACCGATGCGCCCGCTTGCGCCAGCCCTCGGCACATCATACTTCCCAAAACGCCTGTCCCGCCCGTCACAACCGCCGTTTTGCCCGTCAATTCAAACATCCGCGATCCTTTTTGTTATGCGCCAATTTGTTGTATCGCGGATTGTACCCAGGCCGCGTCCATCCGCACCAGCCAATCTTTCTTGGCAGTTATAGCTCCTGTATCATCTCCACCCGATTGCCAAACGGATCGCGGAATTCAAAGCGGTCATAACCGGGGATCGGGATCGAATTGTCCGGCTCGATTCCGTTGGCCTTGAGGCGCGTCCGCCATGCCGCTACATCATCCACCTGATAGGCGATATGGGATTTGGTGGTGAGGCGATCAAAATCGTCTTCTGTGCCAACATGAACCTGCCTGTCACCGACTTGCAACCAGAATCCACCGCGCCCTTTGAGTGAGTCTGGTTTCTCAATTTCCGGCAAACCCAGTACGCCGCAGTAAAATGCCCGTGCCTGCTCTTCCACGCCCTTCGGAGCCGTGATCTGCACATGATGAATCCCGGTAATCATGGTGGATTCCTTTTAGAAAGTTATAGTGTAATCAGGATGTGTTTTTATGGGGACAACCCGATCTATGGGATCGTCCAGGCTGTTTTGTCTTGGCTACTTGCTAACCGCTAAAAGCTAATCGCTCTTAGCTGCCATTGCTGCTGCGATTCGGGATGGTCAAACCCAGGCTCGATCTGCCGCGCTTGGTCAAAAAGTCGTCGCGGGCATCAATTTGTTCTTTTAACCGCTTGAACGAATCCGACAGCAGTTGCAGCGGCAGTTCCGTCCCATCGTCGTAGGCCACCTGCGTCAGCGCATAGACCGCCACCTCGCGGATGAACGCGCCCGGATAGCCCACCAGATCGGAAACCAGATCGCGGTGAGTATCCTGCCACATCGCGCCCAAATACTGGCGCAGCATCTTTTCGGCATCGCCGACATCGCGGGTTTCCGGGATGATGAAGATACGATCCAACCGTCCCGGACGCTTCAAAATACGCTCGTCAATCGCTTCAGGATAATTGGTCGTGGCAATCAGCAGTGTACCTTTTTCATTGATGAACGACTCGGAGCCGTCCAGCACATTCAGCACCAGCGCTTTTTCGTGCTTGTGTAGATAAGCGTCCAACTCTTCCAGGATCACCAACGTTGGATAACTCGATGATGATGCAATCGACAGCGCTTGCTGGATTTTGCTGAAGGTCGATCCCTGTTGGTCGGCGCTCGAAATGTAAATCACCAGATATTCGCGCTCAATCGCCCATTTCGCCAGCGCCGAGCACAACATCGTTTTGCCCGTCCCCGGCACACCTGCCAAAAGCAGCTTGCGGAAAGGCTTCAAATTCAACCGCTTATAAACATCAACGCCCTTTGTGAAAAACGACTGCACATCTTCCAGCAAATCGGTCTTCAACTTAGGCGGCAGGATCACATCATCCCATTGGGTTGTTGGCACAAACGAGGCCGAACGCCCGCCGATAATGACTACTTTCTGCGTTGGCTCCAGGGCGCTGTTGAGCCGGTTGCACTCGTTGGAAAAGGCGACCCATGTCCGCACGAATTCGCGCGGGATGCACGCCAGACACACCATATTGCCCTGGTCAGTGAAGTGCGACGATAGCACCAGCACTTCTGTCGTATCCTGGGTCTCCGTTTTGGTAAACGCATACCGGAATGCGCCTGCCCGGTGTGCCCAATCACCGGAATAATCATAATGCTCAATCGGGTTCACGGCAGGGCAGTCGAAGCGTGTATGCCCGCTAAAACGATAGCCGTCGTCCAATTCAAATTCAGGGTTAAATTTGCCCAGGATAATCTGGTCAACACAAAATTCCGGTATCCAGATATTGACCATTTCCTGGTCAGGATGCTGCGGAACCCATTCTTCGGCGATCCAACGCCCCATCACGTCAATTTTCAACTGTGAATTCACGCCTTCAAGTGGCTCATGAAACGACATATGCGTGTCTGCTTCTCAATTGCTCATTGAACACTACTCTAATGATAGCATAAAATCCAATAGTTTATAGTGGGTTTTTACGGTTCACAAAGGATCATTTCAAATTTAAGATCAGATCATTATTCCGAAATCAAAAGGACGCGGATTTTACCCCACGCCCCTTTTTGAATTTTTCTTTAGCTAAAAGCTAACGGCTTTCTGTCGCTATTTTGTCGCCGTGCGTACCCGCCGCGAGACCACAATCACGCCCACCAGACCGAGCGCCATCAATGCGATCAAGCCTACGTTAGCGTTCCCGGCAGCCAGATCATCAAAGAAGCCGGTTTGCGGCAGTTGAGTCGGCAGCACACCCGGATTGGTGATTTCCTGGGTCGGCACACCAGCAACCAGTGTCGGCTGATTTCCGGGTGCAAGCAGGATTGCCAGCGCGGTAGCCGTCAATTCCACGTCGCCTTGCGTAAAGCCCATCGTATTGGTTGCCTGCGGAGTCAGCAGGAATTCCGCCGTCTGCGTCAGTTCACTCGCCTGCTGGGTAAGGAGCGCGTTAGCGAATTCCTGGGTTGCATCCAGCGTCGGTGTTGGCGTAATCGTCGGGATATTCGGCGTCTCCGTCGGCGGCAATGTCTCTGTCGCCTGTGGTGTCAGCGCGATGGCGGTTTGCGTCCCGGCGTCGATAGCTTTCGCCGTCTCAGTCAGCAAGGCATTAGCCGCCGTGGTGGCATTTGCCGCAACAATTGTAGCTTTCTGATTATCAAATTCCGTTGGCGGCCCACCGCCTGCACTTATGAGGACAACCGCGCCCAAACCCAATATGAAGAGAAGGATCATCACCCCGGCGATGATGATAAAGGTACGACTGACGCCGCCACCCCCGCCGCCAGCCTCTTCGTCTTCATCGATGTCTGGCATGTCTTCGTCTTCAAAGCCAAAGCCTTTATCGCCGTCGTCCAGGCCGATGTCAGAAGGTTCGTCGCCGAAGTCAAAGCTGCTATCATCGCCGCTAGCCTCGTCACCGAAATCAAAGCTGTTGTCATCGCCGAAGTTGAAACCGTCGTCGTCGTCTTCTAAATCTTTTCTGTTAAAACCCATTGTCCTCTCCTCGTACTGGAGGCCGCGAGTTGTGCTTGGCCTGTATTATCGCCCAAAAACCTCTAAGTTCGCCAGTGGAACCGTTACTTTCTCGCCAGTAATCAATTCAACCTGTGCGCACGGCACCCGCAATCCATTTTCTAACAGATGGGGTGTTTTTGGCAAATTGATAATTTTTCCCACCTGTCCCTGGTTCGGTGGGCGCGTCAAACGCACCGTTGTCCCGCTGTTGAGCATCACGTTGACATTCGGGCGCGGTGGCCGTGTGGCTGCCCGCGCGGATGGGTTGATGATAACCTCAGGTCGCTTCGCCGTCCACCGATCCGGCAAAAATGCATCCAGCGCTGCCTGCCGCCCATTAAAGCCGGTTAGCATTGTGGACACCGACGCGCTCATGCGTATCGGGCCGAAACCTTCGGTCAGCATCACCGCGCCGCCTACATTGAGGACTTTATCAATCAGGTCGGCTTCCATGCTGGGCGCAATCACCCCGACCAAACCCTGATCTTCAATAATCAACAGGCCAGTTTCTTTCAACGGACGGCGCGTCACGAGAATGGTTCCGCGATACTGGGTATCGAGTTCTTCGCCGTAGATACTTTCGAGTCCCTCTTCTGGTTCCATGCGCAGTGTACCGATGACCCGGCGGCCATTGCCCCACACACCCTGCACCAGCGCGCCGAAACTTTCAATTGTGACGCCGCGCATTGGCTCGACATGGATAACCTGTCCATCGAGTCCGGCTTCCAGTTCAACCGTCTCCGGTGTTACCTGGATGATAACACGGCCATCACCTACATGGGCGACGATGCCTTTCACGGGCGAGAGCAGTCGCTTATTACGTCCGCCTGCTTTGCCCGCCAGTGGCCCTTTGATGTCCACCGTATCGCCAACTTCCACACTCATCAAATCCATCAGGTCGATAGGGTCTTTGAGCTTGAAAAATTCAGCGCCTTCCACGATCACATAGCGCGATGGCACGATGCCGCGCGCCACAATATCGCGCAGGTTGACCGTCGTCCCTTCACGCGCCTCAACCCGGCCAATCGCGTCTTCGGGCAGCATCCGTTCGCGCCGGATGGTGGTCATCTCTAATAAGTGTCGCTGATCGGGATAATATTGCATCTTACAATCCGTCTCCTCTAATCAACCCCGTAACGCGAAAAGCGCAAAAAATTCCGGTTCCTAAGCCCCTCGCCCTGAGGGAGAGGCGACTGAAAGGAGGGGGTGAGGGCAATACCATCACCCTCGCAATTCATCCAACTCGCTCTGGAAACCTTCTTCAGCCGGTTTGCCGTCGTCAAAATCGGGATCGGGCACATCATCATCCCCGCCGGCTGCACCTTTGCCTTTGCCGCGCCCAAACAAACCACCACGTTTGGGTTTGATGACTGGCTTTTCAGTCTTAGGGCCACGACGACCACCGCGCCGCGAGGGTGTCACGCTGACTGCCGCCGGTTCTTCAATATCGCCTTCTTCGGCAGCGCCCAACAACCAGTCATCGGGGATGGGAATCAGCGAATCGCCGGTAATTTCCGAAATCCACAGCGGCATTTGGGCAGCACGTCCGCGCGCATCCGCCGCCAATGGTACAGGTCGTCCGCGTCCGTCAAAAATTAACCCGGCAGCGCCGCCTTCGATAGTCACTTTCACGCGGCCTTTGCCGCCAATCGACGTGCCCCGTCCGCTGGCGCGCACTTCAACCGTCGCCGCCCGCCCGATCCCCAATGGATACACCCACAAGTGACCGCCTGCGACCTCATGTTTGACAACTTCACCGTCGTCGGTTGTGATTTTTACCTTCATCGCCGTTCGGTTATTAGCGGGCTGACCGTCCAGCGCGAAACATACGCCCAAGCGTTCCAGACTGCCACTGTCCAGTACCTGCACCACTGCGCCGGGATTCACCCGCGCCAGCGCGCCCAACGCCGCAATCAATCCATACGGATCGGCTTGTAAGGTCGTCACGCCTGTTGGCTGCAAGGTATCCAGCAGCAGCAGCGCATTAAAACCTGGATGTCCGGTTTTAGTCAGGGCCGACCCCGCGCCGATAATCAAACTGAACGGCGGCAGATCGCCGATCACAACATTATCCGCTTTCGCTGTCCACATCGGGCGCGACACACTCAGCAGTGCGCCAATACCTGTCCGCACTAAACCGTGTTCAATATACAAGCCTTTGAGCGTCTCCGGGATAGTGCCGGGGCGCAGGAGTTTATTCAACGTATAGTGGCGAATCTGGTTGGGCGCATCGACAAACGGCAGCCAGCGCCGGACAGCCTCGTCACCCACGCCATCCAGCAGCGATTGTGCGCTGTGTCCCACGCCGATGTCCGTGCGGATGACCGTCGTCGTTTTACCATCCACATAAGCTGAGAGTGTGCCGACAGCGCTGCCAATATCCACTGCCAGAATATTGCCGCTGTGGGTTTTACCCAGGTAATCTACCACTAGGTTATAACTTTGCGCGGTGGGCAGCACCCCATAGCGCGAGAGTTCGCCCAGCACTTCAAAACCGCTGCCCTGGCGGCTCTGGCGTTCATCGTAGGCCAGCGCCAATTGAAGCTGCGCGCCTTCGAGTTCTTCCTCATCCAGTGAAGGCCGGATGTTCGGCGCGATCAGCACCGTTGCCAATCCATCGAACAATCCTTGAATCGGCGGCACGAGTGCGCTGTTGCCCGCGTATAAAATAGTTGGTTTTTTGCCGCCTTTGAGCAGTGTGACTGCCATGCGCACCACGCGCGCCATTGCCATCACCGGTTCTTGCGCGCCGTCTTCGATGCCCCCCGTGATAAACACCAGATCAGGCCGCCCGCTCAAAATCGCGTTCAGTTGTTCTTCTTCATTGCGGTCATCATCCAAACTGATGACTTCCACGATGTCGATGTATGTGCCTGCTGCCGCCCGTATGCCACTGGCGAGGCTTACATCCGGCACGAGTCCAATCAACACCGTCCGCAGCGAACGCCCTGTGCTGGCCGTCGCTACAAAATGATCCACCCCAGAACGGTCTGGCCGCTCCGGCGTGATAATCAGCCCATCGTCATGCAGCAATTTTCGCCCGGTCACAGCGCTGATTTGCTCGGCGACCCGTTTCAAACCGACGCTGACATCGCCCACCGGGAAACCGGCTGTCGTCCGGCATTCGCCGCGCGCGACCAGCTTATAAACCCCGTCCACCAGATCAATCAGGATCGCGCGGGTGGTGACGTTGCCGAAATCGGCTGCCAGGATCGAGCCAGAACGTTCTTCTGCCATACCTTTTAGCCCCCTGTAATCCGCGCCAGGATGAAGCCAATGCGTTCACTAAAAATCGTCAGACTGGTCAAAATCGCCCCGGCATAAATTGCCCCCAGCGTGACCACGATAAACGCCTGCCCGACTCCACCGAAAATACGCACCAGCAAACCGCGCTGGACTTCGCCGTTCGGTTTGCGCCGCGCCAGATATTGAAAATAAATCAGCGTGCTGGCGACTCCCAGGAAAATCAAAAATCCGTTTAATACGTCCACACGCACACTGCTGCCCGTGCTGGATGCCAGCGGCAGCAGGGTTCCGGTAATCGCGCCGACCAGCGCCACCGCTGTCCCCACGCCAATGATGAACGCGATGGCGATATTGCCCACCCGTCCCAATCGCGGCGCTGTTTTCAACAGCAGCAGTAAACCGAGGATGAACGGAATAATGCCGATAATCATCCCGCCCAGGCCGGTCTCCGGCGCGAGCAGCGTACCGCGTACCCAGGGCAAAATCACGCTCTCGACGGTCACAATCGTGATGTATCCCGCCGACAGGCCGACAAACACGTAAATCGCCAGCCGGTACAGGATATTATCGCCCAGGACATAACTGAAAATCATCAGCGTGAAAACAAAACCAATCCACAGCCCCACTTGTTCAGTCACGGCTACTTCCCCCTCCGAAACAGGCCGCGCACGATGTTGACGATCATGCCGATGGTAATCACGACGATGATAGCGACCAGCCCCAGCGTCATCCCGTACCAGCGTTCATCGCGGTAGGGCGTAGCGGCAGGCAGCGCGGGAATATCCGCTGTTGGCGCGGCAGTTGGCTCTGCCGTATTTTCGACAGGTACTTCGGCAGTCGCCTCGACACTACCCGCTTCAACCGTTGTTTCTGGGGCGGGCGTAGTGTCTTGCAAAGCCGGAGCATATACGTCAAAGTCAGAAATCAATCCGGCGACCTGATTATTGAGGTCAATATTCATACCCGTCTGGGTCGCTTCCTCAGTTGTTTGAGGCGGCGCTTCGACGCCTACCAGACTCGCCGATACCCAACCTTCTGTGCCGTCGTCCATTTTGACTTTCAGCCATGTGCCATCGCCATTGCGTCCGGTGATTTGCACAATAGTTCCCGGCGATAGGGATGCGATGGGCGCGAATGTGCGCCCCGGCCCTTCACGTACATTCACACCCTGATCCGAGTCGATTACGCCGCGCACATTCACTGCCGGTTCAAAAGTTGGCGTGATTGAAGGGGTAAAAGTGGGCTTGGGCGTATTGGTCGGTGTCGAGGTCGGCCCAGGTGTATTCGTCAGTTGTTCCGTCGCTGTTGGCGGCACGGTAGTGGTGGGTTGTGCGCCTTCAGGTGATGGGCTGGCAACCACTGCCGTCCCTGAAATTTCAGATGTAGATTCCGCAGCCGCCCCGCCTTCAACCGTTGGCGCCAAATTGGATGGTGTCTCCGGGATCACCGTTGTTGGAATTTCGGCGGGCGTGACCACAGTCGGGATCGGCGCACTATCCGCGCCCGTCAGCCGCGCATCGAGCATCGAACGGTAGGTATAAGCATCTTTATAACCCACCAGCAGACCGCTCAAGCCGCTCAAAACCTGCGGCGACCCTGCCAACACATACGGTTCGGACAGCGGCGCGGCGGATTGTCCTGTCGCGGCAACCAATGGCTTGCCCGCCATCGGCGCGACTTGCTCCGCCCACCCGCGTAATTCTTCGGCACTTTCGGCGATCACCGCGATCACCGCGAATTCCTGGATCGATTGCGTACCCAGATTGGTCGCCTGTCCATCGACATCGACAGCCAACATTTGCGGCAAATCCTGGCTGAACGCGCGCAGGCCAATCGTGCTGGCTGCCAGATACCGCACCACATAATAATCGCGGTTAGCGTGCAGCGATGGCCGATCAATCAGCCGCAAAAATCCAGTGTCGGCGAGGATTTTGTTCAAAACGTTGCGGGCGTGCAGTAGTCCAACCGGGTTGCCGCTCACGATCACCGGGCGCGCACCGCGCATCAAGGTATGACGCAGCAAAGCATCCAATATGGGATCTAATTCGCCCGCGCCTGTTGGCCCGTACTCCGCCGCGATCAGCGCCAGGTCGCCCCGGTGCAGCCCATCAACCGTCGTGAAAGCGGTGGCCTCGCGGCTTCCGGCAGCGAATTGCGCCGGTGGCAAATCTCCAATTCGCAAACTATTCACAACATATGGCAAAATCACGGCGACAGCCAGGAAAATGGCGATCAGCAAACGGTCAATTTTCAGCAGACGGCGGCTTTTGCGCGCACGCACCGTCGCCGCAGCGGGCAGTGGAGCCGCCTGAGCATCTGTTCCCGTTCCGAAATCTGGCCCTTCATCAATATCCAGATCAGCCAGATTGGGGGTATCTAGGGTCAGATCGATTGCCGACGCTTTTGCGGGACGGCGTTCGTCTTCATCGGTGCCGACCAGCGATTTTAACAGATTAATTTTCTCGCGCTGCGCACCCGTCAGCACCAGATCGCCGACGAATCCACTCTGGATGACTTGCAGCGGTGCGGCGGGCAGCACTTCGGTGACACCCGGCAGCAGCGTGCGCAAAACCTCGCTTGGCCTATTTTCTTCCGAGGTCGGCATTTCCAGACCGCGATCATGCAGCGCTTGCAGCCGATCCGTGAGTTCATCTAACGGGCGTTCACGCTGGGTTTGCTTACGGACAATCGCCGCCGCCGACACCTCATCGACGTTCGCGCCCAGTTCGGTCAGCCATTCCGGCGCATCCGGCGACAATCCTGATGTACCCGCGCTTGGATGGGCATTGGCATCCGGCGCTCGCCGCGCGCTGATCTGCTCCAAATCTTCATTGGAGAGCAGCCGATCCATGATGTTGTCGCCGCCGCCCATCAATTCGCCGGTGTCGGGCAGCGCCATCGCATCGTCATATGAAGCCAGCAGGCTGTCAATATCCTGCAAGCCGGATGTATCTGTCGGGTCAATGTCGGCGGGCTGCCGGGAAGCACCGCGCAGTTCCGCCAGGAAATCATCTTCGGCGGGGGCGATTCCCGCGCCAGCGCCCATATCCATCGTGGTGGCTTCTGCCGCCTCCGACAGATCACCCAGGTCTTGCAGCCAATTGGGCGCATCATTCTCGTTGGCGGCGGGCTGCTCGGCTTCAGCGAACCAATCGGGCGAATCATCCGAGCCGCCCAGATTTAACCCCGCCAGTGGATCATCATCGTCAACTGGATTGTCGAGAAAATCATAGCCAGTTGCGGGCGCAGATATGCCAAGTTCGGAAAATATATCATCAGAACCGGATGCACTTGGCGCGGCTGGCGACGCAGCCGAGGGTGCGCTTTCCTGTAACCAATCCGGCGTATCCTCGCTTCCGCCCAGGTTTAACCCGGCCAGTGGATCGTCATCGGAGGGCAAACCGAGTTCGGCAAAAATATCATCAGGAACCGGTGTACTGGATGTGGGTTCGGGTTGATCCTGGGTCATCCAATCCGGGGCATTGTCGTCGTTCAGTTCGTCCATGCCCAGCACCCAGGACGGCAGTTGCCCGGTGTCGTTTGCGGGTAAATCGCTGTCGCTAACAGGCGGCGTGCCGCTCATTTCGCTGAACAGATCCGGCATCTCTTCTTCGAGATCGCGTGGACGTGTCAAATCGTTCTGTATACGCTGCCAATCATCAAAACTCATATCAGCTTCAGCGCTGTCGGGGGCATCTTCTGCGCCAGCCAGCCAATCCGCAGACAATTTTCCGCCTTCGGTAATTGGTTTCTCAGTTGGAACATCATCAGACAACCAGGGCGGCATATCAGCATCACCCATGTCATCCGGCACAATATCTTCCGGCTCGTCCAGCCATGACGGAGCCGCCGCACCGGAATCCTGCTGCGCTTCCGGCACATCGTCATCCAACCAGGATGGTGCAGAAGCGGTTGAGGTTGGTTCTGGTGGCGTTTCATCCGTCGCACTGAATTGATTCAACCATGACAGCGGATCATTTTGATCATCCGGCATGTCCAATTGGTCAGGCGCAGTGGCGAAGATGTCTTCATCTTCATCCATAAAAGATTGCGCAGATTCAGCACGTTCATCTTCGCTGGCATTCGTCCCGTATTGATCCATCCACGCCAGCGGATCATCTTCAACCTCTGGCTGTTGAGGCTGTGCAGGTGTCAGGTTGGCAAACGGATCGTCATCCGCGTCTGCGGGCGCAGATTCACCTTCGTCTGCGTTTCGCAGCCAATCGAGCGAGTCGTCATCCGCGCCCGCGTTGGGCATATCGCCACCGCCGCTCTGCTGGGCTTTTTTCCAATCGAGTTCGCCGGTATAGCCGCTCGACGATGGGCCACTTGAACCTTTGTCCTGCTGCTTCTGCTGCCAATCAAAGGCGTCCTCATTAGCGGCAGCCATCTGTTCGCTAAAAGCATCGTCAACGTCTTTGCGCCAATTTAATTCGCCCGTGAAACCCAGGTCGCTGCCGGAAGCCGGTTGACCGGGTTTTTTGGATTTATCTTGCTTCCAATCGAGCGACTCATCTTCCGAATCGTCTTCGTCGCCCGTTGGCCGCAGCTTGTCAAAATCGTCACTCATAACATTCACCCTGCCTTGAAAGAATGAAGGGTGTTCTGGTTCGGGCACAACACGTCGTGCCCAAACCCAGCCCGTGAATTATTCTCGATAAGAACGATCTTGCCCGATCAAAATGCGCACGCCAGTCACAACTGTCGCCAGGGCAATCCCTAATAATATCCCGCGCGCCCCGGCGCTCACTGGCACGGCCAGCAGCCAATCACGCACGCTTGTAATCAATCCTAATCCTGGCAGTGGCAGCGCCCCCACCAGTAAAATCAGCAGCACCAGCGTGAATAAAATCCCCGCCCAACTGACTTTGCGCCGCATCATCCGGTAAGCGCCATACACCAACGCGAACAATACCAACCCCGCCAGCGCCGACTCGATAGACACCTGTACGGTTTCGAGCAGCACTGTCGAAATCGCGGGCTGTCTGACGATCACATTCGCGCGTTCCAAAATATACAGGATAATGACGCCCGCCGCGCTGATGACCAGCACCACACTGTAAAACCAGCCGCCTTTAAAGCGCCCGATGCGCGTCGTATGCACGGCCAGCAAATTAAAAATGCCGATTAAAACGGTGACGGCTGTCGTGATGACGACCAGTTGCAGGAAAAGATTTGCTATTCCGGGGAAGAGTAAGCCCTGGATAATCGTGTCATATACCGTCACGCCCGTATTAGCGTTTAACCCCAATACGGTGACAAATCCGACAACAATGACGATAAGTGAAGTGAAAGCTGCTCCCAGTCGTCTGCGACGCATCTTTTAGCCCCCCCCAAACAAGCGGCTAACCGCTGCCGAGAAGCGCCCCTGCAAAAATGCATCACCTAATGCAAATATTGTAGGGATCATAATGGCAAGAATGAGGATATAGCGCAGCACGTCCTGAGCAACGACGCCTGCCGTCTGCGAAGGTGAATCACCTAAATAGGCTCCAGCGGTGAAAATTTCTTCGCCGATTAGCGGATAATCCGCCATCACGAAGGCCACTGCCTGCCCTTCAAGCTGGTCGCTGGTCGCGATCACCGTGCGGTCTCGCCGGATCGACGCTTCTGCTACCAGCGCCAATTCTGAACCGAAACTACCGATTAAAATATTGGAGGATACGCGATCATCGCCAAGTGTAGCGGTCAATGCCGCTGCGAAAGCCAGCGAACGCGGCCCCGCCGGATACCAGCGTACACTGCCGCGCCGGTAATTATCCATCAAACCACGCGACTGGTACGCCCGCCGCAAAGTATCTTGCCCTAAGGGAATCGCTGTCGAATCGCTGACAGTCAAAATTGGGGCAACGCCGCCAATCGCCGCCCGCTCGGCGGTTTGATACAGGAGTTCAGCGCTCGCCAACGTAAGCGGCGTTGTGCCGCCGCCAATTCCCGCGCTGCCGAATGACACATGGATTGGGCGGTTGGCTTCAATCGCCTCGCCCACCACCAGTGGCAGTGCGGTATACGCCGGGATCGGACGCAGGACATATAAATCCCGCCGCCGCCGCACAAACTGCGTCACAATTACGCTGACAACCATTGTCAGCAAGAGGATCAGTACGGTGATGATCTGGGTTGTCCCGTCCACTGCTGCCCTCACTTGCCGTAAAAGGATATGAATTCGTAGGGACACTTGAACGTGCGCCCTGGACGGATGAACCTTCGCTCCCGTACAGCTTGGTGAACAGCGGGAGTGAGGTTTATTCTGCTTCTAATTGCTGCCGTAGGCGTTCAATACCACCCGGTTCTTCAAGTGCCTGCGCCATACTGTCAAGCATTGAGCGGGAAACCATAATGCCCAATACCGGCTGTGCTACCCACAATAACTGCGCCCCCAACGGCCCCAATGGTTCCAGCACATCCAAAGCGACGCTCAAGGCGTTGCCCAGGCCGCGTGCTCTGGCCTGTTCCACCCATTCCGGGGCACTGGGTTCAACCGGGTTCGTTTCTTCCATAAAAAGCAGTATAACACAGGGCTTTAATGCACGAAACTTAGCAAATGGGGGACTTTGGTTTGGTTACGCTAACCCTTCTTAATGCTTCTCCCAAAACGAGAGCGCAATGTTCTCGATACAAGTTGCAAAGCACGCTTGATAAAAAGTAAAGTTTCCTTGACATAAAATCAACTTCACTTTACAATATCGTCATCAGTAAAACAGGAGGTCATCATGCAGCAGTCGAATCAAACATCGCCGGAGAAGCGTCACAATTTCGGTCTGGGAGTGGGTATCGCCCTGGGGATTGGCATCGGTGCAGCATTGGGCAGTGCTACCGGCAATATCGCGCTCTGGACAGCATTGGGTGCGCCCCTCGGTCTGGCACTTGGCGAAGGCTGCGACAGACTGGTCGCCCATTATCGCCGTCAGAAGTAAGCCATGAAACCCGAACAACGCTACTTACGCCGCTTTTTATTTTTCATCAGCATCTATGTGGTGCTGGTCATCATCTCAGTGCAGCTCGTCGATAAGCTGGAAAATAATCTGCTGCGGCTGTTGATCGCTTTGCTGCCCATCATTCCGATTTTGTTCGGTCTGGGGGCCTTCCTCGCTTATCTGCGCCAGATGGACGAATTGCAGCGCCGGATTCAATTTGAGGCCTTTGGCTTCAGCCTGGGGTTGACTGCGATTGTGACGTTCACGCTCGGCCTAATGGAAAACGTCGGATTCGAGCGCCTGAGCCTCGTTTGGGTCTTTCCGATGATCGTCGCTTTCTGGGGAGTCGGGCAGTTTATTGCGGGGCGGCGTTACAAATGAACAATCGCCTCAAAGTGCTTCGTGCCGAGCGTGATTGGTCGCAGGCTGATCTCGCCGATAAACTCGGCGTGTCCCGCCAGACGATTAACGCCCTCGAAACCGGCAAATACGACCCCAGCCTGATTCTCGCTTTTAAAATCGCCCGCCTCTTCGACCAATCCATCGAAGCGATTTTTCATCCGACAGACGAGAATCTGGCGCAAGGATAACTTCACCGCCCCAGGATAAAGCGCCGCAGCCAATCCATCATATGGGTACTCGGCGGTTGATAAGTTTGTAGATAAGCCTGTGCTGCTTCGCGCCCTGCCGCGACCAACTGGTTGTACTTGGCGTTATCCGACACAGGCTTGACTTCAAAATCAGTCGGTTGGATGCAGCAGTTGCTCACATTAATCGTGCGCTGATGATCGACTTTATTGTTGTCGAAGGCCACTTCCTGCGCTTCCAGAACCGCATCCATCAAATTTTCGATATAAGTCGTCAAATTGGTCACATCACGGCTGCTGCCGGGGCAGTCTTTGGGGGTATATAACCGGCAGCCCAACGTTTCCCAGTTGATCCCCGCCACATACCAGCGATTTTCGGTTTGATACAAGGGGTCGTCGAAAACAAACATCGGGAAATTATTGAGCACGCCGCCATCGGCATAATAATCCCCCGCGCCGAATTGGCTGCCATCATAACGCAGTCCTTCGAAAAACAGCGGAATCGATTGCGACATCCGCAGCGCGTCGGCCACAGCCGTTTGCGGTGTATGATCCGCCGAAAAAACCTGTCCAGCACGGGTTGAAATATTGGTCGCGATCACGAACAAATCGCGATAGCCTAAGGTGCGGAAATCGGCAAATGTCGCCCTGCCATTCCCTTTACAATAAATCGCAATCGTTTCCTGGAGCCAGTCATACACATAATCTGTCGAGTACCAGCCGTATTGGTTGAACAACCGGTTGAGCGCGTCCACCCCACCCAGCAGCGAATCCAATCCTGGCTGTAAAAATGTAGCCGCAGGCAGCAGGTCTTTAGCCGTTTTCAATCCTGGTACTTTGGCGAAATCCACTGTACTAAAAACTTTGAGCGTGTCAGCAGCGCTCAGGCGAAAACTCACCAATGTAGCGAACATCGCCCCCGCCGATGTACCCGCAACCCGTTCAATTTGTGGCAGGATGCCGTTTTGTTCCAGCACATCCAGCACGCCATAATATGCAAAGGTTTTGACACCGCCGCCCTGAAAAACCAGATTTTTAAACGGGTATGCGGGATTCATTTTTGGCTCCAATGGTGCGCGAATTGGAAATGAGCGATTGTATCCCACTCGCTTGTACCCAGGCCAAACTTTCCTCGGCGCACGCCCTGGATTAGAATAGCGCCTCGTTACAGATGGAATGAGGAAAGCAAAGCTGGAAACGCAAAACACCCTTATGACTCGCTCGGAACGCTGGATTCTCGCCGTGATTATGCTCATCGCGGCGCTTTTGCGTGCCCAAAACCTGCTCGACATCGAGCATAATGTCGATCACGCCTATCCCATCTGGCAGGCCATGACCACCCTCGAACACGGCATTGTCCCGCTGGCGGGCCAGGGGACATCTGTATTGTTTGCCAATCCAGCTTTGACGGGCTATCTATTCCTGCCCTTGATTGTCCTCGCCCGTTCGCCGCTCGCCGCCTATTTGCTGGTCATCACGCTCAATACCCTGGGCGTTTTTCTGGGATTCCGCGCCGCACGCGGATTGATCGGCGTGCGTCCGGCGCTGGTCGCCTCGTTTTTGCTAGCCGTGAATCCCTGGATTATCGAATACAGCCGCACCACCTGGGTGCAAAGTTTATTACCCTTTTTCGCCTGCGCCCTGGCCTGGTTGCTATGGCCTGTGCTGCTCAATCAAACCCGCCATCCGATTCGCCGCGCGATTGCGGCCTTCATCGTCCTCACGCTTTATACCCAGACTTATTTGCTGGCGTTTATGGTGCTGGTTCCTGTTGGCCTGTTGATCCTGATGTTCTGGCGCAGAATCCCGAAAAAAGGGCTGCTCATCGGCGGCGCGATTTTTATCGCTGCCGGACTGCTCTATGGCGTCGGCCTCGCCGATCAACTCAGCACCGTTCAGGAACGACTCGGTGAATTTTCCGCCAACCCGCGCCATCTCAGCGCCGAAGCCTGGGGGCACGCGGTGCGCCTTATCACTGGCGAAGATTATGAACTCGTTCGTGGTCAGGCTGCCCCCATCCAGGACATGACGCTGCGCCATGACATGACGCATATCGTCCATGTCATTCTCGCCGCCGCCCTCGCCCTCGGCCTCGCTTTAGCCCTGCTGGCGCTCACCAGCAATATTGCTGGACTTTTTACCCAGAACAATCCGACTTCATTTCTGAAACCTTACGCATCACTTGTTACCCATCACTTTTCGGTTGTGCTGCTGCTCTGGTTTCTGCTTCCTGTCGCCCTCATGACCAACGTTGGTCAGCCGGTACACCCCTTCTACCAACTGCTTGGCCTCCCTGCTGGACACATCCTCGCCGCCTGGGGAATATGCACCGTTTTCCGTCCAACCACGCGCGATGGCAGCCGTGTACTGCTGATCTTGAGCATCCCGTTTGCCCTGCTCATGGGCGTCAATACCATCCGTTTTGCCGAGGAAACCGCCGTAACCCCCGGTATCGACGGCATGACCGCCCTGCCGCTGGAATACGGCTTACCCTTAGGCCGCGCCATCGCCGACAATCTTCCGCCAGATGGCGTGGTTTTCTCCGATGCTGACGAGTGGATTCTCAACAGCTTCGCCGGACGCACCTTTCCGGTGATTCATGATGCCCGCGCGCCGCAGGTGCAGATTATCCCGCCCGCCGGAGCGCTCTACATCCAGATGGGTCAGGATTCCGTCGCTGCATTACCCTATGCGGATCATGTAGCCACGCTGGATTTACCTGACACTACGGTGATAACCGTTGATCGTTACCAACCTAACACGCTGCCCCAAATCGACCAACCCATGCATATCACCAGCCAGCAAGGAATCACTTTCCTCGGCTACAATCTCACCCAGGACGCGCAAACTGTTCACCTCACAGCTTTCTGGCAGGTCGAAACTCTGACTCCCGGAATCGAAAGCAGCCTGTTTGCGCCTTTTATTCATGTGTTTGATAAAGTTGGAAACCGTGTGCAAATTGTTGACGGGGAATTACTAGGTGGGGATAAATGGCACGCGGGTGATATGCACATCCACCGTCTGACCCTCACGCTGCCCGATTCGGGTGCGCCTTTCACACTCCAAATCGGCCAGTACGACAGCGTTCACAACCAAAATGTCATCTTTTTGCCAGACTACACCCCTACTATCCCTTTAAGACTCCCATGAAAATTATGAGTTTCCCCAGGAAATTTCTCGGTGTACTCGGTGTCTCGGTGGTTCATCCTTGCTTCGAGGTGACGAGTTCGTCTCTATTTCAGACTTGCCACAATCCGCTCGAACACCGTCTCCCAGGGACGCGCGGGCAGCAGGGTAATCCCGGTGCGTTCCGCTTCTTCAAGCAACCACTGCCCATATAACCAACTGACCCGCGCGCGTTTGGTCTGCACACTGCCCGGTTCGCGCCGCGCAAAATTTTCGATTAACTGGCTCTCGTTTTCCTCATACAAAAATACGCCGCGTACCTTGCCCGCGAAACTTGGCTCGGCCAACAGCGATGGCAGAATCAAGTCGCCATCCAGGATCACGGGCCGATGGCTGCGTAAATGCTTCGCGATCACCGCCTCTAAAGCAGGCGTTATAACATCAGCAATCGCCAGGATTTGGTCAAAAATCAATTCGGCAGACTGTGCATGGATTTCAGGCCGCGTCGCCCAAATATGGAGTAAAGGTTGCTGCTGTGGTGTCGTCATCTCTTGCAACACAGCTTGAAAATCATCAATTTCGAGCAGTCCGGCTCCGAAATGCTGTGCCAGCCGATAACTCACGCTGGTCTTTCCCGCGCCCGACGGCCCGCCTAAAAGCAGCACATCCCATGACCGCGATGATTTTAAAGAATCGTCATTCATCTTATATCCGCATGAGGAGCAAAAAAGAGTTTCTCTATTGTATCGTTCAAGCACACAACCAGAAACATGTCGAAGATGTTGGTTATAAGTTATTACAATTCTGTGTGATGGGTTCCCCTCTCCGTGTACGGCTAAGGGGACGAAACTTTTACCAGGATCATTTCTTTTCCCCTCAAAAGTTTCTGTTTTGCTCCCCCTCTCCACGTGTGGAGAGGGGGCCGGGGGGTGAGGTTGAGGAACAAAATTCTATACTTAAATTTTCTAACTCTGTCAGTCGTACATGCAGAGAGGCTGCCAAAGGCATATAAGGAGGGGGCTTAATCCCCGCTGGTGGCGGGCATGACCACACCCGCAGCCGCCTCTGCCGCGAGTTCGTGCTCATCTTCCAACCGGGTTGCGACGGCGGGCAGCAGCGCCAACGCCAGCAGCGCCGCCGCAAACATCACCATCGCGCCGATAAACATGGCATTGTCCATACCGGTCACGAAGGCTTGATTAGACGTGTTGATAATCACATCGCGCGCCGCCGTCGGCATTTGTGGATTGTTCGCCACAATATGCGCGGCCTGGATACTGTTCGAAATGGCGTCAAAGGCGGCTGCGGGCAATTGTGGCAAATCGGTATGCAGCGTACTCACGCCCTGCACATACAAATTATTCAGGACTGTACCAAGCACCGCCACACCCAGCGCGCCGCCCAACTGCCGCGTGGTATCGTTCATCGCCGAGCCAATACCCGCTTTGCTGATTGGCACGGACGCCATAATCGAGTTCGTCGCCGGACTGAACGCCGTGCCCATGCCCGTCGCCAGAATGATTTGCCCGATGGCGATCACGATAAACGGCGTGCCGATATGATAAGTTTGCGACATGACCAGCAAACCCAGGCCAGCAACCGTAATACCCAGCGCGACAGTGTATTTGTTTCCCAAACGTGCAGCAATAAATGAGGATCGCGATGCCACAATGGTCAGCGTGATCGCCAGCGGCAAACCGCCGATTCCTGCTTCCAAAGTGGTATAGCCCTGGATGGTTTGCAGATATTGGCTCAGGAAAAACGTCGCGCCGAACAGACTGAAGGTCACAAACGCCAGCGCCAGATTTGCGCCCGTGAATGACATATTAGTGAAGAAACGCATCGGCAGCATCGCGTCGGGATTGCGGTTTTCCCACCACGCGAAGATGCCCAGCAGCACAATCGCCACGCCGAACGAAATCACCACTGTCGAATCTGTCCAGCCTTTTTGACCGGCTTCGATGATCCCAAACAGCAGCGAGAACAAACCGGTAATCGACAAAATCACGCCAGGAATATCGGCTTTCGGCGCATATTCATCGCGCGATTCGCCCAGCGCATAAGCCCCACCGATCAGTGCGATGGTAATCACCGGCAGATTGACGAGGAATACTGAATTCCATTCAAAATGTTCCAGCAGCCAGCCGCCAATCACCGGGCCGATGCCCACGCCCAACGCAAATACCGCCGCCCAGATGGCAATCGCGCGCGGACGTTCGTTGGCCGGGAAGGTCGCGCTGATGATCGACAGCGTAGCCGGCATAATCGTCGCCCCGCCGATGCCCAGAAATGCGCGGGTGATAATCAAAAGGCCGGTGTTCGGAGCCAGCGCCGCCGCCAGCGACCCGATACCAAATAAAACCAGCCCAATTTGCAGCGCTTTCTTGCGCCCGAAGCGATCACCGAGGCCGCCCATCGTCAGCAGCAGCGCGGCGAAAACCAGCACATAAGCGTCAATAATCCATTGAAGTTCGCTGGCCGTTGCGCCCAACGTGCGCGAAATGGAAGGAATCGCGACATTTAAAATCGTGTTGTCCAGGCTGATGACGATCAGCGAGACACCGATAAATACTAAGCCGAGCCAGCGCCGCTCGAACGCTTTGGAATTCACTGCTGGAGTTTCCGCCTGCATGGATGCTTCTTTCTATCTACTGAGTTGACTACAACCTATTTCAGACGAAATTTGGCAAAACATTCTTACCGTATTGCGTCAGTAACATAATAGCACTATGAATCTTTTTCCCTCAAGTGATCCAATTGTCTCGCCCCATATCCAATCCTGTGCTACCCTCTTGGCGCAGTCCCCCTTAGCCTACGAGGTTTTGCGCTGTATGAGCAGCCCTCAAACACCATCTACAACCAATCCATTGACTCAAAACCCAGCACGCAGTACGCGGCGCTTTTCCCTTTCCCGTTTCGACAAAACCGTGCTGTTGGTCTCGGTTATTCTGGTCGCTTTCATCGGTCTGACCATCCTGCTTGGAGATCGCGTCGGCGTCACCTTGGATCGTGTCGGGCCGCTCGGCCTCGCCCGTAGCACCGAGCCGATTCTGATTCAGTTCAGCGAAACCATGAACCGCGATTCGCTCCCAGCCCATCTGCGTGTCGTCGAGATCAAGCCGGGTACGCAACCCGAAAATTTTCAGGAGTCGGATACGATTGCGTCCGTCGCGGGCGACATCCATTGGAACGGTAAAACGCTGCTCTTCCAGCCCAAATCCGCGCTCCAACCCGGCGCATTCTATGCCGTCATCCTGGATAAAGGTGTGGTCAGCGATACCGGGCGCGCGGTGCTGGCAGAATATCGCTATGGCTTCGAGGTGCGTCATCCGCGTGTGGCCTATCTCGCCCCGGCCACCGGCACGCCTTATAACATCTGGATTGCTGACCCTACGGATTTATCGTCGGCCAAACAAATTACCTTCAGTCCATCGGGAATTTTCAACTACAGCGTCAGCCCGGATGGCAGCAAAATCGCTTTTGCCGAGCGCAACACCAACACCGGCACATCCGACATCAAACTGCTCGATTTAGACACCAATGCTTTGCAGCAGTTGACCAATTGTCAGGATGCCGACTGTACCACCCCAGTGTGGCGGCCTGACGGACAGGTTATCGGCTACGAACGGGTTGAACTGAACAGCACTTTCACCCAGGTAGGTGTCAGCCCCACCCGTATCTGGCTGTTGGATTTGACCAGCACCCCGCCCAGCACCCGCCCTCTATTTTCCGATTCGCAAATGTTAGGTTATGGCTTGCAATGGTCAGATGATGGCAACCGCATCACGGTCTTCGATTACAACAGTCAGGGGATTCTCTTCCACCAATTCAACCCGGACAGCACCATCGTCATTCCCAGCCGCTACGGCAGTGCTGGATGGCTCTCGCCGGACGGCACGCGCGTCATTTATCCTGAAGTGCTGCTTCAGACCAGCGAAGCCCGCTCCTATCTACAACTGGTCGATTTGAAAACTCAGCAAATTAAAGCCCTGACTTCACCCGACGATCCGATTGATGATGATACCGCCGCCTGGAGTCCCGACGGCAAAATGCTGGCGATTGGACGCCGCTATCTCGATGATCGGTTCACGCGCGGCAAGCAGTTGTATTTGATGAACCCCGAAGACAGCAGTGTCCAGGCAGTATTGGTCGATCCCCAATATCAGATCGGTTCATTCGTCTGGGATCCAAATGGAACCCAGCTTTTGCTTCAGCGCTTCCCCGATCCGGTAGCGATGGGCGACCCCAACAATCCCGGCAAACCAGAAGTCTGGACAGTCGATGTGACGACTAAAGCCCTCACCAAAATCGCCGATGATGCCTTCTTACCGCGTTGGGTTCCTTAACTAGGCGCGAAAGTGCTGAACCAGAATCTCATTCCCCCTGCGCTTGGATACTGAGATTTGCGATGTCAACTTTACAGGGTGCGGACGCCTGTGCTGTGCCCACAAGATTGAGCAGCAAATATCCGGTTGCAGCAGGATTCAATTCCAGCGACAAATGGGCGCTGGCGGCGAGATTTTCGGCGCTGTCCAGCACCGTTTGCGCCGTTTTAAGGTCGCCCATGACATCGAATCGCAGTGAAAAACCAGCACATGAGTCGCTTGCTACAACATTGCCCGCAATCGTCGTTTTGCCACTGATCGGGTTAAGATACAACAGCGAAATAGTCTCCGTTTCGGGTGTATCTGTGCTCGCCAGCATGATCCCATATTGGCCCGCACCGATACGGCTCAGGTGGTATTCAGACGCCGGACTGAGCAGAATCCAGTCGGCTTGCCCCAGCGGGCGTTCGCCAATGAAATCGGCCAGTGTCTGGTAAGTAAGCAAGGCTGTATTCAAGGTCGTAGGACGGATACGGTGATACAGATAAATGGTCGCGCCATTCTGCAAATGAAAGGTTTCCGCTGCTTGTTGAAAATCCTGCGTAATCGGCCAATCCTCGCTAAACGCACGCACGACCACACCGACCACATCCTGTTCCGCAGCCGCCAGCGAATGTTGGAATGGTTTGGCGACGACTACCCATTCGACGTGCAGCAATTGTTCTACTGGATACCAATCGCGCGAATCAACGTCCGGTGTATAAAGAACGGGCAGTATGAAATCCGTTTTGTCCTGTTCCTGTGCCACTTTGTCTGCGCTGATAAGCAGGTCTTGATTCAAAGAACCGGAGACTGAAGCGACATACACCGATGTGGGTTTCTGACCGCGGAGGAAGTTGACCAGCCGCAAATCCTCATCGTAATCATCATTAATCAGAGGGCCAGCACTAGCAGACAGCAAATTAGTGGATTGAAAAGCGTATGGGCTAACGATCCGCAGTGGATCGAGCGAAATGAAAAAATTGAAGATGAGAAAAATACTGGCAACCGCCACGATCACCCGCCTGTGGGATGTCCATAAGCCATAGCCCAGCGCGACCAACCCGATAACCAGACCCGCAGCAAAATGGAGGGGGTAATGTTCGCCCGTCTGCCGCACGATGAATACCCAAACCAGGAAAATAACACCCAAAAAGAGGCTAAAAAATATGCTCGCCGGATTCCTGAAAATACCGCTGTAAAATGCACTCGCAAACCCCACCAGCGCCGCAATAATCAGCAGCCAACCATAATTAGATGTGATGCTATACAGCGTTTCGGGGATCGAAAATAAATAACTGGCGTACAAAGCGCTAAAATTTTCGCTGAATAGGCGGCCTACAAAATACGGGCCAAAAATCACCATACCGATGAGGGTTGCCACCAAAATCAAGCTGATACGGACACTGCCCGCCATCGCCTTTAAAAGCCCCCGGCGCGCCTGTCCACGCCGCCAGTCGTTGACCAGAAGTATCCCTTTTTCCAGTGCCGCCGCGACGAAAAAACTCCCGACTGCGTATAGAAAGTGACGGCGAAACAAGATACTCAATGCCAGCAGGAGACCGATCAGGATAATATGCCACCAGCGTTGCCGTTTCAGATCACGCAGATATAGAAATATTGCCAGCGCCATCAACAAGGCCGCGCCAATATCCGGATACCCGCGCATCGTAGCCCGCCAGATGGTCGGGATCATCGCCGTCACAAAAGCGGTTGCCCAGAACAGGGCATAGCGCCGCGACGGAAATAATTGGGTGGCGATTGCACCGACAACTAAGGCAAATGGCAGCATGTGGAACAGCATCAGCGCCAGAATATATACCGTGCGCGAATTGCCTAACGCCAGTGCAGCAGCAGCGGGCAAAACCGCCGGGTAGTAACTGTAATCATTAAAGGTCGATGCGCGCACCGCTTCGAACAGCGCCACAAAATCATTTAGAGATGGTTGGCTAAGGCTTCGGAAATAAGTAGCCAGTTCCAGGCTGCGGTCTTGATAGCCTTTATAATCCCAGAAATAAAACTCTCGCTCGTGGGCAACAAAAGTGATGGTGATAACCACAATGAAGGCCGTCAGCATGAGAAACAAGAGACTGTTGAGCAGCCTTTTACAGCGCACCGGAAATATGAGTTGAGGATTAAGAGTGGTCATAAGTCTAATTTCTGGTAGGTTATAATCGGGACAAATGGATTGTAGCATGGACATCAGTCGCAGCAGTGTAAAGGCTGACTCACTCACAATTCGCGGGCGATTAAACGTTAATTAGCAGGACAAATGCAAATGACCGACTCAACCTCTCAAACCCATGAAATCACCGGCAGACCCTCACCGATTTTGATTGTCTTTCTCCTGTTTCCAATCCTGGGCATTTTAGCGGCAGTCGCCTTAGCCGTTTCCAGCGGTGTCGCGGCCAATAATCCAGTCCCCACGCCCGAATCGATCACCTTACAGGACGCTACTCTCGTCGATAAACCCGCGCCCAATTTTGAACTCGCCGCCCTGGACGGCACACGCCAGCGCCTTTCCAGCTATCGCGGACGCACAGTGTTTGTTAATTTCTGGGCGACCTGGTGCGAACCCTGCAAGCGCGAACTCCCCGCCTTCGAACAGTTCCAGGCGCAGCAGGGCACAGATGGCGCTGTCATTCTGGCCGTGAATGTCGCTGAAACATCAGACACCATCAACCAGTATTTCACCGAACAAAATATCACCGGTCTGAACGTACTGCTCGATGCCAACCAGGATGTATATCAGGCCTTCGGCATCAATGTTTTCCCAACAACCTACGTAATCGACTCCGCTGGTGTCGTCCGCTATAAATATTTGGGCGAGATGAAGCTGACTGATATGGACGATGCCCTGAAGAAAACCGCCTGAAATCATCTAACACAATTCTTGCAAAGCGCTGAGATTGGTCTAACGCAAGTAGGCGTTAAATGAGGCCATAGTATAGTGAACTTAGCGCGGAGGTTAAGATGGATACAACAAACATTCTCGTGTGGATTATCATCGGTGGTTTGGCTGGTTGGCTGGCGAGCATCGCCATGAGCACCAATCGTTCGCAGGGTATGGTGGTGGACATCATCGTCGGTATCGTCGGTGGTTTGCTCGGTGGTTGGATTTTGACCGCCATCGGTGTCGGTGGCGCAGTCACCGGTCTCAACCTGGGCAGCTTGGTCACCGCCTTCATCGGTGCGATCATTCTGCTCGGCCTGCTGCGAGTCATTCGCCGGGCGTCATAACTTTCTCAAAGAGAAGGTGTAAAAAGGAGCGAACCGTTTGGTTCGCTCTTTTTATTTTTTAATATAATCCAATCCTATTTACATATTTCATCAATAACGTTAAAATACTCTTAATCGAAAATTAGATTGGAGAAAAATTATTATGGATCTCACTAATTTGATCGTTTGGGTTATTGTCGGTGGTATCGCGGGTTGGCTTGCCAGCATCGTGATGAAAACCAATCGCTCTCAGGGCTTGATAATGGACATCATTGTCGGCATCATCGGCGGCCTGATCGGCGGCTGGCTGCTCACCGCCATCGGTGTCGGCGGCGCAGTCACCGGACTCAATCTTGCCAGCCTGCTCACAGCCCTCGTCGGCGCGGTCATTCTGCTCGCGCTGATTCGCGTTATCCGGCGCACATAATCAGACTCGTCATCGTTGAAGACCCGCCCTCACTGGCGGGTCTTTTTATTTCCATTGGTTTGCCCAAATCATCTCAGGCGACCTTGAAATACTTAAATGGTTTTTGCTCACCGTAATTTGGAAATCTTGATTGACTTTCTCTCTGTGTTATCGGTGTCTGAGCGAGGCCTCCCGGTGGGAAGGTGGTTCAATTTATTTTGATGCGTTTGCCCGACGTCATCCTCACTCTGCTTGTGAAAACACTGCCTTTCATGGATAATGCTGGCAGAATAGCAGACACTCAGGGATCGGAATCTCGTGGAAATAACGCGCGCCTTCAGCTACATTTTTGATGATAAAGAATGGACGAGCAAACTGGCGATTTTGGCGATGATTGCCTTCGCCTCCATTGTCAGCACCCCCTTGCTCATCGGATTGGTCGGTTGGGCGCTGATTCTCGGCTATTATGTTGATCTGGTGCGTAACCTTCGCGACGGACACCCCACACCGCTCCCCCGTTGGGATCGTTATTCCGATAAAATCACGCAGGGTACGAGTGTGCTGACAGCCGTTTTCGTCTACGCGATTCCCAATCTGCTGATTTCCTGCTGCATCGGCACGACCTCCAGCTTCTGGCGCGATAATTTCACCGGCAGTTTTATCGGCTTCGGCACAATTTGCTGCCTTTTTCCGGTCATTCTGATCTACAACATCGTCACCTGGCCGATGCTCGCCCTCGGTGTTGCCCGTTATGCCGAAGAACGCAATATCGGCGTCTTTTTCCAATTCGGCGACCTGTTCGACACCCTGCGCCGCAACCTTACCCCGACAATTCAGTGGATGCTGTTTACGCTGATCGCCAATATTATCATCGGCATCATCGCCGCCGTCCCCTGCATTGGCTGGGCAGTCGCCCCAGCGCTGGCGATCCCCGTCCAGGGCTTTCTGACCGCCGCCCTCGCCGGACTCATCGAAACCCCGCTGCGTGGCCCGGTCAAACCCAAACGCTAAAAACAGCAGTTAGCTATGAACTAATGGTGCTAGTTGCCTCCCTGCACTTTTTAGACCCATCCCTAACCCTTACTGAAATCGGGGGAGAGGCTGCCGAAGGCGTGGGCTGAGGGGGTAAAACGAGCACCAATTGGTTTTTAGTCTTTAGAAACCGTTTTTGAATGGTTATGCTCCATAACTATCAAGAATTCACTGAGAGAACTCAATGCTATTCTTTCGTTATCCCACAGTGCTATTTACAGCAGGAATTCACGAAATTACGGTTCATTGCATATTCCAAACAGCCTCTAAGCGAAAAATCTGCACCTTCAACTCTTAACTCTGTACCAATACTGATACACCTCACGATACCCCAGTTTCTCGTACAACCTCAGCGCAGGTGGGTTGGCATTCATCACCTGCAAATAGGAATGGGTCGCGCCATTGGCTTTGCCCCACTGGAGTAGGCTGAGGGTAAGCTGCTCCCCCAGGCCGCGATTGCGCATATCCTCGTGCGTGGTGATGTCGAACAAACCGACGTATCCGCGTTCAGCCACCGCCAGGCCCATTGCCGCCGGTTTTTGATCGGCGTACAGGATGGCGAATGTGCGTGCAGGGGCAATCCGGCTCTTGATCTGTCGCATAATCCCAGTGTATTTTTTATCAATCCCTCGCAGTTGGCAGAATAAATCGAGCCATTCATCGCTCAGTTCATGCGTAAGGACAACCTTCTGACTGCTATCCGGCGCGGGAATTTGGCTTAAATCCACAGTTTGTACGCTGCTCACCGCTTCTTCTTTGTAGCCCTGCCGTGTCAGCACTTTATCCAGGTCTTTAGGCAGCACTAGCGGCGTCATTTTGAAAACCACATCCTGCTTGCGCGCGCGATACCAGTGCTCGCAGCGGCGGATATGCCCGTCCAGATTGCTGTAGGTGGGGTACAGCGGATTCACCGAGTTGGCGCGGCGCGTATAACCCTCGCCGAAGCGCACCACCCACCCGTCGTCATAGATCGTTTGCGGTGCAGGCCACGCATTGAGCGATAATTCTTCCAGAAAGCGGATGGGATTTTCAGGTTGGGATAGGGGAATAGGATAATTGACCATCATGACCTCACGAAGATGCGCGTACTTTCTAATTTACTCCAAATACGCGCACCTGCGTAGTATCCATGAGCCAGGTGATTTGTCGAGGTATGGACTTTACAATCACCGCACAAGGTCGTTGTAAGGACACGATATATCGTGTCCTCTTTCTGGTTTTTTGTCTTTGGCTAATCGCTATCCGCTAACAGCCGCTTCCCGCGCCTGCACTTGCTGGACAATATTCATCAGCGACTCGTAGGGTTGTGCGCCGCTGACCAGATATTTGTTGGCGAAAATCAGGGCTGGCACGCCCGACAATCCAAAATTCTGCGCCTGCTCAATGTCAAATAGCACTGCATCTTCATACATGGGTTCATCCAGCGCGGAATTGAATTTTTCCGCATCCAATCCAACCGATTGCGCGATGTCCAGCAGCACGGCGCGGTCTTCAATATCGCGACCTTCCTGCCAGTACGCTTTGAAAGTCGCCATGTGATAGGCATCGCCCTTACCCTGTGACTCGGCATATTTGTCGCCAATCAACGCCGTTCGTGAATTGATTCCGAATGGGCCGGATTTCAGTTCTACGCCGTAATGCTCGCGTGCCATCTGCTTGAGCTGCGGTTGTGATGCTTCGATACGGGCGCGATAGGCTTCGGGCATCGGTGGCGACCCCTGCGGGCGCAGTTCATACGAGTGCCACACGACTTCAACATCATGCGATTCTTTCAATTTTTCTAAGCTGGTCGATGCCAGGAAGCACCAGGGGCATACAAAATCTGACCAAACATCTACGCGCACACCACTCATGTTGAGAACCTCGATTTTCAGTAAAAACCCCCTCAGCGTGAGGGGGTTTGTTATTTACATTGATTGTAGGACGTGTTTTCGCCGCTGTTTCTTACACGCCGATCTATGCGACTTCCAGCAAATTTTTCGGCGCACTCCAGTGGGGATGCTGCGTAGCGTTCCATTGGCTTAAATCCATCGTCAGCCAATCATGGATTTCGCGCGTCGCAAAATACAGCGCACAGTCATGGTTTTCACAGTGGATGAACAATTTGCCGTCCTCGTCATAGAAGTTAGGCTGCCAGAAATAATGCACAGGCCGCATACAGCAGCGGCAGATGGTCGATAGTAGGATTGATTCATTTGGGCAGCGTTTCATGACCCCGATTCCTATTCTATACAGCCCGTTTTATGAGATTGGACTCAACGTAACTCTGTATATTACACTTGTGATTAAGTATAAAGGAAAAGTTGATGATGTGTAAAGATACCAAATGGGGGATAAGTATATAGGTCAAGTGGGTGATCTTAATTGTCGGGTATAAAAAACCCCCTCATATAGAGGGGGTTTGTACTTTATCGTGGATCGGCTTAGATCGGCTTGAGCACCCGGTCTTCGCGCAGTTTTTTGCTCAGGATTTGGGAGGCTTTATTGTCGGAGACAATTTCCTGCACAGCTTCGCGCCATGCCGGGATTTTGATCTGCTCGACAGTCGTTGCTTCGTAGCCATTCTTCACGAAAGTCTGGATCGTCTCCGGCGGCGTACCCTCTGCCAGGAAAATATAAGCCACTTCGCTTTGCAGGTCTTTGGATGCCGCTTCAATTGCCACGACCAGTCCATTGACCACCGCCGTAGCGGGAGCGCTGGGGGTGATATAAAACTCATCGACCCGTGTAATCAGGTTTTCCACCTGCCAGCCGAGAACCGCCAGCACAGTGTCGGCGGCATCCTGGGCCAGCAAATAACTTTTCTGCCCGAACGACATCATCACATCCATGCGGTTGACTGGGTTGCCGGATGTCTGGCTGATGAAATTGGCGATCACTTCCGCATTGCTCGGCATCCCGCGTTTGACGTTCACGCGCACGCCCGAAGCATCCATTTGATCAAGCTGCGGCGGCGGCTTGAGCGGGGCAGTCACAGCCCGTGCTGGAACCGTCGGATCCGTTGATGAACTGGTCGCTGGTGCTGCTACAGCCGGTTTCGCTTGAACGGCGGGCGCTGCGGTTTGGGTAGGCGCGGGCTGCGCCTGTGCAGCCGGGGTCTGTGTCGTCGCTGCGACAGGTAACGCTATAGCTTGTGTTGGTGCTGCACCCTGCGCACGTTTCAACGAATTGGCATAGGCGGCCTGCACCTGCTTCCAGGTTTCGTCCACATTGCCATCGTTCTTGATAACGACAGTGGCTTTTGCCAGTTTTTCCGCCTGCGGCCCTTGCGCCAGGATGCGCTGTTTGGCTTCGGCTTCGCTCATTTTGCGCGGCCCGATCAGGCGGCGGTACTGCGTTTCGGGTGCTGCATCCACCACCCAGATTTCATCAACGGCCTTTCCCAGATCGCCTTCTACCAGTTTAATGGCTTCAACCACTGCAATCGGCTGGGTGGAACGTGCTACCAATGTGCCCACCGCCTGAGCAATGACCGGGTGAACAATCGCCTCTAATTTGGCGAGTGCTTCCGGATTCGAAAATACGATTTGGCCCAGCATGGCCCGGTTAATATTTTTGTCGGCATCGAGGATAAATTGGCCGAAGGTGTCGATCACAGGTTTATAAGCTGGCGCGCCGGGAGCCATCGCCCGGTGTGTCAACCCGTCTGCATCGACGGTATACGCGCCCAAATGTTGTAACATCTGGCGGACGACACTTTTGCCGACGGCAATATTCCCCGTGAGGCCGATCACATATTTGTTTGCCCAACGACTCACGGCTTCCCTCCCGTATCAAGGATGACAGTCTAATAACAGATGGATAATGAATGAAATTGTTTTTATTGTAACTTGTTTATGTCTTTTAGGTCAAACGAGAAGGATTGACGTTCCGAGAAACCGCCCATTATTACAACGAACGGGTGTGCTACAATAATAGTATGTATGTCGAAATCGCGGTGAACGCGCCCGTCAACCAAACCTTCCACTATCATATACCCGATGCGCTAGAAGGCAAACTCGCCCCAGGCCATCTGGTGCAAGTGCCTTTTGGAACGGCGATACAATACGGGATTATATTGGCGTTGGACGATGACTCGCCCATCCAACAGACCAAACCCGTGACCGCGCTGCTCGATCCCCATCCAGTGGTGACGCCCGTTCAAATCGAAGTTGCCCGTTGGATCAGCGAGCGCTATCTTGCGCCTATTGGCTTGTGCTTATGGCTGATGCTGCCCCCTGGCCTGACCGGAGGCCGCGACATCCGCGTTGCTCTCCTTCAGGAGGATGCAAAGAGCACCGATCCCGTTGAACAGAAAATTTTGGCTTTGCTGGCGCGGCGTGGCGCGCTGACCGGACACCAGTTTGAGTCTGCCAAAGCCTTGCAAGGGATACAATGGCGCGGCGCGGTTGACCAATTAGCAAAAGAAGGCGTAGTCAGCAAAGAACGCATCTTGATGCCGCCCCGTGTCCGCCCCAAAACCGTCGCGACAGCCGCGCTTGCCATCCATCCCGATCAAATCCCGTTGGTTGCCCGCCATTTAGGCAAAGAATCCAACACCGCCAATATTCTGGAAGTCATGGCAGCCATGCGCGTCGAACAGCCGACTGTCGAACAGGTGCTTGAAGCCGCTGACGTAAAAACCAAAGCCCCACTCGAAAAACTTGAAGAAGCCGGACTGGTCGTCATCAACCGCAGTGTAGCACCCCACCGGGTCGCGCTCAACATCCCGCGCTTCAAGGTCGATGAAAAATTAGTCGAACTGCGCAAGGGCGATAAACATCTGCATATTCTCAAAGTGCTGGCGCGCGAAGCTGGCCCGATGGAAGTGAACTGGCTCTACGCCCAAACCGGCACCAAACTCGATGACCTCAAACACCTGGAAGAAGACGGACTGATCCTTCTGGGCGAGCAGCATACCTGGCGCGATTCGCTGGCGGATCGCGATTTTGTCCCCGCCGTCGCGCCGCCTCTCACTCCCGAACAGGATGCTGCCTGGGCTGTGATTCACGAGGCCATCAAAAAGTGGGATTGGGAAATCCCTCCCGCCGACCTCCTACCCGTGTACGGAGAAGGGGAGAAGGACAATATGGGTGTAGAAGAAAAATCCTGGCGTATCCCGTCACCCCTTTGGGATAAGTTAAAACCATTGGCGCGGCAAATGCGTCATGCGCCGACACCCGCTGAAGACATGCTTTGGCAGCAGCTACGACGCAAGCAGCTTGGTTTTACCATTCGTCGCCAACACGCGATTGGGCGATTTATCACAGATTTCTATTGTGCTGAAGCTAAATTGATTATTGAAGTAGACGGCGAAATACATGACTACACCCAGGAAGAGGATGCTTTACGCCAGGAAATTCTCGAAAGTCTAGGCTACAAGGTCATCCGCTTCAAAAACGAGTCAGTCTTTTCTTCCCTCGATATTGTGCTGAAATCCATTCGAGAAAATTTAATATCTCAAAAAGATTTTGCATCTGCTCCCCCTCTACGTACACGGGGAGGGGGTTGGGGGGAGGGGTTCCTCTTACACGGCGTCACCGGCAGCGGCAAAACTGAAATCTACCTGCGCGCCATCGAGCAAACCCTGGCGCAGGGCAGGCAGGCCATTTTCCTTGTGCCGGAAATTGCCCTTACCGCGCAGACGGTGCGCCGGGTTGCCGCGCGTTTTCCCGGTCAGGTCGCCATCGTCCATAGCGGCCTCAGCGACGGTGAACGCTACGATACCTGGCGGCGCGCCCGTGAAGGCTTGATTGGCGTTGTGGTCGGCGCGCGTTCGGCGTTGTTCACACCACTCCCGGATGTTGGGCTGGTCATCCTCGACGAAGAACACGACAACAGCTACAAGCAGTCACCGCCGATTCCGCCACCCTATTATCACGCCCGTGATGTAGCCGAAGCCATGATGCGCCAGAACAACGGCGTTCTGATTTTAGGCAGTGCCACGCCCGACCTCGAAACCGTCTATCGTGCCCAGCAGGGCGATTTGACCCTGTTGCGGATGCCCTCGCGTATCATGGGCCATCGTGTCCGTATCATGGAACAGTCAGAACGTACCGGTGTTGCTGCGCGCTATTATCCTGCCCGCGCCGAGGATGCGGTGACGATTGATTTGCCGCCCGTCAAAATAGTTGATATGCGCGAAGAACTCAAAGCCGGGAACGTCAGCATTTTCAGCCGCGATTTACAGACCGCGCTCACCGACACCCTAAATCGCAAACAGCAGGCCATTTTATTTCTCAACCGGCGTGGTTCGTCCACCTATGTATTTTGCCGCGACTGTGGTTATGTAGCAGCCTGTCCGCGCTGCGATACCCCGCTGACCTATCACCGCAATGCCGAATCGCTGCGCTGCCATCAATGCGGCTATCAAGTGCCCCAACCGCGAGTTTGTCCGCAGTGTGGCTCCAACCGCATTAAATTTTTTGGCGCGGGGACGCAGCAAATCGAGCAGATGCTCATCCATGAATTTCCCGGTGTGCGTACCCTGCGCTGGGATGCCGACACCGCCACCAATCCCGAAACCCACGATCTGTTTCTCTCGCGCTTTGTCGAGCGCAAGGCCGACGTATTGATCGGCACGCAGATGGTCACGAAAGGCTTGGATTTGCCGATGGTCACGCTGGTGGGCGTGGTCAGCGCCGATCTCGCATTGAATTTGCCGGATTTCCGCGCGGGCGAGACCACATTCCAATTATTGACTCAGGTTGCAGGCCGTGCCGGACGTGGCTTATTAGGCGGGCGCGTCGTCCTACAAACCTATCAACCGGATCATTACGCCATCAAGGCCGCCGCCAAGCACGATTTCGATGGGTTCTATGCTCAGGAAATTGGTTATCGCCGTGACTTGGGCTATCCACCATTCCGCCGATTAGTGCGCATCATCTTCCAATCCGAAAGTGACACCCGTGCCCAGGCTGACGCTGAAGAAGCCGCCAACTTTCTACGCAAACGCTTGGAGCAGTTGGACATGACCGGCACGGAACTCATCGGCCCTGCACCCTGTTTTTTCAGCCGCGTGAATCAAGTCTATCGTTGGCATCTTATCCTGCGCGGCCCCGATCCCACCGTCGCCTTGCGCGGCCTGGAAATCGGGCGCGGCTGGCACGTCGATATTGACCCTGTAGACGTGCTGTAAAGGGTAATCATGCGTGAAGTTGATTTGAGTGTCCCTGGTTCTTGCTCAATCGACTGTATTTGTCTTTTAGCTAAAAGCTAACCGCTAATTGCTAAAAGCTATTTTCCCTCCGCCAAAAGGCTGACTCTCTCTCCATCCTCTGACAGATGATTGCCCCGCTGCTTTAATCTTAGAATAGCATGAGTCATGATTCTCTAATTTTTACAATCTTGACGCTGGCGTCCATAAAAATATAATGGGTAACGCGGGTTAGCAACTTTCATCCACACATCCAATCGTATTAAATGGTTTGTGCCATACGTTTGTAACGTATCCTGGACACCCCTGGACTCTGTACTTAAACAGTTTATTGCGAGTGTTGATTTTTAGAGGGGGGATACGGATGCGTGTCATAAAATTGCATTCGTCTTTGCGTTACACATTAACCTCGGTGGTTTTTGCGGGCTTATGGATGCTCGAAAAACGTGCCCGTGAGAAGGCTGAGTCGGCCTTGTACCTGCTTCAGGCTGAACTGGAACGGCGTGTTTTATCGCATACGGCAGTTTTGACGGCGGAGAATGCTCGCCTGATTGAGTTGGATCAACTCAAATCGAAATTTATTGCGGATGCATCGCACGAACTGCGCAGCCCCATTACAGCGCTCAATTTGCGGCTGTATCTGCTCGAACATGCGACTCTCGAACGCCGCCCGCAGTATATCAATGAGTTCAAACAGCAGTTGGCGCGCCTGACCAAACTCAGCGAAGACCTGCTGGCGATTTCGCGCCTGGATGCCCTCGACGCCACCAGCAATTTTGCTTTCGTTGATCTGAATCAGGTGATTGAAGAAGTCGTCATCGCCTACCGCCCGATGGCCGAAACCGCTGGCTTGACGCTGATTTCAGATTACGCGCCGCACTTGCCGCGGGTATTGGGTGAATATCGCCAGTTAGGGCAGGTCAGCGCCAATCTGGTCGCCAACGCCATCCATTACACCGAATCTGGTCAGGTGTTGGTGCGGACGCATCTCGACGGCGACCATAAACAGGTTTGTATCGAAGTTCAGGATTCCGGTGTGGGCATTCAACCCCAGGACATGCCGCATTTGTTCGAGCGTTTTTATCGCGGCGAACACACGACGGGCATTCCCGGAACCGGCTTGGGTCTGAGCATCGTCAAGGAAATTGTCGACCTGCATGGGGGCAGCATCCATGTCGAAAGTCAGATGGGCAAGGGCAGCTTGTTTCGCGTCTGCTTCCCGTTAGCAGATGTCCAACCAGCCTCGCACGCGGCGGATTAGTGGTGCTTATCCAAAAGTACCTGCCCCTACCGCCGTCATATCCTGTATAATGTTATAACGTTGCCAGAAAGTTTCGGGCAGCAAATCGTCTAGTATGCGGAGATGAACGGCCATGCAGTCGCCCGCAAACCCCATCACTGATTCGCAGCTTACCGTTGAACTTGAAACCTATTTGGGCGAAATGTTGTTCGATAAGCTACGCCTAGTTGAAGAGCGAGACGAAGTGATCGCCCAGGCCGTCCACGATTTGCGTGGGCCGATCACCAATATCAAGTTGTATATTTATCTGCTGGAACGCGCCGATCCTGAGCAGCAGACCAGGTATGTCGCTGTGCTGAAAGAATGTGTCGCCGAACTGGCTGATATGACCGGTAATTTGATGGAACATATCCAGGCGGGTAAACCGATGACCAATCCCATACCAGAAACGTCGCTGCATTGAATCATGGATAGCAGCGATCCCACCCATTACCTCACACCTGCTGATTTGTATACCGCCGCCGAAGAATCACTGGGTCGCAAACCCGATGTCCGTGACCGCCATTTATTGCGTTCGGCGGCAGCCCGCCCCATGCTCCATGCCTTCGGTGAAGAAGCTTATCCCACGCTGTTCGACAAAGCCGCCGCGCTGATGCATTCTTTAGCCGCCCACCATCTCTTTTTCGATGGCAATAAACGCACCGCCACCCGCGCGACGGTCTGGTTCCTGGAAAAAAATGGCCTGGAACCCACCTGGGATGCTGATACCGTTTACCAGTTTGTCCTGGAAATCGCCCAGGACAAGCACGATGTACCGGTGATTGCCGAGTGGCTTGCCGCTCACACATCCCCGCGCCCCGGCGGCCCGCTGATCGAGGAAGAATATTAAATATGGGGATATTCAATGCACGAGGCGAACACCCCTATGGCTACATCCTGTTTTGAATAAGAAACTGTTTGAAAATTGGGAGCATGAGGCATCAATTTCAATTTTTCTGCATAATTCTCAGTGTCTCTGTGGTTCAATTTCTCCTGTATTTCTTGACGGCTTGGCGGTTCAAAATTGAATTTTTAAATCGCTTCTAAGGTTTTTAATCTTGGCTCATGTTCAAAACAAGTGATTTTCCGTCTGGGCGATCCGCCGGATCGCCCCTACAAAGACCGCTTTTCACTCAATCTGAACAAGAGCGTTTATCTTTTACTGGCAACTGAAAACTGGAAACTGACAACTTCATGCGCTACCTTACCGTCGATGAACTGATTTACATCAATGAACAAATCACCCAGGCTGTGAAGATTCACACCATCGTCGATGGCAAGCGCAAAGTCCGCGATATGGGCTTGCTCGAAGCTGCCGCAGGCCGTCCCATGCAAACCGTCTTCGGCGAGGATGCCTATCCGACAACCCCGGAAAAAGCCGCCGCGCTCCTGCACTCGATGGCGCGCAACCATCCCTTTGCTGACGGCAACAAACGCACCGCCGCCGTTTCCGCTTTGTTCATGTTGGAAGTCAACGGTTTGTGTGTGGCTTGGGATGCAAACGAGGCGCTAGGGCATATCCTCGCGATGGCCGAAGGCGAAGATGACGTAGCTGATTTTGCCGCGTGGCTCCCCACAAAATCCTGTCTACCCTCGCCGGAACAGGATGCCGCCGCCGACATGCAGATTATCCGCCGCCTGCTGCACGATCATCAAGGCCTGCTCAATGAACTAGCCCAGCAATAGACGGTAATTGCTAATCCGTTAATAAAATGGCACATTTTTCTCTGATTCCCCCTCTAGCACGAAGTGGGGAGGGGGCTAGGGGGAGGGGATGTGGGCGTAGAAAACACAACTAGCAATTAACGTCAACAATAGGTCTTCCAGGGTATTTAAATACCTCACAAATATTTCTGTAGGGAGACTGAGCGAAGCGAATGCTGTGTCCTGATTCTCTATAATGACAATCAATTAGCGTAGCCCGATTTGCGCCACCGTTTTCCCGCTGTCGCCTTCGAGTTGCACCACATCCAGCCTATCTATCGTCCCACGAACCTCAAAATTTTTCGCGTTCAACTCAGCGGCGACCTGCTGGCAGTAATCATTATCCGCCGTGTATCCAATCGTGATATGTGGGATAAACAGAATGTCCGCGCGCAGTTCCGCCGCCAACACACCTGTATATAACCCATCATGAAGCTGAATCACCGCCTCATAACCTTCGTCTGGTACGAAAAATAAATAAGTATTCGCGCTGAGACTATCCCGCATGGCTTCTGCCCGCCGGATCACAAACGGGATTCGCGTCTGAGTCATAGCGACAGCTTGCACATACTGAGTCAAAACCTCGGCGCTTACGCTCGCCTGCGGAAAAACGAATGTGAAATGGGACTCAAACTTGGGATATGTCAACTTGGGATATATTGCCCGCGTTACGGGAATCAAACCACCCTCGTTTGGGATAAACTTGGGATAACTGATGACGGCTAGGGACACGATGTATTTATCCTTGCGCATTCAATATTACGGGCAATTTTAACATCTCAAACGGATGCTGTAGGGACTGTAGGTAACATGCTTCTCGTTATGTATGTGAGCTGCCCGCTTAGTTTCGCCTCAGCCGTGATAATTTCTTTGCTTGCTATTTTTAAGTACAGCAGCATGAAAGAAAAATCTGCGAACTGAAAATGAGCGTGAGACGTTATGAATTACCCCAATTTCCCCAGATAGGTCGCATTCGCCACTTTATCCAGCTTGCCATCGCTCAAGTTGATCTTCCATGTCCCATCGCGCTGGCGGCTGGTGAAAATGACCGCCGTGTCGTCCTCTGTCCAGGCCAGCGGCTCGACAAAGGTTGTGATCGGGTCAGTCAGCGGCGCTTGCGTCATCAATTCCAGGTCAACCAGCATGAACACCGTCCGCACCGATTGATTCGCCGTGCCGAAGTCGCGGATTTGCGCCACCGCATACACTGCCTTCGATCCATCCGGCGAAATCACAACATCGCCTGCCTGCGTATAATTCGCCAGCGCCAGTGCTGGAATCGTCTGCACCACAGCGCCCGACAGATTAACCACCTTCAAATCGAAGCCGCTCAAATCTTTCGCCACCGACAGCCGCAAAAATAAGCCGTCATTCAGCGCCGCCCCACAAAAACACCCCGGCTCTCCCGGTAGATAATTTTGTGCGCCCGTCGCCAGATCGAGCGAGAACAATCCCGCAAACTGCGGAAACGGTGTGAATCCGCCCACGCCGTCCGGCTGAAAATCCATGTACAGAAAACTTTTGTCGACACTGAACGCCACCGGCAGCGCCCGGATCGCGTTGCGCGGCCCATCAATTAATACCTGACGCGGATTTGTGCCGTCCAGGTTGGCGAGGGTCGTCGTCGTGTTCAGCGCATCTGATGTGCCACCCGTCAGCGTCCACGCAATGAGACTGCTGTCCGGCGCGACCAGCCAATCCACCCGCCGCGCATCCCCACCCATCTGGATGAACGGATGATCGCGCACCGTTCCGTCCGGTGCAGCCACCATCACCCGGTTAACCGTCTTGTCAAAATAAATCACCTGCTGCCCCGCCAGCGTGTACCGTTCGCCCTGAACGCTCACATTAGTTTCATCACCCGTGATTTCGTCAATAAAGGTCAGCTTATCCGCGCCGTTGTCGCCCACATCCCGCTGCAAAAACACCTGCCAGATCGCTTTTTTGACCACTTCCTGCGCCGCTGCCGGATTAAATCGCCAGCCTCCCATGAGAACGGCGAAAACGATGAATAACACCCCTCTTTGCGCCTTTGCTCCCTTGCGCCTTTGCGTTACGCTTTTCTCTTTATTCTTTTTCTGGAAACTGGAAACTGGCAACTCGCAGCTTTTCACAACGCCTCCACCACGCGCGGCAGCGCCTCACCCGATGGCGCGTCCAGCCAGATGTCCGCAATCGGTGTAATCTGACTTTTATAAGGGTTCACCTCGATAATGCCCGCGCCATATTGTTTGGCGACCAAAGGCATTTCGGCGGCGGGCGAAACCACGCCCGATGTACCGACAACTAAGATCACCTCAGTTTTGGCGAGCAAATCGGCTGCGCGTCTGAGCGCAGCCGGCGGCAATATCTCGCCGAACCACACCACATCTGGCCTGACCCACCGTCCGCAGTATGGGCAGGGCGGCGGCCCGCTGGTTTTATCCCATTCGATTTGAGACACATCGACAGGCGTCGGATCACCCTGGCAGTTATAAAAACACTTATTTCCCGCGATATTCCCGTGCAGTCGGATCACATCCGTGCTGCCCGCGCGTTGATGCAGGTCGTCAATATTCTGCGTGATAATGCGTGTGGACAGATAGCGCTTTTGTAACTCCGCCAGCGCGTAATGACCGGGGTTGGGCTGCGCCGGACGCATAATTTCGCGCCGGTATTCATAAAAATCCCACACCAACTTTGGATCGTTCATGAAGGCCGTGCGCGTCGCTAACCGCTGTGGATCATACTTCGCCCACAACCCATCCAGCGCATCGCGGAATGTCGGCACGCCCGATTCTTTGCTCACACCTGCGCCCGTCAAAATCGTAAGTTGCTGCGTGGTTCGAATATATTTTGCCGCTTTCTGAATTATTTCCTCAGATAACATAAAACCAATCTATTCTTCCTTTTTCAGCGTAGATTCTAGTATATGCGCTCACCCAACCATTCACCAACCATATACGCGCAAAATATCGGCAGCACAAATGAAATTTTCATTTTCTGAATGTGTAATGGTTTATGGACGAAAATCTGCTTTATAGCGCCTTTAGTGCGCTTGGCACTTTGGCAGCCAGATGGCTTTAGCCTCTGGTGGCGTGACCAAAAACAATGGCTGATTTCATCCACCTGAGCATCAAATGAACATTTTTTGGACTGGTGATCCAGTCCGTCTTGTAACCACAATACAATCAGCGATCTAACGACTCACCACCTGCATTTTACACATTACTCCTTACTTTCAACTGTTAAGTTTTGTAGACCAGGATTTGGACTATGATGAAGACAAAGCGAGCACAGCAAACAACCCTTGCTCAACCCCACCATTCGCCCACGAGTACCACGAGTCGTATCATGCGCTACCCTGAATTTCATTATCATTGGGAATATATCCTCCAGGCTGACCCTGAAACCTTGTGGCCGCTCGTCGCCGATACCAACCGCTTCAACCGCGATACCGGCATCCCGGCGGTTCAGCGTAGCAACAATCCCGGTGAAGTGCTCCTGAATGCCCGCCGCCGCTTGCGCCTGTCGCGTTTTGGCGTCCCTGTCGAATGGGAAGAAGAACCCTTCGAGTGGGTACGTCCCTACAAACATGGAGTCAAACGTCGCTACAGCAAAGGGCCGGTTGGCGAAATGACCGTCCTCACGGAATTGATCCCGCTGGACGCAGAGCGTGGCGGCACAAAACTCGTCACCGATGTCCGCGTCCGTCCCCGCAATCTGTTCGGCATCCTTGCGATTCCGGGGCAGGTCGGCATCCTCAATAATGTGCTCAACAAAATGGCCTACCAGCGTTATGACAAATTGGCCGTCAATGGTCAGACCACCATTGACATTCCCGGCCCTGCCGAATTTGTCCCCGGTGGACGAGATCGCCTGAAGCGCGCCCGTGCCGCCATGCTGACCGACGGCGCACAGCCCGATATTGTGGATCGCCTCGTCGATACCATCGAACACCGCGATGACATCACGCTTGCCCGCATCCGCCCCTACGAATTGGCCGATCATTGGGATGTATCCCGCCGCAGTGTCCTGGAAAATACATTGTTAGCGACCCGTCACGGGATGCTCGAACTTCAGTGGGATGTGTTATGCCCCATGTGCCGGGGCGCGAAATTAGTCTCGCCCACGCTCGGCAAAATTCAAAATACTGTCCACTGTGACACCTGCAACATCGACTTTGGCGTCAATTTCGAGCGCTCGGTGGAATTGACGTTTCGTCCCAACGCCGCTATCCGCCACACTGAACTTGGTGAATTTTGCATCGCTGGCCCCCAGACTACCCCCCATGTCGCCGTTCAGCAGTTGATTCCGGCGGGTGCATCGCGCACCGTGCGCCCTGCATTGGAACCGGGACGCTATCGCTTGCGGACTTTAGCCCTGCGTGGCAGCGAGTCTGTCCTGGCCACAGATGTTGGTTTGGCCGAAGCTACGCTGCGCGCCAGCACTCTTGACGGTTGGCCGAATGGTGAACTTGAACTTTCGCCTACGCCCGAATTAACCCTAAAAAACGCCACCGACAGCGAGCAGTTGTTTATCCTGGAACGCACCGCCTGGAGCGATCAGGCCGCCACTGCTGCTGAAGTGACCGTCCTCCAAACTTTCCGTGACCTGTTCGCCAACGAAGCCCTGCGCCCCGGTGAACAAATTTCCGTCGGCAGCCTGACCATCGTCTTCACCGATTTGCGCGGCTCGACCCGCCTCTACAACGAGATCGGTGATGCGCCTGCTTTCGGCCTCGTGATGAGCCATTTTGATGTGCTGCGCGCCGCCATCAATGCCGAAGATGGCGCGATTGTCAAAACCATTGGTGACGCGGTGATGGCGGTTTTCCGCCGTCCTGCGCCCGCCTTACGTGCCATGCTCAACGCCCAGAGTATGCTCTCGGAAGCGGGCGAGGGTGAACGCGGGCTGCGCTTGCGTGCCGGAATTCATTTTGGCCCCTGTATCGCTGTGACGCTCAATGATCGCCTGGATTACTTCGGCTCGACAGTTAACCTTGCCGCCCGCCTCGAAGGATTTTCATCCGGTGGCAACGTGATTATCTCCGATGTCGTTCGTTCCGATCCTGAAGTCATGGAACTGCTGGACAATCCCGACAGCGGCTTGACCGGCGAACCTTTCCAGACCCAGCTTAAAGGTTTCGCCACCGATTACGCCCTGTGGCGCGTATCCCTGGCTGGCGCAAACATGACCCAGACCACCGAAACCAACCACGTTTAAACCTCCGCTGATGTTGTAGGGGCACGGCGTGCCGTGCCCTTTTTCTATTTTTTATTGGGACATATCTCCCACCCAACTATTCAATTCCGACTAGATCAATAGAATAGAACTACGGTACGCTTCATATTCCCTGAAATAAAGGTAAGGAAAACTCGATGCGCTTTTCTCGAAAACAAATTATCCTTTTCGTCCTCGCCGCTTTATCCACTTTCTCCATCACCCATGCCCAATCCGATGCCATCCCAGCCCCCCAGGGCGTTGAATACGATCTTGGCTTCGATTGCCCGGTGACAACCACGCTCGATTCAACCGCGACCACCCTCTGGGTGCTGAAGGATAACTGCGGTGGTGATGGCTATTACTTGCAGGGCTTCGATGTTGCCAGTGGCGCGCCCATCAAAACCACAATCAGCAACTTTAAGGAAGAGTTGTCTGGCGTAACCTACGAAGATTATGTCGCCCAGAATACTACGCCCCTGGCATTCACGCCCGACGGGCTGCTGGAAATCGTGTACTACGATGAGAACTACGATCCGCAAACGATACAATTTTCGCTCGATTCGAGTGATGCAAAAACCCCATCTGCCGACTCGCTCAATACCCTCCTGCGCAGTTTCGGCGAATACCCCGAATCGACAGTTTACAATGCTGACCATACCCGCGCGGTGGCTTTCGGGGAAACCAGTTTGCATATCCTCGATTTAACGGCGGCGTCCGAATTGCTGCAAATCCCAACCCAGGGTGAATCGTATGCTTCGTTCCCCTCATTTTCAGCCGATGGAAATCATTTATACGTCGCAACCCTCAACAACCCCGACGACATGACAGACTACACCTCGGTCTTAAATGTCTATAGCCTGCCCGATGGCGAGGTGCTGAATACTGAGGATGTGCCGTCGCCGTTTTTATACATCAGCCCAGACGAAAAATACGCGGTGGCTATCATCAATGACGACGCGGCATTTGTCCTCATCGAACTCGCGACGGGCGGTATGAGCGAACCCGTTCCCGTGTTCGAAGACGAGTCGCATGTGACCAAATGCGTCAATGATGGCCGCGATATGAGTGATGTGGATTTTACGACCAGCGGGCGGCTCCCGATCCGGGATTTAGAGTGGCTGCCCGATAGTTCTGGATTTCTGAGCGTTCATTCCTATGGAGGAGAAGCTGCCGGAGGAGGTGCGCCTTGTTTCTTCAATCACAGCCGCCTCCGCAGCTATACCGTGTCCTAAGGTGCTGCGGTGATCGCTTTACACGTCCCATCCGCTTGCTGGGCAAGATTCTCCGGCGGGATGGCGTAGAGTTGATAAGGGCCGTGATCGGATAACGGCACGGCTTGCGCGGCTTGCAGCGCAGGCTGCATGATCGCGCGTTCTGTGAACGGCCCGACCAGCACATATGCCGGACAATCACTCAGGGGATCAAACATCGCCGGGTCAAAAGCACGCCGCAGGAAAATTTCCGCCGTCAGCGCATTAATCACCGAAGTCGGCGGATAAATATAATCCTGGTTGCTGAAATAACTCACCGGCCATTCCATCGAGACAATTTTCGCATCGGCTGGAATCTGGTTGCGCAGATAATCTACCGTTGCATAAAAATCATTGCCTTCGCCGGTATGGGCGAGTTGTGGAATATACATGATGCTCAGGCTGACGGCACACAGCACACATCCGCCCGCATAAACCAGCCGCGTAGCGGATCGTTTGAGGAAATGCTGCCATAACCGGCTGATCTCGTTGCCTAACAAAATCAGCGTAAAAACAATGCCAACGAAGTAGTAACGTTGCCAGCCAATCGAGGCGAATGCGAACCATACAACCCAAAGACTGACAAATAAAATCAGAAACCCTTGTAAGCCTTTGGCTCGATTGGGTGCTCTATCAACAGCCGTATGCGGAGCCACCTGCGGCAGGAAAAAGGTTCCGCTGGTTGTGACCGCGACCAGCCCCAACGCCATCCAAACGCCGGTTTGTCTTAAATTAAGCAGCGCCCGGAACGGCAAAATGTGGATGCCGATTCCCTCGCGCAAAGTGACGAGATTCGTCGCCAATTCCGCGCCCGCCATGCTTGAACGCCACATTGAATCCGCGCCGTAAACCAGCAGCATCACCGCGAGCGTTGCTACCCAGAATCGCCATTCGCTTCGCCGCCGTGCCAGGATATACAGCGTCCACAAACCCATTGTCGCGACCAGCACGAGTAAAATTTGTGATTTGAGCGTGATCGCGATGCCAAAACAAATCCCCGTCAGGATGCCCGACCACCATCGCGCCTGTGGGTTGAGTACCAGATGCAGCCCTAAGGTGATGCACAGAATCGCCGGTACTTCGCCCAAAACCTGTCGGCTCATCATAACAAAAGTTGCTGTCGAATTTCCTGGCAGCAGCAAAAGCAGCAGCGCGCTCAGAAACGCCGGGAATAGGCCGTACATCCGCCACGCCAGCAGATATAAAGCGATCAGCGCCGCCATGCCGCAAACAACCGTGAATAAACGGCTCACCGCCAGATTCGGGCCAAAGGCGCGATACAGGACGGCCAGCGGCAGCAGCATCGGCATTCCGGTCTGGATTGCTGGGTCGCCCAATCGGATAGATGCCCCTGAAGTGAGACCATAACTGCCTGTTTCGGCCAGCGTCCGCGCGGCATTCAGGTTTAAGCCTTCGTCGTACCAGATATTGGGAATGAGGGCGATATGGATCGTGGTGAAAAACAGGAACAAAACCAGTAGGACGCAAAACGGCCAATGCGGTCTGGCATTCCGATAAAAGCGATTCAATGCTGACATGTTGACTTTCAACTACGTGGATTGCGACGTATAAATACGATTACAGTACCTTACCATACATATTACAGGTCAGGTCATAAAAAGCTGAAAAATTCACATGTTTTTCGTAGTATTTGTGGACGGGGGTAAGCTGATGTTTTCCACATCCAACTTTAGGGGGATATTACTACGTAGTTAAATTTTATGGAGAAGATAGCAGGGAATTGTATATCTTACCGTGATTGCTAGTCAGAAGTTTTGCCTTTATTGACCCCTCCCTAACCCTCC
>JBDTNB010000031.1:0-55645 GCA_039933955.1 Chloroflexota bacterium
TACGTTTGTGACAGGGAATGTCACAACCACTAGGACGAATTTCCTATCCGTTTACGATCTTCAATTTCATCATAGAGTCGATTGCTTTATAACAAACCTTAAGATTTTTGCGCCGCCGTGTTTTCCCTGACTCACGAATTTAGGGCGTAACACGACCATTTCAATAATCGCGGGAATATTACTTTGGTTAAAGAACCCTAACCTTCCCGTAGCGATCCTTTATGCGGTTGCCCAGGGGCTGTGCTACAATGTGACATAGATTTACGCCCGAACCCAGGTAAAAATATGATCGGAACGCGGCTCGGCCCTTACGAACTGATCGAAGAAGTTGGCAAAGGCGGCATGGCGACGGTCTACCGCGCCTATCAACCCAACGTTGACCGCTTTGTCGCTGTCAAAGTGATTCACCGCTCGGTTGCAGGCGATGCTGCCAGCCTGGAACGCTTCCAGCGCGAAGCACGGCTGGTGACTCGCCTGGAACATCCCCACCTACTGCCCATCTATGACTATGACGGCGCGAACGATCCTCCGTATATCGTCATGCGCTACCTGGAAAGCGGCACGCTCAAAGACGTGCTCGATAATGGCACGCTGCCCTACGAAGAAATCGTTTATATGATGCGCCAGATCGCCTCGGCACTGGACTACGCACATCGGCGCGGCATCATTCACCGCGACATCAAACCTTCGAATATCATGATCGACGCCGAGGGCAACGCTTTCCTCACCGATTTTGGTATCGCCCGCATGACCGAGGCGGGACAGGGTTTGACACAAACCGGTTACGCCGTCGGTACGCCCGGTTATATGTCGCCAGAACAGGGCATGGGTGGCGAGGTCGATACCCGCGCGGATATTTACTCGCTGGGTGTCATGTTGTTCCAGATGCTCACCGGCAAAATGCCCTACAATGCCGAGACGCCGCTGGCGACGATCCTCAAGCACATGAACGACGCGATCCCCAAAGCCTCTGCCATCAACCCGGAAATTCCGGCGGCGGTGGACGCGGTGCTCATCAAAGCGATGGCAAAAAAGCCAGAGGATCGCTACGCAACCGCCACCGATCTGGCGAACGCGCTCATGGAAGCCATGAACGTGTCAATCATCTCCACGCCCAACAACCTGCGTGAAGCCGCCCATAAAACCATTCAGGTCATCGCCGCATCGCGCGAACAAAAGAAAGACCAGATTAACGCTGCGATGGCGGATTTCGCGTCCACACGCGGGACGCCGACGCCACCATTGATTGAAACATCACCTGCGACACCCGTCATCGGCGCACCTTTACCCGATTTACCGACCCTGCGCACGCCGCCCGATCAGCCCGCCATCGCCAATGGGGGAACGGCAACCAGCCAACTTCCGCCGACTCAGCGTATCAACCGCTTCCCGACAAGCGGCTGGATCGCATTGGGTGTCGCGGTCATCGCGATTATTATCATTGCTTTGTTGGCGCTCTCCGGCGGAAAAGGGTCAGTAACACTCACACCGACCAGCAATCAAGTTGCAGCAGCAGGCACAAATACGGCGGAATCCACGACTCAGGTCGTGGCTCCAGGCGACCAAACCCATACTCCTACCAGCAAACCGAGCACAGCCACGCTCGAACCGACTGTCACTCAAACCGATACGCCCACACCCGCAACGCCGCTGGCTCAATCCCTGCGCAGCATCGTCGCGCGCGGGGGGCCGGGATCACAATATCCGGTAATTAACAACATCGCGGCGGATTCTGAACTCGTGATTACGGGCATCAGCGAAGACGGCGGTTGGTTCCAGGTTGTGTTAGATGATGGCACTATTGGCTGGGTCGCGGCATCAGCCGCATCCGTGAGCACGGCGGGCAACCTGCGCGATGTGCCTGTCGCCCTCGCGCCGACCAATACGCCGACGGACACCGATACCCCGACGATCACGCCGACCAAGACCGTGACTCCGACGAAAACACCGACTGTCACGCCGACGGATACACCATCCAATACGCCAACTGCAACCCGTACACCAACTTCTACGGTGACGCCGACGGCTACCGCCACGCCGACAGCAACTTTCACCGAGTTACCGACTCTGACATCTTTACCCACACTGACCAACACGCCCGACGCAACAGCCACAGCGCCACCCTCGCCGACGCCGATTCCACCGGGGCAGCTTCCGTATGTCGCTGATTTTGAAGAAGGCGCGGATTCGGTCAAGAGCTGGGATTATGACCCGGCGGTCTGGCAGGTGGTGAGCGAAGGTGGCGAAAATATCCTGATTGGTCAGGGCAAGTTGGAGCAACCGCTGGTCATCCTCGGCCTGGAACATCCCGAATGGCTGGACGACACCGCCGCCGATTTGGTCATCAACTTCAGCGTGAATCTCGACGCCCAAACGGGTGGAGCACGCATGGTCTTCCGCTGCGGCGGGGCAGCCTGCACCAATGGCTACGAAGTGCTGGAAATTCTTCCCGGTCTATTGAGTCTGCGCCGCAACGCGCCAACGCCCAGCCTGTTTGACCGCCTGGGCGAACGGGTGCTCAAAACGATCAACGCCCCAATTGCAGCCAATGAATGGCATAATTTCACGGTCTGGGCGCAGGGCAGCCGCATCTTCGTGTATCTGGATCACAAGTTGGTGATGTCGCACGAAGATTTGATCCTGCCACAGTTGGGCGCGGGCGCGATCCTGCTGCAAACCAACAGCGCCAGCCGTCCTGTCCGCTGGGACAACTTTATTTTCCAGCGCGCGGAAACCGCCAGCGACCATTTTGAAGCATCGGGACGCCCCGCAACCTGGGACACAACCAACAATCCGAATACCTTTGTCGCCCTGGAAGACAACGGCAACCATTATCTCCAGATTCAAGGTGAGGTATCGGTCACGCCCAAGATGCTGCCGATCCGCGACATCACCCTATCGTGCCGTGTGTGGTCAGACGAGGGCGGTTATAAACTATATCTGCGGAAAAATGCTGGCGGCAGCCTTGAAATGGAAATGAAAGCGGGCAACCTGACGCTGACGCAGTTGGATGGCGCGGACAATCTGGTCGTCCAGCATAATGTTTCGAACTTCTACAACCGCAAACGCTGGGAAGACCTGAACATCTCCTTCATCGGCGATCATCTGACCATTTACCGCGATGGTGAAAGCCGCTTTGAAGAATCCTTCCCAGACTCGCCCGCCGCCGGGGGCATTGTCTTCGAGACCGGCAAGAACGACATCATGCGCCTGGATGATTGCCTGATTACCGAGACCGCGACCACCCGCAACGCCGGGGCACGGTTTGCGCTGGCGTTGCAGGCCGAAGTGCTCAAGCGCGATTTCCGCGAACTCCGCAGCGACCTGACCGAAGATTTCAGCGATAAATTCCGCACCGATGTGTGGTGGGTGAATGGTGTGAACGCCCCCGGTCAATATATGAACGACACCGCCGTCGCCGACCATCAGAAATATCTGCGTATCGTCCACGACAACCGCTCGACCTGGCGCTTGTTCCGTGATAATGTGGGCGTGGGCATGTTCGGCGCGGGCGAAGACACCCGTAATTACAGCGATTCGACGGATTTGTACATCACCACCGATGTGCGTTTCCCGCAAGGGCCAGGGACAGCATGGTTGGGTGTGCGGACGACGCCGACGATCACCGGGGCGGGAATCAACGGCTACCGTTTTGAACTGCGGCGCAACGCTGATGGCAGCACCGACGTTCTCGTGCGTTATGTGGCTGATGGAAAAGACTCGGTTTATTTTGAAGGGCCAGTCCCCGGCATCGACCCGGCCAACCCGCCGGAATGGATCACGCTGACGGTGATTACCTTCAAAGAAAAGTTGGCCTTTTTCGCCAACGGCCAGTTCGTGGCCGCGCTGGACAACGCCGAAACCTACGGCGGGACGCTGGCGTTGGGTGTCGAATCCGGCACTACCGCCGATTTCGACTCGCTCATCATTCGCGACACCACGCCGCACGGGGAGTAGGAATGCGGTAGGATAGGGCGTCGGTACAATTGGATGGATAATGGTCGTGGTTTAAGCCCAGCGCAATTTGCCACCTCAGTGGGGGTTGGAGGTTGGTTAAAGGCGTTCACATGCCAATAGGAAACCTGAATTGATGCAGTATCATGTCGTCATCGCTTACAGCCGCCAAGACCCCGGAGTCATGCGCCGTGTGTTGGCGTCCCTGGCGGAAGCGAAGCTGATCGTCTGGACGGACAAGCGCCTCGTACCGGGTAGCGAAGACTGGATTCAGGCTTATCAGAACGCTATCAATGTGGCGGGCTGCGTGGTCGTGCTGCTGTCGCCAGAGACCAAAGACGCCCAATGGGTACATCAAATCACCGAGTATGCAGCACACCGGGCAGTCGCGGTTTTCCCGGTGCTGGTGCGCGGCGACGGCCAGATCACCGTCCCGACAGACCTGATTAACACCCCCAGCTTAGGCACACCAACCAAGACCAGCTACAACGCCGAAATGGAAAAGTTGATTGCCGCCATCCGCGCGCATATCACCAGCGTCCAGGACGACACGATCCCCAACCGCCCCACACAAATGTTCAAAGTTCCGCGTCAGCAGCCCAGCAAAACGCCGATTTCCTGGCGCTGGATTGGGATCACGGCGGGGCTGGTGCTGGTCGCGGTGATCGTCTTCGTGCTGTTATTTCGTTCCCGCAACGGGAATAGTGCTGTGTCGCCGACGGTGATTCCCGTCGTTGGGGTATATACCAATACGCCAGTCTCGGATGCATCGCCCTCGGCAGCGCTGGCTGCAAGTGATACGAATACGCCGATGGCGAGCGCAAGCCCCACATCGACAGCTACCGTCAGCGAAACCCCGACTGCAAGTGCAAGCCCCACGCCTGCCACGCCGGTTGCTCAACCCATGCGGGATGTTGTCGCCCGCACCGGGCCGGGATCACAATATCCGAGCGCGCAAACCATCCCTGCCGACAGCCAAGTGATGATTACGGGCATCAGCGAGGATGGCAATTGGCTGCAAGTGATGCTGGCAGATGGCAGTCAGGTTTGGTTGACGGCCTCATCACTGGTAGTCGCCCAATTTGGCGATTTACGCAGCGTTCCGGTTGCCATCGCGCCGACGGATACACCATCGCATACACCGACAGCTACTGATACCGCAACTGCGACAGCGACACACACGTCAACCGCGACGGCGACAGAAACGGCTAGCGCAACGCCTTCGCCGACGGCTACGCCAACCGCAACCCTGTCGCCCACGCCCAAACCGACGCGCACGCCGCGCGCGACATTGACACCTTCGGCCACACTGACGCCGACCCTAACACCTTCAGAGACGCCGCGTCCCACACCGACTCCTGTGCCGCAGGGCGTGTTCCCGTATGTGAACAGATTTGACACCGCCGATGCGCTCAAAGGTTGGTCATACGATCCGGTGCTGTGGGAAATCGCGGATGATCCCGAACGGGGCAGTGTTTTGGTCGGGCACAGCCGCGACGGATCGGTTTTGGATGCGCCTTTGGTCGTTGTAGGCGACGCCAAACCGGATTGGCTGACGACTAACACCTGGGCACTGCGTTTTGATTATGTGATCCAGAGTGATAACACTTCAATGGGTGCGCGGCTGATTTTGCGCGCAGCCGAGGGCGGCTACTATGCACTCGAATTTTTCCAGGGGACGGTGACGCTGCGCCAGGGCAATACACCCATCGGCGACGGCATGATCCGCGACAGCGAATCGGTGCTGCGGACGCGCAACCTCCCGCTGGACAACAATCAATGGCATCATGTCACATTGTGGTCGGACGACGAACGCATTTATGTGTACGTCGATGGCCGCCTTCTCGATCCGCTGGAAGGCTTTTTGCCCGCGCTGCCCGCCGGAAAAATCGGTTTGCAAGTGGTGGGCAACCGGCCTATCAGCTTCGACAATTTTTCGATTGTCGCCGCCGATGCACCGACCTCACATTTTGATGATGCTGAAATTCCCGCCCATTGGAGCAAGGCCGACACCAAAAAAGTGGGCATCCGGGGCGAAGATGACGGCAACCGTTACCTGTGGATCGGGAGTGATTTTACCGTCAAAACCCAAACTGCCGCGCTGGAGAACCCGGAAATTCACTGCCGCGTCTGGGATGAAAAAGGCGGTTATCAAATCCGCTTGACGGCTGACGACCATACCACCCTGGCGCTGACTTATGACGCATCAGCAGGCGTGACCGCCAGTCTGTTGGATGCATCGGGCAGCGCGACCTGGACGGGCGAAACGGCGCACAACGCACATGGGCGCGAAGTATGGGCGGATGTGGGGATCAGGCTGACCGATAAGCATCTCCAGGTCTACATCAACGGCGCGCTCCGTCTGGACGAAATGCTGCCGCAGGTGCTTTCCGGCCTGCATCTGCAATTCCAGACGGGTGCGGGCGATGTGATTCGGTTGGATGATTGCCTGATTTTAGGGCAATAGAAAAGACAAAGGGCACGACATGTCATGCCCCTACGGAAACGCCTAGATAGCTAGGTTCCGCCTAATGGATCAAGCAGATAGATCAGGCAGCGCCCATAGGTCGCGTCCCACAAATTCCCGATCAACAGGGCATGATGTGCGCGCAGATACTCGTCCATCTGCACGACCAGATAATGCATCCCCGACTCGGAACGCGAGGCTTCCTGCAAAAAATCGAGCATGTGCTGGTCGATGAGCAAAATGTTGGCCGGAAAGGTTCCCACCGCCGCGCTGAAGGTGATCGGATGCTGCACGTAACTGGGATTTGTCCAGTTGATGAACGTCAAAATGCTGCGGTAATCTTCAAGCTGATCGGCCAGCCCAAACCAATAATGCTGCAAACCGATGGCACGGCTGTTGGCGGGCAGCAAAGCGGCAATTTCCTCAGTATAGACACGATAAGCGGTGATTTTCGCCGCGATATTTTGCACTCGCCAGATTGAAGCGCCACCTTCGACCATGAGCAGCACGAAAAGCAGCACCAGCAATCGTTTGGAAACTGGCTTGGTCGCAAGACTCCATAGCCAGAACCATCCGGCGGCGATCATGAGCGCCAACAGCGGCCATACTGTCGCTAGATAGCTAAATGTTTTGACCGGGCTGACCAGCGCAAACAAGGCAATCAGACTCGCCGTGACCAACAGCAGCAGTTGCGAAGCGGGATTTTTGCGCCGCAGCAGCCAAAGAAGGCCAATCACCAGCAAAATAAGTGCTAGTCGAGCACCCCAGGCCGTTTGTGCCATGTCCAGAATCGGTTGATAACGCTGGCCTTCGTTGAGCAAATTACCGGCAAAATAATTGCCGCCACTCAGGTTGAATTGCCCACCGTAACGCCGGTTTTGATTCACATAATCATCCCAACCGGAGACGATAAATAGAATCCAGGGCGTCAGCGTCAGGCCAAAACCCACTAATGTCATGAATAAATATCGAATTTTTTGCCGTTTGACGACCAGCATAATGGGGATGAGCAGCGCCACCAGCCAGAATCCGCCGTACAGATGACAGAGCATCGCCAAGCCAGCGCACACGCCCGCACCGAAAAATTTATAGGTTGCCGGACGGCGTAAGGCGCTCAACAGGAACCACAAGGCGCACAGGCCGAAAACCGGAATCGCTGCATCATAACGGGCGATACGGGCAACATCGCCCAGCGGAATGTCGGTGACAAAAGGGGTAAGCGCCCCGCCCATGCGCCAACCGACCAGTACCGCGACGGCGATCAAACCATGCCACTCCGAAAAAATTTTCGTACCCAGGCGATAGGTCAGCGCCAGCGTGAGCATCATGCACATGAGTGGGACAACACGCGCCTGGAATAACCCCATGCCAAAGAGTTGCAGTGCGCCACCGACAGTCATCGAAAACAGCGGCGGAAAGGTGTAATAGTGGGTTTCCATGCCGTAGAAACCGGCAAACATCGTGGCTCCAAAATGGCCGGTTTCCCAGAAATCATAGCCGGGGGCAGCGATCCAGGGTTCATCTTCATGAACGGGCGGCAGCCGATCCAACCCCGCCACACCGGACGCCCAAAAATACAGGATCAAGGCCAGCGTCAGCCCGCGTGACAGCTTGCTACGGCGCACATCCGATCCCTTCGTGCTCGTAAAAAATAAGTGCTTTAAATGTGAAAATTGTATCCCGAATGGGGGAAAAGGGTTCAATTCAAGGTTGGGGAAGGGGTTAAAAAGGGACGATCCGCGTTGATCGCCCCTGATTTCTGAATATCCTAGAACGCTGTGGGTTGGCCGATTTCCTGCACATCGACGCGCACCCCATCCAATTCTGTGGGCACTTGATCGACGGGATCAACTTCCTGGGCGGAAACTTTCTGGTCAACCATAACCACCAAGCCAATTTCGCCGGATTGAACACCATCTTTTTTCACAAAACCAATACCGACGCCGACGACATGCGGGAGTTTCAACAACGCATCCATATACTTCTGTTGTACCATTTGCGCCCGCGCAGTTTGCATATCTTGAGCCATCACAACACCTCCTCAAATTCACGGTCTGCCAAATTTCTTTTCTTAATTCCCCCTCTCTGCGAAGCGGGGAGGGGGCCAGGGGGAGGGGATGATTAAATCGTCACATTCAGCGCCGCCAGCACCTTATCAATCGGGTTGAAAATGGTCGAGAGATTTGATCCGGCGAACAACAAGCCTACCGCTTTGTTCTCGGTTCCGTCTACAATCAGCGATCCGGAGTCGCCGCCCTGGCTCATGGGCGAGGTGATAATCTGTCCAACAAAACGCGCCGTTTTGCTGCCATAAGCCACGCTGACGGTTGCGTTAAGCAGGTTGATTGTGCCTTCGGTATAGCCGGTGGTGCGTCCACTCTTGCGGACTTTCATGCCGAGTTGGGCGGCTTTCGTGCCGCTGACCTGCCCGATGCCCAAAATTTCCCCAGTAAACATATTCGGATCAACTGGTTTCGCCAGCGCACAATCGACCTCATTGTCGGCGGCCTGCGCGGGAATAGGTGCAGCTACCGGCGCGAACGTAGATACACTTTGAACGCTGGCGCTCGTGACCCGCTGCTTCGACCCGACTAACGAGGCCAGCGCGTTGGTCACGCCGACAACACTGCTCACAATATCGCAGCCGCCGCTTGTTCCGGTTCCTGTGCCTGGATTGGGTGTCGGCGCGGGTGTCACTGGCGGGACATCGGGGTCGTCGATGTAATGAAGCTGGACGAAGCGCAGCAGCCGTGCCACCATATCGCCGGGGTTTACGCCGCCGTCGGTGGGGCCGGGTTGCAAAATGGGATCGCCAATGATACCCATGTTGCTGTTCGCCAGCACATGATTATTCGAGAGGATGAGTTTTTCGCCGGTGGTCGCATCAGTGACAATCGTGCTTAGTGTCCCGGCGGTGATCTTGAAATGACCGATGCTGACGCCGCTTGGAATCGTGGGACGATAACGGTCACGCGGGCTGTCGTAGGCACGCAGATAGCCGATTTCGACCACATCGGTCAGGACGCCATCGAGCTGCTTGGGGATAACCGCCTCTGCCGACAATGCGGCTAATGGGAGCTTTTGCTCCACCAGGGTGACAACCGCCAATTCGCCAGTTGAATTTTTGCGGCCTACCGCCACACCGACGACATTAGGTTTCGCCAACAGCGATTCCTGGAACTGTGCCTGTGCTCTGAAGACTTCATTGATGGACATCGTAATGCCCTCCTCTGCGCCTATACACTTTTCACATTCTAGCACCAATAATCGGGCTGTGCTGGACGCTGAGACTTTCGCAGGTAATAATTCCATGAGTTGATGAACCAATCGGTATCGTCTGCGCGTAGTTGTGTGGTACAGTTTGCTATAGAATCAGGCAGGCGCGTGCTGCCTCACACACAGGAGCAGTAGGGTCGTGATGAAACGGATTGGATTTCTCATGTTAGGCGGGGTTTCTTTAGTAGCAGCCTGTTCCCCGACGTCCGCCGTCAAACAATTCAGCAAAGGTGATGAACTCGCCTATTACGATTTCTCTTCGCCCGGTACATTCGAAGAAGGCACATACGCCGCTGGTGCAGCACGCCTGCAAATCAAAGATGGCAAATATGACATCACACTGCTCGAAGGTGACAGCGAGTTGTGGTATGGGCAGTGGGGCGAACCGCAGCGCGATGTGGTGGTGGATGTGGAAGCCAAACAAGCAACCGAAAGCCAGAATACGGTCTATGGAGTGATGTGCCGTGTGCGGGGCACGGTTGGACAGACTGTCCAGGTTGACCCCACATTGCAAGCTTTAGTTGCTGAAAATACCGCCAGCACACCATTGATTGCCAGCAGCGAGGCGACAGAAGCCGCCACCGCAGAAGCCACTGCCGAAATGACAGCCGAAGCAACGGCTGAGTCTACAACAGAAGCGGCTGCCGAAAAGACGGCAGAAGCAACGGCTGAGTCCACAGTAGAGGCGACTGCGGAAAAAACCGTAGAAGCCACCGAAGCACCAACGCTCGCTGCCGGTGAAGCGACAGCCGAGGCGACAAGTGATGCTGGCGCAGCGACTTTACTCACCGCCAATAATGGCGACGGTTATCTGTTCCTGGTTGAAGGCAGCGGACGCTTCGCGATTTTGCGTTCACGTGGGCGCAGCATTACGCCGCTGGTCAACTGGACACCCTCAACCGCGATCCTGACAGGTGCAGCCGAAAATCGCATCCGCGCCGTGTGCGTGGGCAGTTATCTGGCGATGTATGTCAACGGCACGTTCGTGGGTGACGCAACCGATGACACCTACACAACCGGACAGGTTGGCATGGTCGGTGCAGCCGCCAGCCGCCTGGGTTTGCAAGTCGATTTTGACAACTTAACGGTGTCGGCTGCGAAGCCGGAGTAAAATGGGACTGTAATCGTCAGTTTTGACTCGATAGCTTATCAAGAGGCGGGATATGTCTCGCCTCTTTTCTTATCAAACTACAGCCATAGGGATTCTGCATGATTGAATCCGATCCCATTCTAGGGAATGTCATCGCGACCTATCCCAGTGATCGCATACGCCTGCTCGTTCCGGCAGGTCTTATCATTGGCGTAACGGCTGTGGTGCTCAACTTTACCGTTGCCACGATTGACGCCTGGTGGGGGCCGCCGCTGACGGTGATTATCACGAGCATCGTATCGCTGGCAGCCGGTTGGCCGGTGCTGCATTTGTGGAACCGCGAGATCATCCTCTATGACAACGGTTTCAGTTTCCGCGAAGGTGGACGGACGGTCTACTTTTTGTATCACGAGGTGAGCAGCCTGCGCCAGCGTGGGCAGCAGTTAGCCTATTTCGGCGGCCTGATTCGGCGCTCAACCTTTCGCTTTACCCTCACGACCATCCAAAATCAACAAATCGCGCTCACCAATTTATACCGCAATATCGGCCAACTGGGCGCGCGCCTGGAAGGCAAAATAAATCCGCTGCTGGCTCCCCAGATTGATGACGGTCTGGCACGCGGTGAAAAAGTCCCGTTTTCAGATACGCTGCGTCTCAGCCAGGAGGGTCTCCACGAAGGTGGGCGCAACCTCACCTGGGACTCGTTTGCCGGATACCGCGTCCAGGGCGGGCGGCTGCATGTGCTGGCGCGCCCCGACAACAGTGAATGGTACAGCGCAGCGCTGGGTGATGTGGACAATATCAAGCTGCTGGTGACGCTCCTCAAAAAGCACGAAACATCCCCTGCCAATAACCCAATTGCCTAGAGATATGGGCGCAATATTGAAGGTTGACATAATAATTCGGTAAACACCGCCTGTAGGGACGAAATATATTTCGTCCCGTATGCACCAAAATAAAGAATTAAGGGCGGAAATCAGTTCTTTTCAACTATTTTGTGTGCTGGTAAGTCGCTTAGGGTTCAAAACCCTAAGCTAGAGAGAAACCTGGAAACCTCTAAAGAGGTTGGTGAGTCGTGTTGCAACCTCTTTAGAGGTTTAAAAATCCTTTTGTAGCCTGAGGTTTTGAACCTCAAGCGGCATGAACGGCGCTTAACTTGGTAAAAAGGACGAAATATATGTCATCCTTTTTACCGAATTAAATTATCAACGGTCAATATCGCTCCCCTATAATCTGCCTTATTCACCTTCGCTGGATGCAGATGCCTCTTTTTTCACGTCCGTGAATTTGCCGCCGCTGATCTGTGCCAATTGTTCCAGCGTGACCGGGAAAATGGCGTTGTGCGCGCCGCCCGCCGCGTAAATCTGCGTGAAGCGTTGCAGCGACTCGTCCAGATACACAGGAAGTCCTGGTGTGCGATAGCCCAGCGGCGCGACACCTCCCGGCGCATAGCCATAAATTTCCACACACTGTTCCGGCGTTGCAGACCGTATTTTTTTCCGGCCAACGTTATACAGCGCCGCCAATTTTTTATCGTCCACGCGCTGGTCACCGCTGGCGATCACCACAATCGGCTGACCATCAATGATGAACGCCAGACTTTTGGCAATTTGGCCGAGTTCGCAGCCAATGTTATCGGCGGCCTGCTGCGATGTGGCGGTTGAATTCTCAAACAAACGAATCTTGATGCCCAGGTTAAAGCTGTCCAGGGCGGCCTGAACGTGGTCAGGGGTCAGAGCTTCCATGTAATACCTCCGCGTGGTGTTAAGCGTTCCCATGAACAATATCATGTCACATGATGCGGAAACTCACTACTCGACTATCTGGACAGCACACCATAATTATAGTAGAAATTCTTGAAGGGACGATAAAAATGAATTCCCGCGCAGAAAGCATTCTGGCGATCATTGCGGCAATTTTTGTGCTGTTCACTGCGATGATTGATCCACGCCTCAGCAGCGTGCTGGCGGTAGGGTTGTTGGTCGTATTTGCCATCTACAAATTGATCGACAACCGGGCGCACAGAGTCTAGGTATTAGTGGAGTCGAACACCCAGCGCATTGTCATGGCAACCCTCTAAAACCGGCATCGAACCTGTCAAAGGTGTCACTCCGGGATGTTAGCCATCGCGCACCGTGATGCCTAAAACACCGGGGCCAGTATGCACGCCGATGGATGGCGAAATCCTACACTCGATAATTTCCTGGGGGCGTAGCTGCTTGCGCGCCGGATCAAGCAGGGCGAGGGCTTCGTCGTCCGCGCCGCCGCTCATCAAGGCAATTCGGGCGCTGCCCGGAGGCGTGTTTTCGGCAGCCAGTTCCAGCATTCGGGCGACGGCCCGCGCCCGTGTGCGCACACTTTCAACCGCTTCGATTTGTCCATGTTCTAAGGCTAAAATCGGTCTGATTGCCAACGCCGTGCCGATCATATGGCGCGCGCCACCAATCCGGCCTCCACGATATAAAAATTCCAGTGTATCGAGGGTGAAAAGGATGCGCGTTTGCCGCCGACTCTGGCGCGCGGCTTCGATAATTTCATCCACACCCGCGCCTGCCCGCAGCGCACCTGCCGCCGACAACATCGCGAACCCCAGCCCCATTGAAACGGTCTGCGAGTCGTGGAGGAAAACCGGGAAATCGACCATCAATGCGGCGGCTTGTGCATTCACAAAGGATTGGCTGAGATGCGTTGACAGCAAAATGGCTATAATCTGTTCGGCTCGATTTTCCGCGCGGGCGGTTTCAAATTCAGCAGCGAATTCTTCAGGGGTGGGCGGCGCCGATTCGGGCAGCGTTTCGGACAGAGCCAGCCGCTTATAAAAAGCATCAGAGGTCAGGTCAATGCCATCAAAATATAACTCGTTGTCCCATACGATCCGCTGGGGGATGACGTGAATACCGTGTTCTCCGGCCATATGGAGAGGCAAATCACAGGTACTGTCGGTCACAAGTGCAATTTTGCGCGACACTTTAAAACTCCGTACAATTAGGTTAAATCTCGCGCAAGCTATTCAGAAATGGGAACCGCTGTGAATGCAAATGCTTCTCGCGCTCGGATCAACCAGACGCTCCTGGAACTTATCGTGGGCGATATCACCAAACAAGATGCCGACGCAATCGTCAACGCAGCCAATTCATCACTGTTGGGCGGAGGCGGCGTAGACGGCGCAATCCACCGTGCGGCGGGGCCAGATTTGCTGGCCGAGACCCGTGCTTTGGGCGGCTGTCAGACGGGTGACGCAAAAATCACACGCGGTTACAAACTGAAAGCTCGCCATGTGATCCACGCCGTCGGGCCGGTTTACCGCGCGGGTGATGCATCGGTTCCGCGCCTGCTGGAAAGTGCCTACCGGCGCAGCCTGGAAGTCGCGGCAGAAAATGACCTGCGCACACTGGCCTTCCCGTCGATCAGCACCGGAACCTATGGCTATCCGATTGAAGAAGCCGCGCCGATTTCCCTGCGCGCAGTGTACGAATTCGCCCTGGAATCCATGCAAATTGAATCGGTTCGTTTTGTATTGTACAACGAACCAATCCTCAAAGCCTATCAGGTTGCATTAGATCATTTAGTTCGGGAATCTGGCAGTCAGGCGGAATACGCATAAAATCAGCGGCTCACCCTCAATAGGATGAGCCGCTGGAAATGGGCAATTCGATTATTCGACTTTGATGGATTGCAGCAGGGTCAGGACATTCTGGAACGCCTTGAAATCCCCGTTTGGAACCTGTTTTTGGATATGCGCATCAACTTGCTTGGCGCTGTTCAGCACACTATCCCGGATTCTGTGGGCTTCATCCGTCAGATAAATCCGCACTGCACGGCGGTCTGCTGGGTCGGGGCGACGTTCAATCAGCCCCTTATCCTTATCCTGAAGTTTGTCCAAAATGGGTGTAAAACTGGTGGCTGCACGGCCTACGGCGCGCGCAAGTTCACTGGCGTGCTGACCATCCTGGTCATATAACGCCCGTAGGATATACCATTCGATGACCGTAAGTCCCAACGGTTCTACCACCTGCCCATAAATCTGGTCAAGGTTTCGCAGCGCAATATCGAGATTGCACCACAAAGACCCACTAAAACGAAGTTGATTTTGATCGCTCATAACATTCCGTGACTGTAGCTAGCCTCGATGAGGAAGCCGCTTCCTTTGTGAATAAAAATACGAATAGAATAAAAAACTAATTCTCGTCTTTTGATAGGACAAGAGCCAATTCGCCCAATGTGAGCCGGTCACCAACATTTAATGGATAGGGCATTTCCGGCGTGAGTCGGCTTCCGTTGAGGAACGTCCCGTTAACCGAACTGAGATCGACGATATGCAGCTTGCCCTGATAACGCACAAAGGCCGCATGGCGTCTGGAGACACCTTTGTCGAGCGCGCGAAAAGTCGCAAGATCTACGTCAGGGATATAACTACTTTTACTATCCGAACGTCCCAGCACATATCCCTCAGTACCGGTCAAATCGACATGCACACCGTCTTGCACGGCTTCATGGACATGCAGATAAACCTTGCCAACTGCCGGAATGCCAGGGGACGGTTGGGGATTACTTGTGGTGTTAGCGGGTGATTGATTTTCGGACATTGGCTCCCTTAGGAATATTCTTACTCATTGTAGAAATATATTATATTATTTCCATGAGTTGTGCATTAATAAATGATTTAAAGTTGTAAAGTATGTATTAAAAACTAGATAAAGATTGTGGATTAAGGGTCAAATAAAATCAAGAGTCCAATTTATGTAAATGGTATTATGTCCGTACAAAGTTACAAGATTGTATTGTCATTTTAAAACAAAACTATCTTCACGAATTATTGATACAATCATTACATATTTTTTGTTATTTTTCCGTTAGAATTAAAGTAATGAAATCTGTGATGAATGTGTGAGGCATGGAATGAATTCGTATCGTGAGTATGCGCCTTATTTCCGTAATGGACATTTGTACCTCCCCGAAAAAACGATTGCCCTGCTGGTCGATGTCGGCCTGGACAAAGCGATAGGTGAGGCCGCTCTGCAAGGGTTGGCGTTGGATGATCACCGGGAACAAATCGCCCTCATCAGTCAGGCATTAGAACATGCGCTGGCGCAGATGGAAGAGGATACCCAGGCATATCATGCCCTGACCTCCAGCGAAGCCCAGTTTATGCTGACCGGTAAGCCAGTGAATGCATAGTTAGCGTTGGCTGCGCTGGCGCAGCGCCAACCGTGCCTGAAACGCGGGCGATGGCTGCCAGCCTGCGGCGTCGGGATGGGACGCCGGGGCAATGCTCAATAAGATCTGTCCATCACCATCTTTGAGATAGTAGATGAGATACTGTTCGTCTGTCTTATGCGGCGAAGCAGGCGCAAGCCGTTTATTAAAGCGTACCGTTCGTCCCGCCTCATCGAAGAAAATTTCCGCTTTCCAGAACATCCAGAAGGGACGAAACTGCTCCGCCGCGCGAAAAGTTCCCGTGTGAATTGGCGCGCGGGCATAACGTCCCGCCCGCATCAGAATCACCCCGATGAGAATAACAACCGCTGCCACACCAATCAACCAACCGCCGCCCGCCACAAAATAAAAAATCCGCGCCCGCAGGAAAATAATTGTAGGCACGAGCAGCAGCAGTAAGGTTGCTATCGGCTCGGTCACGATTTCTTTCCATTGGGTGCTGGTCAGCTTACCTTCGCGGTTTGTGGACAGGCGCGCCCGCATGTCCGCTGTTACAGGATCACGTTTTGATTTCGTCATAACGCCTATTGTACCCAAAGGACAGGTTGGTATCGAAGCCTGAATATCCCCCCAATAGTCCGTAGTCGCAGCACTGTCTTTCGAGTAAACTAAACGCTGGCAGCAGCGAACGAAACGCAGGGAGGCGATCATGAGTGGGCGAAATCGCGTGTATATCGGAATCGCAGCGCTTGTCCTGGTTGGATTGGCGCTGGTAATCGGGCTGCTCTTGTTAACCAACGGGGGTGTACCGCATGATATATCGGCTGTCCTGACCCCGACAGCCAGTGAGACGCCGCAGCGCCCAACCCTGCAACCCACTGAATCGCCTACGCTTACCGTAGCCAGCGGCGCTGAACCCACTCAGACTCCTCAATCTACTCCGACCCATGAACCCGATGCAGGCGACGAACCTACCGAAACGCCTCAACTCATTCCGCCCATACCTTTTACACCTACAAACGAAACCCATCTCAACCCGGAAAGTGCAACCACGATAGCTCAGGCCACGCAAGCGGAAATCGCTTCTGGGACGGGAAGCGAAACGCCGCCGCCAACCCCCATCGAAGTAGCCTTTGCGCCCATTTTGATCCGCAGCGATGTTTCCGGCAATGTGATTGGCGACGGAACCTTGAGGATATATGCGCCTTCTTCAGTTCAAGCGCCGCAAACCCTGCGCGTGGAACTGGAATTAAATCTCGACAATCAATATATTACGCCAACGCCGATTGGGAACGCAGGCACGCCCGTCCCGCGTTCGACTCAGGTTTCCAATCCAGGCGGGGCAACCGCCACACCGTACTCGCCGATTGTGACCGATCAAGGGCTGCCAGTCTATCAGCGGATGGGCGCGACGCTGTTGTGCGCGGCGGAAAGTTTTGCGGGCTGCGATGGTCAGCGTGACCCAACCCAGGCTAAACTCATCACCTCACGCACAACCACCTGGTCATGGATTTTGACGCCTGCCGAAGGCGCATCCGGCGCACAGGATTTACGCATCGAAGTCTGGATTACACAGTTCAATCTGGACGGGCGTATCGAATATCTGGATGTGCCCAACGCCCACTATCCGTTCAGCGTTGAAATTAAACCCGCAGGCGGCATCAGCCCGCTTTTGCTGGCGATCATCGCGGTGGCTGGCGTGTTGATCGTCGGATTTGTGGTCATGCAGCGCCGACAGGTTGCCCCCAAACCTGCCCCAGCCGCGTCCATACCTACGCCCGTACCGAGCACGACCAAACCGCCATTGGTGTTCATCAGCTACCGGCGCGGCACAAGCTGGGGGCAGGCGCGCTCGATTGAGCAGAGTTTACGCCAGCGCGGCGCGGACGTTTTCATCGACGTGGACGACATCAACGAGGGCAAATTCGCCGAAACGATCCAGAAGGCGATTACCGACTGCGACTTTTTCCTGCCGGTGCTCGCGCCAGGGACGCTGGAATCGGAGTGGGTGCGGCGCGAAATCGCCTATGCCATCCAGCTTAAAAAGACCATCGTGCCCTTGCTGATTGATGGATTTACGCTGGACGAAGCGCATGTGCCGCTGGAGATTGCCGAGATCGCCAGCCACAACGCCATCCGTGTCCTGCCGGAATTTTACGAAGAGGCTATGGATCGACTGGCGAAACGATTCCTGGGTTTATAAATTATGCTGCGGTTTGGGCGCGGAAAGCAGCCGTATGTTCGGCAGTCCATTGGGCGAAGGTGTGCGCTGGGCGTCCGGTGATTTGCTCGACAGTTGGGACGACTGTGTAGCCGTGCGGCGGGGTGTTGGCATACACCCACAGTAAAAATTCGATCACGTCCTGCGGGATACCGAAAGTGCCCCATTCTGCCCGCGCCTGATCGGGCGTGAGATCAACAAATTGAATCTCGCGCCCCAGAACTTCAGCAATCATGCGCGTCATTTCACGCGGAGTTGTGACTTCTGGCCCACTGATCGAATAACTTTTGCCAGCATGACCCTCAGATGTCAGCACACCCGCCGCGACAGCCGCAATATCGGCCTCGTGGACGATGGCGGTTTTCCGGTCTCCAAAAGGCTGCCGAACCGCGCCCGCCGCCTGGATACCATATGACCATTTCAGGATGTTCGACATGAACTCCACCGGCTCCAGAAACGTCCATGCCAGCGAACTGGATTCGAGGGCATTTTCGACTGTGCCTTTCGATCCACCGCGCAAAACCGTGACACGCTCGACACCGGCTTGTTCGGCCATTGCGATGATTTCGGCTCCGGTTTGCAGCGGCGCGAAATCGTCACCGCCAAAATTAATCAGGTGCAATCCGCTGATGCCTTCCAACGCGGGTGTGAGGGTGGCTGGCGTTGTCAGATCGCCCGTGACCACTTCCACGCCTTCTGAAAAATTCGCTTTTGCCGGATTGCGAGTCAATGCCCGCACCTGATGACCCATTTCGACGAGCTGTTCAACAAGATTACGCCCAACGGTTCCGGTTGCCCCTGTGACTAGGATTTTCATACCCGCTCCTTTAAAGTAATGCTTATCTACACCTCACTTTAAAGGTAGATTAGGGCATTTTCCGCCCTGATTTAAGCACGTTTTCCGAATCCCTAAAATCCGGCGACAACCGGGATAATCTCGCGCGCGAACAGCTCCACTGGCTTGATTTCATGGGTATTTGGCATGTTGAACATCATCTGCTGAATGCCCAGATCGGCTAAGGCGCGGCAGAATTCAATCGTTTGGGCGACAGCATCAGTGTTCGCCAGCAGATCAACCCCGATTAGAGCCGTGCGCTCAATCGCATCGTAAGGGCGGCCTACGGTTTCGCACTGCTGGCGCAGCACACTCAATTTATGGCGCACGGTTTCCAACGCCGCCGGGAAATCAGCTAGAGATTCGCCGAGATACAGGTTGCAGGCATCGCCATACTGTGCAACCAACCGCAGCGTTTTTTGTTCACCACCACCACCAATCAACACGGGCGGATGCGGTTGTTGCAGCGGCATGGGCGAGTTAATCGGCTCTGTAAGCTGGTAATGTTTTCCCTGGAACGGCGTGCGATCCCCCGCCCACATTTGTTGAAAAATCTGGATGGTTTCTTCCAACCGTTCGAAGCGTTCTTTGAGCGGCGGAAACGGGATTCCGAGTCCGCGCGCTTCGCCTTCGTACCAACCCGCTCCGATTCCCAGACAAGCCCGCCCGCCGGAGAGCACATCCAGTGTCGAAAGGATTTTCACCAGGATGCCGTGCCGTCACGTTCCCGACCATCAGGCCAAGTTGAACACGCTGTGTGACCGCCGCCATATAGCCCAGCGTCGTATAGCCTTCCAGCATGGGCGATTCGGGTGCGCCGAAGCTGCCGCCCATCTGAAAAAAGTGATCCATCACCCACAAGCTGGCGAATCCACCGGCATCCGCAGTTCTGGCAATTTCAGCCAATTTACTGCCGATGTTCTGGGGATTCCCCGGCCAATCAAAGCGCACGACTTGCAACCCAATTTTCATGTTGACCTACCTCTTTTTATGTTTGCAATCTCGATAGGCGATAGTCTAGCGGTTAGAGCGCGCTCTAAGTCAAGCAACTCGTATCAGGCAAATTCCCGCGCCTGCGGTACAATGAAATTGAAGGGGATCGTTTTCGCTCACATTGATTTTATTCACCACCGACCAAAAAATCTGGCGACTGGTAACTCGCAACTGGAAACTGACTTATGCTCGAATTCGCCTGCCACACCTGGGCTTTTAATGACCTGACTTTGCCGGAAGCGCTCGGCACGATTGCCCGAATGGGCTTCCGCTATGTGGACATCGGCAGCGGCGCGAACCTCAACACCCAACGCGCCGCCGAGAATCCGCGAGGGGCAGCGGCGGAAATCCGCGACGATCTGGATTTATTCAACCTCAAAATCAGCGATTTGTATTTGATGCTGCCGCGTATTTCCCTGGCCGATGAGGAAAAGCGCCAGCGCGAAATTGAACTTTTCAAAGCGCTCGTACCCTTCGCGGTGGCTCTTGGTACGCCAGGGATTACGCTGTCGGCGGGGTTGGCACACCCGGCAGAGGATGCCGAAGCGCCGGATCGCAGCGTCGCCGCCCTGCGTGAGATGGTCAAGGCTGGAAAAGAGTCGCGCCTGCGTGTCAGCATCGAGCCGCATATGGACTCGATGGCGCAAACGCCCGAACAAGCCCTGAATTTCATCAAGGACGTGCCCGGTTTGACGCTCACGCTGGATTGGGCGCAAATGGTGGTTCAGGATGTGTTCCACGACGACATTGTGAAGCTGCTGCCCAACACATCGCACATCCAGATTCGGCAGGCCGCGCGCGCCCAATTGCAAACGCCCTTTGACCGGGGACGCATCGACGTGAAAAAAGTCGTCAAAGATGTCGTCGCGGCGGATTACAAAGGCGTGATCGCCGTCGAATACATGAACACCCCCGGCTGGCATGGCATGGTCGCCGTCAACGCCATCCAGGAGAGCAACCGGATGCGCGATGAACTGCGTGCCGCCCGCGATTCCTTCACCGAAAAACAAACAAGCAAAACTTAGAATTGGGCAAGCATGGAACTCGACTCTTTTAACCGTGTCGGCGGGGTGCGGATCGGGCGTTTAAACGCAACTTTCCCCCTAGCAACCCTCACCTGTAACCGCAACGAATTAACAATCAATGTGATGTGGCTTATATCGATAAAAAAATACACATTTCAACCGCAGCAAGTGATTTCGATAGCGCCGTATACCAGCATTCCGCTGATCGGGTGGGGTATCCAAATCCGGCATACGGTCTTGGACTACAACAGCTTTTTCGTATTTTGGTGTTTGCTGCGTTCCCCCTCGAAGTTAGCCGAGCAGATTCAAGCAATCGGTTTCATTCCTCAAGGCAAGGATTCCTGATACACCGATTACCATAAATAGCATGTCACATCTCAATAAAAAGCCAGAAAATTGATGCCCCAATCGCGGTTTCCCTATCGCTCGTTGATGATTATCCTCGCTGTCACGCTCATTGCGCGTCTGATATTGCTGGCGAGCGGTGCGGTGTCCTTTCATGCCGATGAAGCCGTTGTCGGCCTGATGGCACGCCACATTCTGACGGGGGATCGTCCGACTTTTTTCTACGGGCAGGCTTATATGGGCAGCCTGGACGCCTGGTTCATCGCGCTCGGTTTCCGCATCCTGGGCGACTCAGTGCTGACGATTCGCATCGTCCAGAGCGCTCTATATGTGTTGGTGGTCGCGGTGGGTTATGTGCTGGCGTGGCGGTTATCAGGCCGCACGATGATCGCCAACATTGCCGGACTGGTGATGGCCGTGCCGCCTGTGAATACCGTGCTCTATACCACCGCGACGCTGGGCGGTTACAACGAGACACTGGTCTTCGGCACGCTAATTTTGCTCATGGCCTACGAGGTCACACATGATTTTCCGGGGTCGCGCTGGCGTTGGGCGCTGCTCGGTCTGTGCGCTGGATTAGGCTGGTGGACGAACGGACTCATCGCCGTCTACGTCCTCCCCGCCGGATTGTTGATCCTGTATCGGTTGTTACGAGGGAAAATCCTGGGGGCACGACATGTCGTGCCCCTACTCGCTATCGCATTGGTATTTTTCTTCGTCGGCAGCGCCCCCTGGTGGATTTTTGATTTCAGCCACAACCACGCCGCCCTGTCCACATTTATCAACAGCCGCCAGACTGGTGAATTCGCCGGAATCGGCCTGCCCTATGTGCCGCCGGGACAGCGTGCTATCGGGCTGGTGTTGATCGGACTGCCCGCCTTGATTGGCCTGCGATTTCCCTGGTCATCGAGTTATTTTTTGCTGCCCGTCGGCCTGATTGTCCTGCTGATTTATATCGTCGCCATCATGCGGCTGCTGCGTGGACATAATCCGCTCAAACCGGACGCACGCGGCCTCATGCTGGGGATGCTTGGCCTGTTCTGTGTCGTCTTCGTCGCCTCGACTTTCGGCGCAGACCCCACCGGGCGCTATTTTTTGCCGCTCTTGCTGCCGCTAGGGATTATTCTGGGGGCACTGGTAGCTAGTTTCCAGTCGCCAGTCACCCGTTCCCAGCTTTCAGAGCATGGAACTCAGGACGTGGAACTTTCTCCTGACTCAGCACTCAGTACCCAGCACTCAGTACTTTCTTCACTCATGCCTCGTGCCTCATTACTCATCCCTCTCCTTGTTCTGGGCTATCACGCCGCCGGACAAATCAGCGCCACGACCACACCCCTTGGCCTGACGACCCAATTCGACCTCGCCTCGCATATCCCCAACGACCACGATGCCGAATTGATTGCCTTTCTGGATGAGCATCAACTTTACAACGGTTACACCAATTACTGGGTCGCGTTCCGGCTGGCCTTCCTGAGCAACGAACGGATGCAGTACAGCGCAGCACTGCCCTACAAAACGACCCTGGACTACAACCCGGCGGACAACCGCTATCCGCCGTATGTCGAAGCCACTGACGCGGCGGCGCATGTGGCGGTTATCACCACCAACCTGCCCGAATTGGATTCCCGTCTCATCGCGGGGTGGCAGTTGCAAAAAATGACTTATCAGGAAACCACCATCGGCGCATTCCACATCTATTACGATTTTGCGCCTATGCTGCCTCGTCCGCCTCTTTTTGAGTAAAACCTTTCGTGTATTAACAATTTAGCACATGCTACAATTTAATGGATTATCAATGCAGTACGGATGTTGAACCTTCCATCCGAAGGATTTATTGGCATGGCAAGCGGCGTATCGCCCCGGCTGGGCAGATGGCTTAACGTGGCGTGGGATTATCTCACCGCGCCTTCGCCCAAAATTCAGGAACCTGGCCGCCGTAGGCAAGCGCAACTCCTCGCTGCTTTTCACGTGGTAATAATTTTAGGCGCAGTCATCCTCAGCATCTTCGACTACTTTGTCCTACCCTTGCGTTCGCCACCCTGGATGACCTGGGGACTGATGGCAGCCTGTATCGTGCTGATGGGCGCAACCTACACCTTTAGCCGCACTCATTACTATAAAATCGCAGCGATGGTCGCCTTTGGAGCCTTCTCGCTATTCTTAATAACCAGCGCGGCATTCCATCTCTTTCCAATCGGCGTGCAGGTACTCTATTATCTGATTTTTCCGCTGGTCGCGATCAGTTTCTTTTTTTCGATTTATGCAACTCTGCTCTTCACCGCTGCCAATCTGGTCGGGATGGCGTTGCTTCCCCTGCTGGATAGCCAGGATATGCTGGCGGAAGTGTTATATGGCCCCGCAACTTTTTTAGTCTTCGCGACGATCCTCGTGGTTTTCGTCAAACATCAGCGCGATTTGTTAGAAGGTGATCGCAAAGCTGAACTGACCCTGCAACGCGAACAACTGCGGCTCATTACCGATAATGTGCGCGACATCGTAGCCCATGTCGATAGCGCTGGCATCATCCGTTACATAAGCCCCTCGTTGTTCACTATTCTCGGATACCTGCCGGAAAATACCATCGGCCAATCGGGCAGATTGTGGGAGTCAAAAGTCCACCCAGAGGATTTAGAATCTTTCCGACTCAGCCTGAAAAACCTGTTACATGAAGGTGTCGTCAAGGGCGCGCCCTATCGTATTCGCCACGCCGAGGGACAGTACGTCTGGTTGGAAGGCACAGCAACCCCGCTCCGCGATACAGACGGCGCGCTTACAGGGGTCATCATGGTCACGCGGGATGTCACTGAGCGCCACACTGTTGAGCAAGCCCTGCAAGCCAGTGAAGCGAAATTCCGCATGGTCGCCAATACGGTTGACGCTTCGATCATGCTCCTGAATGAATCGGAAATCCTGTATGCCAATCCCTGCGCGGAAAAATTAACCGGCTACAGTGCCAGCGAGTTAAAAACCATATCGCCCCTGAATATTATTCACCCAGATGACCGCAGCATTATTCGGATGCGCCTCAATGCACGGCTGAGGGGCGAACAACTCCCATCGCATTACGAGACCCGAACCGTGACCAAAACCGGCGATGTCCGTTGGAATTTGTTGTCGGTTGCCATCATCAACTACGAAGGACGCCCAACCACCTTATCAACCGCCATTGACATTACGGACAGCAAACACGCCGAAGAACAGCGCATGGAATTGGCGCTCGAACGGCAAAAAATGCGTTTGCTCCGGCGTTTCCTGAGCGATGTATCCCATGATTTACGCAGCCCGTTGGCAACCATCGGAACCAGCCTGTATTTGCTGCGGAAAGCGCGGACATCGGAAAAACGGGATTATCACATCGACGTACTGGCAGCACAATTCGCCCATCTGGATAAGGTTGTGCAAGACCTGTTGAGCATCGCGCGGTTGGAAAATGAACAGGATGAGTTCGAATTCGCGCCGGTTGACCTCAATCATCTGATCCAGGAAATAGTACATAATCATCAACCAGCGGCGGCCCGCAAAAACCATCAATTGGAATTTTTGTCTGCACCAACCAATCAGCCCGTCCGTGCAGATGCGAAACAACTGCGCCACGCTTTAGATAACCTGCTGACCAATTCCATAACCTACACACCGGAAGCGGGCAGGATTTCGATCAAGCTGATTCCGGAAGATTTATACATGCGTCTGGAAGTCAATGATACCGGAGGCGGCATTGCCCCGGAAGACCTGCCGCACATTTTCGACCATTTTTATCGCGGGGATAAAGCACGCAGTACCCAAACTGGGGGCGCAGGCCTGGGGCTGACCATTGCACGCCGGATCATCGAAACACACGGCGGGCAAATCAACGTGGAAAACGAAACACGGGGTGGTTGCACGTTCCGAATCACACTACCCTTTGATTAACGTTTTAATATTCGCAACGGTTTGTTGCACAAGTAACGCTAGAATGGTTATACAATAACGGCACTACATTCCAGCCATTCATCCAGGGAGAAAATTTTAGCGGTAAACGGTACAGCAGTACAGGTAACTGGTAACACGATGTCAATCGGTATGCGGGCAGCAACCCAAAATTTAGCTGATTCCAGAAATAGATTCATTCGCCTCTGGAACTTCCTGACCGACCCTTCCACAAATATCACCCAATACGAGGAACGCCGCCGCGCAAAGATGCTGGCGACGATACTATTGATTCTGCTCGTTATCCTTACTTTGGTAGCGATTGTGTCACGTGTTCTGGCTGACGAGACATTATTTACACGGACGGTTTTGGTATTTTTCGTCTTAAGTGGCGCTTACTTTCTTAATCGCTCATCGTATACATCGCAGGCGGCAGTCATCGTTCTGATGGTCAGTATTGCTATACCGGTAACTGGCTTCCTGACTGACCCGAAACAAGTGTTTGCTTTAACGCTTTTGGTCAACAGCATCTTCTTTTGCAGTGTCTATTTTTCGGGCCGAGTGACCGGAATATTGCTGATCTTCGAAATTGGACTCCTGTTGGTGCTGGCAGCCATAAGACCTGAAATCCATGCGATTTATCTCATCGTCCTGATATTTTTCCTGCTCACTGAATCCGTAGTGGTTGCGTTGATTGCCGCGTTCCGGTGGCAGGACAGCGCCTATCAAAAAGCGCAGGCGCGGCTGATTGCGGACAGCGAACTGCGTTACCGGCTGCTGGCTGAAAATGCGACGGATTTCATTTGCCGCCACAGCCTCGAAGGTGCTTTTCTGTTCGCATCGCCCGCCGGACATTCCCTCCTGGGTTACGAGCCAGATGAACTGCTTGGTCAATCGCCCTACGATTTCATCCACCCTGATGATATTGCTACTGTCCGCGCCTCGCATGAGCATGTCCTCGCGACGACGCAGACCGATCTGGTTGTTTATCGTTTCCGCCGTAAAGACGGCAGTTACATCTGGTTCGAAAGCACCAGCAAAGTTATCCGCGATCCACAAACCGGCACACCCTGGGAAATTGTCACGGTTTCACGGGACATCAGCCGCCGTAAACAAATCGAAGTGGGACTCCAGGAGAGTGAGGAACGCTTCCGCGCGGCCTCGGAAGCCAGTATGGATGCCTTTTATCTGTTCCGGAGTGAGCGGGACGAAAGTGCAACCATCACCGATTTTATATTCATCAGCGTCAACGCCCGTGCTTTGCAGCTTATTGGCAATAAAACCCGTGAAGAGGTGATCGGTCAACGGTTGTGCGAACTCCTGCCTATTAACCGTACCGACGGTTTTTTCGATAGCTATGTGAAAGTCGTTGAGACTGGCATTCCGCTGGTGGAAGAATTTTCAATCCAGGTGGGGAGTGACAACCGCATAATCTGGTTACAGCATCAGGTCGTACCGGTGCTGGATGGCGTCGCCATTACCACGCGCAACATCAATGAACGCAAACAGAGCGAAGAAAATTTGCGCCAGACCAACCTTCGCCTGGAAGCCTCGCGCGATACCCTCCAACGCCTGATCCAGCAAATGCCTATCGGTGTGCAGGTCTTCGACACCAACGGCCTGTGTACGGATGTTAACCAGGCTTACATGGAAATTTTTGGCGTCCACAGCCGCGATCAGGTGATCGGACAATTTAATATCCTGGAGCACATGGCGAATAACCAGGCCGGGAAAGATCTTAAAAGCGCCTTTAGCAGTGCAGCGGCGGGTGAAATCGTTCATCTAGGCGAATCGGTGTTGGATTTTTCCCTCGCAAATCCGGTTTTTACCTCTCGGACGGGCAAATTATTTCTCAGTGTATCCTTCTGTCCAATTTATGACGAAAACCAGAAAATTATCAATGTCGTCGCCCTGAATCGGGACATCACGGAACGCAAATGGATTGAAGAAAATTTACGCCAGACGAATCTGCGTCTGGAAGCGTCACGCGATACGCTCCGCCGCCTGATCCAGCAGATGCCCATCGGCATTCAGGAGTTTGATACCAGCGGCCTCTGCACCAGCATCAACGAGACCCATATGGCGATTTTCGGTCTCGCGAATCCTGAACAGGTCATCGGGAAATTCAATATTCTGGCAGATAGGATGGCTCAAAAAGTAGGGACTCAGGAGGGCTATAAGCGTGCGCTGGCCGGGGAAATCGCCCACGTAGGTGAGGTCGAGTTTGACTTTAAACAGGCCGATCCACGTTTTACGGCGCTCACAGGCGAACATTTTCTCAGCGTATCCTTTTTTCCGATTTTTGATGAGAACCAGACCATTGTTGGGGTGGTCGCGCTCAACCAGGACATCACCGAGCGTAAATTGGCGGAAAAATCGTTGAAACAGCTTGCTGGAGAACTGCTGCAACAGAAAAATACCCTGAACGCTATCGTGTCGGCCACCCCAGATCAACTGGCAATTTTTGACCGCGAAAGTCGCTATCTGTATATCAACCCATCCGGTCTGGCAACACTCGGAGCCAGTATGGCGGATGTGCAGGACAAAACCTGGCGTGAGTTGGGTGGCCCGCCTGAAATTGGCGAAAAATTTGACCGCGAACTGGCACAGGTTTTTGCCACCGGTCAGCTACTCACCAGTTCTAATAAATTCCCCTCCGTGATTGGAACACGCGATTATGAGTACGCGCTGAGTCCTGTCCTGGACAGTGAAGGTCAGGTCGTTCTGGCGGTTTTAACGAATAGAGATGTGACCGAACACCGTCAGGCCGAACAGGAACGTTTTGCGCTGGCGCTGGAACGTGAACGGGTCAAAATGCTGCAACATCTCATCAGTGATACCTCGCACGATCTAAAAACACCGCTGGCGACCCTCAATACCAGCCTGTATTTGCTCAAAAAAACCATCAGCGACCCTGAACGGCGTGAACACTATACCGAAGTCTTACAGGCGCAGGTCGTGAACCTGACCAAAATCCTGGAGGATATGGACAGCATGGCGCGGCTGGACGGGGCGAGTGATGAATTTGTGTTCGAGTCCGTTGATTTGAATGAGCTTTTGCGCCAGATTGTCACCGAACACGAAACCCTGGCCTCCGAGAAAAATCAGCGACTCGGTTTTAATACGGGTGATGCAATCCCACCACTTTCCGTCGACACGACCAAACTGCGGCGCGCGATCACCAACCTCGTCACTAATGCCCTCAATTACACACCCGAAAATGGCGAAATCCTCACCCGTATATATCGCAATGAAGGGAACGCCGTGATTGAAATCCGCGACAACGGCATGGGCATCGCACCCAACGAACTGGCGCTGATTTTTGACCGCTTCTACCGTTCGGAAGCAAGTCGCAAAAATTACAGCAACGGCTCTGGACTGGGTTTGGCGATTACCAAGAAAATTGTCGAAGGGCACGGCGGCACAATCCAGGTTGAAAGTGAAATCGGCGTCGGCAGCATCTTTCGCATTGTCCTGCCGGTCACCTTCACCTGAAATACGAGTTTAAACGGTTTACAAGCGCGGACAGGGCAACTGCCTTGTCCCCACAAACGCATTTTTTGACACGGTGGGCGTGGTGATGTTTGTGGATATGAAGCAATAGCTTCCATTCAACTCGAAAACTTGTGTCCACAAGATTCAGCACTCCCGAAACCACGAGGATTCAAATTTCCTGTTATTGCCATTATCAGGTGGTTATCAGGAGCAATTTTGGCATGTTTTCAAACCCAATTCCAACTTTCTCCTGTTCCATCCTGTTTTTCAGGCAATTGACCTTTGTGGACATGAAGTGATGACTTCCATTCAACTCGAAAACTCGTGGACACGAGATTCAGCACTCCCGACACGAATTTTGTTTTTTGATCCCGTGATGGCAGGTGCTACACTCAAAATAACGTATCATTACACGGAGTCCTGCGGATGGTTGAGCAGTATCCCTCACTCCTGGTCACGAAGTTATATATCCCACGCCTGCGCCCATCGAACATCTCCCGCGGACATTTGCTGGCGCTCCTGGACGCGGGTCTCGAACGCAAACTGACTCTCATCGCGGCGGCGGCAGGCTTTGGCAAAACCACGCTGGTCGCCCAATGGTGCAGCAAAATTCAGGACGATGTGTGCTGGCTCTCGCTCGACAGCGATGATAATGATCCGACTCGTTTTTTGTCGTATCTCATCGCGGCACTGCAAACGCGCCGTCCGCACATCGCCGAAGCACTACTGGCAGCCTTGCAATCGCCACAGCCACCCCCGTTGGATCACGCGCTGCCCGTCCTGCTGAATCAAATCGCCCCATCCCAGGCAGCGTTGGTGCTGGTGCTGGACGATTATCATGTGATCGAAAATCGCGTGATTCATACTGCGCTGACTTTTTTGCTCGATCATCTGCCACCGCAGGTGCATATACTGCTGCTCACGCGCACCGATCCGCCGCTGCAATTGGCAGGTCTGCGCGCCAAACATGATCTGCTGGAACTGCGCGCGGCTGAACTGCGCTTTTCAGCCGAAGAGACCGAACATTTCCTCAACCAGAGTATGAAATTAGCCCTATCCATCGAGTCGATTCGGGCGCTGGAAACCCGCACCGAAGGCTGGATTGCCGGTTTGCAGCTTGCCGCCCTGGCGCTGGAATCATTAGGCGACAATACCGATTCATTCGTCGAGAATTTTACCGGCAGCCATCGCTTCGTGCTAGATTATCTGATGGAAGAAGTGCTGTCGCATCAGGACGAACCAACGCGGCGTTTTTTGCTACAAACGGCGATTCTGCGGCGGCTCAACGGTGATTTGTGCGGCGCGGTCATAGGCATCGCCGATGGTCAGGCCATGCTGGAAAATCTGGAACGCCACAACCTATTCCTTATTCCCCTGGATCAATCGCGCGGTTGGTATCGCTATCATCACCTGTTCGCCGATTTACTGGCTGCGCGGCTTCAGGCTGAGTATTCGATTGAAATCCCCGATTTGCGGCGGCGTGCGGCACACTGGCACGATCAACATGGTTTCCCGGAAGAGGCGGTTAGCTATGCGCTGGCAGCAGGTGATTTTGACTACGCTGCCAGTTTGATTTGCGGCACGGCTTCCGGTGTATCCCGGCGTGGCGAGGTGGGCACACTGCTCGATTGGTATCGCCAATTTCCGGCAGATTTTGTGGCAAATCAGCCGCGATTATGTCTGTATTTCGGCCTCGCTTTCGCGCTCAATGGCCGCTGGGAAGAAGCTGAAACCCTGCTGCGTTACGTTGAATCGCATGAAACCCATCCTGACGAAGCCCTCATGCTGGCGTATCTGGTCGCCAGCTACCGTCAGGATGTCGCGCAAATTGAACACATTGCCCAGACCGCCGCTGCCAATCCGCATCCCGCCGCGCTGACTAAAATGGTGCTTGGTCTGGCGGTCAGCTTGCGCGGCGATTGGCGGGCTGCCAGCGCTTTGATGGCCGAAGCCCAACAGATGGCAGAACGTGACGGCGATGCAGCGCTGGCGCTAACTACTCGGTTTCATCGCTGCCGCTTCCTGGTGTTCGCGGGAGATTTGCATTCGGCGCATGACGTGAGCCTGAATGCATTAAAATTCATCCACGAAATGGGCGGTGCAGCACTGCCGATGGCAACTTTTGCCCATGTGTCGCTGGGGCGCATCTTCATCGAATGGAACGATTTGGAACAGGCCGCGATGCATCTTGAGCAAGCGATTCAATTGGGGAAAACCAGCGGCTTCATGACGGGTATGATTTCCAGCGCGACCATGATGCTGGCTGAAGTGAAACAGGCGCGCGGTGATGGCGAAAGCGCGATCCAGATTGCCCGCGAAGCCATCACTTATGCCGTACATTACGATCCGCCCTCAGAAGTGACCGCGCTCCGCACCTATCAAGCGCGGATATGGCTGGCGGCAGGAAACATAAGCGATGCGGTCAATTGGCTGCATATCTTGCCGGAAAGCACACCGCCCGTTTCCCTGTTTTATCCGCCCCGGATTCATGTCGTGACACAGGCACGGGCGCTCCTCGCCATGCATAAAACCAGAGAAGCTATTCCTTTGCTGATGCACTTGATGGCTGAGCCACGCGATTTGCTGACCGTCGAGGCAATAGCGACGCTGGCGCTGGCCCGCACAGCAGGTGGCGACAGCGTAAGTGCCCTGTCATCGCTCGAACGAGCTTTGACACTGGGCTACGAAGAACATCGCATCCGCGCGTTTCTCGATCTGGGGCAGCCGATGGCGAAATTATTGACTCGCTTTTGCGCGGCGCATCCTGAGCATGAATTCGGGCGCAGCCTATTGGCGCTGTTCCCGGCTGAATCAAACGACTCGGCCTCTATGGAATTCCTGAGTGACCGCGAGATGGAAGTATTGCGGTTGATTGCCGCCGGACACTCCAACGACGAAATTGCGGCTGTGCTGACCCTGGCGGTGAGCACTGTAAAATGGTACATCAACGCGCTCTACAGCAAACTGAACGTCAAAACGCGGACGCAAGCCATCGCCCGCGCTCATGAACTCAAACTGCTGGTCGATTAATTTCCCACCCCACTTTCCCACCCTTTGATGGGACGTTTCCAGCCCAGAAAAGCCTATCCTGTGACTATCAACTGAAATACACAGGTCAACACCCGATGATGGCAGCAACCCGTTATCAAATCCGCATCAAAGGCCAGATTGATCCCTATCTATCGGCGTGGTTTCTCGATTTCAACATCGAGCCAACAATAGATGGCGACACATTACTGGTGGGGGATGTCGTGGATCAAGCGGCGCTGCACGGCATTATGGCGCGCTGCCGCGACCTGGGCGTGACCCTGATTTCAGTAAATCCATTGTCCGATACAGAGGGAGATAGAGGAAACAACTCATGAGCAACAAAATTCACGCACAGGCTTCACACATTATTGACGCGCACCCGGAACAGGTCTACGCCGTCATCCGTGATTATCAGGTGGGGCATCCGGCTATCCTGCCCAAAGCTTTCACTGGCCTGCGGGTAGTCAAAGGCGGCCAGGGCGAAGGTACGGAAATGTTTGTGGACATGAAAGTCTATGGTCAGGAATTCCATTATCATCAGGTCGTCACCGAGCCGGAGCCAGGGCGCACCATCGTGGAAACCGAGGTAGAGACCGGCCAGTTCTCGCGCTTCACATTTGAACCAGTCAACGGCGGCAAACAGACGAAAGTAACCATTTTCTCAGAATTTCCGGTCAGTCCCGGCCTCAAAGGTCTGGTGGAGAAACTGTTTCAACCTTCGATGGCGGCGCGCATGTACCTGGAAGAATTGCACATCCTCGACCACTATGTGCGCGGGCAGGCCAAAAGAATGAATTAAGCCGATGGATATTGCCCTATAATGTACTGTATGAAGCCTTTATCAGGGACGACACACAGGTCGTCCCCTACGAACGCCGATTTTGATTGTAGGGGCGAACCTATGTGTTCGCCCTGTTTGGTATGCATGTCGAGATCATTTGGAGACCCCATATGGGAATCAACCCAAATCGACCTTCCCAGCCGTATCCTTCGGTTAAAGGGCTACGATTACGCTCAAAGTGGGGCATATTTTGTAACTGTTTGTATCCAAAATCAGGTCTGCTTATTAGGTGAAGTCGTCGATGGTCGCATCCATCCCAATGATGCTGGCTTGATGATTGATGATTGGTGGACTAAGCTGCCCGATAAATTCCCTAAAATTGAAATTGACGCCTCAGTAGTTATGCCTAATCATTTTCATGGAATTGTTATGCTCTCGGAGAATTGGGCTGCAAAAACAACTTCGTTACCTGACATCATGAAATGGTTTAAAACAATGACGACCAACCATTATATCCGAGCAGTAAAGCAACAAGATTGGGAATCATTTGATGGTCAATTCTGGCAGCGAAGTTACCATGACCATATCATTCGCAACGAACCTGATCTTAATCGCATTCGTGAGTATATTGAAAACAATCCTGCTCGCTGGGAAGCCGATGTTAATTATTCGCAGAGACTAAAATAATCAGGGATGGCGGAGTTAGTTGCATTTTTTTGCAGACCGCCACTGGCAAACCCGCACGGACAGCCTCGCAATTTACGGCGGAACTTCGGCGCTGCGATACGGCCTGAGCGAAAAACTACGTCCCCATCCCTCGTTTCTTAAATTCGTAAACGGTTATGCACAAGTTTTTATGAGGTTCGATCCAACCCTAACAATTCGTCACGCGGTCAAAATCATATTCGACCTTACAATGAAAATTGTCGAATGACACCCAGATGAGGACAGAGCATGAATCTCCGACTACGCACGATTGTCAGCCTTGTGCTGATGAGTATCCTGCTTTTGATAGCGGTTTCCCCGACATTTGCTCAAGTTAGCCGAGTGGATACAGATGGCGATGGTGTCCCGAACAAAACGGATAACTGCCCGAATCAGCGCGGGCCAGCCAGCAATCACGGTTGTCCCAAACCGGATGACCAGCCTCAGCCGACCAATGACAAGGACGGCGACGGAACGCTGGATGACGCGGATCGCTGCCCGCTGGACGGCGGCCCCTCCTGGAATGCGGGCTGCCCAACCAATGGCACGCCCAATCCTGGCACGGATAAAGACGGCGATGGCATCGCCGATAGCAGTGACGGTTGCCCCGATCAACCCGGAACGGCAGCCAACGGTGGCTGTCTGCCTGTGCTCGCGGGTAGCGGCCCGTGTGTCCTGGCGACCAAAGGCAACCAGAATGTGAATATTCGTGTCCTCCCGGCAGTACAGCGGGCCATCATCGCGGTGCTCAGTCCCGACAGTACCCTTCCGGTGCTGGATAAACTGCTCACCGAGGATGGCGACTGGTTTTTCACTGGCGAGGGGTGGGTTGCCGCCAGGGTGATACGCCTGGGGGGTGACTGCGACCCCATCGGTACTGGAACGCCGGTAGAGTTATGTTCGCTGCTCACCGACCTAACCTTAAATAGTTTGGATGCGTTACGCAAAGCAGGTTTCGATGGCAAGTGCCGCGCCGATACCGGCGAACTCGTCCCAGCGGTCATTCCAGCCTGCGATGGCAGCGTTAAACCCGGTGAATTATTGCCCGCTGTTGAACCCGGCGATGGCAGTGTCAAACCCGGTGAATTATTGCCCGCTGTTGAACCCGGCGATGGCAGTGTCAAACCGGGTGAACTCTTACCCGCCGTAATACCCGCTTGCGACGGCAGTGTGATTCCAGCTTGCGATGGCAGCGTTAAACCCGGTGAATTATTGCCCGCCGTTGAACCCGGCGATGGCAGCGTCGTTCCAGGGGATGGCAGTGTTAAACCCGGTGAACTCTTGCCTGCTGTCGAACCCGGCGACGGGAGTGTCAGACCCGGTGAACTTTTGCCTGCTGTAATCCCGGCTTGCGACGGCAGTGTAGTCCCTAGCGAAAAAACCTGCGACGGCAGCGTGATGCCCGTTGATTTCAACGGCGACGGCGTCCCGGATGCTGTGTCCGGCGGTGGCGCAGGCGACGTACCCTTCGTCAAAATCACCGATGGCAGTACCCACAGCTTACTCTTGAATTTCTTCGCTTATGATCCCCAATTCAAGGGTGGTATCAGTGTCAGCGTGGGCGATGTCAACGGCGATGGTGTGCCGGAAGTGATTACGGGCGCGGGCGCGGGTGGCGGGCCACATGTCAAGGTATTTGACGGCAAAACTCTTGCACCATCTGCGAGTTTCTTCGCCTTCAATCCAGCTTTTACAGGCGGTGTGCGGGTGAGCGTGGGCGATGTGAATGGCGACTGTGTGGCGGACATCATCACGCAGGTCGACTCTAATGGTCAGACGCATACCCGCGCCTTTGACGGGAAATCCCTGCAAATATTGAGCGATACGCTGGCCTAAATGAAATCGGATGGTGTAGGGACGCGGGGTGTGTCCCTACACCAGTCTCAGAGAGTTAGACCATATAAGGCCGGGGGCAAATGGTCATTGAGCCAATTGATAATCAAGCGGGTTATGCGGGGATAGAAGCTGTTGCGCGAGGTAAAAAAAGACCTGCCATGTGTCGCGGTGTTATACACCATCATGGCGGACTCGCCCGATGTGCGCGCAAACAACTTTTTTGTATCGTACAAAACATTATCCTTACGCCCGACGACAAAGAGAACCGAACGTTCACTCATTTTGGCGAAGGTGGTTCCGTCGAGTGTGGGAAAATCGCCGGGGGAAATGGCGATAGCGGTCATGCAGTCGGGGTCTGCCGCGCAGCCGCCCAATGCTGGAACCGTGCCCATGCTGGAACCAATCGTCGATATGGCGTTGTCGCGGACGGTGGGCTGGGTTTGCAGCCAGTCAATCCAAACCTGTATATCGTCGATCATTTTGAGCATTTCGCGATTGCCACCGCTTTCGCCGAAGGAGCGCTGATCGACATTCAGGACGTTGAAGCTGCCGTCCAGAAGCGGGGCGATCAAGGGCGTCCATTCATGGCGGTCACTGCCCTGTCCGTGCAGCAGAATCACACTCGGCATGGCGCTAGCCGCGTCTGGCACGGCATAAAAATCGCCCACGAGGGTGATGTTATCGGCGGTAGTCACTTCAACCCGCTGCGGCGTGAGAAGGGAATCCGCTGCGGTATCTTGCGCGATCAGCGGGAAGGCTGTAAGGAACATAAACAAGTAAATAAATAAGGTTATTTTTCGCATTCTAAATCCCTAAAAACAATATTTTGATTATTTTGTGGCTGAACCCGGTTTCCCCTGGAGGCCGAGCAGACACTCAATCGTGCCGAGGTGGCGGTTGACGTGCGAGTGGTGTTCGACCACAACCTTGCCAACCTTGCCTTCCGCCCAAATCGTCTCGGTCATCGGTTGGATTTGTTCGGCGCTCACAAATTGCCCGTCGTCAAGCTGCTTCAGGGTCTCGGCCATCGCCGCAAAAGCGCGCTCAACATAGTCCAGCAACTCGTTTTTGGCTGGAAAAACCAACGCCTGGGCAGCGGCATCGCTCATCAACATTCCGGTCTCATCAAAACCCAGTTCGTCGGCATTGAATCCCCAGCGCTGCGCCAGTCCATCCTTATACCAAACCTGAACGCCAGTTCCCAGGCGTTTGCCCAATTCCGGTGTCATACCCGCAATAGACGCCTGCACAAAATCAGCCCAGCGCGCGGTATGCCATACGTGCCATGCAATCGAGTGGCTGCCCGACGACAAATTTCGATGCAGTTCTTTGTCGGAACATTTTTGCAGAAAGTTCAGGAAGAGCCGGTGTGTGCGATTAATTTCGTTCGTTACCAGCGTGGTTGGCGAAGCGGTCATAAAAAATCCCCCTTATGAAATAAATAATTTGGCTCATGTTCAAAACGAGTGATTTCCGTAGGGGACGACCTATGTGTCGTCCCTGCCAAAATACTTAATCTGAAAATAGCCAACAATTTATAACGGAAATGTTTTTAAAAGGGCGAACACACGGGTTCGCCCGTACAGACATACATTTGTGTTAGATGACGACGTTCATTTTCGGTTCCTGGCCGTTGCGGGCAGCAATGAAGATCATCTTCTTGGGCTGACCACCATTCAGCAGCCTTTGCACGGCATCACTCGCCAGGGTTTTAGCCTTCGCGTCTTCTTCGCTGATTCCGGCGGGCACTTCGATCCGATCCCGGACTTTGCCGTTGACCTGCACGACCAGCGTCACCACATCCTCGGCGGCTTTTTCGGCGTCATATTCCGGCCAATGATGTTGATGGATGCTGTAGCCGTGTCCCTGCTGCGCCCACAATTCTTCGGCGATGTGTGGTGTGAAGGGAGCCATCAGCAGCAGCATATTTTTCGCGGCGTCCTTCCAGGAGGCCTGACCGATCTGACCGGATTTTAGCAGTTCGCGCAGGTCGTTACGGAATTTCATCAACCCGGCGATACTGCCATTGAAGCTGAAGGTTTCCAGGCCGTCGGTCACACGCTTAATGGTCTGGTGGACGCGCCGTTCCAGGATACGTTCGGCCTCAGCATTGCCGCCAACGGGAACGCTGGTGTTCGTCACCATATCCCAGACATCATTGATCCAGCGGACGACACCCTGAATCCCTTTGCTGTCCCAGGGGCCGCCCTTCTGCCAATCGAAGCCAAACATCATATAGGCACGCACCGAGTCCGCGCCGTACTTCTGCACCCAATCATCCGGATTGACGACGTTCCCTTTGCTCTTGGACATGCGCTGGATTTCCAGGTGATGTTTCAGTTGATCGGCACGACCTTTACCTGCCATCCCTGGGATAATCACCTCGGCATCCGGCAAGACTTCCACCGTGCTATAGTTGGCAGCGCCGGTATCGACGGTCAGCAGATTCTCGGTGCGCTTGACAATTTCGCCAACCACGCCATCAAAATGCGGCGGCGCGTCTTTGGGGTCAATCACGTCAACGCGGCTGGCAAACAGCTTATTGCCGTCCCATTTTCCGGACGCGACGATGAAATGTCCCTGGCGTTCTTCGCCCAAGACCTGTCCCTGATTACGCAGTTGCAGCATCGGTTCGCCCATCAACAGCACTTCCGGGTCGCGGCCATGCTGCTTCATGATAGCCATCGTATCGTCGAACATGCCCAGGTCGCGCATGGCTTTGGCGAACCAACGCGAATACAACAGATGCATTGTGGCGTGTTCCGCGCCGCCGGTATAGGTATCGACGGGCAGCCAGTAAGCAGCTTCTTCGGCATCGAAAGGCGCTTCCGAATTATGCGGACTCAGGTAGCGATACCAGTACCACGACGAACACATAAATGTATCCATCGTGTCGGTTTCGCGTGTGGCCGGATTGCCCGCCGAATCAACCGTATTATAGAAACTCTCTGTATATTTCAGCGGACTCTGACCGGTAGGCAGGAAATCGACATCGTCGGGCAGAGTCACGGGCAGTTTATCATCCGGCACCATTTCCATCGTCCCATCCGCTTTGTGGATGATCGGAATCGGCGCACCCCAATAACGCTGGCGCGAAATCAGCCAATCGCGCAGGCGATAGTTGATCGATTCCCTGCCGATGCCGCGTTCTTCCAGATAATCGATGACCGCGCTGATCGCCGGATTTTTGCGACCCTTCGCGGTGCTGGCTTCCGTGCCATCGAACGGGCCGCTGTTCACCATAACGCCTTCACCCGGATAAGCCTCGGTCATGGTTTCACCGTCCAGCATTTGACCTTCGGGCTGGATGACCGGGGTGATTTTCAGATCGAACTTGCGGGCGAATTCAAAGTCGCGCTGGTCGTGCGCGGGGACGGCCATAATCGCGCCTGTACCATAGGTTCCCAGCACATAATCAGCAATCCAGATCGGGATGCGCTCCTCATTGACCGGGTTGATGGCATACGCGCCGGTAAACATGCCGGTTTTGTCTTTGCCTTCCGCCGTGCGTTCGATTTCGGTGGCGTGGGCTGCCACATCGACATAGGCTTCGACAGCCTGTTTTTGCTCCGGCGTGGTGATCTTCTTCACCAGTGGATGCTCCGGCGCTAACACCATGAAGGTCGCGCCCCACAGCGTATCCGGGCGAGTCGTGTAAACCTCAATCGAATCACCACTTTCCGTAGGGAAGGTGACGCGCACGCCTTCGCTGCGTCCGATCCAATTGGTTTGCATGATGCGGATGGGTTCCGGCCAGTCGATCTTACTGAAGTCCAGCATTTCGTCGGCGTATTTGGTGTAGCGGAAGAACCATTGAGTCATCATCTTCTGGATGACGGGCTGTCCGGTGCGTTCGTCCTTGCCATCGATGACCTGCTCGTTCGCCAGCACAGTTTGCAGCGTGGGCGACCAGTTCACCATCGCTTCACCGCGATAAGCCAGATCATTCTCGTAAAACTGCTTGAAGAACCATTCCGTCCATTTATAGTATTCGGGATAGCAGGAAACGGTCTGGCGTTCCCAGTCGAACATCGTACCCATATTCTTCATCTGGTTACGCATCCGCTCCACGTTGGCATACGTCCACTTCATCGGGTGGATGTTGCGCTGAATGGCGGCATTTTCGGCAGGCAGGCCGAAGGCATCAAAACCCATCGGGAACAGGACGTTGAAGCCTTTCATACGCATGTAGCGGGCGCGGGCATCGCTGGGCGTCATGGCGAACCAGTGACCGATGTGCAGGTCGCCGCTGGGATACGGCAGCATGGTCAGCGCATAATGCTTGGGCTTGTCCCAATCCACCTGCGCGCGATACAGCTTGTCATTCTCCCACTTTTGCTGCCATTGGCTCTCAATGGCCTGGGGGTTGTATTTGGTGTCGGACATTATGTGTCGGTCTTTCTTCATAAGTGGTTAGTTATTAGCGATTAGTTTTTAGCTAAAGACTAAAAACCAAAAACTAAGAACCATACAGGATGTGTACTTGGGCGACTTAGCGAATAAGTTTACCAGAATTTGCGGGAAGACAAAGCGGAGGGGCGCGGTCAGAGGCCGCTACATAAGAGAAGAGCGGGCCACCTCAACAACCCGGTTGTAGATGGTGAAGATAGACATAATGGTGTCTCCACATCGTGAACAATTTCAACAGTATAGCATACTAAATATCCGCAAATCAATCTACTCATAAGCTGTCAAGGCTATTGATGGTTGATAGTTGATATTTTTATATCCGTCCCTACGCATACGCGGGGGGCTTTGCAAGGATGCAAACAAATACATTTTGTACGGCTCTGTACTTATGACTCTGTACAATTGAAAGGGAGAACGGGTCGCAACGGGAGCTAATAGCATCCTATTAGCTCCTACCCGGTCATTTTCATAAAACTTGTTCAATCTAAACTTTACAATTGATTACAAATCGTTATAGACTGTTAGATATATGGACGGAATCGGGAACAGGAGCGGCCTTTGAACTGGGATCAAAAATTCCAGACGACCTCCCGTTATCTCGGCCTGGGTGTGCTGGGCATAGGTAGCCTGGTACTGCTTGGGTGGGTGTTCAATATAACGGGACTCAAAAGTATTCTGCCGGGTCTCGTGCAGATGAAAGCCAATACTGCGCTGGGGTTCATAGCGGCTGGAACAGCTTTATTTTTCATTCAGGCCAATCGTTATTTTAAACGCCCGTATGATGTGTCGAGCGTCCTGTCCGGGTTTGTGCTGCTGCTGGGTTTATTGACCCTGGTCGAACATCTTTTCAGCATCAATCTGGGTATCGACGAGCTTTTTTTTAAAGACCATGTGCCCAATCCCCTGGCCTTCCCCGGACGGATAGCGACGCCTACGGCGTTAAGTTTCGCACTGATTGGTATCGCCTTAATGTTGACACCCGCGCCCCGGATGCAGCGCCTGATCCAGATACTGGCACTGACCGTAGGGGGATTCGGTGCGCTGGCGATTTTGGGATACCTGTATAATGTGGCTTCCTTATACACCCTTTACCAGAATAACCCGATGGCGCTGCATACCGCCGCCAGTTTCGTGCTCATCAGCCTGGGCATTTTGTTTGTGCGCCCTGACCAGGGAGTGATGCGGCTGCTGTCCGATCCCGGCGCGGGAGGCATCACGCTGCGCCGCCTGCTGCCCGTCGCGCTGCTGATCCCCACGATCCTGGGCTGGTTGATTTTTCAATTGCAGGACGCGGGGATTCAGGATGCCGCCATCAGTCTGGCACTTTTCGCGGTTTTCACGATTGCGGCGATGGCGTTTGTGATCTGGCGTAATGCGGAGTATATCTACCGCGCTGAACAGGAACACAGCCGCACACAGGCGCAGTTCAAGGCTTTGTTCGACGAATCTTTGGACGTGATCCTGCTGGTGGATGGACAGTACAGCACCATCCTTCAGGTCAACAATGTGATCCAGCGGACACTGGGTTATGAACCCGCAGCCGTCATCTCGAAACCGTTTTCGATGTTTTTCCCAGCGCGCAGCGAACAAGAACAAAAATACTTCGCGATGAAGCTGCGGGCAGAGGGACATGCTTTCCTGTCGCAAGAATTCCTGCGTTCGGACGAGACAACCTGCCTGATGGACTTAACCGCGGCGATTATCCCCTGGGAAAAAGACCGCGCGATTTTGATTACGCTGCGGGATGCGACTGAACGTAAAGTCCTCCAGGAAGAAATTCTGCGTTCCGAGCGGCTGCGGGTCGAAATGGAAAAAGAGCGCGAAGTGACGCAGCTCAAAGAAGATTTCATCACCATGGTGTCACATGATTTCCGCACGCCGCTGGCGGTCATCATGACTTCCAACGATATGCTTGAACGCTACAGCGAACGCCTGACACAGGCGCGGCGCGCCGAACAACTGCGCAAAATCCGCGATCAGGTTTATTTCATGACCGACCTGCTCGACGATGTATTGGTGCTGGGTCAGGCGCGTGCCCGAAAACTTGAATTTAACCCGATGCCGATTGATCTCCTTAATCTCTGTCAGAGCGTTTTTGATGAAGTCCTTTCCACATCTGATGACAAATATCAATTCCGGTTTAAGCACACTGGAATTTTTGACGGCGTGAATCTGGACGAAAAATTGATGCACCGCATTCTTGCCAATTTGCTGGCAAATGCCGTCAAATATTCCCCGCACGGCGGCGAAATCCTGCTCGAAATCGCACGCGAGGCTGCGGAGATTGTGATGCGGGTGCGGGATGAAGGGATTGGCATCCCGGAAAAAGATCAGGCACGCTTATTCGAGCCTTTCCATCGAGCGGGAAATACCAATGGCATCATGGGGACAGGTCTGGGTCTGGCAATTGTATATGAAGGTGTGCAGCTTCAAGGCGGCAGCATCCATGTCAACAGCCAGGAAGGAAAAGGTTCAACTTTTACGGTGCGACTGCCCTTTCGATAAGCTGACTCATCCCGGTGTTGTGGTGACATACGCCACACAGCCCGGCGGGCCTTCCGGCGGATACGTCCAGGTTTGCTGCACATCGGAATTCGCAGCCATCGAGCGAAATTCGTTGTAAGTTGCCAGCAAACTGGGGCAGTCGCCGACAATTTCCGCCGCCTGACCCTGTAAATACCAGCATTGAAATTTGCGGTCTTTGACCGCTACATCTTGCATCACTTGCAGTGATGAACAGCGGTGCAGCGCGTCCTGCGCAGTCTTGAAATCGCCCTGTAAAAAGTGTTCCAGGCCGAGTTGATACCAGCCATCCGCCCAACTTGGCGCACGCTCCGTCACCTGTTCACAATAACTGATGGCCTGATCGTGTTCCCGCAGCAGGCTGGACAATTCACATAATCGCAGCCGCGCTTTTACATTGTCAGGATCATAAGTGAGTACCTGGAAATAGGCCGCCGTCGCCGAGTCAGCGTCGCCCACCTGCATCGCGTATAGTGCCCGCTCAAAATATAAAGGCACGAGGCGGCTGTTCAGCTTGAGCGCGCGTTCAACCGCTGTGATGGCGCTCTTATAATCGCCCAAATCGCTGTAACTGATGGCGAGCGCGCGCTGGGCATCCAACTGCCAATCCGGGTTTTGGGCCGCCTGCATACTTTCGCGCAGGGCAACTTCAAAACTGCCTGCACCGCCATACGCCAATGCCAGCGACACCCGCGCCAATCCATCCGAAGCATTTTTGTCGAGGACTTGCTGGGCGATGCGGGCAGACTCGGCGGATTGACCGTCAGCCTGGAGTGCATAAGCACGACTCGCTAACAAAATGGGATCGTTGGGATCATCGGCGAGTGCTTGCGAAGTTACTTCCAACGCAGAATGGCGGTCAACCGTATGGTCATAATCGGCATAGCTGCGGTACACCAGCGCCCGTACCAGCAAGGTCACTGCGTCCGGTTGGTTCGGTTTATTCTCTAAAACCTGGCGTGAGATGTTGATGGCATTGTTCAAATCACCGCGCGAAAAAGCGGCATTCGCGTCCGCCAACATCCCCTCGCTGGACTGCCCCGCTGTGTTGATATGCAGGCGCTGACCAATCCAGTTCCAGGACAGCGTCACCGCCCCCACCAGCAATCCAATCAAAACCACCAGAGGCAAACAACCTGAACGCCGTCGGCGCTGTTTACGAAAAGACAGCCGGGAGTGGTTCCGTTGAATTCGCATTGTTGATGCTCTTACGGTGTATAGTGAGGGATTACTAATATTGATCTTAACGAATGTCGCAAGAATTTGCACGCGATTCTTATGTAAAACGTAAAATTTACGCATGTGAAAGTATGGTACATTGGTAGGGTAGATCGATTGGAGGTGTTGAATGCCTGCAAATAATATAGAAAATCGTTTTGAAATGAAGCCGCCCGCCGAGGTCAAGACCAGTGGACGGTATGCTTTCTGGTTGACCACCGAAGAGCGCCGATTGCTGGCAACCGTATGGTCAATGAACTGTGTCACTTCGATGAAACGTTCGCGTATCACCGGGCGCGTGCTGGTAGAAATCAGCGACGAACACGACCCGGACGAAGCGTGGCACTGGATTCGCACCGAACTCGAAGATGCCGTCAATTACGTCGAACTCGACCCGATGTGGGAAGACGCCATCCGCTGGGTGTTGTAGGAGAAGGTTTTTGGTGATTAGTTGTTGGTTATTGGTGGAAAATGATGCCCGCCGCTCATCACCAATCAAGGGAGTGCTGAATCTCGTGGGCACAAGTTTTCGAGTTGAATGGAAGTCATCACTTCATGTCCACGAAGGTCAATTGCCTGAAAAACAGGATGGAACAGGAGAAAGTTGGAATTGGGTTTGAAAATACGCCAAAATTGCTCCTGATAACCGCCTGATAATGGCAATAACAGGAAAGATGAAACCTCCTGGTTTCGGGAGTACCGACTGTGGTGGATATTGAATTTTCGAGTTGAATGGAAGCCATTGCTTCATATCCACAAACATCACCCCTCCCCAATCAATACCATAAATCAGAAATCGGGTAGACTATACGGGGACGAGATACACTTTATCTCGTCCCTATTTTATCTAGACTGAGAATCATTGGCTTTTGATGATCGGTAACTCAGGAATTAGACTGAAAACCAATAACTAAAAACTAATTACCTTATTGAACAAGGATTATTGTATGCTGGATACCATCGCCGTTCGCCCGGATGAACACTTTGACGAAGCGCATCTCGCCCATTATTTGCAGGATAAATTAGAGGGAGCCACCACGCCGCTGACGGTCAAACAGTTCGGGGGCGGGGCGGCGAACCTTACCTATTTGCTGGATTACGGCACGCATGAGTATGTGCTGCGCCGTCCGCCACTGGGGCCGGTTGCGCCCTCGTCGCATGATATGGCGCGGGAATATCGGGTGCTGTCAGTGTTGTATCAGGCGTTTTCGCTGGCTCCACGCGCGTTCGTCTTTTGTGATGATTCGTCGGTGATTGGCGCGCCGTTTTTCGTGATGGAACGCAAACAAGGGTTGGTGGTGCGGCGTTCGATCCCGGCAGAATATGCTAATGTTGCCGATTCGCCGCGCCGGATGAGCGAAGCGCTGGTTGATGCGCTGGCGGCCTTCCACGCGGTGGATTATCACGCCCTCGGCCTGGAATCATTGGGCAAGCCCGCCGGATTTATCGAGCGGCAGGTAGAAGGGTGGTACGGGCGCTGGCATAATGCGCGGACGCATATCCTGCCCCAGATGGAAACGGTCTACGGTTGGCTGCGCGAGAATGTACCCCCGGCAGGCGCGCCGACCCTCGTCCACAACGACTACAAATTGGATAATGTGATGCTGGCGGCGGATAATCCAGGTAAGTTGATCGCGATTTTTGATTGGGATATGTGTACGCTGGGCGATCCCCTGGCTGATTTGGGCGCGCTCCTCACCTATTGGACGGAGCCGGAAGACGCCCCTTATTTACAGATGACGGCGATGATGCCCGTCGGCGACGCACGTTTTATGACACGGGCAGAAATGGTCGCGCGCTATGCTGAAAAAAGTGGCCGCGATGTGTCACACATCCGCTTTTACCACGCGCTGGGTTTATACCGGTTGGTGGTAATCTGCGCGCAGATATACGTCCGTTTCGAGCGTGGTCAGACCAAAGACGCGCGCTTTGAAGCCTTCGGCCAGATGATCCCGCTGTTGGCACAAGCCGCGCAGGATGTGGCGCTGGGGGAATAAACGGACGAGATCGAAATCTTTATGAAAACAGACTGACTACCTGAGCATATAATATAATGATCAACAATGATCGAACCCCAATCTCCAACCAAGACTTTTAGAGATACCCTCCCAACTCACATCGTCGCACGTATTGCTTTCAAGATGCTTCTATCAGGATCGAGGGAATACGATTATGCCGCAAGGACTCGAAATTCAAATCGTCGCCACGCTGACCAGCATCATTCAGAATATTGGTTGGGTAGGCATCTTTTTCGTGATGGCATTGGAAAGTGCCAATATTCCGATTCCGTCCGAGGTGACCATGCCGCTGGCCGGTTGGCTGCTGGTACAAGCCAGTGGCGGTACGGCGTTACAAGCCATTTTGCTAGGCGGGATTATCGGTTCATTGGGCTGCTTGCTGGGGTCGGTCATCAATTATGCGATTGGGGCTTATGGCGGGCGTCCATTTGTCGAACGCTATGGCAAATATATTTTAATCAGTAAAAAAGATATTGCCCGTGCTGACCAATGGTTTGCGCGCTGGGGCGATTGGGCATCCTTTATATCGCGTCTGCTGCCTGTGGTACGCACCTTCATTTCATTTCCGGCGGGGATGGTGCGCGTCAATTTCCTGCGCTTTGTCATCTTCACCCTGCTCGGTTCCTTCATCTGGTGCGCGGTGCTGGCCTACGGCGGTTTTGTCGCGGGTGAACATTGGGAAGATTTGCGCCGTGTCATGCGGCCTTTCGATTACCCGATTATCGCCGTCCTGATCATCGGCCTGGTGTATTACATCTACCGCCATATCCGCCACGCGCGTGAGGATCATGACGATGTACCGGAAAGCCTGTCGTAGGTAGAGTCATTGGGAAATCACCATCTGACCCGATTCACGCCGCCCTCAGCACAGGTATTTTTCCGTTATTTATATTGGGTACACGCGGAAAAATGACTCCTTATAGGCCGTCTGTTCCGCCCAATCTGACTAATAACCGCCGCTGGCTCAATGGACAATGGGGACAAATCGGATTCGTCTCGATTGGCTTTGGCTTAATTGTGGCGGGACTCACCATCGCCATCGTCGGTGTCCTGCATGTTTTTGTGCCCGAAGACCTGAAATTTATGAACACCACCGCCGATGTTTTGAATGCTGCCAACGCCCATTTGCTGCCGCTCATCGCCCATGATCGAGTTGGTTTTGGCGGCAATCTGGTCTCGGTTGGGGCGGCGGTGATGCTGTTGGCACTGTGGGGCTTTCGCCAGGGGGAACGCTGGGTGTGGTGGACTTTAGCGCTGGGCGGCCTGCCCGGATTTATCGCGGGCATCGGGATTCATATCTCGGTTGGTTATCTTGACCTATGGCATCTGTTTCCGGCGCTGCTGGCTGGTTTATTGTTCGTGTTAGGGCTGATTTTTACCTTTCCGTATTTGTACTATCCCGAAAACCCAAAAAGGACAGATACACATCCGACTCGTTTGCCGGATAGCCTTGCGCCTGTGAACAATGCTGTTCCTACGCAAATCGACTATACTGACCCTTAAATCATGAATATCAAGGAGGCCATATGGCTTTCACACAGGATCAATTGTCCGCCGCTGGCGAGCTATCCGTTATCATCATCCAGGGAGTCATCACCGTTGATGGCACAACCTATTCGAGCATCGTGCGCGAAATGATGGCCGTCGCCAAATTTATTGATGAGGCCCAAATCAAATATGCTGACAATCTGTTAGTGCAGGCGGCCTTGATGCGCTTTATCGACGAGTCGGGCAATATTGACACCGGCTTGGACAGCGAGAAAGTCGAGTACATTCCGGAAGGTGATGTCCTGCAAGGCGTGGATTACGTGATGAACCTGTTCGCCGGTCTGCCAGAATTACAGGGTTACAAACACTTCATTTATACATTGGCGGAAAAAATCGCGACGGCTGCCGGGACGGGACTGCTAGGGATGGGTGCAAAAGTCAGCCCGGAAGAAGCGCAAATGCTCCAGGATTTGAAAGCCCAATTGGGATTATAAATTTAGTCGCCGGAAATTGCTGGTTGGGTCGTATTGGCATCCACTACCGCTTCACACAGGCTGTCATCCAATTGTTGCAGCAGCATGTAGGCTTCTTCGGATGTTTCAACCACATGATAGCGGATGCCAACCACCTGATTGACAGCGGAAACCAAAAAACGCAGCATGGCATTGCCGCCGGGGCTTAAGAGAATAATCCAGCCCAGGTTGTGGTGCTTCAGCCAGGGTTCCGTCGCGCGGATGGCTGTCCAGACCTGCGTTGGAAACTTCTTCATCTGACTTACGTCTGAGATAATATGAATGGGATGGGATGCGCTGTCGAGGAAGTTTTCGATCAACGCCTCGCCATAGGCTTCAAATTCTGCGACGGTAAAATTCCCGCTGACGGCTGCATAGATGACATGATTTTCGTGATACCACGATAGATGGTACGGCATTGGAAGTTGATCCTTGGTCTTGGATGACGGCGCGGCAAACCGTTCGATGATGCAATTTATGATGTGATAGGCAGCAGCGTTGGATCAATGTTGCACAGCATTGAAGGCGCTTTTAGGTGTTTGGCGACCACTCTGTATTTCAATTTTACCACTTTTATGACAGTTTCCAACAAAAAATTCAGTCTGAAATTTGAATTTTTTGTTAATTTGGGATCGTCAAATCATGTTGCAGTGCAGTCGTTTACCAGGGCGTTGGATTATTCACGTTGGGGTAACTCACGTCCTCTTCCAACGGGAAAATTTCCGGGCGCGCGGGTAGGGTTGCATCTTCGTCCTGCTGGCTGGTCGCGTAGCTCGACACATAATTGGGGTCAATGAACGGCATTAAATCATCATCGCTATTATAGGGTTCGCCGTTGGGGAGAATAGTCGTATTATCGAAAATCGCGCCGTGCAAATTGACGCCCCACAAATTCGCCGCGTACAGGTTCGCGCCTTGCAAGTTTGCCAGCCGCAAATTCGCCCGTTGCAGGTTGCTCATCGATAGGTCAGCGCCACCGAGGTCGGTTTCCTGCATCATGGTTTTCTGTAAATTGGTCTGCACCAGCGATGCCCCCCGCAGGTTGGCACGGCGCAAATTGGCCGTTTCCAGGTTCACCATGAACAAATTCGCGCTTTCCAGTACAGCCATTTGTAATTTGCTGTCGCACAGGTTCGCCATGAACAAATCTGCGCCGGACAAATTAGCGGCGGTGAAATTCGCACCCACCAGCGACCCGTCATACAGCCATTCGCGGTTGCGCAGTTCTTCGACTGCCCGGAGCGAAGTCGCAGTGCTGCTGCTGCCCATCGCGCGGATGAGCTGATCCTTGAGCACCTGTTTGCCGCGCCGCTCGTTCAAAATGGCTTCCGACTCGTCTTGTGTGGCGACCAGATAGATACGATCCCCGGTATCGTAAAACTTCGTGACCAGCGACAGCGCCATCTTGATGAACAGCTTTTGCGATATAATGACAATCACGCCGGTATTAGCGGGTAGGTTCGTGATAGCCCGTTTGAAATGCGGGAAAGGCGACGAACGTGGCAGTCCGGCGGAATGCTGCGCGTCGATCAATATATGGACGGTGTGCCGTACACTATTCATCATGGCATGGGCGTAGGACGCGGCTTGATATAACTCGCCCCAATCCTGTGAGCCGGTATAGTTGCAGTAAAGTACCGATTTTGTGTTGTCGAGCCAGTCAATTGCTGCCGGCATAGTCGCCTCTAAGTCTTATATGACTCATATAACCTTATGATAATCTCATTAGCAGTAAGAAAGAATAGATTTTCCATAAATCCTGTAAATTTCTTACGAAAATGAAACGAAGGAATTCCTCATGACACTCACGATTGTCGACCTGTCGCGGCGCGCGTGGCGTATGCTACAGAAAATCCTATGGGTATTGCTTCTTGTTTTAGCCTGTTTCCGTCCGACATCTGCCCAGACACAAGCAGGATTAATTTATGAGGCACAAAATATTGTACGGGACAGCTTGTTCTGGTGGGATGACGAACTGTATTTTGAAGATGTATCGTTTACGCCTTCTATCCTTTACCGTTACTCCATAACCACAGGAAGGTTAAGCCAGGTTCAACATTATCCATTAGAGAGAACATTTAATTCGAAAGAGCAAAAAAATTATCAAGCTTTCGATAACCAAGCGTTTCTTTCACCAGATGGCGAGAAAATTGTTTACGTAAGCACTTTACAAACCATTCTTGGGGGTGAAGCTGGATCGCCTCGATTCTATGCAATCGGCTACGCTCCTGACTTAGAGTATCCTTATACAGGTTTCTTTCCACTCCGAATATTTGAATATCTTCGCCCAAAGTTGTTGCGGTGGAGTGATGATAGCAGTGCTTTTGTAATGGAAACCCCTAGTGTATACGGCGGTCTAACCATATTGTTTCATGTCAAGATACATGGAGTCTTTACGAGTATCCGTGAAACTTATGTAGGCCAAATGGATACAGCCGAGAATATCTTTGATATTTCGTCAGATGGAAATCAGTTGTTAATCCCGCAACCCGGCGGGCAATTGCTAATATGGGATGATCGCCTACCTCTTAAAGATGATTCACGCGATGCAATGGAAGCCGCACACTTAGTTCCGGCGGGAAAGGTGAGTGCCGCAGCCTTTATACCTGAAGATCAGGAACATATCCTGGTTGTAAATGAACAAGGAATTGTTCGATTTAATCTTGAAACTCAAGAAAGCAACCTTATTTCTGGCGATGTGAATTCTACCTGGGTAGAGAAGGGTTTGTTCTCGCCGGACAATCATTATCTGGCTTTCCTGGGTGGCGAAGGCGGCGTCAGTTATCCTGAAGTTCATGTAATTTCATTAGCAAACATCGAAAATAGTCTTAGCGGAGCAGCATCTTGACACTCACCATCCTCGGCCTGGGGCCGGGAGAAATTGACGACTTATCACGGCGCGCGTGGCGCACCTTAAAAGAAGCCAAAACCGTTTATCTGCGCACCTCGCAGCACAATTGTGTACCCTGCCTGCCGCAAACCGGCGCGGTTTATCACAGCTTTGACACACTGTATGAGACCCACGAAAAATTCGAGGATGTTTATGCGGCGATTGTCGCGCAGGTGATGGAAGCGGCACGCGCGGGTGATGTGGTGTATGCCGTCCCCGGTGACCCGCTGGTCGGCGAGTTCACCGTTATTGAGCTGATGAAACAGGCCAAAGCCGAAAATCTGCCTGTGCAAATTGTCAATGGCATCAGTTTCGTCGAGCCGACGATGGCGCTTTTAGGGGTAGATGCGATGAACGGCTTGCAAATCCTGGATGGAATCGCGGTTGCCGCTATGCATCATCCGCCGATTAACCCGGATTATGCGGCGCTGTTGGGTCAGGTTTACAGCACAACCGTAGCCTCGAACGTCAAACTAACGCTGATGAACCAGTATCCCGACGATTTCAAAGTTACGCTGATCCACGCTGCCGGAACCGAGAATCCGATTATCGAGGAAGTGCCGCTGTTTGAAATTGACCGCAGCCAACATATACGGCATACAACCGCGCTGTATATCCCCGCGCTCGGCCAGATGTCGAGCTTCGAGCAGTTTCAGGAAATTATCGCCCACCTGCGCGCGCCGGAAGGCTGCCCCTGGGATCGTAAACAAACCCATGAATCATTACGCCAGTATTTGATCGAAGAAACCTACGAAACCCTGGCCGCTATCGAAGCCGGTGACACCCAATCGCTGTATGAAGAATTGGGCGATGTGCTGCTGCAAATTGTGCTGCATACCCAGATCGCCATCGACGACGGCGAGTTCTACATGAGCGATGTGCTGCGCTATGTCAACGCCAAGATGATCCGCCGCCATCCCCATGTGTGGGGTGAGGTCAGTGTGGATGGAGCCGATCAGGTCGTGAGCAATTGGGAAGCGCTCAAACGTCAGGAAAAAGCTGACCAGGGCAAGACCCACGAGTCGCTGCTGGACAGCATCCCCAAAGCGCTGCCCAGTTTGCTGCTGGCGAATCAATATCAGGCACGCGCCGCCAAAGTGCATTTTGATTGGGAAAACATAGATGATGTGATTGCCAAAGTGCGTGAGGAAATTGACGAGGTGTTAGCAGCACAGACCGAGGCCGAACGCGCCGAAGAAATGGGCGATTTACTGTTCGCGCTGGTCAATTGGGCGCGCTGGCTCAAGGTTGAGCCGGAGACCGCCCTGCGCGAAGCCAACGCGAAATTCTACCGCCGCTTCCGTTACATCGAGGAGCAGCTTGCCGCACAGGGTAAAGCACTGGTCGATTCCAACCTAGCTGAGATGGATGCGTTATGGAACGGCGCGAAGGAAATTGGGTTGTAACGTATAATAGTAAACGATCAATTCTATCAAAAGCAACGTGTTTCTTACACTAAATGCTCAATATTGTAAAATACATGCAAGCAAAATGGCTCTGCAATGGCTAATCAAAGCATCAAAATCCTCATAGTTGATGACCATCCGCGCGTGCGAGAAGCCTTGCATGTGTTTTTAGAGTTGTGGGATGACTTTGAAATTATTGGGGAAGCCGCGAACGGAACCGAGGCCATCCAATTATCGGAAAAGCTTCAGCCCGATGTGGTTTTGATGGACATCATCATGCCTGAGGTGGATGGGGTCAAAGCCAGTACCATTATTCATCATACTTATCCAGAGATACGCATTATCCTGATGACCAGCTCAGTGGATTATGACCCGATTGAACTGGTTCAGCGCACGGGCGCAAGCGCCTATCTGGTCAAGAATGGGCCTGCCCAGGAATTTGAAGCCATGATCCGCAAAGTAGTTTCCTGACCCGCTCTCCTCGCCAAGCACCTAACGCCCCTATAATTTGAGAATTTCATCCAGGTTGCCAGCACGGGTCTTCCCTTTATTTAGATAGATGGAACGAAGGGAATTCACGACCTGTTCAATTTCAGCTTCACGAGACTCCCAACGCCGCCGCGAACTCACCTGCCGATGAGTAGCGGTCTTCAGCTTTCTTCGCCAGCGCTTGCATGACAGCATGAGCTATGTCACGCGGCACATCTTCCTTAACGTCACGCGGGTCGGGCGCAGGCTGCTGCAAGTGCGCAAACAACACTTGCCCCGCACCGCCTTTGAACGGTCTTTCGCCCGTCAGCAGTTCGTACACGATGATCCCCAACGAATACACATCGCTGCGTCTGTCCACCTCACGCGCCGCCATGATCTGCTCTGGCGACATATAGTCAATCGTGCCTACTGCGCCGCTGCCCGTGATGCGCGTACCCGTCACGTCCACCCGCACGATGCCGAAATCCATCAACACCGCTTCTTTGAATTCTTTGTCCTGCGCGGAAGGACGCAGCATGATGTTTGAAGGCTTGAGATCGCGGTGTACCAGTCCCTTCGCATGAATATAATCCAATGCCTCCACCGCGTTCCTCATCCACCCGCGCAGCACGTCATAATCCGTCAGCGCGCCCTTCTGGATCACCGTGCTCAGTTCGTGTCCATCAATGAATTCCATCGCTAAGTAATGCACCCCGTCGTCGGTCACGCCGCTATCGTATAGTTTCACAATATTGGGATGTTGCAATGATGCCAACGTTTGTGCCTCGCGGACGAAGCGCTTGCGAAAATCTTCTTCTTTGGCAAGATCGGCGGGCAAGACTTTGAGTGCAATAGTTTGCCCCGCGCCCGTCCCTTGATAAACCTCACCCATGCCGCCCCTGCCCAACACGCCTAATACCTGGTATTTGCCGAAGGTACGTCCGGTGTAGACGCCGGGATTCTTGATCTCTGGTGGTTTCTGCGCGGCGGCGACCTGACTGAGGTCATAACGCAGGCGGAAAATATGCTGATCGACGAAATGTCCAACGATGTGCCGCACCGGGTTGAACAGCAGTACCGGCACGGCTACGGCGATAGCTCCCGCGATAAACCCCTGCTGCCCGCTCAGGATGCTGCTCAAAACTGTGTGCGCGATGACGAACAGTACGGAGAACACGACGAACAGCGCCAGGGTAACAATGCCGTACACCAGTGAACGGTTAATGACAAAGTTCAGGTCAAACAGACGGTAGCGCGTGATGGAAATCCACATGGAGATGGGAATGAGAAGGTCAAGCACCAGTGCAAAGAAATTGAAGGCAAGGAAATGCAGAATAATGAGGGTGACATTACCCAATGCCCCCACCAAAGGAATAATCAGTATCAGATTGGTCAGCCAGTAGAGGACGATTACCCCAACTGAGAACAGCAGCCATTTCGCCTGTTGTCGCTGCGTCAGGGTGAACAGGCGACGGTAACGATAAATGACAACGCCCAGGGTGGCAGCGACCATCGCGAGAAATATGACAGACCCTAACTCTGACAATTCTTTGGAAAGTTTGAGAACCTCTATCACGCCCAGTATGAATAGCACTGCGACAATCAAGATGCTCCAACGCGGTTTGAAACTCCCAATGGGGAAGGTAAGTACCAGAATAGAAAGTGTTATGGTTGATACCTCGCTAACAATTGGCGAGAAGTTACCGAAACAGACTAATGCTGCGGCCAGTATCAGTACCATTCGATCATCTGAGCGCTGCCAAAACAAAAAACCTGCAATAGCAATTAGAATAATATAGATAATGACGGTCACAACACTTTCAACCGTCACATAAGTGTGATAATCGATCTCGGCGCTTGCAAGGAGATCAATAGTATCTTGCGAAATACTGTTCAAACCATCTTCGCAACCTGGTTCCGTGTTCTGGCAGATCGCGCGGTCAAACACTTGTGGGAGGGCAAGCAAATTCAAGGCTATCATCAACACCGCAAACATTACCCATCCCGCTCTTGCTAGTGTCAGCAGTGTCGGGTTGGTGATGCGCGTAGTCGGAGTTGTGGCGTCAGTCGTGAAGATAGAGTTGCTACTCATTAGGCCGAACTCCACATCGCTCAAAAGATATACTTAGAATTGTATCTTTAATTACGGGTTGTTCCAACAAGCGAGCCATGATGGGGTGCTGTTCAAATTCATACGCTCAAAAAATCGGCACGTTTGTGTAAAGGCGAGAAAATCTGCCGGATTGTGATTATCTTTTCATTCTGATCCTGAAAGTTGATAAAATCATTTACCCAAAAATTCGACAAACGCATACAGATGTGACAGAATAATCTTTGTAGGGGAAATTTCCTGCGCTGGACATGTTGTTGGCTGCTGGCGTAATCGCATCATAAGAATACCCACCTAAAATATTCCTTCATTACCTGATCGTCCTTTTTTAAACAGCGGTTCGCCCTTCGGCGTTCCAACGGGTATTCGCGAGAGAGTAATATGCAGTCCAACGGCAACCACCAACCCGTTTTTGGGTCATTACAACTTTGCGTGATTGAAGGCGATGGTATTGGCCGCGAGGTCATTCCGGCGGCCCTACAGGTGCTGCTTGCCGTCGCCCCGGATGTCACCCTCCACACGGCGTTTGCCGGTTGGGGAACCTTCCAGGAACAGGGGACGCCCCTGCCTGAGGAAACGCTTCAGGTCGCAAGGCACTGTGGCGCGATTCTGTTTGGCGCGACCCAATCCCCAGCCTATCCGGTAGACGGTTATTTCTCGCCGATTGTGCGGATGCGCCGGACACTGCGGGCTTTCGCTAACCTGCGCCCAACCAGCTATCTGCCCGTCCCGACTTCGCGTCAGGGTGTGGATTTATTGGTCGTGCGCGAAAATACTGAAGACCTGTATATCGGTCATGAGCATACCGAAAATGAAGGCAAGACTGGTATCGCCGAAAAAGTTATCACCCGCGAAGCCACCGAACGTGTTGCACGGCTGGCTTATGATCTGGCTGTCCTAACCGAGCGCAAGAAAATCACGATTGTCCATAAAGCCAATGTGTTGCCGCAGTCCGACGGGCTTTTCCGCAAGGTTGCCTTAGAAATCGCGGGCTATTACCCCGAAATCATCACCGATGAATTGTTCGTTGATACAGCTGCCTACTGGATGGTCAAAGACCCGACTCGTTTTGATGTGATCCTGACGCCCAATTTGTATGGCGATATTCTGTCAGATATGGCGGCAGCCTGGGGTGGTGGTCTCGGCCTCGCGCCATCGCTGAGTATGGGCGAAGGCATTGCTCTGGCCGAACCGGTACACGGCAGTGCCCCGGACATCGCTGGGCGGAATATCGCCAATCCCACCGCCGCTATCCTCAGCGTTGCCATGCTGCTGCGCCATTTCTGGAATCGTCAGGAACCCGCCACCCGCATCGAAAATGCAGTACGCGCCACCCTCGACAGCGGCAGCTATACCGCTGATATTTACAGCGAAGGCGCGATTACGACCACTGAATTTACGGATCAGGTCTGCGCACGGTTATAAACTTACCCTGATTGCTAGTCGCCCATTGTTACCCCCTCACCCCACGCCTTCGGCAGCC
>JBDTNB010000032.1:0-55437 GCA_039933955.1 Chloroflexota bacterium
GGCGGGTGCAAAAGCTTCTGCCCTGGTATTCATCATGAGAAATTGTTATCCTAACATTGCTTTCAAATGAACACGGATCAAAACACTATGTCGAGCATACTACAATGCATGGATTGCGGTCAGCAATACCCAATTGATCGCATCATTTATTCCTGCGAAAACTGCGGTGGACTACTAGACGTTCAACATGATCTTGAACACCTACGCAAAACCATCACTCGCCAGACCTTTGACCAACGCCTCGGCACATTGGACGCACCCTACAACAGTGGCGTCTGGCGTTTCAAAGAACTGGTTTATCCAGATGTCGATAATCAATTGATTGTAAGCCGTCCCGAAGGCAACACGAACCTGTACTATACCCCGAAATTGGCAGAATGGGTCGGGGTAAAGCAGCTCTATTTGAAACATGAGGGCGAAAATCCCACGGGTTCATTCAAAGACCGGGGGATGACTGGCGGATTGACCCAAGCGCGCGTCCTGGGCATTCAGCGCGTCGCTTGTGCATCAACCGGGAACACATCCGCGTCTTTGGCGGCTTACGCCGCATTTGGCGGACTGGAAGGCATTGTATTTTTTCAGAATAAACAGGTAGCCATTGGCAAGTTAGCGCAAGCCATTGCTTACGGCGCAACCTGCGTTCAAGTAAACGCCGATTTTGACCGCAATCTTGAACTAGTGCGCGAAGTTGCGGATCAACTCGGCATCTATGTATTGAATTCAATCAACCCCTTCCGCCTGGAAGGACAGAAAACTATCGTGTTCGAGGTACTTCAACAGCTTCGCTGGGAAGTACCGGATTGGATTGTCTGCCCCGGTGGCAACCTGGGGAACAGCTCAGCATTCGGCAAGGGACTGCATGAACTTTATGACCTGGGTTTCATTGACCGGATGCCGCGTTTAGCTATCATCCAGGCCGAAGGTGCAAATCCACTGTATCGCAGTTTCCAGAACGGTTTCCAACATTATGAACCCGTCCACGCCGAAACGGTTGCGACAGCCATCAAAATTGGCAACCCCGTCAGCTACAAGAAGGCAGTCCGAGCTTTGAAGTGGACAAATGGAGTCGTCGAGCAAGTTTCCGACCAGGAAATTATGGATACAAAAGCCCTCATTGATCGCCAGGGCATTGGTTGTGAACCGGCATCAGCTTGCTCGGTTGCTGGCGTCCAGAAATTGGTTCAAAAAGGGATTATTCGTCCCGATGAAACAGTCGTCGGCATCCTGACCGGACACGTTTTGAAAGATGCTGAGGCTGTCGTCCAGTATCACAGCAATACATTAGCGGACATTGAAGCCCACTACCCCAATCACCTCCACCAATCAGAGGCAAGTATCGAATCCCTGAGCAAGATTTTAGGCGCACAGCAGCCTGCCTGAGCTTCGCAATAAAAAACAGGGCGCTCAACTGAGCACTCTGTTTTATGCAGAGTACAAGAAATTATAGAGCGGAAAGTGCCTGATCCAGATCTGCCAGAATATCATTCGTATCTTCTATACCGATGGCGAAACGCACCAGATTGTCCTTAATGCCCAGTGCCAACCGTTCTTCGGTGGTTTTCTCGTAATAGCTCATCAAAGCGGGCTGTTCGATTAGGCTTTCTACGCCCCCCAAACTGGGCGCAATGTAGGGGATTTTGAGATGGTCAATAAACCGGCTGGTAGTCTTCAAATCACCGGCAACTTCAAAACTCACAACGCCGCCATAGCTGGACATCTGCGCCGCAGCAATGTTGTAATCCGGGTGTGATTCTAGACCTGGATACCAGACACGTTCAATTCTCAGGTGTGATTCGAGGTAACGCGCAACTGCCAAAGCGGTGCGGTTTTGCTGCTCAACACGAACACCTAGTGTCTTTATGCCGCGATCCAACAAATAAGCATTCTGCGGATCGACAATTCCGCCAAGTACACCACGCGCATCACGTAGCGCCTTGATTCGGTCTGCGCGGCCTATCACGACCCCCGCCAGGAGGTCATTGTGCCCCGACAGATATTTGGTGGCGCTGTGGACTACAAAATCAATGCCCCATTCTAACGGGCGTTGATTAATCGGCGTGGCAAAGGTACTGTCAATCAATGTCAAAACACGATATTTCTTGCCTAAACGCGCCAATTGTTCCAGATCAGCAATCCGCAAATAAGGGTTGGTTGGGCTTTCCGAGATGATAAACCGAGTCTGCTTCGGGATAATGGCAGCTTCCATCGCCTCATAATCACCCATATGGACAACTGTCGTCTCAATTCCCAGACGCTTCAGAAACGTTTGACAGAATTGTCGCGTGCGGCGATAACAATCATCCGTCATGACGATGTGTGCGCCTGCGGGCAGCACCGACAACAACAGTGATGTTACAGCCGCCATCCCCGATGCATACAATACAGCGTCTTCGCCCGAATCGAGCGCCGCCAATTTGCGTTCTACTGCGGAAACAGTGGGATTGCCGTAGCGACCATACTCTTCGCGGTCATCGCCATCACCCCAGGTTTTCCGTTCCATGAAGTCGATCAATTCCTGGGTATCTTCAAACGTGTACGTTGCTGTTTGAACAATGGGTGTATTCAACGAATTAAAAGCTTTGCGCCGCTTGGTTCCACCATGTACGGCACGTGTACTGCTCCCCTGTTCCGGCGCAGTTGCCGCTTCATCGTTCACCAAATTCTCGATCCCTTTGTTAATGTCCTGTAGTGTCACGTTGTCATCTCCTCACTGGACGCCAAAAAAGAAAACCCGGTACTTGTGTACGCCAAGTCCGGGTGAGATTTGCCAACAAAAAAGACTTCGGCATGAAGTCTTTAGAGTCCGCTCCTGATTAATCCACATACAGATAAAACCAGGTAATTCTCTCATCTGTCAGCTTGTGCCGACGGACTTGGCACCTTCCCAATGCTTTGGGGGTTGCCGCGGTGTCTTAGGGCCGTTCCCTCAACCGCTCTTCATAAGAGTTTGTGTATATGCAATTGTTAAGTTGTTAACTTAAAGGTAAGTGTTAAGCTAAAAACAACTCTTAGAAGAGTACCAGAAAACGCGGAAAATATCAAGCGACTTATCAAATTCACAGAAAATCCACGCTCGAAGGTTGGGGAAAGATTCAATCTGAGTATAATAAAAGTGATTAAAATGACTTAGTGGAGTTGTGCCACCGTTGAGCCTTCGGTTAGAGGTCACGATTATGAGCGGGGTTGAGGATGGATTACAACTCAACTATTCTCCTGAGAACAGCGACGGACAAGTCCGTGAAGACGGTAAGTGGTTCATCAGCATCGGACGACGCGAAGATAGCGATATCTGCCTCCGCAACGACACCTTTGTATCACGATTACATGCTTATCTTTTTTGGGAGACAAACCGTTGGTGGCTCCAGGATTGTGAAAGCACCAATGGGACTTTTCTGGAATATGCCGATACCGACATGCGTGTGAAAGGCACAATTCCAATTGATTATGGTGTCCTGTTCCGTATCGGGCATACCTGGATGCGGATAGAGGCAAACGAGTAATTCATGTCTGGAATTTTACTGCGAGACATCCTCATAAGCGCACGACAAGAATGTGTACAGATGCGCCACTTCTATATTGGAGTTGAGCATTTATTCATTGCACTGCTTCAAATCCAGGGAGGTCTCGCCAGTAGTATCCTCGAAGAACAAGGACAGACCTCGGATTACGTGGTTGATACCATCCGCCGAAAAACGGACAAAGGGGCATCGCAGGTCTTGTGGGTCGGAATACCATACACGCCGCGCACCGACATCATTTTGAACATCGCAACCGATCTGGCATCAGACAACGGGCATGAAGAAGCCAGCGAACGCGATTTGTTGTGTGCCATTCTAGATGAAGGCGAAAGTCTGCCCGTTCGCGTCCTTAAAACACTCAAAGTGGATACCCAAAAGCTCGTAGAGTCCGCTCGAACATATACCCCCGATAAGGAACCTCAACCGCCTGATATTCGGGTTATGTTTGGGGAAGAATTTGATAGTGCAGATACCATCCAGCGTGACCAGCTTTTTGTGCTGCGGCGCATGTTTGCTTCTCACAGCCAGATTAGAATTGAGCGGCGTTTGACGGGTTTCAGCGGCGCATTGATACTCGTCGTGACTCCCATCCACCCTGACAGTCGCGAAGATGCCCCAATTGTAGTCAAAATCGACCAGACCGATAATATTCTGGATGAGGTTCAGCGTTACGCAGCGCATGTGAAAAACGCCCTTCCTCTCCAAACCGCGCGCTTAGAAGATAATCCAACAGCCCCAGAAGCATCGGAACTTGCAGGAATAAAATATACTTTAGTTGCGAATTCTGACGATGTACCACAGGACTTGCGCAATCGTGTCCAAATAAAGGGAGCGCAGGGTTTAGGCCTGTTGATTCGAGAAGGTTTGTATTCCCAATTCAGTAAAACATGGTGGCAGCAGCGGCGTCCATTTCGATTTCAGGTCTGGAAAGAATACGACTGGTTGCTCCCACCCATACTGACGCTCGAATTCGTGCCAGACAAAACACTACCAGAGAATGCGAATGTCATCAAAGTGCCGGTCAATCGCGCCAAATTGAAAATCAAGCTAAAAGAACTTCAATTTGGCGATGTCGTTGCCTTAGAAGGATTTGCTGTACAGCGTGTCGAACGGGAAACTAATCTTCTAAAACTCGCTATAGGCTTTGGAAATGAAGCGGACAAACGCGCCTACAAAATTGAGGTTAAAGGGCTAAATCAAACAGCAGGCCCCTATTTTCGCGGTGAGGTTATCGAACGATTAGTTGGTACAGTGTGGAAAACCCGCCAGGATTTGTTATTGGATGCGGCGCGGGCGCTAGAACCAGATTTCGATCTGGACTCCCGTTGGATTCCGGTTGGGAAAAACAACATTCCTAATCCATTAATGGCCTATGAAGATTTATTAGATCGTCATGTCAATGGCTCATTAAGTAAAATTCATGGCGATTTACATCTGGGGAACATTCTCGTCGGGCCGAATAACAGCACATGGCTCATTGATTTTGCCCACACCAGAGACGGTCACACGCTGTTTGATTGGGCGACCTTAGAGGTGAGCGTACTGGGTGATGCCGTCATGACGCTGGCAGGCAATAACTGGGAGGCTGCCCGAAAAATTCTGACTCACATCGCCGCCCTGAATGCCCACGCAACCCCACCTCTCAAAAATGCCGAACTTTCAGATGCCATCGCCTCGGTTGCGGCTATTCGGGAAATTGTCCGCGACTGCCTGACCGAAAGCGACAATTGGTACGAATACTATGTTGCGCTGGCGCTCTGTGCCCTACGCGCGATTACATGGCCGTTGATGTCGATTGGTGGACGTAGGGTGATGTTCCTGGTGTCGGGCCTGGCAATCTTTGAATTAAACCGCAAAACCCATCGCGGTTCGGGGACGGAAACGCCGTCCCCCGATGAAACCGATATGACCGATCATTTGCCCAACAGCATCGCCTGGGAGCCAGAACCTCGGACAGATCAATCGCCCGTGCAATCAATAACTTTACAGAATGAACCGGTGATTAAGGTTGAACCGCTGCCTTACGACTCCGAAGAATTCCCTGAAGAAACGGCTCCCTCAGTTCAGCCAATTGAAAGCGACTCTAAGCAGCATTTAGATCCGCCCTAAAATTTCCTGGGCAAATTCAACCGTCTTCACCCATGAACCACCGCGAGGTGCAATATCCGCCGTCCGCGCACCTGACGCCAAAACGTCTTCAACTGCCTTCTCAATCGCCTGTGCTTCAGTTTCCAGCCCTAAACTATAGCGGAGCAGCAGCGCAGCACTGAGAATTGTGCCGATTGGATTTGCTTTCCCCTGACCAGCAATATCCGGGGCAGACCCATGAATCGGTTCGTACAAACCGAATTTCTCCGATCCAAGCGATGCCGACGGCAGCATACCCAGCGACCCTGCCAATACCGAAGCTTCATCGGTCAGAATATCGCCAAACATATTGCTGGCGACCAGGACATCAAAACTAGCCGGACGGGTCATTAAATACATGGTGCAGGCATCCACCAGCACATGATCGAGTTCAACATCGGAATAATCTTCATGGACTTTGACGACGGTGCTGCGCCACAAACGCATAGAAGCCATGATATTGGCCTTATCAACCGAGGTCAATTTCTTGCGCCGCCCCTGCGCCGCGCGGAAAGCAACATGCGCCACGCGCTCAACTTCTGGAACCGAATAAATTTCCGTATCATAAGCCGAGTCGCCACTGCCCTGCTCCTGACGTGGGCCGAAATAAATACCCCCGGTCAACTCACGGATAAAAAGCATATCCACGCCTTCTAGCAGTTCAGGACGCAGTGGCGTATGCTGTGCCAAAGCTGGATAAGACTTAACCGGACGCAAGTTAGCAAACAAATCAAAATGCTTGCGAATTTTGAGCAATCCCAATTCAGGACGGACTGCTGCGCTGGGATCAGACCATTTCGGCCCCCCTACAGCACCCAGTAGAATCGCGTCGGACTGCTCACAGGCTTTAATGGTTTCCGCAGGCGCAGGATCACCAAATTGGTCAATCGCCAGCCCACCCATAATCGCTTCATTGAACACAAAATCGTGACCATACTTGCTGCCGATTTTCGACAGCACTTCTACGGCCTGTGATGTGACCTCCGGGCCAATCCCATCACCGGGCAAAACACAAATTGTTGCTTTCATAATGCTCTCCAACATAAAAACGGACTGAACTCAACGCCAGCCCGTACCGATTTCTAACTAGGTAATTATATCTGGCTACTGAACCTAGGACACTTGTTGATCTTCCAGCACATCGACTTTGGATAGAGATAAACCATATTCAACACTATCGACCAATGCCAACCAACTCGCCTGAATAATATTTGTCCCTGCCCCAATGGTGCTCCAACGCTGTGCACCATTTTGGGTGTCAATCAACACACGAGTCATGGCTGCTGTGCCGTTGTTGCCATCCGGGATACGCACTTTATAATCCGCCAATTGAAAATCGGTCAATTCGGGGTAGCGTGGCAGCAGCGCCTTACGCAACGCCAGATCGAGCGCATTCACTGGCCCATTCCCATCCGCCGCCGTATGCACAATATCGCCGTCAACGTCGATTTTGACCATCGCCTGCGACAATGCAGACCCAGGCCGTTCAGAAACAATAACGGAGAAATCAACCAGCGTAAATAGGGGTTTATAGCCTGGTTTGGCACGATGCAGGCGCACAGCAACCGAGGCCTCAGCGCCTTCGAAAACAAACCCCTCGTTTTCCAGGCGCTTGATTTGGTCAAGTACGGCTAAAGCTTCTTCACGGGAAACATCCAGGCCAAATTCTTCTGCCTTGCTAAGAAGATTACCCTGTCCTGACAGATCAGAAACCAGAATCCGCATTTCGTTACCCACCAGAGTCGGGTCAATATGCTGATAGCTATCGACATTACGCCGAATAGCCGCGACATGGATTCCACCTTTGTGAGCGAATGCGCTTTTACCAACATAAGCCAGGTGATTATCCGGCGCGAGGTTAGCAATTTCAGCCACCGTGCGTGAAAGACTCGTCAGACTGCGAAGGTTGACTGCATCCGGCAGGCAGCGGTAGCCCATTTTAAGTTCCAAATCAGGGATAATGCTGCACAGGTTCGCATTACCGCAGCGCTCGCCATAACCGTTGATGGTTCCCTGCACATGCACTGCGCCCGACTGGACTGCTGCCAATGTATTTGCAACGGCCAATTCACCATCATTATGCGTATGGATACCGAGCGGCACATCCGGGAAGGCTTGCTGAACAGCATCGACATAGCGCGCGATTTCCCAGGGCAGTGATCCACCATTGGTGTCGCATAACACAACCGCGTCTGCACCGCCTTCAATGGCCGCTTCTACAGTATCCAGCGCATATTCCATATCCAGCTTGATACCGTCAAAAAAGTGTTCAGCGTCGTAAATCACTTCTTTACCCAGGCTTTTCAGGTAACGCAGGCTCTCACGGATCATGCGTAGATTTTCATCGGGCGTGGTTTGCAGCACATCGGTGACGTGCAGCATCGACGTTTTGCCCACTACTGTCACTACAGGGGTCTTCGCGTCAACCAGCGCGATAATATTCGGATCGGTTGCCGGATCGCTGTTCTTGCGGCAGGTCGAACCAAACGCAGCAATTTTGGCATGTTGCAATTCAAGCGATTGCACTGCATCAAAATAGGCAACATCTTTGGGATTTGAACCCGGCCAACCACCTTCAATATATGCCACACCCAAAGTGTCTAGCAGGCGTGTCACTTTCAATTTATCGGCCAACGAGAGGGAAATTCCCTCCCGCTGCGTCCCATCACGGAGTGTAGTGTCGTAAACTTGAACGTTGTTCCCCATGAACTCATCTCCCAAGCGATTAAACTACCGGTAAATCGCTAGCCTTCATTATCTTTCGTGCTATATCTTAGTACCCAAGATTCATCGAAAAGCTTGTTCCACTCTTCTGGTAAAGGCGGAGGTTTAGCAAATGGAAATCCTGGCTGCGCTTCTCGCTCTTTTATGATTTGTTGCAATTTCACTCGTATCACCGCCGCTAGCTCCGAAATATCCTCAACGGATTGAACAATGCCATCTTTTAGAGTGATTTTCAGCGCGATAACATAATCATGGACAGATCGAATATCGAAACTATGCCAGTTTTCAGGCTCGCCCTTGTCCATTGTAATTGCCCCGGTGATTAACATGGGTTCCAGCAATGGCGAGTACATAGGTACACGAAAAGGCTCCGGGGTTATTGGTTGTATACCGCCAATCTCTGGGTAATAATCAGCAGCATCTTGTATCATCAAGGATGTAAGCATCAATCGGTGGTCAATGATGGCATATTCGGCAACATAGCCTTTATGATTTGCAGTTGACCAGTTTCGCGGTTGCATCCCATATTGCTTGACCATCGGCAACTGTCCAGAGGAGTCGCCAAGCAGTTCATAACTTTCAGCCTCGTAGATGATTAAATCGGCTGCTTGGCGAGTCATAGCTTATCCTGCTTTATACGGCGACAGTTTCTACTCGCGCCGGATGTGATCCTTCATAGTCAATGATATGGTCATCGAGGCCGAGCAAAAAGCCAAGCTGGTCAACGCCATTCAGCAGGCAGTAACGCGAGAAATTATCCACTGGAAACGTCACTTGACGGCCATCGGGAAGCGTCAGGGTTTGCGTTTCCAGGTCAACCGTCACTTCTATCGACGGGTCTTCTTCGGATAGGCTGATAAGCTGGCGGTGGGTTTCTTCGTCCACGATCACCGGCAACAACCCGTTCTTGAGCGCATTACCTTTGAAAATATCAGCAAAATAGGTGCTGACAATCGCCTGAAAACCCGCGCCGATGAGCGCCCAGGGTGCATGTTCGCGCGAACTTCCACAGCCAAAGTTATGCCCACCAATCAGCACTTTCGCGCCGTTATATTCAGGTTTATTGAGCTGAAATTCAGGTTTGGGCGAACCATCCGCGTTATAACGCCAATCTTCAAAGCAAGCCGCGCCCAGACCGCTTTTATCGGTCACTTTCAGGTAACGCGCCGGGATGATCTGGTCGGTGTCAATGTCATTGATCGGCAGGGCGACGGTGCGCCCGGAAAATTTTTTGATCGGTTCCATGTTAATTCGTCATCTCTCTGGGATCAGTGATGACCCCATTCACAGCCGTCGCCACAGCCGTCAGCGGACTCGCCAGGAAAGTACGTCCGCCCTTGCCTTGCCGACCCTCGAAGTTGCGGTTGCTGGTGCTGACGGCGTATTGTCCCGGTTGTAACTGGTCGCCGTTCATGGCGATGCACATCGAGCAGCCTGCCTCGCGCCATTCCGCGCCCGCTGCCTTGAAAATTTCGTGCAGCCCTTCGGCCTCGGCCTGCTTTTTTACCAACTGAGACCCCGGCACAACCATCATCCGCACACTGGAAGCAACCTTGCGGTCTTTAATCAGCCGTGCAGCTTCACGCAAATCGGAGATACGCGAGTTGGTGCAGCTTCCCACAAAAACCACGTCCACAGGCTTGCCCAACAGCTTTTGCCCTGGTTGCAGATCCATGTATTTGAGCGCCTTATCGAGCGCCATTTTCTGGCTCACATCGCTCAATTGATCGGGATCGGGAACATTCGCAGTAATCGCCATTCCCATACCAGGATTAGTCCCGTAGGTAATCATCGGCGTCAATTCATCGGCGTTAAGAACAACTTCATTGTCAAAAGTCGCACCATCGTCGGTGGGGAGTGTACGCCACGTCGCAACCGCTTTGTCCCAATCTGCGCCTTGCGGTGCATGAGGACGCCCCGCGAGATATTCGAAGGTCGTTTCATCGGGTGCAATCATGCCCGCCCGTGCGCCGCCTTCAATCGACATATTGCAAATGGTCATCCGGCCTTCCATGCTCAGACCGCGAATGCCTTCGCCCATATATTCCAGGACGTAACCCGTACCGCCGCCTACGCCGATTTTAGCAATAACAGCAAGGATAATATCCTTCGCCGTCACGCCGGGATGCAGTTTACCATTCACGCGGACAGCCATTGTCTTCGGTCTGTTCTGGAGTAAACATTGGCTCGACAAAACATGCGCGACTTCGCTCGTGCCGATGCCAAAAGCCAGTGCGCCGAATGCGCCGTGTGTACTGGTGTGGCTGTCGCCGCAAACAATCGTCATCCCCGGTTGGGTATAACCCTGCTCTGGGCCAATCACATGGACGATGCCTTGATTAATCGTTCCGAGGTCATAAAGCGGAATATCGAAATCAGCGCAATTCTTACGCATCACATCCAATTGTGCAGACGCCATCGCATCCGTCACCGGAATAATCCCCTGCGCGTTGCGTGGTGTAGTCGGCGTGCTGTGATCCATCGTCGCCAAAGTACGATCCGGGCGGCGCACCTTCAGGCCGCGTTCGCGCAAAACAGTAAATGCCTGTGGCGACGTGACCTCATGGACAAGGTGCAGGTCGATATAGAGTACCGCCGGGGTGTCCAGCGTCTGTGGGCGAACCAGATGGTTTTCCCAAACTTTCTCGAATAATGTTCGAGGTGCTGCTTGATTATTCATAGCCATCCTACATATATCCCAATTTATCCCAATTTATTTGGGATTTGTTACACATCTTGTAGGGGCTTACCGTTGGCAAGCCCTTAATTCTTACGTAGCGTCGCTCTTCACTCCGACGGTTGCCACATCACCTTCTGGCTTGCGATCCCCTTGCCCCATCACAGCCACCATCCGGTTGAGCGCTGCCAAATAAGCCTTAACGCTGGCGACAATAATGTCATTGTCCGCACCATAGCCGCCAAAGGAACGTTTATCATCGGCGTTGGCCGCGATACGAATGGTCACTTCGCCAAGTGCATCAATTCCGGCTGTCACGCTGTGAACGCTGTATTCGATGAGAACATTCGGCGCTTGTACAATCGCATCAACAGCTTTGTAACTGGCATCGACAGGGCCAGCCCCAACAGCAGCATGAATGAATTCCCGCCCAGTCGCGCCGTGCATCTTGACCGTCGCGGTAGGCATCCCCATTGTGCCGCAGGTCACTTGAATATCGACCAGACTGAAAATCTCTTCTGGCCCATGAAATTCGTCGGCAATCAGCGCTTCCAGATCAGCATCCGTAACGGTTTTCTTGGCATCCGCCAAATCCTTGAAACGTGCGAAAACTTGATTCAGAGCATCGCCCTCAATGTTATAACCCAGTTCGCTCAACCGAGCCTTCAGCGCGTGCCGTCCGCTGTGTTTGCCCAAAACCAGACTACTCTGTGTCAAACCTACACTGTCAGGAGTCATGATTTCAAAGGTGCTGGCATGTTTCAGCATACCATCCTGGTGGATGCCCGCTTCATGCGCGAAAGCATTCGCGCCGACAATCGCTTTGTTGGGCTGAACATGCATCCCGGTGTAATTGCTGACCAGACGGCTGGTTTTCATGATCTCGCGGGTGTTGATGTTCGTCCCCAGGTTGTAATACTGAGGTCGGGTGTGGATCGCCATCACGACTTCTTCTAGGCTGGTGTTGCCCGCACGTTCACCAATGCCATTGATCGTCACTTCGACCTGCCGCGCCCCTGCCATAACACCCGCCAGCGTATTGGCTGTCGCCAAGCCTAAATCGTTATGACAATGGACAGACCAGACAATGCCGCTGCCTGCACCACCACCGGGTGTCTCAGCAATTAAATTACCCATGAACTCGCCCCATTCACCGGGCGTCACATAACCGACGGTATCGGGGATATTGAGCGTAGTCGCGCCACATTCGATAGCTAAGGCACAGGCTTCAATCAGAAATTGCAAATCAGCGCGTCCAGCATCCATCGGGCTAAATTCGATATCTTCGCATAAGCTACGTGCCAGTGTAACCCCACTGCGTACCATATCCAGGGCTTGTTCGCGGCTGATGTTCGAAATGTATTTGAGATGGATGTCCGACATCCCTAGAAAGGTATGGATACGCGGTTTAGCCGCATCTTTTACACCTTCCCAGGCAGCGCGAATATCTTTTTCAACGACTCGCGCCAAACCGGCAATAGTTGGGCCTTCGGATGTACCGACTTCGCGCGCGATCCGTTGGACAGCCGCCAGATCATCGGGCGAGGCTGCGGGAAAACCGGCCTCGATAATATCGACACCCAGCCGAGCGAGTTGCCGAGCGATTTCTAACTTTTCGGCGCTGCTCAGGGTAGCGCCCGGACTTTGTTCACCATCGCGTAGGGTGGTATCAAAAATACGAACTACATTATCGTCGTGTGTTGCAGCCATCAGGGAGTGATCCTTTCGTTATCGTATAAATGGTCAATGCGGTTCAAAAGATCAGCGAGGCCATCTTCCGTCATTAGACCACCCCCTTCCCAACTACACCTGAGTCGTCATCCATCGCACTGCAACTCCTCTAGGATACAGCTTCAAAACGATACTCGTCCACATAGCAGACCGGTTCATAACCAATTGTCTGGTAGATATGGTTCGAGGTCGGGTTACTCAAATCCGTGAACAGGGACACAAACTTGCGTCCTGCATCCAATAATTCTTGACTGAGTGCTGCTACACATGCACTTGCGTATCCATGCCCACGCAGTTCTGGCGGTGTATAAACTGGCCCGATGCGGATACCATGGGGTGTCTGCCCACCATATCCGGCGAAAGATACCGGTTTCCCTCTATCGCACCATACTCGCAGACCGCGCTGTAAAGGATCGCTGGTCAAACGCACATTGAATTGGCGTTCGGCATCTTCCCGCGACATCCCATCCAACGCCTCGACACTAAAGTCGATAAACCACTGAACTAAAATCTCACGATCTGCCTCAATCGCAGCCCGATATTCGCCACTGACCTGATGAACAGGATTGACCTTCTGCAAACGGTAAAGCCGCTCTTCGATATTTAAGCGGTAATCCTGCCCAGTTATCGCTTTCCAGGTTTGCGCGAATGTTTTGCTAATCGCCTTCAGACCTACGATACCCTTCAAATCAGGATACGTCGCGTAAGTGTTTTGTACCAACGTTGCTATAGGTGAATCATCCGCCATATCCGAGAGCACAAGGTTATAAGGCGGTGTACGCATGGCAACCGCCACGATTTCGCCATCATGCTCCACATAAGCCATATATGGTGGCGCTTCATAAATATCTGTCTGAATCAGCGCCGAGCAGATGCCGAGCAGTACATTATGCTCGGCCTCATGCGCGACTAAAAATGGCTTTACCTGTTCGTAAAATTCAGCAGCATTCTCAAACCGTTTGAGTTGCACGGCAATTTCACCCGATGAGCAAACTATGAATCTTGCTTGATGCGCTTGGCGTGCAGGAATGGCATCATATCCCGCAGGTCAGCGCCAACTTTTTCGATCAACAAATCATGCTCTTTATTACGGCGCGGAACAAAATTCGGTCTGCCGTTCTTGACTTCGGCAATCCATTCCTTCGCGAAAGTTCCATCCTGGATACGCTGCAATACACCATCAAATTCTTCTTTGACCAGACCTTCGACCTGATCGCCGACGGTGTAACCACCATATTCAGCCGTGTCGCTGACGCTGTACCACATGTAGCTGAGACCGCCCTGATACAGCAGATCAACAATCAGCTTCAATTCATGCATACATTCAAAATAAGCAACTTCCGGTTGGTATCCCGCCTTGACCAGGGTTTCAAAAGCCGCGCGGATGAGCGCGGTCACACCACCGCACAAAATGGTCTGTTCGCCGAACAAATCGGTTTCAGTCTCTTCCTTGAAGGTCGTCTCAATCACGCCAGCGCGTGTGCAGCCAATTGCCCGCGCATAAGCCAAGCCCAACTGCTTAGCTTTGCCGGTAGCATCCTGCTCGACGGCCAGAAGACCGGGCGTACCGCCGCCTTCCTTAAACACTTCGCGAACGCGATGTCCCGGCGCTTTTGGCGCGACCATCGTCACATCAACATTCGCGGGCGGCTTGATTTCGCCGAAATGAATATTGAAGCCGTGCGCGAACATGAGCATACTGCCCGGTTTCAGGTTAGGGCCGATGGACTCGTTGTAGACCTCGGCTTGCATGGTGTCAGGAATGAGCACCATCACAATGTCAGCCTGTTTAGTCGCTTCCGCAACCGAGAAAACCTGCAATCCGTCGGCTTCAGCTTTGGCACGGCTTTTGCTGCCTTCATGCAGGCCAACAATTACTTTCGCACCGCTGTCCTTTGCGTTCAGGGCATGTGCATGTCCCTGGCTGCCATAGCCGATGACCGCGATGGTCTTGCCATTGAGCAGCGATAAATCTGCATCCTTGTCGTAGTAAAGGGTTGCCATTGAAAAATTCTATCTCCATCTACTGTAGGCTGCCCGAAGCAGGCAGCCTTTACTTGATAAATATGTCCTACAATTGGAGGACAAACAAATGCCAGCGCTCACAAGCATAACAAGCCTAATGCCACGTGAAAAGGCTTTCCTGCTATACCCCGTAAACCTCATAGCTATTGGTATCCGCCTTGACAGCAGAGGTCATTGGCGGTTCGTAATCCGAATCCAGAATACGGATGCCGCGTCCCATTGCGACCACGCCTGTACGCACCATTTCCAGAATACCAATTGGCTGAAGTTCCCGAATCATCGCTTCGACAATATCTTCCTGGGCGGTGATTTCCAAAATCGCTACTTTGGGGCCGATGTCTACAATGCGCGCCGGATACCGTTCGCAAATCATCGTAACCGTGTTGCGCGATTCAGCATCGTCTGTCCGTACTTTGACCAAAGCCAGGTCGCGGCTCACATGCGGCTCGTCTGATACCAATTTCACGTCAATCACATTCACCAATTTGAAAAGATTAGCAGCAATCCGTCGCCCATTTCCCTTTGCGCCATCAACGACAATCGTCATCCGCGAGATATGGGGGTTCTGGGTGCGCCCAACTGTGAGGCTGTCCACGTTGAAATTGCGGCGGCGCAGCAGGCTCACCACGCGGTTCAGGACACCTGGCTTGTTTTCAACAAGGGCTGCGATTGCTTGTTTATTATTTTCAGGCGCACTCATGATTGTACCTCCCCTGGCTTTGGTCTACGGATCATTTTGTCCAGATCAGCGCCCGCCGGAACCATTGGATACACAACTTCTTCTTTTTCAATCACATATTCAATCAGCACAGGGCCATCGTGCCGCCGCGCAAACTCCACTGACTCTTCCATCTGGTCGCGGTGGTTCACACGCATCGCCGGGATGCCATAGGCTTCAGCCAACTTCACGAAATCCGGGCTGAACATGGGCGTCGATTGGTAGCGCTCTTCATAGAAGAATTCTTGCCACTGGCGCACCATTCCCAGAAAAGCATTGTTGAGGATTGCGATATTGACCTTGATGTTTTCCTGCTTGGCAGTTGCTAGTTCACACAGCGTCATCTGGAAACCGCCGTCGCCCACAATCGCCCAAACTTCTTCATCCGGCTTACCGAACTTCGCACCGATAGCCGCTGGGAAACCAAAACCCATCGTGCCTAAACCACCGCTGGTGAGCATCGTCGCTGGGCGTTGATGTGGGTAATATTGGGCTTCGAGCATCTGATGTTGGCCTACATCGCTGACCGTAATGGCCTCACCACCCGTAAATTTCCACAGGTCGTTGATAACCTGAGCGCCTAGCAGCTTACCGGGAACATTGTGGTTGAGAATATCGCGTTCGTTGCCGTCTTCTTGCCAATCACGAATGCGCCCTAACCATTCTGGATGGGATTGGGTTTTGACTCCCGGCAATAGCTGCGACAGCACTGTCCGCAAATCACCCGCAATACCCACATCGACTTTCACATTCTTATTGATTTCCGAAGGATCAATATCAACGTGGATTTTCCGAGAATTAGGCGAATAGTTCTTTAGATTGCCGGTCACACGGTCATCGAAACGCATCCCCAACGCGATCAGCAAATCAGCTTCCTGGATGGCGAAATTACAGGCCGCTGCACCATGCATCCCCATCATGCCAATCGTGAGTGGATGACTTTCCGGCATCGCGCCTTTGCCCAACAAGGTCAAAGTGACGGGAATTTGTGCCCGTTCCGAAAGTTCGCGCAATTCATTCACCGCGCCAGACATCAAAATACCGTGTCCAGCCAGGATAACCGGCTTCTTAGCCTGTTTAATCAGTTCAATCGCATCCGCAATTTGTTCTTCCGAAGCATGGCTGGGTGGACGATACCCCGGCAGACGAATCTCACCCTCTGGATAAACAAATTCAATCTTCTCATTCTGGACATCTTTGGGGATGTCGATCAACACAGGGCCGGGTCGGCCTGTGCGGGCGATATGGAACGCCTCGCGAATGATATAAGCCAGTTCACGGACATCATTTACCAGATAATTATGTTTGGTCACGGGAAGCGAAATACCCGTAATGTCGCATTCCTGGAAAGCGTCCGAACCGATCAAACCACGCGCAACCTGCCCGGTAATACATACAATCGGCGACGAGTCCATCATGGCCGTCGCGATGCCGGTAACGAGGTTAGTCGCGCCAGGGCCGCTGGTCGCAATGGCAACCCCTACTTTACCCGTTGCCCGCGCATAACCATCTGCCATATGGGATGCGCCCTGTTCATGGCGAACCAACACATGGCGAATTTGTGGATACCTGGTCATCGCATCGTAAGTGGGCAAAATGGCTCCGCCCGGATACCCAAAAATAATATCCACCCCTTCACGGAGCAAACATTCCATTACAATCTCAGAACCACTTAATAACATCACATCCTCCTCTAGACCTTGTGAAGGGCTAATCCCCACCTTTAGCGGCTTCGGCTTGCCGCACGAGTGTCAACCAGTGATGGCGATCCGGTTTCTGACCGGATGTAATCGCAAAAAATTCATCCTGAACCGCTTTGGTGATCGGCCCACGCTTGCCCGCTCCAACCGGAATACGATCTACCGAGCGAATGGGCGATACTTCGGCTGCCGTCCCGGAGAAGAAAATTTCGTCGGCGATATACAACATATCGCGGGCAACGGCCTCAAACCGAACTTCGTATCCCAAATCTTTGAGCAGGGTTATTACGCTGTCGCGCGTGATTCCTTGAAGAATCGACGAACCGATGCCGGGGGTAGACACAACATTATCGCGGATGACGAAGATATTCTCGCCTGCACCCTCGCTTACATAGCCATTATAATCCAGCGCAATACCTTCACTGAACCCATTATCATGGGCTTCCATACTGATGAACTGGCTGTTCACATACTGACCGCCAATTTTTGCTAACGACGCACCCGTATCGGGGGCAGTACGCCGCCAGGAACTCACCTGGACATCAACTCCCTGCTCAATAGCTTCCTGACCAAGATAACGACCCCAGTCCATTGTGAGAATGACAACTTCAGTTGGATTCTGACGCCCCTCGACACCCAGCTTATTCGCGCCCCGGAAAATCAGAGGCCGAATGTAGCACGATTCATGTCCATTTTTTTCAACGATGGAAATAATGGCATTATTAATTTCGTCGGCGGTAAAAGGAACTTCGATCCGCGCAATTTTGCATGAATTGAACAGGCGCTGTGTATGCGGCAGTAAGCGGAATATACCCGGCCCCTGTGGTGTGGCATAAGCACGGACGCCTTCAAATACGCTTGACCCATAATGCAGCGCGTGAGCAGTTACATGGACAGTTGCATCTGCCCAGGCAACAAATTCACCGTTTTTCCAAATCCATTCTGTCGGCATTTTATTTTTCTCCTATGACCAGAAAAGCAAACGCGCTTTCCCGATCTAATATCCTCGATTATAGATAGCGGAAAGCGCGTCGTGGGTGGGAGCCTGTGCCTCATTATCAGAAGCACGCTCAGGCATGGACTGCTGGGCAGCCCGTGGCGTTGCGGGGCTGCTCACTGCCTGTGCATGATAAGCCTCCGTCCAGGGACTGGTCGTATGACTTTGCTTACAGAGTTGGGTGTTGTGCTGTGTTGACATATTCCTCTTTCCTCGGCAATTCAATTGCTGTGCGAAAATAAAAAAGCCCCCGGCTTGGGGGCTTCTGTTTACAGATTGATGATCGTCAGTGAGTGCCCAAGCCGTTATACCCCGCCGATAAGGACGAGTACAATAACGTTAATAAGGCTAATGACGATACCGTTCGGCTTGTTGCGCGTGTTCATTTCAAAGACCATACACACATATGAATGTTAAATAGGGTAACGATCTTCACCAAAGATGTCAAGACTTTGGGCAGCGAATATTGAATTATACGGCAAAATTCGTTTACCTTAGCCGTAACCGCTTGTGCATGATGCCTAGTGTCCAACATTATCAGGATGCGGAGTGATCGTCCATCCAGGTCATTGCCAGGGCGATTTGTTCCGTGACCGCATCCGGCGCAGTCCCGCCAGCAGCCTTCCGTCGGGCAACCGATGCATCGAAATCGAACACAGCTTTTACATCTTCGGTGAAGAGATCAGATAATCCCCGCAATGTTTCTGCCGAGAGCCGCGAAAGCCCAATCCCCTGCTGCGCCGCGATTTGCACCGCCTGCCCGACAATATGATGTGCCTGCCGAAACGGTAAGCTTTTCCGCACAAGATACTCGGCCAAATCGGTTGCCAGCATATCTTCGGTGAGCGCCGCCCGCATGTTCTCTGGATTCAACTTCAACGTCCGAATGATGGCGATAATCACCGGCAGCAAAAGATTGACCGAATCAATCGAATCCATCACGGCTTCTTTGTCTTCTTGCAAATCCTTATTATAGGTGCTGGGTATCCCTTTGAGGGTACTCAGGAAACCGGTCAGATTGCCAATCAAGCGTCCGGTTTTTCCCCGTGTCAATTCCATCGGATCAGCGTTGCGCTTCTGCGGCATGATACTGCTGCCGGTGCTGTAACGGTCATTCAGCGTGATGTAGCCAAAGTTGGGATTGCTATAGATGATGATGTCTTCCGCCAGACGGCTCAAATGGGTTCCCATCAATGCCAGGGCGAACAGGGCTTCTGCCACGAAATCCCGATCACTGACCGCATCCAGGCTGTTTTGACTCACGCGCTCAAAGCCGAGTTTTTCAGCCAGGAATGCGCGATCTACAGGAAAAGGTGTACCGGCCAGCGCTCCTGCCCCTAACGGAGATACGGATGAAGCGCGTTGGCTTGCTGCAATCAAGCGTTCCTGATCGCGCGACAACATCCAGAAAAAACTCATCAACCAGTGCGCGGCAGTGATGGGCTGTGCAGGCTGCATATGCGTATATCCCGGCATCACGGTATGCAGATGATTTTCAGCTTGCTCCATCAATGCCACCTGAAGCTGCGCCACTAACCGGTTAATGCCAGCCAACGCATCAACGACCCACATGCGGAAATCTGTCGCAACCTGATCGTTGCGACTGCGTCCCGTATGCAGCTTTCCGCCTACAGTCCCAACCAATTCGGTCAGGCGGCGTTCGACAGCCGTATGAATATCCTCGTCACCGGGCTTCAGTTCAAATATACCCGCATCAAATTCGGCTAGTACCGTTTGCAAGCCCTTGACGAGCGTATCAGCCTCTTCCTGGGTGATAACGCCCGCCATTGCAATCGCCTGGGCATAAACCATGCTGCCCGCAATATCCTGAGCATACATACGCTTATCAAAGCCGATGCTGTCATTGAGCGCACGCAAATCGGCGTCAGTGGGTTCAGAGAATCGCCCGCCCCATAAAGTCATGAACGCCCCCTATCCGCCATCGGCGGGTTTGCGATAGCGGCTGTGACCATCGAGCTGAATGCCGAGCAGCGCATCAATTTTCATCGGCAGCCCAAACAGCGTGATAAATCCTTCAGCGTCTTTCTGGTTATAGACATTTTCTTCGCCGAACGAAGCATAGTCTTCACGATACAAGCTGTAATCGCTCTTGCGTCCGGCGACGGTCACATTTCCCTTGTACAACTTGAGGCGTACCACGCCGGTCACATTTTCCTGAGTCACATCGACAAAAGCATCCAGGGCATCATGCAAGCGGGTGTACCACTGGCCGTTATAAACCAGTTCGGCATATTTCAATGCCAGCACATCCTTATATTGAAGAGTCGCTTTATCGAGGCACAAACTTTCCAGCAGTTGATGCGCTTTGTGCAGGACGGTTCCGCCGGGAGTCTCGTAGACGCCGTGACTCTTCATACCCACCAGACGATTTTCTACAATGTCAGCGCGTCCAATGCCATTTGCGGCTGCAATATTGTTCAGCCGAGTGAAAAGATCGAGTGCTTCAAGTTTTTCACCGTCTAAACTGACCGGAACGCCCTGGTCAAAACCAATTTCGATATAGGTGGCTTTATCGGGTGCATTTTCCGGGCTGACCGTTAGTTGATACATGACTTCTTCCGGCTCATTCCAGGGGTTTTCCAGCAAACCACCTTCATGGCTCAGATGAAACAAATTTCCGTCACGGCTGTAAATTGACTTGGTGGTCGCTGTCACCGGGACATTAAATTCCTGGGCGTAGGCCAACGCATCTTCACGGCTGCGGATGTCCCATTCGCGCCAGGGAGCAATCACTTTTATACGCGGGTTGAGCGCCATGACGGTGACTTCAAAACGTACCTGATCGTTGCCCTTGCCAGTGCAGCCATGCGCGATGGCGTCTGCGCCTTCAATTTCGGCGATTTCGACCAGATGTTTAGCAATCAAGGGGCGGGCAAACGATGTACCGAGCAGGTATTCACGTTCGTATACCGCGCCAGCCCGCATCGTCGGGAATACAAAATCGGTCAAAAATTCCTGGCGCAAATCGCGGACGTACAATTTACTCGCGCCGGATTTCAAGGCTTTGGCTTCCAGGCCATCTAATTCTGCACCCTGCCCCAGGTCTGCCGTGAAACAAATGACCTCGCAGTTCGCATAATTATTCTTTAACCAGGGAACAATCACGGATGTGTCCAGGCCGCCACTGTAAGCCAGGACAACTTTCTTCACTTGCGGTTTTGACATAAAAGTCCTCTCAGAAGACAAGATCAACCATCAACAATACGGCATCAAAGACACACATTGAATCGTTTTCGGCTGACCCTATGAAATAAAAAACCCCAGACCTGTTGAATTGTCCGGGGTTGAATGCGCTCGACGGATGAATTTATTGATCCCCAGCAACGCCTGCAACACCGAACTCCATAAAAGTACGGCGACGGCGAATACGACGAATGAAAGGGGAGAGAGTATTCATAATAAGGAGAATAATAGCGTGCGATTAAAAGATGTCAAGGGAAACTTGTAACCCACAATAGAGTCCATCCATCAAAACGAAATGGGATAGGCTGTATCAATGGGTTCGCAAAATTGTCGCCGAGTGTGCGGGCGGCAAGGATAGGGAGCGCCGCCGGGTGACGAATATTCTGTGCGAAAAAATGGCGGCAAGTACGAGGAGTGCCACCGCCTTTGCGCAAACGCGGCGACAATACAGGGGCGATCCACCGCTGCGGCGAGACTCGCACATTTCACAATTGCATGGCGGGAATGGGCGAAGTTTTCGCCGATTTTGACATGAGGCTGTGCTGCCGCTTTACTCGCTGTATAACCGATTCCCTTTCACTATTTTCGGAATACGAATATAGCACATAAGTTCTAAATCGTCAATGGCGGTGGTTGCAAAGTAAGTGGCAATTTTGGATTTCAAAACGGACAGGGCAAGCCCCGTCCCTACGAAAGTTTCGCGGGGTAAAGCGAAACGTGTGGTATTGCGGTGAATCCCCAATATTATAGGACGTGGATGAGGATTCAATCTTAGCATTTTGCTTTTTCATGCAATAGGCGTGAGAATCCCATTAATCGAGATTATGCAGCAAGTACGTCCATAAGCGATGCACTTGTAACGGATAACAATTCGAATAGACAAAACAAGCGTATCCAGGAGCAGCCAAAACGCTAACTAGGGGTAAAAAATGGCGCAGCGACAAACCGCTGAACACCAACGATTAGTGGATTCAGAGCGACGCAAAGCCGATTGGAAAAATTGGGGGCCATATGTCAGTGACCGTGCATGGGGTACAGTCCGCGAGGATTACAGTGCCAATGGCGATGCCTGGAATTATTTTCCCCACGACCATGCCCGCAGTCGCGCCTATCGTTGGAACGAAGATGGTTTAGGCGCAATCTGCAACCGTTTCCAAAATATATGTCTTGGTGTAGCCCTTTGGAACGAACATGATTCTATTCTAAAAGAGCGTTTATTCGGGTTGACCGGGCCAGAAGGCAATCACGGTGAAGATGTAAAAGAATATTATTTTTACCTCGACAACACGCCGACCCATACCTACATGAAAATGCTTTACAAGTATCCGCAGGTCGAGTATCCCTATGCTGAATTGGTAGAGCGCAACCGTCAGGCCACTCGTCTTGACCCTGAAATAGAATTGATCGATGTTATTCCTCAGACATTCGCCGAAAATCGTTATTTTGATGTGTTCATTGAATATGCCAAAGCCGATCAGGATGATCTGGTATGCCGCATCACGGCGATTAATCGCGGGCCAGACGCCGCACCAATCCACATTTTACCGCATATCTGGTATCGAAATACGTGGTCATGGGGTTATCCAATCGAGCGCCCCATTCTCAGTGCCCTCAATGGCGGATGTATCGAAGTCGTCGAGCGCCATCTGGGACAGCGATGGTGGTATGCTGCTGCGCAGGGTATCGAGCCAACACTTTTGTTCACCGACAACGAAACCAATACCAAGCGATTATTTAATTGGCCGAACACCAATCCATATGTCAAAGATGGAATCAATGATGCGGTAGTGAATGGTCTCGCGGATCGTGTTAATCCCGCAAAAAGAGGGACGAAAGCCGCCGCGCATTTTCAAACCATCGTTGCACGCGGTGAATCGTTCACTGTGCAAATACGCTTAACCAACGCCGCCCTTCAAGCACCTTTTGAAAGCATAGATTCCATTTTTGATAATCGCATACGGGAGGCCGACGAATTCTATGCTGCCGTCCAGCACCCGGATATGAGCGATGACGAACGGCGCGTGCAGCGGCAGGCATTTGCCGGGTTACTGTGGAGCAAACAATTTTATCATTACAGTGTTGAATTGTGGTTGGATGGCGATCCGGCAAACCCGCCACCGCCTATCCAGCGGTATGAGGGGCGCAATGCCAATTGGGGACATCTATATAATCTAGATGTCCTCTCCATGCCCGACAAATGGGAATACCCCTGGTTCGCGGCCTGGGATTTAGCCTTTCATTGCATTCCCTTAGCCCTGATTGACCCCGAATGGGCGAAACGCCAACTGATTCTGCTCCTGCGCGAATGGTATATGCATCCAAATGGGCAAATTCCTGCCTACGAATGGTCATTCAGCGATGTAAACCCGCCGGTACATGCCTGGGCAGCGTGGCGTGTCTACAAGATTGCCCGCAATGTTTCCGGTTATGCTGACACCGAATTTTTGGAGCGCGTTTTTCACAAGCTTTTATTGAACTTTACCTGGTGGGTGAACCGCAAAGACCGTCACGGCAAAAATGTCTTTGAAGGTGGGTTCCTCGGCTTGGACAATATCGGAATTTTTGACCGGAGTGCCGCCTTACCAGATGGCGCATTCATCCAACAAGCGGATGGCACGGCCTGGATGGGGATGTACTGCCTAAACATGCTGGCAATAGCGCTCGAACTCGCGCGTACAAAACCCGCTTATGAAGATGTGGCAACTAAATTTTTTGAGCATTTCATCTACATTGGGGACGCCATGCATCACCTGGGCGCAGATGGTTTTGGCCTCTGGGATAAGGAAGATGGAAGCTTCTACGATCTCCTGCGTCAGGATAACGGGCGCGCGACACCGCTCAAAATCCGCTCGTGCGTGGGCATGATTGCTTTGTTCGCCGTCGAAACCGTTGAACCGGACTTGCTCGAAAAACTACCCAACTTTCGCCGGCGCATGGAATGGTTTATTAAGTATCGTCCGGATTTAGTAGACGATATCGCCCCGCTTACCCAGTCTGGACAAAATCAACGGCGTCTCTTGTCGATTATCAATCGGGAACAATTGGAAGGCATCCTGAAAAGACTGCTGAACGAAAACGAGTTTTTATCCGACTATGGGCTGCGTTCCGTATCGCGTTATCACGCAGACAATCCCTATAGCTTTCATATTGCCGGACAAGATCATAGGCTGCGTTACGAACCCGGCGAGTCCAGCACCGGGCTATTCGGCGGCAATTCAAACTGGCGCGGGCCAATCTGGTTTCCGATTAACTATCTTATGGTGGAATCGCTTCAAAAGTATCATCATTTTTATGGTGACGATTTTACGACAGAGTTGCCAACTGGATCAGGTCAAAAAGCAACGCTACAAGAGGCGGCGACAGAACTTTCACGGCGACTATGTGACATCTTCTTACGGGACAAGGCAGGGAAGCGTGCGACTCTCGGTGACAACGCCTATTTCCAGAATGACCCCTACTGGCGCGATCACATCCCTTTTTATGAATATTTTCATGGTGACAATGGAAAAGGACTCGGCGCAAGTCATCAAACCGGTTGGACAGCGTTGGTCGCCAAGCTGATCCAGCAATCGCAAACGGAATGACACTGAGACTGGTATAGGTTATTTTCTGAGCAGTTCATCAGCAAAATTCGTCATAAAATCGGGCAGTAGCTATATTTATAAGTGAATATCCTAAGTGAAATTTTGAAAGCGGAGACATCCTGATGCATATCCTGGGCATTGATATTGGCGGTTCAGGCATAAAGGGCGCGCCTGTCGATATAGAAACCGGCGAGCTGCTAACCGAGCGTTATCGTATCCCCACGCCGCAGCCTGCGATCCCCGACGATGTTGGCGATGTAGTCGCCGAAATCGCCCGTCAATTTGAATGGAAAGGCTCTATTGGCTGCACCTTTCCCGCAATCATCAAAGATGGCGTGGCTTTCAGCGCGGCAAATGTTGATAAATCCTGGATTGGAACCAACGGCCAAAAACTTTTTCGTAAGAAAACCGACTGCCCTACGCTTCTCATTAATGATGCCGATGCTGCCGGTATCGCTGAGATGGAATTCGGCGCGGGCAAAGGCGAAATGGGTGTCGTGATTATGCTCACACTGGGCACAGGTATTGGCAGCGCGGTTTTTCTGAACGGAGCACTTGTCCCCAACACTGAACTGGGACATTTGGAAATTCGCGGGAAAGACGCCGAATCTAGAGCATCTGATCGCGCCCGCGAAGAACGCGATCTGAGCTGGGAAAAATGGGCTGAAAAAGTCGATGAATACTTGCAGCGAGTAGAGTTTCTTTTTTCGCCAGACCTGTTTATCATAGGTGGCGGCGTTAGCAAAAAATACGACAAATTTCTGCCATTACTTCATACACGAGCGCCCGTTGTTCCCGCCCAGCTTTTCAATGACGCAGGTATTGTCGGTGCAGCCCTCGCGGCGAAAACACTGGCTTCTAAAAAATGACATCCAATGACTCATTAAAACAACAAGCCGCTGAATACGCCGTAAAAAGTGTTCAATCGGATATGATTATCGGCCTCGGACACGGGACAACAGCGATTTGGGCAGTCCGAAAAATTGGGCAGTTGATTCAAGCCGGAACGCTGCGCAATGTATTTGGTATTCCATGTTCGGTGCTGGTCGAAGCTGAAGCGCGCGAACTCGGAATCCCCTTAACCACACTGGAAGATCATCCGGCTATCGACTTGACCATTGATGGTGCTGATGAAGTTGATCCGGCTTTAAACCTCATCAAAGGTGGGGGCGGGGCGCTCATGCGAGAGAAAATTGTTGCCCAGGCCAGCAAACGCGAAATTATCATCGTGGATGAATCGAAGGTCGTCCCTGCGCTGGGTACACATTGGGCGGTTCCTGTCGAGGTCATCCCGTTTGGCTATGGATCGCAAATAGATTATCTCAAAGCACTGGGTGCAGAGGTAAAAATACGCCAGGGAACTGGCGGGAATCCCTTCAAAACCGATCAGGGCAACCTTATCCTGGATTGTAACTTTGGCCCCATTAGCGACCCTGGCGCGCTGGCGGACAAAATAAAGCGGCGTACAGGCATCGTCGAACATGGTTTGTTTATTGGTCTGGCGACAGAAGTTATTATCGCCAGTGCAGATGGCATTCGGGAAATCAAGCGAGAAGGTCATTAGCCATCTCCCAATGCATCATTATCATCGCTACTTTTCTATGAAAGGACAACATTATGAGTTTCGGAATGATTGGTCTGGGACGTATGGGCGGCAATATGGTGCGGCGTTTGCTCAACGGTGGACATCAAGTCTTCGTTTTTAACCGCAGCCCTGGGCCAGTGCAGGAAGCCGCGAAAGCGGGAGCAATCCCCTCAACCTCCGTTGCAGACCTTATCAGTAAGTTGCAAGCGCCCCGTGCGGTCTGGGTGATGGTTCCTGCGGGCCAACCAACCGACGACATGATTAATTCAGTTGCTGATTTGCTCTCTCCCGGTGATGTTATCATCGACGGCGGCAACAGCAATTATAAAGACTCGATCCGTCGGGGTGAAGCCATGAAAGCGCGCAACCTGCACTTTGTTGATGTGGGAACCAGCGGCGGTATCTGGGGTATCACGGAAGGGTACAGCATGATGGTCGGTGGATCAGATGAAGCCGTCGCCGTTATCCGCCCCATATTGGAAACCCTGGCTCCCGGAGCGGATATTGGCTGGGGTCATGTCGGGCCAACGGGTTCCGGTCACTTCGTCAAGATGGTACACAATGGTATCGAATATGGCATGATGCAAGCTTACGCTGAAGGCTTTGAGATCATGCGTGCCAAGAAAGAATTTGGCCTCGATTTGTATCAAATTGCAGAGTTGTGGCGCTTTGGCAGTGTCGTCCGCTCGTGGCTGCTCGATCTGACCGCCGTAGCTTTGAAAGAAAACCCTGAGTTGGAAGGTATCAAAGGTTGGGTTGCAGACTCTGGCGAGGGCCGCTGGACGGTTGCAGAAGCCATTGACCAGGATGTCCCTGCCCCCGTTATCACACTGTCACTCATGATGCGTTTCGTCAGCCGCCAGGATGACAGTTATGGCGCGAAATTATTGGCAGCCATGCGTAACCAATTTGGCGGTCACGAAATCAAAAAGGAATAAACCTTATGGCAAGTACCGATAAGGAAGGGTCTACAACCATCGTCATTTTCGGCGCGTCTGGCGACCTCACACAGCGCAAACTGATACCAGCGCTGTACAACCTTGATCGAAAATCGCGTTTACCAGAAGATTTCAATATTGTCGGGGTTTCGCGAACCAAGTATAGCCACGATGAATTCCGAGCCGAAGTTGAAAAAGGCGCACGCGAATTCTCTGCAGAAACCTTTACAGAAAAGCAATGGAAATCATTCGCTAAGCGTATTTGGTATGCACCGGGAGATGCCTCCAAACCGGAAGACCTCCAGCAGATTGATGCGTTTCTGCACGAGCATGAAAATGGCAAAAGTAACCGGCTCTATTATTTATCGGTCACGCCCACTTTATATGGCCCCATCGTGAAAAACCTGGGCAAAGTGTCAATGACCGAAGAGGCGCGCGGATGGTGCAGAATTATCATCGAAAAGCCCTTTGGCACCGACCTTGCGTCCGCGCGCGAGTTGAACCGTGTCGTGCATAGCTCGTTTGACGAAAGCCAGATATACCGTATTGACCATTATCTGGGCAAAGAAACTGCGCAGAACATTCTCTTCTTCCGTTTTGCCAATACCATTTTCGAGCCAGTTTGGAATCGGAATTATGTGGATAATGTGCAAATCACGGTTGCCGAAACAGTAGATGTTGGTCACCGTGCGGCTTATTACGATCAGGCGGGCGTGCTGCGTGATATGTTCCAGAATCATATCTTGCAGCTTTTAGCCCTGACCACGATGGAACCCCCTTCTTCCTTCAATGCAACCGAACTGCGCAATGAAAAAGTCAAAGTCATTAGCGCAATCCGTCCTATAGGGTTGAAGGATACGGTTCGCGGGCAATACGAAGGCTATTGCAAAACGGAAGGTGTAGCTGCGGACTCACAAACCCCCACTTATGCCGCATTGAAACTCTATATCGACAATTGGCGCTGGCAAGGCGTCCCCTTCTATCTGCGTTCCGGGAAAACATTGGTCACAAAGACCAGCCAAATCCGAGTACGCTTTCGGCGCCCGCCGCAGCTCATGTTCAATCTACCGAAAGACGAAAATTTTTCGCCTAATACACTCACCATTTGCATTCAGCCCGATGAAGGCATTACTTTAAGCTTCGAAGCAAAAGTACCTGATTCGGCACATGAAGCGCGCTCAGTTAACATGGAGTTCCGATACAGTACGGCATTCGAGGGACACGAAATTCCGGAAGCCTACGAACGTTTGCTGCTTGATGCCTTAAATGGTGACGCATCTCTGTTTACGCGCAGCGATGAAATAGAGGCGTTGTGGGAGGTCATTAATCCCATACTTAAAGGATGGGGAACTGAAAAAGCTCCACCTGTTGTTGGATACAAACAAGGTACATGGGGGCCAAAGGAAGCTATTGAACTACTTGCACGCGACAATCACGTATGGCGCTTAGGCGGCAATACTAACGACACTGGTGACGCATGAGTCAGGTACAGATTTATCCTGACGCTTCAAGCCTCTCCATAGCAGCGGCAGAGCGGATTGTCGGACTCGCGGACGAAGCTATAAAAGATCATGGAGGATTTAGTATCGCGCTATCTGGAGGCTCTACGCCTAAAGCGATTTATGAACTTCTGGCTGCGCCAAACTATATTGAGCGTATCGATTGGTCGAATGTCCATGTATTTTGGGGTGACGAACGCTGTGTTCCACCTGATGATGTTGAAAGTAGCTATCATATGGCACGGGAAACACTGCTCGACCATGTTCCCATACCCTCCGCCAATATTCGCCGCATTCAAGGTGAGATTCCACCTGACGAAGCTGCTACAAAATATGAGCGACTGTTACATCACTTCTTCGGTAATCTATCGCCACGTTTTGACGTGATTCTATTGGGCATGGGCGATGACGGGCATACGGCCTCGTTATTTCCGGGTACAAAAGCCCTGAGCGAAGAAAAACGATGGGTGATCGAAAATTATGTCGAAGCCAAACAAATGTGGCGTGTGACCTTGACCAAGAACGCCATTAATGCTGCCGTGAATGTGATTTTTCTGGTTTCAGGTGTGGGAAAAAGCGAGCGTTTGCGGCAGGTTTTGGAAGGTAATTACAGGCGGGACAAGCTTCCTTCGCAATTAATCAAGCCTGAAGATGGCAGCTTACTGTGGATGGTCGATCAGGAGGCTGCGGCGTTGTTATCATCTCAGTAGCATCTCATCTCTATCTTAAATCAGGGCGCACAACCATGCGTCCTGATTTGTGAATAAAATTTAGCTGACACGATCTGCAATCACGACCAAACGCTGTGTATATCCCTGACTGGCTTCGTCATATGAGGCAATTTCGCAGGTAATGAGTGTCAACCGTTCTTGATCGGTAGGCATCACTACGCTGACATCATCTACAGGCACGATTTCAATTTCAGTTACTTGATAATGCCGGTCTGCGTTCCCATCAAATAACACAATATCCTGACCGATTGAAAGTGTATCCAGTGCCCCAAAAACACCCGGTTTGCCATCGGGCATGGTCGAATGCCCCGCCAGAACAATGTTGGTCGGATTATCGAACCACCCCGTCTTTTCCAGATGTCCAATCCCTTTTTCCCAGGGACTAATCGTCCAAGTGCCGTCTGATAAGCGAAATTCCTTGATTTCACTGGAGATGTTGAGGCTGGAAATCGTGATGGTTGGCTTGTTAGCAGCACTAACTGGAATAACGAGAACAATAACCAGGATCACGGGTAGTGTAATAGCGTGTCGGAGAAAGCGAATTAACACTGTGCAGCTCCATACAATTGATTTTAAATTGGCGCATTGCCATTTTTTATCATTAAATCAATTGTACGCTTATTTTAGTCCTCGACCCTTAAGCTTAGAACATCCTCAGCAGCGAAACTCTACCCAATCTCGATCAGGATACTTGCCTGACTAACTGTTCGTGACAGCCTGAGAAACATTTAACTTCTCAGCCGACACGCCGTGCTTGGTGCTCAATAAGAGTGTTGTACGCGCAATCTCAGCGTGTTTTTGGCCGTCCGACCAACCCAATACCAACCCGACAACATCAGCCAATTCGACCAGCAGCGCACCGGTCACTTCTCCAAGCATCGCCATCAGCGAGCGACGCAGGATTAAATCTTCCAGGTGGATCACTTTTTCGTGGAGCGCCAAAAACTCGATTTCGCGGCGGCTGTAACTGTGATGGTTTTGCAGCATCGAATCTTCACCATCGGCCATAAACCCGGCAACTTGTCGCGCATAGGTTCCATAACGCTCGAACAGAATGTGGATGTGCTCTTCAGCCAGACCGGTTTCTTGCGCCAGTGCCGCAACCCAAGCTTTTTGCTCTGCTTCGGTGCGCGGATAATTTTTCCCGCCGCCAATGGACATCTGTTTGGTGTCTGCTTTGCGCGCGATGTTGAAACGCGCCAGCACTTTATCCGTCACTTGCTCCGAGAAGGCGCGGAAGGTCGTCCATTTGCCACCAATTAACGACAATACCGGAAATTGGATTTGTTGATCTGGCTCCGTAACCCGAATGCTGTGGTCGCGGCTGATTTGTCCGGTTGTTGATGTTTCGGTGCTGGGCAGCGGACGAACGCCGGAAAACTTAAACACAATATGGGAACGATCCAATTTGATGTTCGGAAATACCTGATTGACCAGATCGAGCATGTAATCAACTTCTTCTGCCGTACAGATCGTCTGTTCAGGGTCATCAACCCGAATATCGGTTGTGCCAATCAGCACCTTGTCCATGAGCGGGAAAAACAGTGTGATACGCCCATCTTTATTCTCGAAAAACATCTCGTTTCCGAGTGTGGCCTGATGCAGTTCGTGATGATCGACCAGGATATGCGACCCTTTTGTGCCGCCGATAAAATGCGTTTCCTTGCCGATGGAACGATTCGCAAAATCAATCCAGGGGCCAGCCGCATTAATCACGACCTTCGGCTTAACCGTGAATGTCTCGCCAGAAAGCTCATCCCGAAGCGTTACAGTGTCTCCTGATGCCGAATCCATCGCGACATAATTGAGCGCTCTGGCTTTTGGCGACATCGCCTCGGTATCCATCACCATTTCCATACAAATGCGTTCCGGGTATGGCATCCAGGCATCATAATACTGAGCCGTGCAGACAATATCGTGGTTGAGCTGCGGGCGTAAATCGAGTGATTCTTTACGTCCAATCAAGCGGTGCGTCGGCATAACCCGGCTGTCGCGGGTGAACCAGTCATACAGCCGCAGGCCAATTTCGATGATGATTGCGCCACGTTCACTGGGTTTATCGCGTAGATTCAGAAATTTCAGCGGGGCATTCAGGAAACCTGAAAACCAGCTAAAAATCGGGATAGTCGTTGGCAGCGGTTTGGCATAATGCGGCGCATTGATAAGCATACGGTTGCGTTCATGCAAGGCTTCGCGTACAAGCCGAAATTCCGCGTTTTCCAGGTAGCGTAAACCGCCGTGCAGCATGTGCGATGAAGCTGCGCTTGCCCCAGAAGCAAAGTCAGCCTTGTCCACAAGCAGCACATCAATGCCTTGCAAAGCTAAATCGCGGAACGTACCGATGCCATTGACGCCACCGCCAACAATCAAAACTGAAATTTCAGGCTGCTTGCGCAGGGTCTCTAAGATTTCTTGTCGGGATGTCATAACCATAACCTCTGTCTGAAAAACTTAACGGGTAATAAAGGCTACCCAGTATGAACTAAAGCTGTGATTCGTCGGGTTCTGTCAAAACAATTCGCAGCAGTTTCAGGTTATCTCGACCACCTAACATCACTAGAACGATAACGATAACCAAAAATACTACAAACGGAGAGCAACATAAGCCAATAGATACTATCATTCTCAAAAAAGAGTCAAACGTTTGGGAGATAGCAATTACACCGAATATGCACGCAATAATAAGCAAACGACGACAACCTAGTTCTCGATTTGAAGGATTTCCAGCTCTTATAGAGACCTGTGTCTTTTCATAAATCTCGCTAAAAAACACTTTACCCCGCAATCCAGCGTCGTTATTTCTGGTCTGAGACGCAAGGACGAATTCGCAGACATTTTCTTGAGGTTTCCATTGAAGTTCAAATGCGAGTCTAGCTCCGGCGTTCGCGAGTTCGACCTTACTTTTCGCTTTCAGGTAATCCGTCTTTCCGGGTAATTTCTGCAATCGTTCATAGCATTGATAAGGCGTCAGCGGTGTTTCAAATTCATAAAGGCTTCGTGGATATAATAGGCGGTCAAGCCAACTACCTATAAAGTTCTTCTTCTTTTTGTCTGAGGGGCTTTCCATTTTGATATTTCTTTAGCGTCTAGCTTGAGCAACTCTACTTGGGGTCATTCACATTATGACTTTCCGCCAGCCGCATTCGCGCATCATCCAATGACTCAGCAAACATGAAACCCCAATCGCGTTTGTACAGCTTTTGAATCATGTCGAGTAATCCACGAGCGACGGAATTCGTAACTGATTTTTGGGGGCCAATGACAACCGAGTGTCCCGTTTTGGGATGTTCCTTGCCAATATAACGCTTAAGCTGCGTCAAGGCTCCGGCTGGGATGCCTTCACTGCGGCTCATATCATGGATGAAATCAATTTTGCGATTCGCCACATCCAACCATGCATTAGAGACGGCAACGGCGGCGTTCATTTCGTCCCATGTCCAATGGCCTTCAATCATATAGCGAATGATAGTGTGAGATTCGTCATCCCAGACAGCTTGTATTGGCATGTGTTACTCCTGTATCCACGCTTTTGCCCGTTCAACCGCCCGTTTCCAACCAGCGTACAATGATTCGCGGCGTTCGGCGGTCATGGTTGGCTCAAAAGTGCGTTCAATTTTCCATTTGTCGGCGATTTCGATTTGTGACTGCCAAAAACCAACGGCTAATCCAGCCAGATAAGCAGCGCCAAGTGCAGTCGTTTCGGTGACGGCGGGGCGTTGTACCGGAACATTCAAAATATCCGCCTGGAACTGCATCAAAAAATTATTGCGGACAGCGCCACCATCGACTCGTAAAGCTGGCAGCGAGAGACCCGAATCAGCGCGCATGGCTTCCAGAACGTCGCGGGTTTGATAAGCAATGCCTTCCAGCGTAGCACGGACGATGGCTGCGCGACCACTGCCGCGAGTCAGGCCGACAATTGTACCCCGTGCATATTGATCCCAATAAGGAGCGCCGAGGCCGACAAAAGCCGGGACAACATAAACACCGCTGGTATCTTCAACACTGCGAGCGAGGGCTTCTGATTGCGCCGCATTTTCGATCAACTTGAGTTCATCGCGGAGCCACTGAATTGCCGCACCAGCGATGAATACACTACCTTCCAGAGCATATTGCATCGGGTTTTCGCCGACTGTCCAGGCAACCGTCGTGAGCAAATTATTTTTGGATGGGATCGCCTTTTTGCCGGTATTCATCAGCATAAAGCAGCCTGTGCCGTAGGTGTTTTTGACGAGTCCGGGCACATAGCAAGCCTGACCGAAGGTGGCAGCCTGTTGATCGCCAGCAATACCGGCGATGCGAATGGATTGACCGAACAATTTGGGATCGGTTTCGCCATAAATCATGCTGCTGGGAACGACCTGTGGCAGGATGGCGTTAGGGATATTCAGCCGTTTGAGCATCGTAGTTGACCACCAATGCTTATGAATGTCATAGAGCATGGTGCGGCTGGCATTGCTGACATCCGTGATGTGCAAACGTCCGCCAGTTAAGCGCCAGACGATGAAGGTGTCGATTGTGCCAAAAGCCAGCTCGCCAGCCTCAGCTTTTTCGCGTGCGCCAGGGACATTATCGAGTATCCAGGCCACTTTCGTGCCGGAAAAATAGGCATCGGTGACAAGGCCAGTTTTTTCTTTGATCGTCTTGTCGAAACCTTCAGCCTTGAGTTGATCGCAGAAAGCAGCGGTACGGCGATCCTGCCAGACAATTGCGTTATAAATCGGTTCGCCAGTTTCACGATCCCACAAAATAGTCGTTTCGCGTTGGTTGGTGATGCCGATAGCCGCAATATCCGAGCCAGATACACCCTGCTTTGAGAGCACTTCCTGGGCAACCGCGAGTTGAGCTTTCCAGATGGCTTCCGGGTTATGTTCGACCCAACCGGGCTGCGGATAAATCTGTGGAAATTCCTGCTGAGCGACGGCGACAATTTGTGCTTCGTGATCGAACAAAATCGCTCTGGACGAGGTTGTGCCTTGATCCAGGGCAAGAATGTAATTCGGCATGAAAATTTTTCCTCAGAAGCGTAAGTATGCAGAAATCTTAACGCAAAGAGCAAAAGGCGCAAGAAAAATTATACTTTTGGCGTCAGAATAGGGATATTCAGACTATGTAAGCATGTTGTCCATGTAAAACAAGAAGAAAACAAAAAACATTACCGATTTCATGAAATTATTACACAGGCAGAATTGAGACTTTGTATCATTTTAGAATAGATAAAAAGTTGATAAATCATGAATTACAAGACGGACGAGGCAATGCCTCGTCCCTACAATTAGCGGAGGATAATGGTTGCCGAAACCTGTTCTAGCCGTGCGGTAGTCGCGCGGATTGTGACCGTACCGGGTTCTTTGCGGGCGCGCACCCACAGCGCCGCCTGCCCCCCCACCAGCGCGAAGGGATTCTCGCCAATCAAATCGGCTGGCCCGTCAATCTCAAACGATACCGGCTGCATACTAAACGGCAACCGGTTGCCATATTTATCGACAATCTTGAACACCAACCGTGTCATATCTGCGCCGTCAGCCTGAAGTTCGGTATCATCCGCCTGCAACGTCAGCGCGTGTGGCACACCATCGGCAGCCATACACTGCTCGACCACCGCTTTGCCGTCCACATACCCGACTAAACGCAAATCGGCATAATCATTACCGCCCCACAGCAGGTTGAGATGGTGAATTTGGAACGGCGGATACGCCAGATTAGGGAAGCCTTCGCGATCCGGCGTAAACTGCCCATGACGATTTGTGCCGATGAACACTTCAACTTCATCGCAATTGCTAAAAATAATCAGCGGTTCAATACCACCTGTGCTGCGATCTCCCATCGTCCAGAAAGTTGCCGCGCGCATCACTGGCCGCACTGACGGCTCAATCTGGCTTTCATAAAAATAGGCCGCGAACTTGGGCAGCCGGAAAATATCGGTCACGCCGTGATAACAAATCCGGTCTCCCGACCCAAACTCGCGATGGGTGTTGTAATCGAAGGCGCACCAACCAATCGCGCCCGACACCTTATCCATCCCCGCCGCTTTGTCCTGGATGCGGGCATGACGCAGGGCGTGTTCCACCTGGCGCTCTTCCTGGTCGAAAGTCTTGGTCGGGTACATATGTCCGTTGAACTCGGTGACAAGATGCGGCGTATGTTCCGGGTCTTGCACACTGTTTGAAAAATCATTGAAGGTGAAAACATCTTCCAAAAACTGGCTGTTCTGGAAGAAACGCACGCCGCCCGTTTGCCGTGTCGGATCGAGTTTGTGGGCCAGGGCATTGGTCGCCTTATAAAAGCCTTCATCATCCCAGGACTCGTTGATACGCACGCCCCACAGGATAATCGAGGGATGGTTGCGGTCACGGGTAATCATGTTCTCAACATCGCGCAGGCTAATGCCCTGCCAATCGCTGTCGCCAATGAACTGCCAGCCGGGGATTTCCTCGAACACCAACAGACCAATTTCGTCGCAGCGTTCCAGGAAGTGCGGCGACTGCGGATAATGCGAGGTGCGGACGATGTTGCAGCCCAGTTCATATTTGATGATGTCGGCATCTTTCCGTTGCAACCGTGCTGGAGCCGCCGCGCCAAAATAGGGGAATGTTTGATGGCGGTTCAATCCGCGCAGCTTGAGCTTCTCGCCGTTCAGATAAAAGCTGCCGTCCTTGTCGAAGTGCGCCTCGCGAAAACCAACACTAGTTACTACCCGGTCAAGAGGAAGTGTAGCACCATTATTATCTTTTGAGAGAGCTACTTCAATATCATATAGTTGGGGATTTTCTGGAGTCCATACATTAATGCCCCATGTGAGCGTCCCAAAGGGTATAGTTACCGTTTTGCGTTCACCTGAAGCAAGGCTTGTCGCAAATGGTTTCGCCAAATCAAAATCATCTGGGAACCATACCTGAATACTGACATTAGTAGGCTGAGTATCCTGATTTACTAATGTGAGGTCGATCGAGAACTCGGCAGTATTGCTGTATGTTCGTCCCTCACTTCTACGTATCTCTCCAACTGAAGTCCGCACGAACACATCGGCGATATGTACCGGCTCAACATAACGCAGTTTTACATCGCGATAGATACCGCCGAAGGTCAGATAATCCACGACCCGGCCATAGGGCGGGATGTCGGTGCGCTCGGTTGAATCCAGCTTCACGACCAGCAGATTTTCGCCACTCTCATTCAATTGGTCGGTCACATCAAACGAAAACTGGTTGTAGCCGCCCTCATTCTCGCCGACGCGATGCCCATTCAGGAACACCTCGGCGGCGATCATCGCGCCGTCAAAGTCGACATACACGCGGCGGCCATCGCGCGCTTCCGGCAGTTTGAAGCGTTTGCGATAGGTCGAAATAAACTGGTAATCGAGGTTATCAAAATTATGGTAGGGCAAAATTTTGTTGCTGTGTGGGAGCGTCACCGGCTCGAACTGGCTGTCTGGCACAGCCGCATCGGCTTCGCGCGCGATGAACAACCAATCATTGTTGAATGGAATAATGCTTCTCACTGAATTGAACCTTATTTGATTTACTAATGCGGTTTAGTAGAAGTATAAAGTTAAATGTTTAAAGTTAAAAGGCATTTTTCAGTCTATAGTCGTTAGTCTTTAGTCAAAAGATAAAGACAGTCGATTGACCACAGGGAGGCTTTTTTACGGGCGACCAATAAGCAAGACAACTTCGTAGTCCGTTACCTTAAAATAACCCGACCACATTACCTTCATCGTCGAAGTCAACATTTTCTGCTGCGGGATGACTGGGCAGGCCGGGCATTGTCCGCATCTCGCCGCACAACGGGTAAATGAATCCCGCCCCCACCGATGCCCGCACTTCGCGGATCGGCAGACGGAAGCCTGTCGGCGCACCTTTGATTGTTGGATCAGCCGTGAAACTGAGATGGGTTTTCGCCATACAGATCGGCAGGTTGCCAAAGCCGTTTTTCTCAAAGGTGTCGATTTGCTTTTCAGCTTCCGGCGTGTAATCGACTCCATCCGCACGGTAAATTTCAGTCGCGATGGTTTCGATTTTTTGTTTGATGGGCACGTTTACCGGATACAAAAATTTGAAGTCATTGGGCTGTTCGCAGGCCGTGACGACCATTTCCGCCAATTCTGCCGCGCCCGCGCCACCCTCCGCCCAATGGCGCGCAACAGAGACACCAACTGCGCCAGCCTCCATCGCAATCCGTTTGATGGCATCAATTTCTTTGTCGGTATCGGTGGAAAACACGTTGATCGCCACCACTGGATTCACGCCAAATTTGCGCATATTTTCCAGATGGCGCACCATGTTCGCCGCGCCCTCCTCGACATCCACCACATTTTCCGATGTTAAAGCAGCATCCAGCGGTTTCCCCGCGACGATTTTATATTTTCCAGTGTGGGCTTTCAGGGCGCGTATGGTCACGACCAGCACCGCCGCATTGGGACGCAAACCGGATGCACGGCATTTGATGTCAAAAAATTTCTCCGCGCCAATATCGGCTCCAAAACCGGATTCGGTCAGCACATAATCGGCACAGCGCGTCGCAATCATATCGGCCAGAACCGACGAATTGCCGTGCGCGATGTTAGCAAACGGGCCGCAGTGTACCATCGCCGGGGTGTTTTCCAGGGTTTGCATCAGCGTCGGCTTGATCGCGTCGCGCAGCAAAACCGCCGCTGCACCGGCTGCTTTCAAATCCTCGGCTGTAATCGGTTTTTTATTCTTGTCGTAAGCCAGCACCATCTTGCCCAACCGCGCCCGCAAATCTTCGAGTGAGGTTGTCAGCGCCAGAATCGCCATAATTTCTGACGCAACCGTGATGTCAAATCCGGTTTGGCGCGGCACACCATCGGCCTTCTCGCCCAGGCCAATGATGACATTACGCAGCGCCCGGTCATTCAAATCCAGCACGCGCCGCCAGACAATGTTGTGTGGATCGAGATTCAGCACATTGCCGTGATACAGATGATTGTCGAGCATCGCGGCGATTAAATTGTGCGCGGCGGTGATGGCATGGATGTCGCCGGTCAGATGCAGGTTGAAATTTTCCATCGGCACCACCTGGCTGTAACCGCCCCCGGCTGCGCCACCCTTGATGCCGAAAGTTGGCCCTTGCGACGGCTGGCGGATGGTGATGACCGCCCGCTTGCCGATGAAATTCATGGCCTGCCCCAGACCCACCAACGTGGTCGATTTGCCCTCGCCTAATGGAGTCGGCGTGATGGCGGTCACATCAATATATTTTGCCTGAGGGCGATCTTTCAGCTTATCGAGCACATCCAGATTGATCTTCGCCATATATTTGCCGTAATGTTCGAGATCGGTTTCGGGGTCGAGTCCGAGCTGTTCGGCAATTTTATTGATATGCACGAGTTTGGCATTCTGGGCAATTTCGAGGTCAGACGGAAATGGTTTAGCAGTAACCATAATAAAGCCCTATCCGCGATAGCGCACTTTAAAAAATTCGATTTCAGTACGGTAATTCCTAGCTCTGTTTTCTTCGCTTCCATCCCCACCCCCTAACCTCCTCCCCACTTCGTAGAGAGGGGGAATTGAGAGAGGCGTTCGCCATTTTAATGACTAACTAGCAAATTACAACAATTTCAGTATAAATAAAAAGAGGCTGACAGGGTGAGTGTCAAACGCCCTGCCAACCGTATATCATTTTGCCCTATTTCACAAGCACCGACATCATCGCACGCACCGCTTCAAGCTCATCCTCATTCACGGTGTGACCCATGTTTGGGTACAGGCGTGTGGTCATTTCAGCACCCAATTTACGGAATATGTCAGAACTTTCCAGCACCCGCTCCTTCGGAATGTGCGGATCAACATCGCTGCACCCCAGGAAAATCGGCGTGCTAGTTAGCGAACCGGGATAATCGCGCGGTGTACCGTTAGGGCCGATGAGTCCGCCGCTCAATCCAGCCAGTCCACCATAATGTTGGGCGTGGCGAGCGACAAACTCCGAAGATAAACAGGCTCCCTGCGAAAAACCCAGGAACACAACTTTCTCCGGCGGAACACCCGCTCCGTTGATATGCGCCAGAATATCCTCGATTACTGCTAAAGCCGATGACAATCCCGGTTCATTGGATTGAATCGGCATCAGAAAACTGTTGGGATACCAAGTGTAATTGGCAGCCTGCGGCGCAAGATAGGCAAAGCCCGGTTGGTCAATTTCCGGCACGAGCGACAGAATACTTTCGGCTGTTGCGCCTCGTCCGTGAATGAGAATCATGGCCGCTTTTGCAGTTTCCAGCGGCTCCCCAGCCAATAAAATTGGCTGCCCTTTGTGTGGGCTGTTTGCGGGATGCGGCATTTAGCGTCCCTCCGGCGCGTGCCATTCGGGAACCGTGAGCGGTTTGAGGACGCTGATGATTCCGGCACGATCTTTTTCCAGCCAGGGCGGAAGCTGCAATTTCATCCCCAGTTCAGTCGGTGATTCATCAAACGGGAAGCCGGGGCCAACCGTCGCTAACTCAACAATATGACCGTCGGGGTCATTGGTATAGATGCTCTTGAAGTACACCCGATCCATAATCGGCGATACACGCAGTCCGGCGTCGATCAGCTTGGCACGCCATTCAGCTTGCTCGTCTTCATCGGCTATCGCCAACGCGAAATGATGCGTCTGCCCCGCGCCCATTTGACTAACAGGCGTTTTCTTTGGGTCACGCTCAAAATAGGTAATCAACGTCCCTGGCTTGCCATCGTCCACGCCCCAATAGCAGTGCGCCGAATTCGGGTCGTCAAAATTAGAGGTCATCTTCACGCGGCGCATCCCCAGCAAATCACTGTAGAACGCATTGGTGCGCTCGATGTCCGAGCCAATCGCCGTAATATGGTGCATCCCATGCGATAGCGCCATATCCGCCGTGATCGTGGAGACAGGTTCGGGCGCGGTTTCGGCTTTGATGCGCACTTCATCGCGGTTGTTGACCAACATTTCCGGCGGCGGTTCACGATATTCGGTGCCGATTTTGTCAGCCTCTTCATCGCGCGTCCAGCCAGGGCCAACCGTCGCGATTTCCAGGATCGTGCCATCAGGATCGTTGAAATAAATCGACGTGAAATAATGGCGGTCAAAGGGGCCATCGACGTTGATATTGTGGTCAGTCAGCCAGCGTTTCCATTTCATCAAGGCCGTATAATCCGGCACTTGCATCGCGAAATGATGTGTCCCTCCGACACCCGGATGCCCTTTGCGCGCGCCGCGCCACTCGAAAAAAGTGATCGCCGTCCCAGGTCGCCCCAATTCGTCACCGAAATACAGATGATAACTGGTCGGGTCGTCAAAATTGACGGTTTGTTTGACCAATCGCAGGCCGAGGATGCGCGTATAAAAATCGACTGTCCGCTGCGCGTCTGCGGAAACAATCGTGATGTGGTGTAAGCCGATTACCTTCACCGTATGCTCCTGTCATTGTCCCAAAAGGGAAGGGGTTCTTATAAGATTAGACTATTTTATTGACCCAAATCTTACCATCTGGTGTGTCAACCCCCAACAAATTTCCCCATCACCGAAGCACTCGCCACTGAATACACAATCAGCATTTGCGCTGGCCCATAGGTTAGCCAGACAACATCGCCAATCATTTTGAAGTGTAACCCGTTAAAGAGCTGCGCTGCGAGGATCAAGTCACTCAACAAAAATAAGGCTGTCCCAATTGCGAGTGGGATAAATGCTGCATTATGAATAGCCAAGCCAGTTGCCAAGCCCGCTGTGCTGGCAAGCAACAGCGCATACGGCAGCGCGGCATAGTGTAAAAAGGTGTGTTTCTGTCCGCGAAACACCACGATATACCAGCCTGCCAGCGCTATCAGCCACCAGACGAAGACCGCGATCCAACGGGTTGTTTCATTTTCCAAAAACAAGTTGTGTTCATTGCCAAAGCTGATAAAAGCAATGATATAGGCGATATGCCCCAACCCAAACGAGCCGATCCCGCCGAGAACATAATCTTTCAGTGGGACCAACTGTGCCATGAACAGATCGCCGATGAAGCCGAGGGTCATACCGATGGCGATGAGTAAGATGTATTCTCTGGAAAAAATCGCAAACTCAAACCAACCCCACGCGACGATGACCAGCGTAAACGACGAAGCCATTCGCGCCCAACGTGGAATACGATGTGTGCCTTCAGCATTCAACTTCCCGAAGAAAAATCCGCCGAACAGCAGCGCTGCCCAAACTAACCAAGGTAATGCAAGTCCTTCACGTTGCCCATCACTGAGACCAGGAAACAACATATAATCCCCTTTTGAGTCAGGCCGACGCACCCGAATAATGGCGGATGCCGATGCGCCAGAACAGCCGTGATGCGACCAGCAGCGCCAGCGCCAAACCGACTGCGCCCAACAATTCCACCGGAGTCAAACGCCCCACCAACGCCTCAGACGGTACAGTCACGGCGAAAGCCACCGGCACAAGAAAGGTCAGCATAATCCGCAGCCAACCCGGATAAATACCCACCGGCCAGCGTCCGGCTTCATACATGCTCTGGAAAATCACCAGGATATTATCAATTTTCACGAACCAGAACGAGCAAGTCGCCAGCATCAGCCAGAAACTATAGACAATCGCCGCGCCACAGATGAGCGCCAGACCGAATCCGGCTGCCTGCCCGATCCCAATGATCGCGCCGATTCGCAACAAAGCGACGACAATAACCACCAACCCTAATACAATATCGACCAACTGCCAGATTTGCACCTGGCGCACGCTGACGAGAAATTGGGCGTCTTCGGGTTTGGTGAGCATGAAATCCAGGGTTCCCTCGCGTACATCTTCCATCAGTTTTTGCATACTTGGCTGGATGACAAGGTTGATGAGTCCGCCAACCAGGAAATAGACCCCCACCAACGCCAGCAGTTCGTCTTGCCGCCAACCACCCAGATTATCGGTATGGCTGAAGATGATGGACAGGCCGCCGAATGAAACCACCAGACCCAAAACCGTCTGGAAAATCTGCACGAAAAAATTGGCTCGGTATTCGAGTTCATTGATGATGCTGATGCGAAAAAATAACCCGACGAGTCGTAAGTAACGCATGATTATCCTCCAACGGCTCCATAACGCCGCACTGCCGCGCCCCATATCACCCGCAATAACAACACGATTCCTGCAATCCAAATTAACTGGGCGATAAACCCGCTCAAAGCGTCGTGCATCGAGACCCGCCCTAGCAGCACTTCTGTGGGAAACGACAGCATCCAGCGGAACGGCAGCGCATCGGCTATAGATTGAATGACTCCCGGCAGCAGCGACAACGGCGCAACCTGCCCGGAGATGAAAAACATCGCCACAAAATACATCTGGTTAATGGCTGAAATGCGTGTCGTCCAGAAGGCCGCCATCGCCACGATCCATCCGGTCACAAATGACAATACCGCCGCCGCAATTACGATGGGCACAAAGGCCGCTAGCGCCCATAACGGCGGATGAAAAGTTGGCTGGAATACAATAATCAATACGATCAACGATGGTATAAGCACAATCAACATCAGAAATTTAAACGCTATATTTTCGGACGCATCCTGATGAATCGGGTGTATGGGACGCAGCAGTCGCCCCGACATCACGCCGCCCCTGATGTACCATTCGTACTCCCACATATGCCAGATCTGCGTCGTGTGCATGACCACCATCAATGCCAGATAGTAGGCCGCGAAATCACCCGCGCTAAAGCCGCCTACTTCCCCGCCGCTGGAACGGGCAATCGTCGTCCAGACCACCAAATAAATGACGGGTTCCAGAACCAGCCCGATCATCCAGATAACCATCGACACCCGATATTGAAATTGCACCGCAAATGAAGTTTTGATTTGTGCTCGATAATAAGCCAATAAACCCATCATATATTTATCCACCAACTCCCGTATAACGCTTCACACCGATTCGCCAGATGAGCGGCAGGCACAGGAGTAAAAACGCCAGCCACAAGCCTTGCGCCAAAAATCCCTGCATGATCGCTTCTCGCGAAAGTCGCCCCAACAACAATTCTGTGGGGAACGCCAATATCCAGCGAAACGGCAGCACATTGGCGATGGCTTGCATCCAGTCCGGCAGTAAAGCCAGCGGCGCAATCCGCCCCGAACAGAAAAACAGGATGACAATGTATAGGCGATCTACCGCGTCCATCCGCGTGATCCAGAAAGCGCCCATCCCAACCGCACTTTCGAGTACAAAACGTATTAGAAAAGCAACTGCCAGAGCCGCTAAAAATCCAGCAAATGTCAACACCGTCAGCGAAAATGTTGGTTGAAACAAGACGACCAATAGCAGTATGCCGGGGACGATAAATGATAAGGTGATGACCTTATTTGCCAGCAACAATGCTAAATCACGATGAATGACGTTCACAGGTCGCAAAAGATAGTTGGTCAACGCGCCAACACGCAGGCGTTCACCCCATAAACTAATCACGCCCAGAAACGTCATCTGGTTGACGACCATCAAAACAATGTAATAAGCTGCAAAATCCCCTGGAGTCAGTCCATCAACCTGCCCACCATTGGCTTTTGCAATACTCCCCCAAACTGAAATATAAATCATCGGTTCAACCAACCGGATTAGAAACCAGAAAACCAGTCCGACCCGGTATTGAAACCAGTACATGAGCGAGTGCGTAAATTGTGCCCGGTAGACCGCGAACAATCCGCTCACGGTGTATTATCCGGCTGCGCGAATACCTGTTCAATCACATCCTCGATAGGCGCGTCCTGAACCGTGAAATCCGTCACAGGCATTTCGGCCAGGAGACGGCTGGTCACGCGCGCCGTCTCCGCTTTGGGTACACGCAGTGTCACCTGACCATCTTCACGGGAGAGCACTTCCCCATAGGACGAAAGATCAATCGAGTCGTCCTCGGTTTTAACAGTAATCGTCTTATTCGGCGAAAAACGTTCGACCAATGTCGCTAGTTCGCCGTCAAATAATATTTTGCCATGATGGATGACGATCACACGGCGGCATAAGGCTTCGACATCGGCCATGTAATGGCTGGTCAGCAGTACCGTTGCGTTATAGCGGCTGTTGTATTCGCCGATAAAAGTCCGGATGCGGCGCTGCATCGTTACGTCCAATCCAATGGTTGGTTCGTCCAGAAACAGCACTTTGGGCCGGTGCAGCAGCGCCCCGGCGATTTCACATTTCATCCGTTCGCCCAACGACAAATTGCGTACAGGTTTGCGGATTAAATCGCCCAAATCCAACAGTTCAACCAATTCTTTCAACGTTTGGTCGTAAATGTCCTGGGAAATGCGGTAAATAGCCTGATTGAGCAAATAGGAATCCTGGGCAGGAATATCCCACGAAAGCTGATTGCGCTGTCCCATCACCAATGTGATCTGGCTTAGAAAGGCGCGTTCGCGCTTGGACGGTACATGACCCAGGACACTAACCTCCCCGGAAGTCGGATACAACAAGCCGGAAAGCATTTTCAGAGTCGTCGTTTTCCCTGCCCCATTCGGCCCCAAAAAACCGACAACCTCACCCGGCTCGACAGTGAAAGCAATGCTGTCAACCGCTTTGACCTCGCGCGTTTGCCGCGAAACCAGGCTGCGGAAGGCAGCAGCCAACCCTGCCTCACGCTCATGGACAGTATAGGTTTTAGCTAGGTAACGAATCGAGATCGCCGAAGTCATAGGCTATTTCCAATTTTTGCAATTGAATAAGAACTTATATTCTAGCATATTAAGCAGACAATTTCTATTTGGTAATCTTTGTTAAATGCGTTATAGTGGCGAGGCAAATTTGAACGATTTTGACAATGAATTGCTATATAAATGTGACAATGCAGTTCCGTTTCAAAAACGTTCTGATTGGCAAGGCTTACAAACATTTCTTAAGGAGCATTTTATGAAGGCTGTATTACGTATCCTGCCCCTCTTGGCAATTATTGCCCTGTTGGGTGTAGCAGTTTTACCGGCAGCCGGCCAGGACATGATGTCTGAGTCCACGCCGGATTGCAATTACGGCGGTTCGATCAAGTCCATAGAAGCCGTTGATGCTATGACCGTCAAAATCACGCTTTGCGCCCCCGACCCAGCGATGCCCGCAAAGGTTGCATTCTCGGCGATGGCGATCCACTCATCTGACCAACTCCAGGCAGCGGCGGATGCAGCCGCAGCCTCAGCCGATCCCGCTTCGTATGTCGCTGACGATCTGCTGAATAACCCCATTGGTACTGGCCCCTATAAGCTGGATCATTGGGATCGTGGCAATGAGCTGGTTCTGACCAAGAACGACAGCTATTGGGGTACACCGGCGATTGAACCCACTGTGATTATCAAGCAGAATTCTGAAGCCTCAGCCCGTCTGGTCGAACTTCAGGCTGGAACCGCTGACGGCATCGCCTACGTTGCCCCTGGTGATTTCGCGGTTGTTGAAGGGGACACCAACCTTTCACTTCTTTCGTATCCTCCCACCAACGTGTTCTATCTGGGCATCAACAACACGGTGGCTCCCTTCGATAATGTCATGGTGCGTCAGGCGATTGCCCACGCAATCGACAAGCAGCGCATCGTCGACAACTTCTATCCGATAGGTTCAACCGTAGCAACCCAATTCATGCCGCCCAGCATTTTCGGCTATACCCCAGACTCGAAGTCCAACAGCTACGACCTGGAGATGGCGAAAAAACTGATGGCCGATTCCGGCGTGACCCTGCCGATTGAAACCACCCTGAGCTACCGCAATGTCGTGCGCGGCTATCTGCCACAGCCGCCGATTGTCGCCGCTGACATCCAGGCGCAGTTGAAGGAAATTGGTATCAACATCACCCTCAACGAAGTTGAATCGGGCGCGTTCATTGCTGGTGCAACCGCTGGCGATTACCCGCTGACGATGCTCGGCTGGGGCGCGGACTACCCTGACGCGACTAACTTCCTGGATTATCATTTCAACAATCCTGCTCAGAAGCAGTTCGGCGCGCAAGACCCCAAACTGACCGCTTTGCTGACTCAGGCTGCCCAGTTGGGTGATCCTACGGCACGTCTGCCCATCTACAAAGAAGCCAATGACGAAATCGCCGACTTCATTCCGATGGAACCCATCGCCAATGGCGGTTCAGCAGATGCCTATCTGGCGAAGATTAAGAATTCTTATGTAAGCGGTTTCGGCGCGACCCAATATGCGCTGCTGGAAGACCCCGACGACGACAACATTGTCTACATCGGCGCGGGCGAACCCATCAGCCTGTATTGCAATGACGAGAGCGACGGCGAAACCTTCCGCGCTTGCGAACAAATCAACCAATCCCTGCTCGCATACGCAGTCGACGGCAGCTCGGTTCCAGCCCTGGCAACCGAATGGTCGTCGAACGCGGACGGAACGGAATGGACGTTCAAACTGCGTGAAGGCGTCACCTTCTCGGATGGCTCGACCTTCGATGCCAACGATGTGGTCGCTTCATACATTGCCATGTGGGACGCGGCCAGCCCGCTGCATGTTGGCAATACCAAGCAGTTCTCCTATTGGGGCGCTTTCTTCGGCGCATTCCTGAATGCACCCCCTGCCTCGTAAGTTCTAACTTAATGTCGTAAACATCAGGGGGCGGGCAATAAGTCCGCCCCTGATTGTATTGAGTGAGATTTTTTGCATGAGCACTTTTATTCTCCGCCGCCTGGTCTTAGCCATTCCCGTGTTGATCGGTATTCTCGCCGTCACTTTCATCTTAGGCCATCTCATTCCAGGCGATCCTTGTCGAGCGATGCTGGGCGAAAAAGCGACAGCAGCAACCTGTAATGCTTTTATTGAGCGTTTCGGCCTGAATAAGCCTATTACGACTCAATTCGCGATTTATATGGGCGATTTTCTGCACGGAGACCTGGGGACATCGGTACGTTTTGGGCAACCGGTGACCGCTCTGCTCGTGGAACGACTGCCCACGACCGCCGAACTGGCACTCACGGCGCTCATCTTTGCAACCTTTGTTGGTATTCCGCTGGGAATTATCTCGGCCTATCGCTACAACTCTGTCATTGACGCAGGCACGATGATCGGCGCGAATATCGGTGTATCCATGCCGGTGTTCTGGCTCGGCTTGATGTTGGCTTATTTATTTGCGGTGTTGTTGAAAGATACGCCGCTGGCGCTCCCCCCTTCAGGCCGCTTAACGGCAGGCGCGAACTATACCCCTTTCTATGTAGTCTGGGGGCTTGCAACCAGTCCCGATACTGCCACCGGATTCATGATTTTTATCTCCCGGCTTAATATCCTGAATTCAATTTTAACCTTAAACGGCGCTCAGTTCATGGATGCCGCACGTCATCTGCTGCTGCCCTCAATAGCAGTTGGCACAATCCCATTGGCAATCATCGCTCGTATGACCCGTTCGAGCGTTCTGGAAACCCTGAATCAAGATTATGTGCGAACCGCCCGCGCCAAAGGCCTAAGCGAATTTGTAGTTGTCACCAAACACGCTGTGCGCAATGCACTGCTGCCGGTGGTAACGATTATTGGCCTGAACTTCGGCGGCCTGATTGCAGGCGCAGTCCTGACCGAAACGATTTTTGGTTTTGCAGGTATCGGTAAAACCTTATTCGATGGTATCTCATCGCGGGATTACGCTCTTGTGCAGGGCGTAACATTGATAACAGCCGTTGCATTTGTGGTCATTAACCTGTTGGTGGACATTCTCTACGGTTATTTAGATCCGCGCATTCGGCTGAACTAAGCAAGGAATAAATTGACTTATGCAACGTGTAGAACCCACCATCAGTCTCGGCGCAACCGCCACACGGCTTCAACCACGTAAAATTCCCTTACGTAAAGCAGTTATCTATTGTTTATTCCTCGCTGTTATTTTTCGGATTGGTTTAATAGGTGTCGTTTCGCTCCTCGGCCTGATCCCTCAACTTGATTTTTTTACCAATATTCTGCGCAGCATTAATGAATTGAATTATCTAGTCGCGATCCCGGTGGGCGTTGCAGTGTATATCTGGGCAACCAGCGGCGAACAGGAAAGCCTGCTTATCGAAACGATCAGCAATCTATTCCGTAACCGTTCGGCGATTGTCGGCACAATCATTATCACCATTCTAGTTTTAATGGCAGATTTTGCCCCGATTATCGCCCCACATGATCCCATCCAATCCATGATCGGGCTGCCCGGTGAAGTTGGCAAATTACCCGCGCGCGTGCCCTGTATTACGCTGTTCGGTTGTACCGCTCCCCAGCACATTTTGGGACTTGATTTGAATGCGCGTGACCTGTTCAGCCGGGTCGTTTATGGCTCGCGCACTTCGCTGACGATTGGTATCGCCAGCGTGAGTTTTGCCACCATCATCGGGACGACACTGGGTTTGTTTGCAGGTTATCTGGGCGGATGGGCAGATAACATCATTATGCGTTTTATGGATGTTTTCCTGGCGTTTCCCTCGCTGCTGCTGGCGATTACCATTGTCACCATCAAAGGCCCCGGTCTGGAAAATGCGCTGCTGGCGATTGCGATAGTGTCCATTCCGGTCTATGCGCGGTTGTCTCGCGCCAGCGTTTTGACGGTCAAAGAACTTGAATTTGTGACTGCCGTGCGCGCGCTGGGTGCGCCGCCAATGCGCATCGTGTTCCGCCAAATTCTGCCTAATATTCTCACGCCGCTCATCGTGCAGGGCACATTGGATGTTGGCGGTGCAGTGCTGGGAGCCGCCGGTTTGTCTTTCCTCGGTTTGGGCGCGCAGCCACCCACGCCGGAGTGGGGACAGATGTTGAGCGAGGCACGGCAGTATGTATTTACCGCGCCACACCTGGTTTTCTTCCCTGGTTTCGCCATCATGTTAACTGTGCTGGGTTTTAACCTGCTCGGCGACGGCTTGCGTGATGCGCTTGATCCTCGTCTGAATCGCAGCTAAACGTCAGGGCGTGATTTTCGCGCCCTATTCTTTTACCATGTCCATCACAGTCTTGAACAGCGTCCCGTTGGTGGCAATGCTTTCCCCGGCATAGATGGTGGGATTCCCTTTCCAATCGGTAAATGTTCCACCGGCTTCTTCCAGAATCACCTGGAGTGGCCCGCAATCCCAGATCGCCATCCAGGGATCAACCATCACCTCGGCGCGTCCGGTTGCAACCAACGCATAACCATAAGCGTCGCCCCAAGTACGTTGGAAATAACTGGATCGGACGAGTCGATCCCATTCGGCTTCTTTTTTGTATTTGATAGAAGCGTCAATATCGCTTGTCAGAAGCACGGCGTCCTGCATGTCGCTCACGCTTGATACATGTGTCCGGCGACCATTCCAAAAACAACCCCCGCCCTGAGTCGCATAAATCGTCTCGTTCAATGCTGGAAAATGTGCCACGCCCACCAGCGGTCTTGTGCCATCTGTCAACGCAATCAAGACAGCATACAGCGGCACACCCTGCACGAACGATTTTGTCCCATCAATCGGGTCAACTGTCCACGTCAGATTCGATTTTCCAGCTTGATCCCCAAATTCTTCGCCGATAATCCCATGATCCGGCCAATATTGACCAATCAATTCGCGCAATTTTTGCTCAGATTGTTTATCGGCTAGGGTCACGGGTGAGTTGTCGGATTTGCGTTCAGGTCGGATGCCGGTCTGAAAATGGCCGAGTGTGATACGTCCGGCTTGCCACGCCGCATCCAGGGCGAATTCGAGGTAGGTTTGCAGTGATGGGTTTTCCATATAAGCTCCTTTGAAGGTTAATGGTATGGACTGATGATACCGAACCTTCTTGATCTGGTACAATCATGTCTTTAAAATGATTTCTGACTATAGGAAGCTATTATGCAAACCCAGGCCGCCGTCCTTTATGAAGCCAAACAACCCTTTCGTATCGAAACGCTAACTCTTGATGACCCGCATGACAATGAAGTGCTGGTCAAAATCGCCGCCAGCGGGGTCTGCCACAGCGATTATCATCTGGTCTCCGGCGCGACCAAACACCCTATGCCGGTTGTCCCCGGTCATGAAGGCGCGGGCGTCGTGCAGGCCGTTGGCGCGGGCGTCACCCATGTTAAACCAGGCGATCATGTGGTCTTGAATTGGGCACCGGCTTGCGGCGATTGTTTTTACTGCCAACACGGGAAGCCCAACCTCTGCGAAACTTATATTAAGCCGATCTGGGCAGGCACAATGCTCGATGGTACTCCCCGTCTGAGCCTGAACGACCAGCCCGTCTATCATTTCTGCGGCCTCGCGACTTTTTCCGAATATGCGGTTGTCCCGAAAGAAAGCTGTGTACCGATCCGCAAAGATGTGCCGCTGTCCATTGCCGCATTGGTCGGCTGCGCGGTGGCGACAGGCGTCGGCGCGGTCATGTATACGGCGGAAGTCCGCCCTGGAGACAGTGTGGTCGTCTTCGGCTGCGGCGGCGTGGGCTTGAATATTCTGCAAGGGGCGGCTTTATGCGGCGCGGGCATGATTATCGCCGTTGATAACAACCCCGCCAAAATGGAAATCGCAAAACAGTTCGGCGCGACCCATACCCTGATGGCTAACGAAAAAGTCCATCGTACCGTTCATGAAATGACTGATGGTCGGGGCGCAGATCACGCCTTTGAAGCGGTGGGTATTCCAGCGCTGCAAGAACAGGGTTTGAAAGCCATCCGTCCGGGGGGAACACTCACTTTAGCTGGATTGTCGCCAATGGGGTCAGGAACGAATTTACCGGGCGCGGTCATCACCCGCCAGGAAAAAGTTATCAAAGGCAGCTACTACGGGACGGTCAATGCCAACCGCGATTTCCCGCTTTTAATCGACCTATATATGAACGGGAAACTCAAGTTGGATGAGTTGGTCTCGCAGCAGTACCGTCTTGACCAGATCAACGAGGCTTACGATGCGATGTTGACAGGCTCCGTCGCGCGTGGCGTCGTCGTATTTTAATACGCACATAGCAGATTGGCACGATAGGATTAGTTTATACAGCACCTCACCCCTAAATCCCCTCTCCACACGTGGCGAGGGGACTTTAAGACTTCCTGTATTGTTGCAATCACTTCCCCTGAAATTGAGCCGGACGCTTTTCCAGAAAGGCCGTGATGCCTTCGAGATGGTCGGTAGTGCTGGCAGCTTGATCCTGAAGTTCGGCCTCTTTGTTGAGTGCCTCTTCCAGTGTGCTGTGGGTCGCGAAATCTACCGCCTGCTTGATGTAGCCCATGGTTTTCGTCGGCGCATTCGCGAATTCTCCGGCGAGTTGGCACGCAATCTCCATCAATTGATCGTTCGCGACAACCCGGTTCACCAACCCCATTTCCAGGGCTTCCTGCGCATTCACCTTGCGCCCAGACAGCATCATATCCAACGCCTGTGTCATCCCGATCAATCGCGGCAGCATCCACGTCGAACCGCTGTCTGGCACGAGTCCGACTTTGACGAATGCCTGAATAAACGATGCACTCTCAGCAGCAATCCGGTAGTCACAGGCCAACGCCAGACTCATGCCCGCTCCCGCCGCTACGCCGTTAATCGCGGCGATAATCGGCTTGGACAATCCACGCATTCCCAAAATCAGCGGGTTATAATGCGCCCGCAAATGTTCACTATAGGAAAAATTGCCGCTGCCTGCCCCGCGTTCCACCGCCGACGCCAAATCCTGACCGGGGCAAAATCCTCGCCCCGCGCCCGTTAGCACGACAACACGTACCGACGAATCTGCATCGGCTTGCTTAAAAGCGGCTGTCAACTCGTCCAGCATCGTATCGGTAAATGCATTCAGCTTATCCGGGCGGTTGAGTGTAATTGTGAGGATGCCGCCGTCCTGTGCATAAAGTATCGTCTCGTAAGTCACTTTTGTGTCCTTTTCCAATGAAAAATAGCAGCCCCATTTTATCGCTTTTGACTTTCAACTTTTAACTGCTTTTATAAGGGTTTCATCTGCTCGAACGGCTGCTGACAGGTATCGCAATAATAGATCATCCGGCACGGCGTGCTGCCAAAGCTGTTCCGTATGGATGTGCGGAGCGAACCGCAGTACGGGCAGGCCACTGCATCCAACAACTTGACCTCAAAATTGCCGCCATGCTGCGGCGCAGGGGCAAGGCCAAAAGCGCGCATTTTTTCCCGCGCGGCGCTGCTGATCCAATCGGTTGTCCAGGGTGGAGCATAAACCACCTTTACTTTCACGTCCTGGATTCCGGCGTCCTTCAATCGTTCCACAATATCGCGCTTCATCACCTGAAGCGCAGGGCAAGCCGAAAATGTCGGCGTGATGATAATCGTAACCGCGTTATCGGCGGAAATTTCCACGTCGCGCACGATGCCCATCTCGACCAGCGACACCACCGGAATTTCTGGGTCTTTTACTTCATCCAGCAGTTCCCAAATCTCATCCACAGCAATCATCATATGCTTATGCCTTGAACGCTCTATTTTACCAACCCGCATCTGGATATGAGCGCGCGACCTCCTGCAAATTATTCAAGAGCAGATTCAAATCGACAGAATGTTCCGCACGGGTTATCGCAATCGGATTACTCGTATGCGGCACATCCAAATGAACATCCTGCAAATATGCGATCACGACGGCCTGCCACGACTCGCACAATGCATCTGAGTGCGGGAAATATCCGGCATCAACCAGTAAAGCGTCATCCGGCAGCGCAGCGAATAATTGCAGTGCATACGGCCAGAGTTGGTCGAGCGCGGCTTGCATCCGGCGGTTGCTTTCCTCCGTGCCTAACCCCAACCTCCGCACCCATGCCCGCGTATGGCGCAAATGATAGACTTCTTCTGGACGCATTTTCGCTGCTGCCTCAGCAACAGGCGTATACGAACTGTTCACCAGCCAATCCAGCCGCACTTTTTCATAGCTATCAAACAGATACTGCCGCAGCATACTGAACGCCCAATCACCTTTTGGATGCTCAACCATCTGCACACAGCGGAAATCAGATAAATCACGATGATAAACCAAACGATTAGGATAGTTTTCCCGGTCTTCGCCCTTCAAATCTGCTAGCAGCCCATACCATGTGACCGCGTGACCAATCTCGTCCAGGGCAATGTTGGCAAACGCAATGTCTTCTTCCAGAATCGGCGCGTGTCCACACCACTCCGAATCGCGGTGTCCCAGGATCAGTTCATCATCAGCCATTATCAGCAGTTGCGCTGCCAGGGCAGCCTTGAGGTCAGGGTTCATCAATGTTTGTGTCCTGTGATTGGGTGCGAACTTGCCGCGACGCCGTATGCATAGCGGCAACCGTATGATAAAAAGCCTGATCGCGGAACGGTTTATTCATCGCTGGCTGGAACAAGGCTTCGATGTCCTCTGGCCTTGATTGGGTGACTGTATCTGCTCTGAAGACCCACCACCCTGCCGCTGAACGCAACGCCACCGTTTCGAACACCTGCGTGAACGCCGCGTCTGCCGATACAGCCGTCACATCGCCCACATATCCGTAAGTTCCTTTTTGGGTCGCTTTCTGAAAAACATAATAGTGTTCAGGTTTTTTAGTTTGATCTTCAATACCATCTAAAATTGTCGGATTCTCGGCCAATTCCTCTGCCGTTTTTGCGAAAATCGCGCCCGCTGGGACGATCCACAAACTTACACACGCAGGTCGCCGGACGAACACATCGCGCGCATTCAGCAGCGCCATTTCAGCATCCGGCGCATGAACTGAACCGGCGTATTGATGCGGTTCACCCAGCTTCGCCTGCTGGAAAACAATGTAGCGCGGCCACTGTGTATCGGTCACGATTTGCCGACCTCATATTTTTCGGCATAAGCCGACAACGCTTCCCGCACCCATAAGCCATCCTCATGCGCTTTGCGGCGGGCTTCCATCCGTTCTGCGTTGCACGGGCCATCACCCTTAACCACCCGCCAGAACTCGTCCCAATCAATTTTCCCGGTGATCCAATTACCGGACTCGCTGTCAAAATGCAAATCCGCGTCAGGCAGAGTCAATCCGAGTAGTTGCAAATCGGGAACCATCTGGTTGATGAACATTTGCCGCAGTTCATCATTTGTTTTGGTCTTGATCCCCCAGCGCATCAGCACACCGCTGTTAGGCGAATCGCTGTCATGGGGGCCGAACATCATCAGCGTCGGCCACCACCACCGGTTGAGCGAGTCCTGCATCATGGCTTTCTGTTCCGGCGAACCCTGCGCCAGCGTCATCACAATATCCTGCCCCTGCCGCTTATGGAAATTTTCTTCCGCGCAAATGCGGATCATCGCCCGCGAATACGGCCCATAAGAGCATTTTGCCAGCATAGACTGGTTCAAAATCGCCGCGCCATCCACCAGCCAGCCAATTGACCCCATATCCGCCCATGAAAGCGTCGGATAATTGAAAATGCTGGAATATTTCGCTTTACCGCTCAAGAGCGCGTCGATCATTTCTTCGCGAGTCGCCCCCAGTGTTTCCGCGGCGTGGTACAAATACTGCCCGTGTCCGGCTTCATCCTGCACCTTTGCCAGCAAAATCAATTTGCGCTGGAGGTTCGGCGCACGGGTGATAAACGCTCCTTCCGGCAGCATCCCAACAATTTCGCTGTGGGCGTGCTGCGAAATCATGCGGATGAGCTGCCGTCGGTATTCATCAGGCATCCAATCACCGGGTTCGATCTTTTCACCTTTTGCAATGCGTGCCTCAAAGGCCGCTAATTTTGCATCGCCTGATCGGGCATCTTCTACGGGTTCGACTGTCGCCCCATACATCGCAACCTCCTACCCTTATTTTTATCTTAAACCAGATTCACCCAAATAGTCTTAACCTGTGTGTA
>JBDTNB010000033.1:0-52733 GCA_039933955.1 Chloroflexota bacterium
CCCTGTGTTATACTTATCTGCGATGACAAATTCATCTGATTCAAGGATAATTCGTCAATGGAGGCTTAGTCATGACACTCGAAGCCATAGCCCAGGAAATTCGCGCTTTGCCGCTCGAAGCACGCAAACAATTGGTGATGTTAATTCTGGACTCGCTCACCGAACAGCAGCTTGAGAAGACCCATTCGATTCGGGAATTTCGAGGTGTCGGCGCACATTTGCGCGATGTGGACGCCCAGGAATATGTCAATCAACTTCGTCGCGAATGGGATGATCGCCCGTGAAAATTAGCGATGCATTGGCGCATATACAACGCCTGTATATCGAAACCGCGCCTTTCATCTACTATGTCGAATATCATCCAATCTACGGTGATAAGATGGATGATATTTTCGATATAGTAAATCGGGATGCGATTGAGGTTGTGACTTCTGTTATCACATTGACAGAAACGCTCACAAAGCCCTTGAAGACCGGGGATAAAATTGTTGTACAGGCGTATCGAACCTTACTTCAACAGACGCGATACATTACCCCGGTATCCATAAATATGGCTATTGCTGAAAGCGCCGCTGATCTTCGTTCGCGTTATAATTTACGCACTCCAGATGCCTTACATATTGCTACCGCACTCAATAATCACGCCGATGCATTCTTGACCAATGATTTGACGCTTCAACGTGTTAAGGAACTCCCTATTCTTGTGTTGGATGAACTCGACGCCACACCCTGACCTTTCCCCGCTCCCCTGTGTTATACTCAAACCTAATACCTCATCCCTGTCTTTCCTTTTAACTTTTAACTCGTAACTTTCAACTAACTTTCCTTATGAAACTACTCGTCATCCCGGCTTCCCTTGACCTGACCCAACCCTTCAGCGCCACGCCCGCCTGGTGGCAACTGCTCAAGGCGCTCTACGAAATCGGCGTCGAGGTCATCGCCACACCTTATCAAGGCCCAGCCATCGAATCGCTGTGGTGGCGTGCCGAACCCAATCCCGCCCAATGGCAGGGCGATGCTTTCAAAACTGCCCGCGATACCCTCCGCAAACTCGTCGGCGAAAAACCACCCGTGCAAATTGATGAAAGTCATCAATCTTTAGACCCTGATAATCAGCAAAATCCTGCATTGGACTCCCCCTCTACGTACACGGGGAGGGCTGCCGAAGGCGTGGGGGGAGGGGTTAGGCCAGGGGGTGAGGTTGAGTCTGCTTTTGACCGCCTCATCCGCCAGACCGTCCAGACCGTCATCACGCCGATTTGGGCACGCCACCTGGATCGCATCCTGACTCAACAACCCGACATCGACGCCGTGCTGATTTTGACCGCGCCCCTCAACCATCTCAATGGCATCGCGGCGGAAATCCAGCGCAAACATCACAAACCCGTCTTCTATTACGACGGCGATGTGCCTGCCAGCCTCCCCAGCCTGAGCGGATTCGCCTCCGGTTTCCGCATCTATCAGGGCGCGAATCCCGCCGAATACACCGCCATTATCAGCAACAGTAAGGGTGGTGAAGACGCGCTCAAAGCGTTGGGTGCGCGGGCTGTCCATACCGTCTATTACGGCGCAGACCCCGATGTATTTAGTCCAGTGGATGTACCTGCTCAAGACCTTGATGTGATGTTTTACGGACACGGCAAGGAATATCGCGCCCAATGGGTTGATGACATGATCGCCGCGCCCTCAAATATGCTTTCAGACTCAAAATTCGCCGTGCGCGGGACGAAACTCGGCGATCTGGGGCGGACTCAACTGCTGCCTTATTTGAGCTTCAGCAAACTCCGCGAATATGCCTGCCGCAGCAAGATCAACCTGTGCATCACCCGCCGTGCCCATGCCAGCGTATATGCCTCATCATCCTCGCGCCCCTTCGAGTTGAGCGCAATGGGCTGCTGCATCGTCGCCAATCCTTATCTCGGCATCGAAGAATGGTTCGAGCCGGGGAAAGAATTGTTCGTTGTGAACTCACGCGATGAAGCCATTGACCGCTACCGTTATTTGCTGGCACATGACACCGAACGCTTGGCTGTCGGGCGTGCTGCGCGTGAACGTGTCCTAAAAGAACATACCTTCCGCCACCGCGCCCAACAATTGGTCGGCATAATGCAGAAATATCACTAACGACGAGGTTTTTGTAGGGGTTTGTCGCCGACAAACCCGTCTGAATTCTGGGAGAAATGTGAGATGAAGCGTTACCACGATTTCACCCTGATTGACCTCTATTCCCAGCGCAAGGCCGTGAATCGCTATGTGCGTGGTTGGTCTCGTGATGCTGTTTTGTCTTGGCTCACGCAATATGGCGTTGTCACAGAACATCCATTTCATCGCGATGTGCCGTGGAAACAATACATTTTTTCACCCTTTGGTCAATACGGATTTACCTGCGTCTTCAACTTCGATGGTGATCCCTTATCCGCCGCAAGACATGGAATCGTTGTCATAATGTGTTGACCTATCCTGACCTTTCCAGTCCTCTTCAGAGGACTTGGCTTTTCGGCAGCCGGACGTTTTACCGTCTGGCGGCGCAACCGCATATACCCATAGCTTCTCTTTGAAAATTCATACCGAATGTTCAAACAAATGTTTCACCTTTCACCTTCAATCTATGGCATACTCTTTTAACTGACTTACAGCCTTTGCCTTTTTGCTGGTAACTGGAAACTGATAACTTTTTTCACTCAGCACTCAATACCCAGCACTTTGTACTCTCTTTCGCCTTGTGTACGGAACCTTCCCTCATTTGTCGTCGTACCCCCTCCCTGTACGGAAAACAGCCGGGGTTGTCGTACAAAATAGGCCTTTTTGTCCGAAAAAGCACGGCAAGGTTCGCCCTAGACCTTGAATTTTTATCGGACGGGTTGTCCGGAAAAAAGATTGAAAAATTCTAAATCCGCGTCAGATACCATGTCACCACATCCAGCCGCTCAGCATAATGCAGCAGCGGCGGCGTATCCGGCAGGGTGATCCCGGCGACCTCCGCCATCGTATTCATCTGAATGTCGGCCTGCGCGTCTTGCAGCGGCCAGGGTGCATGATGGATGTCGCCGCGATACAAATGCCCGCTTCCATCTGTGGTGTATAAGCAGTAGCGTTCGGTCAGCCAGCTCACCAGCGTCCCCGGTGTCGAATGATAAACCGGCGATGTGGGGCAGTAAGTCGCGGAAAATTGGGCGTTAGCTGCGCCTTGATGCATTCGGCGTGACTCGTAAGTCACGGTGTCGTCCGTGCGTTGCAGCGACATCTGCGCCTGAAAATACGGCAAATGAAATGCATTTCGCGCACCAAATACCGCCAGAGCGTTACTGGCCTCCAGGCTGAAAAACCATACGCCAGATTTGCTGCCATCTGTCACGTAAGTGCGGACATTGAGTTCACAAAAATGATTTGTGCCGGGGACAAGCGGCAAGTTACGGGCGCGCACATGACTCATATAAAACGGCACGACGCCAATCCAGGCTTGTCCCTCAAAGATGTCGATGGTCAGCGATGCCGGAATCAGGGGGCGCAGCACCTCCGGCGAGACCGGCCAATGGGCGAAAAGCAGTTGACTCCAACTTTGCGCCATCACCCATGCGCCAGCCGGATGCGGCCAGGGTCGATGCGCCGTTTGAGCGAGAATTTTAGCAGGTTTAGCCGGAGGTTGGAGGTTCATCATAAGGGCAATGTCGTAACATGGGTTTGGAGATGGATGGGACACGATGACATTTGTGCCCCATCCTTCGTGATCTCGGTGTCTCGGTGGTTCAGATTTTTGCTATGGCACGATGGGCACGCTGTCGATGCTGCCCTCGGCCACCCGCAGGAAGGCCGACCATGCCCAACCTTCTGTGCCTTTCCAGACCACGCGCCACCATTCGCCGCTGCGCGTTTTCCCGGTGATCGCCATTGTGCCGCCCCAGGTGATGCGCCCAATCTGGTCGGAGTAAATATTGGGCTGTGAGCGCAGTTTCAGGGTGGTGTACGAAACCGCCACATTGCCCGTCAGTGCCGCCGGGTTGCCACCCAACGCGAAACTGCTCACGACAGGGGCGTTAAATTCGTTGGTGTTGATGTATAGATAGTAGCCCAATGCCCAGCCCTGGAATCCGCTGAGTTGCAGCAAGAACCAGCGTGCATTTTCATCGCGCCCGACAACCTGATAGGTTTGCCCACGCCGCACTGTGCCCAGCCGATCCGAATAGGCCGACGGCCCGGAACGGATGACCAATACAGTCGCGCGGATGACTGTCGCCGAGATGGATCCGCCCGGAATCGAGGGTAAGCCGGTGGGTGCAGGCGTAGCTGTTGGGCCTGGAGTCGGCGATGGGCCAGCCGTTGACACCGCGCCGGTTGCGCCCCACTGTACCTGGAGGATCGCGTTGTCGATGCCTTCAAAATATTCAACCGTCAGATTATGGGAACCAGCAGTCATCTCTTTTTGGAATGTATCGGTGGTCAATGCCCGTCCGACAAAACGATCCAGCACATTTTGCCCGTCAATGAAGACGCGCACACCATCGTCCGATGAGACTGTAAAGGTGTAGGTCGCGGCCTGGAAAGTCTGAGTCGAATTGAATCGTGCGGAGAAATTATCAGCGGGCATTCCGGGAACAGCCACGCCGTTCACAATCGGCACACCGGTTCCCCAATTGAAGTTCAGGCCGTTGATGCCACCAACATTTGTGCCAGTTCCGCTTAGATTATTGGTCGGAAAAAATGTGGCCGACCAGTTCGTGCCAAATTCTTGTGCCTGAATCATGCCGACCATACTGCCGAACAGGATGGCAATGGCAAGCAGACCGAGAAAAGCCATTTTTCGTTGCGACATAAACGCTACCTCCTGATGAACCTACCGCGATGAAAGGATAATATGAATCGCAAATTGAACCAATGTTATCCAAATAGAGTTTCCATTTTGGAGATAAGTATACTCGGATCATCATTTCCGCACATAAGACGGAAGTCCGCTGTCCACTTTGCCCCTGTCCGCATAGTGGGCATTTTTGTTACACTAGTCGCACCTGGCCGAAACCAGTGTCCCAGTTTGGATGGGCAGCCGTTATGCTGAGGAAGGGATTTATGCAAACATTTCTCCAGGAAGCAGCCCGTACAACACGGGGACAGCATTTGACCCTTAGTGTCATCATGCCCTGCTATAACGAAGTTCATTCGATAGAAGAAGTCCTCAGCCGTGTCGAGGCCGTTGGATTGGCGAACGAAATTATCGTCGTCGATGATGGCTCAACCGATGGCACGCGCGATGTGCTGGCGCGTATTGAGTCCGAGAATCATCCCAACGTGCGCATCCTCTATCATGAGCGCAATCAGGGTAAAGGCGCGGCTGTTGTAACTGGCTTCAAAGCCGCCAGCAGCGATGTCTTCCTGATTCAGGACGCCGATTTTGAATATGATCCGCGCGAATATCCGATTTTGCTCAAGCCCTTAGAAGAAGGCATCGCGACGGTGGTCTACGGGTCGCGTTTTCTGGGCGGCCCGCGCAAAGCCATGAACTTCTGGAACATGGTTGCCAACCGCATTCTTACGCTGTTCACCAACGTGCTTTACAACGCCATCCTCAGCGATATGGAAACCTGCTATAAAGTTTTCCGCGCTGAAGTCGTGCAGGGTATGAATATCCGCGCCAAACGCTTTGAGTTCGAGCCGGAAATCACCGCCAAAGTCCTCAAACAGGGCATTCGCATCTACGAAGTGCCGATTTCCTACAATGGCCGCGAATGGGACGAAGGCAAGAAAATTAGTTGGACAGATGGCCCCATCGCCATGTGGACGCTGTTCAAATACCGCTTTGTCGATTAATGAATTGTAGGGGCGACCCGCCGGGTCGCCCTTTTGAAAACATGCCTACTACTACCTACCCCGGCTTTTTGAGCGTCAACACATACGCGATTAAGGCATTCACATCCTCGTCGGATAACTTTGTCCCATAATTCTGATACATGAAATTCGCGCTGAAGCCATCCACAATGTAGTTGTTGGGATGCAAAATCGATTGGCGCACATAATCTTCCGCGCTCAATCCCGCCACGCGCGAACCCGCCCGATCCATCAATCCATACAGGTTTGGCCCGGTGCTGTTGGCGGTGCTGTCCAGCAGATGGCAGGACACGCAGGGCGGAGCGCCATCTTTTCCATTTTTGAAGATGTCCTCGCCGTGTGCCATGAGCGCTGCATCGGCGCTGGCGGTGGCCTCTGCCGTAGCAATTTCAGTCGCTTCGGGCGTGGTCATTGGCCCATCATAGGTGATGCGGAATACTGTCCAGGTTTGCCATTCGGCGAGATACAGTGCGCCATCCGGGCCAACCGTGACATCAATCGGGCTGTATGATCCCAGGTCACGCCGGAAGGTCGCGAATGGCTCCCATGTCCCCGTCAATCTCCCGTCTGCACCTTCATGAGGCTGCACGAACACCACCATTTCACCGGTTTTCACGGCTGCTGCTTTGGCATAGGCTGATCCTGAGCCAAACTGCGCCAGAAAAATCCCATGATAAGCGGGCGGAAATTGGTCGGCATCATAATAGGTGATACCGCTGCTCGCCGATGAGGTGAACAATTCGGTGATCGGTGGCTCGGTGCTGTCATCAGGCCGGATGTTGCCATACGCCGTCGGGAACCCATAATTTTTTCCCTGCTGCACATAATCAATTTCTTCCGGCGGCAGGTATTGTAAGGCGTGGTCGGGTTCGTCTGGGCTGTTGTCGGACGTATACAATTTACCGTCTGGCCCAAAAACCAGATCATAGGGATTGCGGAATCCCGGCGCGAAGACTTCTAAATCACTGCCATCGGGGTTCATACGCAAAATCGCGGCTTCCAGTGGATCGTGCAGCGGGCCGTGATCGGTGGTCGCGCCGACACCGACATACAATTTATTGTCCGGCCCGAAAGCGATACCATTGTTGGAATGGAAAGTGTGCTGCCACGACGGCAATCCTTCGACAATCGGCGTTACTGTATCCAATATACCGTCGCCGTCAGCATCACTCATGATGCCGATTTTGCCGCTGTAGGACACATAAATTTTATCGTCATGGAAAGCCATGCCCACCGCATGGAATATTTTGTCGCCATCGTCGGCGTAAATGATTTTGTAGGTATCAGCGATGCCGTCGCCATCTTCATCGGTCACGCGCAAAATCTGGCCGCCGAGCGTCAGCACATACAATGCGCCGTCTTTGCCGAAGGTGATGACCGTCGGTTCTGGCAGCGGCAAACGGGCATAAAGCTGCGCATGAAACCCTTCCGGCAAGTCCATAATGTTGAGTTCGATTTTGGTCATCGTGAAGTGCCGCGTTGGCGCAACATCTGAAATTTCTGTCCCCGATGTGCCGTCGGCGTTTTTCTTCATCACGGCGATTGTCCACAAATAATTGCCCGGTTTGTGGTCGAGCAGCCATTTAGTGATGTCATAAAAAGGGTCTTGCGTCCAGGCGATGCCGTAAGCTGGTTCGCCTTCCTGCCATACCCGGACATCGAATACTTCATCTTCAGCCAAGGGGCGCGTCCAAGTCCAGGACAATTTTGCGGCGGCTACATTATCGAGTGAAACCCCTTCGTCCGGTGCGACTAAATTGGGCGCGTTGAGTTTGCGGGCGGCATCCTGTGCCGTCAGCGCGTCAGCAACCGCCGTGCCGACAGCCGTTTGCTGAGTCACCTCAGCATTATTGTTGGCGACTGTCCATGATAAAAAAGCGGCTCCTACAATGAGAACCAATCCAACGGCGACCCATACCCATCGACTCATTCCGGTAAACCTTTTTATTTGTGATGATTTGAACAACGGGCGCGGATTGTAGCACTCGGCATAAAAATCTTCCAGAATAGCGGCGTAGGTTAGGCGGTGTGCAGTCGTCTATCGCGCGTGGGTCGCGCTGTCTATAATTAGTGGCATCTGCGGCGGGGAGTTCGGGAGCGAAAAAAGGTGCGTATGTTCAGGCGAATCATGATTCTGCTCACATTGGCGTTGGCCGCTTGTAATTTATCGGTTCCGGATGTGACGCCGACTCTCGCACCTACGCGCACGCCCAGCCCGACACCTTTCGCCACCAATACCGCTCAACCCACGGTGGTTGTGTTGGCGGTCAGCAGCACACCGAGCGAATCGCCGACGCCAACAGCTAGCCCAACTTCAACCATCACACCGACTCCCAGCATTACGCCGACAGCAGTCGCAACGCTCACGCCCAACTCAACCGATACTAATCAGCCCAGCGTTACGCCGTCCAATACATCAACGGCTACCTTGACCAATCAACCCAGCGCAACGCCCAGCAATACCCCAGCGCCGACAATCACGTCTCAGCCCAGCGCCACCAATACCGCCGTTCCATCGGTAACACCGATTCCGTTGATTTCAACCAATACGCCGCGCCCAACTGTCCCGCCCACCTTGACCAATTTGCCGACTCTGACCAATACGCCAACCAGCGCTGTCCCGCCCAGCCCAACCCCGACGCGCACACTTTCTGCTGATGAATTGACTCTGTTTGCAACGCTGCAATTTCAGCCGGTTGGCGCGACGGTGACACCCGCGCCGCTGGAGCCGAATCTAGCGCCCACCCAACCACCCGCCACATTGGATGTGACTCCAACGTTTATCACCGCTGAAGCACCAAGCGTTGACGAAGGAATTTTCACGCCGATTCCAGTCGACACCACGCCTGAAGGCATTGCTGCGACCCCCACGATCCAGCCCACCGTCGCGCTCATCGTGACTCTGCCGCCGATTGTGACCGCGATGCCAGCACTGCCGCCTTCTGTCGTTGTTCCATTGACCAACACCCAAACGCGCGCTTTCGCCCTCAGCACCAATGGCGGCGTCAGCAGCACCGGATTCAATTTGCTGAATGACACCACTTTATTCGCACGCAATCCGGTTGATCCCAATCTGTACGTCACAACCGACTCGACAGGCAATCTTTATTTGACAGGCGTGAACGGCGCGGGCGCGTACAGGCCGGACATGTCGCCTTTCTCGCAATTTTATGCCCCTTCGCGTGACCAAAATGACTCGTATGTCTCGGCGGTGGCCTGGTCGCCGGATGGCCGTTATCTGGCGTTCATCGTGGCCGGACGCAAGGTCGCCAAAGATGGTGTCTGGTTCTTCCAGCCGGGACAGTTTCCGCCGATTCAATTGATGGTTGATTGCCCCACGCCCGGATTTATCGGCTGCAATATCACCAGCAACCCGACCAATCCCGACCTGTGGCAAAGTGTGATTTTGCGCTGGTCGCCACAGAGTGACGCGATTCTCGTGAATTTTCAACTGCCGGGAGAAGGCCGCGACGCGATTGGCGTTATCCCACTCAGCTTCAACGAACGCGCTCGCGATGTCCGCCCGCCGATTTTCCGCTATGACTTTGGAACCTGGTCAGCCGATGGGAATCGCATTTTGGTCAGCGGACACGGCGAAGATGGACATGTGTTCGTCGGTTGGATCAATCGTGACGGCAGCTTCTCCGAATTGGTTTACGACGCCGAGGCCAACGGCTTATGGATGGGATTTGCCAATCCATCACGGAGCGGGGCGATTTATGCGCTGGGTGCGCCCGGAGATCGCGGCGGCCCGCGTGAACCGCTGCGGATTTACAACATGAGTGGTGTGGCGCTGACCAACCCGATTGGCGAAGGCTATCCCCAGCGTGTCGAGTGGAGTCCTGACGGCAGCGCGGTCTTTGTACAGTCTAATGGACGCCAGTATATCGCCAATATCAACGGCGATGTGCGCGAGATCACCGGGCAAGTGGCCGGGACACGCGCCGTCAATTGGGTTGATGGTGGTTTGCCGCCTGGAGAAAGCCCGCCTGCCAACGATGGCTCAACCGGAATTGTGCCCGTCGGGACAACCGCCGTTCCCTCGCAGCCGGTGCTGCCGTTGGGAGTCGTAGAAGGCAGCCAGTATCAACCGGGGCAGCAGCTTCGCGTCTACTCCACTGAACTCAACATTCGTACTGGGCCGGGAGTGGCTTATCCTTTTGCGCGCAATTTCCTGGAAACCGGGGAATACGTGGCAATTCTGGCGGGGCCAGTCGATGCCGATGGCGTGACCTGGTGGCAGGTGCAAACCGCCGATGGCATCGTTGGTTGGATTGCCGGTGAAATCAACGGTTTGGTGACGCTGGGGCCATGAGCTAACTTCTAAACCATTTAAGTATCTCCAAATCAGGTTATGCGTTACAATTCAGGTAACACTAGCCATTTGAGGGAACATAACTGCATGACCAGTACCCCACCAGGCAAACCGCGCCGCGCCGGGACGGAAACCGGAGCGATCCCGCGTATTGATGTGGAACCTGAAACCCAGCATGAACCGCCGCAGCCGATGAGCGTGCCTGAAATCGATGATGATCGCGGCAGCATTACCGGCATTATTCCGCTCATCAGCGAAGGCGAGGATGAGTCTAAAAAGTCAGACGATTCGGCTACCGCTAAGGATCAGGCGTAAGCGTTAGGATCGCCTATGGTCTCCATGTTGAGCCAACTGGTGCGTTTTTTTGAGGATGACGGCTGGCCGTTCGAGCAAATCAGCGATCTGCCCGCGCTCCGCACCAGCTTCTCTGGCGAAAATGGCAAGTGGACATGCTATGCCCACGCCAGGGAAGAAGTGCATCAGTTTGTCTTCTATTCGCTGCTGCCCGTCAATACCCCATCGGAAAAACTAGACGCAATGGCCGAATTTATGACTCGCGCCAATTACGGCATGATCGTCGGCAACTTTGAACTCAACTACGAAGATGGGGAAGTCCGTTACAAGACCAGCATTGATATTGGCGATGGCGACCTGAGCCTATTATTGGTCAAGCAGCTTGTATACCCCAATGTCGCCACGATGGATTTATATCTCCCCGGTTTGATGGCTGTGATTTACAGCAACACTTCCGCCACCGACGCTATTACGAAGGTTGAAGGCCGCAGCCCAGATTGATATTCCCCTTTGGCTCATGTATAAAACGAGTGAATCTGGCCTGTTTTTGAACTCGAAATTTTGAGTTTTTCACTCGGTCTGAACAAGAGCCTCCCCTTTTTGAAATCAAATCGGGGCGACGGTGCTCATGGCAGGCCGCCCCAAACGATTTTAAACGGCTGATGGATGCTTTTACCCTGGCAGCGAGTACAGATAAACGATCACCGCTTGAATCTGCGCGTCGCTGAGTTCGGGATAGCCGCCGCGATACGGGTGCGGATAAGCCACCTCAGGATTGACCGGTGGATGCACGCTCGTCAGGAAATTCAGCAGCCCGATACCATCTCTGCTTTTGAGTAAATCGCTGTTGGCGAGGCTGGGCGCATCATAAGCCACGCCGTTTCCATCAACCCCATGACAACCCGAACAGGACTTCACATACCACTCTTCGCCGTCGGACGCGAACGAATGGGGTACAGTTGCAACTTCAATCGCATCACCAGTGACAGCCGTTTCCGTTGACTCCACCGTCGCTGTAGCGGCATCCCCCGATGAAGATAAGGGCAGCGGTACGAACACATAGGCTGTTGGTGTCGGGCCGGACGGTGAAGGCGTCGCCGACGGCGCGGTTGCCACTTCCGATGAAGGCGTATTCAAGCTGCGGATATAAGCGATAACATGCCGTAAATCATCATCCGTCAAACCGGGATTACCGCCGCGCGCGGGCATCATGACACCGGTGGTGTTGAGCGGATCAGTTACTTCGCGCCCCTTCTGGATGAAAGCCAAAAGATCATCATCGCTCAGGCCGTTCACAAATTGACTGCCGATTAAGGGTTTGCCCAATCCTGGAATCCCTTTCGCATTGAAGCCATGACAGGCCGAGCAAACACTCTGGAAAACATTTTCGCCCGCCGACACCATTGCGGGGTCAGGTGCTGGTTGAGCTGCTTGAACGACTTCCTGGAGTGTGGCAGTCGGCGGGATTGTTTGCTGGGTTTCGGTTGCGGCCAGGGCGATTTCCTGCTGCACGATTGCTGTCGCGGTCTGGTGTGCGGCCTCGACGACGGCTGTGCCGGTAAGCTCCATATCCGCATAAGTATGTTGGCTGGGACGGGCTACAAAAGCGGCGAACAGCATGAGCGTGATGCCGCCAAACAACAGAAGTACGGGCATCAAAGCGCCCGAATTGGATTGAGACGGTTTGTGTTGGGTCATAGTTGGATTCGATTCCTCGCATCAGGTCAGGGTGAGCGGAACAACATCTTTATAGTAGTGGCATCCTGCTCCTGACCTCAAGTGAAAACTGTCACACAAAAGTCATGACAATAATGCGTTGCTCATTGCCCACCCTCCGCTTAAGCTTGGTACATCACCAACCGAAATGAAGGCAAATTTCAAAAATTAGCGCGATGTGCTTTGTGGTTAATGTGGTCGAATGAACACCCACTGATTTTTCGCACAACCCTTCATGACAAATGTGCCGCAAAAATAGAGGAGAATAGCAGTGACTAAAGAACTTGGACGCAGACGTTTTCTGAAGTTAGCCGGTATTGGCGCGGGCAGTGTAGGCGCAGCCGCCGCGTTTTCCCATCCAACCGCAATTTTCGCCCAGGCGGATAGCCATAGTGACATGTTAGTTGCTGCCCAGGATGATCCTGCTACGATGGATCAGATGCACGCGGCGGGCATCCAAACGTTTCTTGACAATGTGGGTAAAGACCCGGACTTCTGGCGTCCTAAGATGGAATACACAATGGACGGGGATGTGAAAGTCTTTGAAATTGTTTGCCAGGATATTCAATGGAACACTGACCCCAATACGACTTTTCCAGCAATGGCCTATAACGGCATGATTCCCGGCCCCGAAATCCGTGTGACCGAAGGCGACAAACTCCGCTTCAATGTGAAGAACGAAATGGCGCAAAGTACCGCCATTCACTGGCACGGTTTACGCCTCCCGAATGCTGTTGATGGAGTCCCGTTTATTACCCAGCCCGTCATCAAAACTGGCGAAACCTTCACCTACGAATTCACCGCCAAGAATCCCGGCACGCATATGTATCATTCGCACCACAACTCGGCGGAGCAGGTCACGAGTGGCCTGTTAGGTGCTTTCATCATCGACCCCAAAGATACCTCGCGTGAGCCAGTAGTTGATGCCGATTACATTATTACGCTCAACGATACCACCCTGGGTTTCACCCTCAATGGCAAGCAGTTCCCGTACACGCAGCCCGTTGTCGCCAAAAAAGGCCAAAAAATCCGTGTACGGTATATGAACGAAGGCCTGATGATCCACCCCATGCATCTGCATGGTATCCCGCAGTTGGTGTTTGCGAAGGACGGTTACAACTTACCTGTACCTTACTTGATCGATACATTGAATATTGCCCCCGGCGAACGCTATGATGTCGTCATCGACTGCGATGAACCCGGTTATTGGGCGTTCCACTGTCACATTCTGACCCACGCCGAATCGCGTCACGGCATGTATGGCATGGTGACAGTTCTGCTCATCCAGGAATAAATTAACCTCGCTATCCCGTTCCGTGAGAGAGGCTGCGCCACTATGCCAGCCTCTCTTGTTTTCTTGTGAAATTCATAAATATTTTCAGAATACCCGCGTAAGCTACAGGATGTTTTGGTATAAAATGTTTTTATAGGACAAGAACTTTTAGGGTAACGACGTGAAACTCCGCCAAAAGACTCTCTTGATTATCGGCGTTACTCTGGTGACACTGACCCTCCTGCTTGACTTGTTTTCCCGCGTCATTATTCTGAACAGCTTTGATAACCTCCAAGCAGAAATGGTGCAGCGCAATCTGCAACGCGCACAAAAGTCAGTCAATACGGCGGTCTGGCAGCTAGATGCAGCCTTAGGCGATTGGGCGCCCTGGGATGACACGTATCAATTCGTCCAGGACATGAACACCGATTACATTGACGATAACCTGGCTGATGAGACCCTCATCAACCTGAAAGTCAATTTCATGCTGTTCATCAATCCATCCGGGCAGATTGCTTTTGCCAAGTCAGTTGACTTCACGACGGGTACAGAAGCTCCTTTGCCGCCGGACTTGTATCCCAATATCGCTCCAGGAAGTTTGCTCCTCAATCATACCAAAAACGACAGCAGTGTTGCGGGTATCTTGCTTCTCAAAGAAGGCCCGACGATGATTGCCTCGCAGCCCATCACCAAAAATAATCATGGCGGCGCTATTCACGGAACCCTGATCTTTGGACGCTATCTGGACGACAGTGTCGTCCAGCGGATTGCCAATGAATTGGATTTGAGTCTCGCGGTTGAACCCTACGCGACCCCCTCTGGCGATGATTTCACGCGCGCCCGCAGTGCGTTTGGGCGATCTTCACCAGCCCCGGTGGTTGCGCCCTTAGACGACCAGAACATCGCTGGCTATTCAACCTTATTTGACATATACGGACGACCAGCGCTGATCTTACGGGTCGATACACCGGCCAAAATTGCTCGTCAGGGGCAGGACAGTGTTTCTTTCTTTATTGTTGCGCTCCTTGTGTCGGGTCTGGCCGTTGGGCTGACCATCATCCTGCTCCTTGATAAGTATGTATTGTCGCGCCTGACGCAGCTTCATCAGGCTTTGAGTGACATCGGCACAACCCGCAGTTTCGAAAAGCGGGTCGATGAATGTGGCAGTGATGAATTAAGCGGCCTGGGGCATGGCGTCAACATACTGCTGGAATCAATTGACCAATCCCAGAATCAACTTCAAAATTTGAACGCTGAACTTGAACACAGTCTTACCGAACTGCGTATGGTTCAGGAGCAAAAAGATCGCTTCTTTACCCACGCCGGACATGAATTCCGGACACCGCTCGCCAATCTGCGGACACGCCTATACCTCGCCCGCAAGAAGCCCAGCCATTTAGCCGACCATCTCGAAGTGTTGGAGCGTGTGACTGACCAGATGATCGCGCTGGTCGAAGATGTGTTTGATGTAGCCCGTTACAGCAATCGCACGCTGGAACTGCACGAACATCATGTCCATTTGCCCGATATTGTCCACACCGTTTGCGCCGAACAACTGCCCAAAGCTGCCGCTAAAGGCTTGAAAGTGTCGCAAAAATTCACTGAAACCGATGCAGTGGTCTATGCCGATGCCGGAAAGCTCAAGCAAGCTTTGACCAATGTCTTTGCTTACGTGATCAATTTCACCCCTGTTCCGGCGCACATGAGCATTCAATTGAGTACGTTATCCGATGAAGCCATCATCCAGATTGACAGTGATAGCCTGGACGTGAAATCCGAAGCGGCCTCACAAATTTTCCAACCCTTTTTCCGCGCGAGTGAAGGTGCTTCCATCACAACCGGTTTAAGTCTGACGCTGGCGAAAGAAATTATCGAACTGCATTTTGGGCGAATCACATTTGAAACCAATGGACATGGCGGCGGTACGTTTACCGTTCGGCTGCTGTTGATGGAGGATGCGCTTGCCGAGAAAAGGGAACCGCCTGTCTTAATAGGCGTTAACCTCGATTAAACGCCGCAAAGCGCTCAATTTGATTGATCTGGCTTTCCACAGGCCGGATGAAAGGGCGTACATTCCGGATTCGTTCCCAGGCTTGGTCGGGTGATAATCCGGTGCTGATGAGGTAGGCCGCCACCATCGTCGGAGCGCGCCCGACCCCTTCCCAACAATGTACGTATACTGATCCTCCATTTTGTAATTCTGTGCTGATGAACTTTACCCCTTCATTTAGATGTTCCAGGGTCGGCGCATGGTTATCGACGGTGGGTAAATAAAGATAATGCGGTGGGGCAATACCCTGTTCGCGGTCATCCATTTCTCTGCGCATACTGACCACTGCTGTAATTCCTCGATTGGTCAGCAGCAGCAGTCCGCGCCTCGTATGCTGTCCCCCGACATGTAAATTAGGGGAAATCTGGCTGAAGCGGCGGGTCGGCGCGCCCGTAATCAGCCGGATTGACTGCTCGACCCCTTCCAACATGGTCAGAATCGGCCCTTGCTTGCGCAGCATTTGCAGCAGATGTTGCAACCGCTTAGACAGGCTGCTTCCGTGCACTGCATCCTTGCGGGTAGCGACGACTTCTGGCACTTCCGGATGATGCAAATCAGGTTCAGGATGTTTGAGGTCAGGCATTGGACTCCTGGTTCTGCACGGTTGAATCTGGCACGAGAATTCGGATTGCGTGGGGAAGAACGCTCGCTGACAAGGGTGTTGGCGTGATAATTTCGCCGTCAGATTCGACGGTTTGCGCTGGGTCGGCCTCAATACTAACGTCGCGTACCTGCCAATGGTCAAGCGGTTCGCCGACACCGAAGGCGCTAGCAGCGACAGCCAGTAAAGCGTTCAGATCGACATTCTGGATCATTATCACGTCTAACAATCCATCGCTGACATCCACTGCGCGTGTGAGCGACCATCCCGGTAATCCCAGGCTGCCGGAATTGGCGACTATACACACCGCGCCTTCAATCTCGACCACTTGCCCATCGAGAGTGAGTTTGTAAGGGACAGCCTGAGCAGTGGGCAGCGCCCGTATGGCTGACAAAATATAGGCTAGATTGCCCAGACGATTCTTTTCCTCGCGATCCGTACCTTTGGTCATTTCAGCCGTATAACCGATAGCTGTCCGCAGTAGAAATTTGCGATCCCCGATTTTGCCCATATCCACCGGGCGCGCCAGACCGTTTCCGCAGGCCAGTGCCACTGCGCCCGCTAAATCGCTTGGGATGCCCAACTCTACCGACATCACATTGGCCGTCCCACCGGGGAATATTGCCAGCGGCACATCACTTCCGTACAGGCCGCTCGCGACCTCACTGACCGTACCATCACCGCCGTAAGCCGCCACTATATCCGCACCCGCCTCAACTGATTCCCGCGCAAGTCGTTCGGCATCTCCGGCCTTTTTCGTAATCAGCAATTCCCAGTCGATGTCTGCCGCCTGGAATATCCTGTTGAACACATTCAGGAACGGGCGATCCTGGCCTGCGGCGGGGTTGGCGATGACATGCACGCGCCGAGGTTCCACTTTGACATAAGCGGACGATTCAACAGCTTGGCTCATGATGTGCGGCGGCTCCTGAGTGACAATCGCAAAAGATGATGATACCAAGCCCTGGCAAGAGAAGCATCAGAGGCAGGAAACTTCTGTCCATCATCTCGCCATCTGGTTCGAATGTTTCACCGGCTGTTTGTGTAACGATTGCTACAGTGAAGAGTCTCTATAACCGTTATCTTGTCATGTGTCGCTTTAGATGAGCAATCTCGGTTTCAAAAGGCGCGTTAAGGCTGTTGAGAGGGTTGAGTCCGGTATAATAATCGTAATCTGGATCACCGAAAACAATTGGCGAAATTGCGGACAAACGGATACGCCATATTAATTGAAATCCAGTGACGACACGCCACCCTGGTAGACCGGGTAGAGGGACAAAAATAAGCGTGACTAAACAGATGCAGTCGTGGAAAACGTTGTCCAAAAAAACGGTTTTGGAACAAGGGAAATGGCTGACTGTCGAAAGCCACAGTGTGCAGCTTCCCGGCGGGCAGGTGATTGATGATTGGTCGTGGGTGATTACGCCGGATTATGTCAACGTCGTCACCATCATGGAGGATGGGCGTTTTGTCATGTTTCGTCAGGTGAAATATGGCGTGGAGGGCATGGCTATCGCGCCGGTTGGTGGGTATCTGGAACCAGGCGAGGCTGCGCTGGATGCCGCCAAGCGCGAACTGCGAGAGGAAACCGGCTGCGAGGCGGAAAATTGGCTGGATTTGGGCCAGTATCGCGTCGATGGCAACCGGGGTGCGGGCACAGCGCATCTGTTCCTGGCGCAGGGTGCGCGACACGTTGTCGAGCGCAATGCCGACGATCTGGAAGAGCAGGAGCTGGTCTATATGAGCCGCGCCGAAGTTGAAACCGCGCTGGCAAATGGACAGTTCAAGGTGCTGGCGTGGACGACGGCGGTGGCACTGGCGCTCCTGTGGATGAGCTAACCCATAATTAAGTAGGGGCACGACATGTCGTGCCCTGCATCCCTACAAATTCGGCGTCTTTAGGAACGAAATATATTTCACCCTGATTGCTAGTCGCCCATTGTTACCCCCTCACCCCAACCCCTCTCCCCCGAATTCAAGGGAGAGGGGCTAAAAACCGGACTGCATTTGGTTCCCTCTCCGAATTCGGGGAGGGTTAGGGAGGGGTCAATAAAGGCAAAACTTCTGACTAGCAATCACGGTATATTTCGTCCGTTTTTCTATTTTGCCGAATTAAATTATCAATATCTCAACCTCATGTATTTGTCTTTTGACTAAAAGCTAAAGACTATTGACTAATGACTTAATTCAACTTGGCAAGCGCTTCCCTAGCATCTCGGTTATTCGGATCAATATCCAAAACATGCTGATAGGCTGCCTTTTCGCGATCCACGATACCAGCCTGCTCGTAGAAGCCCGCGATTTTCATCCACACATCAGCATTGCCCGCGTCGCCCATGTATTCCGCCGCTTCCCAGGCATAGGCCGCTAAAAGGGGTTGATGCTGGTCATCACCGCTGCGGAAGTAACCCCAGGTATATAGTTCGTTCGCCATATCATCTACATTAGGCAGATTTTTAAGCACCTGGGCAGCATCCTGTGTGCGCCCGACCCACACATAATCCAGCCCCAATCCTTTGATGGCGGCGGGATTGGTTGGCTCGGCAGCATAAGCTTGTTCCAGGAAAGGCACAGCCGCTTCATATTCATTGTGGGCAACCCGTAAATTCCCCAGGCGGCGGTTGGCAGGCGCATAATCTGGGTTGATTGTCAGCGCTTGACTGTACCAATGGGCCGCCGAATCGGCGAGCTGCCGCCGCTGCGGATCGGTCAGGCTGGGTGCGAAATCGGCGCGGGTTTCATCTTGTGCGCCCTGGTTGGTGTACCAGGCCGCCGTGATCGATGTTTGCAGAACCAGAAAGCCAATTACCCCGATAATCAAAATGGGGGCGGCGTAAAACAATAATCCACGCCGCAGCCAATGCCGTATGGACAGCCAGATTCCTTCTTCTTTGAGCGCGACCTGCCCGTAAGCGATGGTCAGACCAATGGCGATGAACAACACTGGCATCACCAGTGGACTTTCGGTGTATTGACGTGCATCAAACAGGCCATGCACCAGACTGGCCGTCACACCCAACCACAGGCCGTGAAACATCGTGCTGGGGCGCGTGCGCTTGATAATGCGTGCCACATAGCGATAATAGGTGACGATTAACCCCAGGAAGGCCACGAGGCCAAGTATTCCTTGATTCAACCAGACCGAGAGCAGCAAATTTGAGGCATACGACAGGAACAGGGGTTGAATTAACAGGCTGTAGCGCGAATATATTTTGGCAAAAGTATTGCCCATGCCAATCCCGGTGAAAGCATAATCGCGCGCGATATACAAACTGTTGTGATACAACGTCAGCCGGGGATCAACCGCACGGTTCAGGATCGGCAGTGGTTGAGCCGGGTTTAAATTGAAAAGGGCGGCCACCACGATGACCGCGATGATAACCCCCACGCCTGCCACAATCCAGGCCGCCAGACGCGGCAAGCGTTTCAACACGAGCGCCACCCCCAGCGCGAATAATGCACCCGCTAATCCGACATACGCGCCGCGCGAATAGGTCAGAAAAATGGCGTACAGCAAAATAAGCGCCATGATTCCGCCTGCGATCCAATAGGCTGGTCGGCGGCGAGAAAAAACGAAAGCCAGCGCCATCGGGAAGGCGACTTCCAGGATTGTGGCGACGGCGTTCGGGTGCAGATAGCCAAGGGATAAATCCGGCAAAAAACTGGTTGCATTGCCCAGCGATTGAATGAATCCAGTCATTTCAGGATAGTCCTGATACCGAAATTGGCTGATGAACAGCAGCGCGAAGCCGACGCATAATTCCATTAGAATCAGTGAAGTGTAGCGGGCAATGTACCGTGTCCGAATCAGATAGGCGGCGACCAGATACATGCCCACGCTGATGAAAACGGCAAGTAAACTGTCGCCGATCAGGGTTGGATCATAAGTCGTTGTCGTGCCCAGATAAGCACTGATGCCGAACAACAGGACGAAAAAGGTGATGGGAAGGGTGGGCAGAAATGACCGTCGAGTGGACATGCAGCATCCTGAAAGTCGTATATTATACGAATTAAATACTTTGCGAGTATAGAGGAGAAAGATAAAAGCGCAAGATCGCTTTACGCGATAATCTTATCCGTGATATGATGCATTTAACCCATTGCTGTGGAGGAATGAATCAATGTCGCTGCGCATCAAAACTCTGCTGATTATTGGCGGGGTATTGGCTGCTCTGGTACTGATCCTGTATATCATTACCCAGACAGTGCTTGTTAAAAGTTTCGACCAACTTGAAGAACAAAATGCGCGTGAGCATGTCCAGCGCGCTTTGAATACCCTGTCCGACCAGTTGAATACACTGAGTTCCAATACCTTTGATTACGCTTTCTGGGATGACACTTACCAATTCGTGCAAGACAGTAACCAGGATTATATTACAGCAAACCTGGATAATGTTTTTTTGGTCAACCTGGGTGTGAATCTGGAAGCCTTTATTGACCCCGATGGCAAAACGGTGTTTATCAAAGCCGTTGATTTACAGACGGGCCTAGAACGCCCGATTCCGGATGGCCTTGAACCCTACATTTCAGCGGGCAGTCCCTTTTTGAAACACGATGACGAAACCGGCAGTGTCGCCGGTATTGTGCTGGTCGATGAAGCGCCCATGCTGCTGTCCTCCCGTGCGATATTGACGAGCCAATTGACGGGGCCGAGCCGGGGATCACTCATTTTTGGGCAATTCCTGGATGCTGCGAAAATCGATTCATTGTCACAATCCCTGCGTTTGCCCATCAGTATCGAGCGCCTGGACGATCCCAATTTGCCCCCTGATTTTCAGGCCGCGCGTGACGCGGTGATGGCCGATTCGCCCGCTTTCGTCAAACCACTCGATGATAAAAATGTCGCCGGTTACGGCTTGATCCAGGACATCAACGGCAAGCCTGCGCTGGTGCTGCGCGTCGATATTCCGCGTGATATTTATGCGCAGGGGCAATCCAGTATCCAATTGTTCCTGGGATTATTGATTGTCGTCGGTCTGGTATTTGTCGCCGCGACGATTGTGCTGCTGGAACGGACGGTCATTTCGCGGCTGCTGCGGCTCGAAAGTGATGTGAATGACATCGCCACCAGCGGCAATATCGGCGAACGTGTACCCGTCAGTGGCACTGACGAACTCTCCGGTCTGGAACGGGATATTAACCGGATGCTGGAATCGCTGGAAAAAGCCGAGAGTTCATCTCGCGACAGCGATCAACGCTTACGCATGGTCGTGCGCAACGTTCAGGTTATTTTGTGGACAGTCGATGAAAATGGTTTGCTGAAATTATTAGAAGGCAAAAGCCTGAGTCTGGTTGGTTTGCAGGCTGGGCAGGGGATCGGCAAACCGGCAGTCGATATTTTCCGCAATATGCCGCAGTTGGTCGATGAAATCCGCAAAGCATTGAACGGCGAAGCCTTTAACTCGGTTGTGCCGATTAAAGACCATGTATTTGATACCCGCTATGTCCCCGTCCGTGACAAAAACGGACAGATCGCGGGCATGGTTGGCGTCGCGACGGACATTACCGAGCATATTGAGGCCGAACGGGCGCTCACCGAATCGGCGGATAACCTCAAAGCGCAGCAGGAAGAATTGGAACGCGCCCACAGCCTGATTAGCTCAACCATCGGGCAGCTTAAAGAAGCCGTCCAGCGCGGCGCGGAAAAGCGTGAACTCAGCGAATACCTGGATTTCGTGCGCGGGCAATTCGACCAGTTGAATTGACCGGATTGAATTTCAAATAAATGGAGGAATCATGCGCTCGTATGATTCCTCCATTTTGTTTTGGCTCATATTCAAAACGAGTGATTTTTGTAGGGGACGACCTCTGTGTCGTCCCTGCTGACTTAATATGAACGAGAGATTTTGTTTTAGTTTAGGTGTGAAAACGGGTCGTTGTAGGGGCTTGTCGCCCACAAATCCCTACGGAAAATCGCATGTTTTATTGAGTGGTTTCGCCCAGATAGCCATGTTCCAGCACTTTGCCCCGGCTGTCCAGAATATAGCGCATCGGGACGCCAGTAGGGATGTTCAGTTCGGGGATGTCCTTTTCAGAAATGTCGTCCAGCACCATCACTAATGAGCGCAAACTGTTGCCATGCGCGACGATAAGGATGGTTTTTCCGGCCAAAACCAGAGGCTTGATGTGGGCTTCGAAATACGGCAGCGCGCGGGCGCGGGTGTCTTTCAGGCTTTCACCGTTGGGCGGTGGTACATCGTAGCTGCGCCGCCAGATGTGTACCTGTTCCTTGCCAAATTTTTCGGCAGTCTCATCTTTGTTCAACCCCTGCAAATCGCCATAATGCCGTTCGTTCAATGCTTGATCGCGTGTAATCGGCAGGTCAGTCTGACCGGTGGTTTCCAGGATGATACGTAGGGTTTCTTGGGCGCGTGTGAGTGCGGATGTAAAACCCTCGTCGAAATGATAACCCTTGAGCAGTTCCCCGGCTTGGCGGGCTTCCGCTTCACCGGCGGGCGATAGGGGTACATCGACCCAACCCGTGAACCGGTTTTCCAGATTCCACTGCGACTGCCCGTGCCGTACCATGACGAGCGTTCCATTTGCCATGTTATTGATCCTCACTTGTTCTTCTTGTACTGTTGATAATCAGGTTTATTTTATAGGTGGGAAATGTTTTTTCGTAGGGATGATCTATACAGCATACCTACACAATTTGTAACGTATTTTCTGAGAGTCCGCTTCAACCGGAACCCTTACTGCGCAGTTGATCCAAATGGGCGACCTGTGTCCAATAATCCTGTTCCAATTCCGCCGCCATTTCGCGCAGCAAATCACGCCCTTTCAGTCGCGCCAATTTATATTCTACCTTGAGCGTCATCATCTCGCTGTGCAGCAGTGCCGAACGTTCGGATTCCAGGTTCGTGATGCGTCGCTCCAATGCTGCTGCCGACTGCTTCAAATCGCGCAGGTGCAGCACCGACAACGGCACATCGGCGCTGACATGTTCATCCTGATCCATGAGTGTTTGCAGCGTCCCGGTATCATGTGCGGCGTAGGCTTCATTAATCATCGCCATCAGCCGCGTCCGATAGACTCGATCCCCTTCATCAGCCGCGAAGTCAGGATGATAACGCCGTGCCAGCGCCCGAAACAAGCGTTTGAGTTTGGCTTCAGCATCTTCGCTGTCATCCGAGTCGCGTGGTTTTGGCTCAGCAGAAGGTTGTTCGCGCGCTGCTTGCGTGGGGTTTCCCCAAACACGCTTGTATTGATCTTCGACAGACTCGTACTCACCGGGTGCTGTCCAGGATTCGAGCGGTTGGGCGTCTGCGAAATAGGCTGCGCGGCGCTGATTTTCCAATTCTTCGATAGCGCCTTTTATGGCGTCGAGCAGGCCTTCAACTGGGCGGATGATTCGTTCATACTGCGCGCGAAACTCGTCCAGCTCGCGTTCCAGCTTCGTGACTTCAGCTTCCAGCTTGCGTGCTTCGGTTTGCTTGCGGTCAATGCTGGACTTTAACGCTTCAATTGCTGACCGGATGTCATCTCCCAATCGCGACTTCCTTACTCCTGCCGTTTGCGCGGCAATCCGGGGAAAAATGAGTTGGTGCTGGCGATATAATCGGCGTATTCCGGTTTGGTCTTCTTCAGGTTTTGTTCCAGCAGGGCGACACCCGACACCCGCATGAGTAAGATCGTCATCAAAATCGGGCTGTAAATCGTCATCAAACCCAGCGGCAGCGCATTAACCGCAAAAGCGAAATAACCCCACCACATAGTCGCATCCCCAAAATAATTGGGATGGCGTGTATATTGCCACAGCCCAGTACGCATCACTTTGCCTTTATTGGACGGATCGGCTTTGAAGCGCCGTAGCTGCCAATCGCCGATAGCCTCAAACAAAAAGCCCGTGATCCACAGGATGATGCCAATCGCGTCGAAAATCGTGAAGTATGGCATCGTATATTGAATCTGCGCGACGGCCAGCGGCGACGAAATCAACCACATCAACAACCCTTGCAGCAGAAATACTTTAAAAAGACTCTGCCACCACCATTTGTCCCCTGCGGCTTGGCGCCATTTCTGATAGCGATAATCTTCCGGTTTGCCGATGTTGCGCATCCCAATATAAATACCGAGCCGCAGTCCCCAGATGCTCACCAGCGCGACCACCAGCAGCTTGCGCAGCAGGAATGGGCTGGGTGTGAACAAAAAATACACCCAACCCGCCAGCGCGAACCCCGGCCCCCAGAAAATATCGACGATGCTGGAATTTTTCAGGGCAAGGCTGATGAGCCATAACACCGTCATATAAACCATGATGGCGATGAGACCCGCAGCGAGAAGCTCGATCATCGACTGTACCTCTTTAATTTAGTTCATAGTATGGCATTGAACTCACCATGTAACAACTGCTTTAGCCGGAGATGAATAACTGGGGAGTGCCGCGTAAGCTTTGGCGCTGAAAGCGTTTTCATGCTATGGTTATTTTTGATTGCATAATAATTTCATGGCGGATATAGCGGACAGATACCACATGGGCATTCAGGTGCAGTGGGACGTGCAAGACCCGGACATCCTCGTTTTTGATCTTCGCGCTCAATGGGATTGGAATGAATTTCATGCCGCTGTCCGGGATGGTATTAGCATGATGAACAGCCTGACTCAGCCCGTATATGTCATCACACTGTCCGCGCACGGTTTTCCACCCTCGTCCAGCGTTCTCAGCGAGTTTCAGAAAGTAATGCGGATACTGCCCCAGAATGTCGCGCTGATTGTGGTCGTCACCGATAATTTCATGGTCGAAACCATCAATCAGATTTTTTTCAGGGTATCGCCCTTAGGCCGCCGCATTGGCCGCCTCGCCAAAACTATCGACGCCGCGCGAGTGCTGATTGCCGAAGATCGCGCCAAGCGGCACGCTTCTTAGGCTACAATTCCTCGCGCGTCTGGATGAAGAGCGCTTTTTTCTCCCCCGGCAAGGTGAAATCGAAACCACAGGCTTTGAAAAAAGATTCTGATGAGGTGATCGCCATGACTTCCAGAATTTTGCGTTCATGCGCGCGCGCGACGCAGGCATTCACCAGATGCCGTCCTACGCCCATGCCTTGCACGGTGGGCGATACCGCCAGACTGCGGATTTCGGCCAGTTTGGGCGAATAGATTTCCAGTGCCGCGCAGCCCACGATTGCACCCTGCAATTCTGCGATGAAAAATTCTTCCAGCAGTTCAGCTAATTCGTCATAAGTACGGCGCAGCAGCTTACCATTCTCCACGAAGGGTTTGATAAATACTTCCAGCGCCATGGTGTCGTCCTGTGTCGCGGGTCGGACAATCAAGTCGGTGAGGGTTTGCGTCGCCATAGAAAAAAATTGCCTATCTGCGTGTCACGCTCGTAATTTGCAATCAACCAATTATTCATGTCAGTATAACCCTGAAGCAGTGTATTTGAGTCGTCACTGCTGCCCGTCACCCAGGGCATATAATCGACTTGCAGCACCAGCGCATACGGCGGCATCGACGCCCACAGGGTATCGACGGCCTCTTTGCGCCACTCCGGCGGATACCAACTGCCCACCAGCGGGAACTGAAAAATGAAGCGGCAGGCCGGGTTGAGTTGACTCAAAAAATACACTTCGGGTCGGAAACCCCAGATGAACAGCGAATCGCCGGGTGCAACTCGTGTACGTAGGTAATCCGCGACCTGAATCGACTCGTCGGCGACAAATTCCCCAGCCTGGAAATGATGATAATAGGCAATCTGATCCTCTTGCCCAGTGAGGTATGGCAGCGCTTTAGGCCATATGCTGATGGTCATTGACGCTAACAAGAGGATTCCACTCGCCACACAAATGATTTTGTAGGGGTTTGTCGGTGACAAACCCTTATCCATTGCCGACAAGTTCTTACGATTCCAAATCGCTGCCAGTCCCGAAGTCAGCCGATCCAATCCGCCCGCGCCCATCAAAACCAGCGGCGGCAGCATCGGCATCCAGTGATAATCATAGGCTTTGGCCTGTATGACCATCATCGCGGTTCCGGCCAGCAGCCAGATTAGGGTGATGATCCAGCCCGCGCCGCGTGCCTTGCCCCGCAGCCACACCCCAATGAACCAGCCGCCCGCCAGCACTGCCAATAGTCCCCACTGCTGCCATCTGAAACCCAACGCTGTGCCCAGGAGCGCGCCGAAATCCTGCAAATTGAAAGTCAGCGCCGTATATTGTGATGTCACCCGCGCGCTTTCCAGCAAATCATTCCATGCGCCTATCGACATCATATATAGGATGCCGCCACCCCCGACCACTAAAAGCCCCAACAAAAAACCGCCAATATCTAAAGCAATAGTCGAGAATAATTTTCCGGTTGGGGCTTCCCGGCGGGTTTGAGTCGGCTTTAGCCGACTTCCCGCCGGAATAGATAGCCAGGTGGCTTTAGCCCCTGGTGGCGAGAGTTCGAGGCGTCTTTGGAGCAGCAGATACGCGACGATCTCCACGCCAATGAACAGGCCAAACGGATATTTGAACCACACGGCATACGCGCCCAGTGCGCCAGCCAGAAATGCCCATATCACTGTTGGAATATGAGTCTTTTCGCGATCAGCCGCTTTGAACACGCACACCATGCCCAGCGTCATCGGCAGCAAGACGATCCCATCATTTTGAGTCAGTGTCCAAAAAGTTTCGGTGAAGTAAAAAATGGGGAACAGCAGCGCCGCCCATAAGCCAACGCGCGTATTGTCGATGCGTTTTCCCAGCCAGTACAACGCCCAGCAAATAATCGGGACGATGATGAAATCAATCGCTCGCAGCGCAATCGGCGTGCGCCCTAGCAGCGTCATCGCCAGCGCGTACACGTAAAATACGGCGGGTGGTTTGGGATTCCATAGGTCGCGATAGGGCACGCGCCCATCCAGGATACCGCGCCCGATAGTAGCGAATTCGCCCTGGTCGCGCCCCAGCGGATAGGTCAGCAGCGGCAGCGCAATCAGCGTCACCGCCACGATGATGCATAGCAGCAGGCCATCGCGCCCAAAAAATCGTTGTAATCGCTGTGGGAACACTCAACCTGCCCATTCTGCATCCGGCGTATACCATCAATCCGGTTGAGACATGGTTGATGAAGTTTGCCTAATTTATTTCGGATGTGGTTTTCGTAAGGACGAGATATTGACCATTGATAATTAAATTCGGTAAAACGGACGAAATATATTTCGTCCCTACAAATTCGGCGTCTGTAGGGGCACGACATGTCGTGCCCATTTTAAAATCCTTATCGAATTATTTCGTCAACCATCATTATCTCGTCCCTACAATTTGCCTTCGTAGCCCCTTTAGTGGGCTTGTCCTTGCAGGTAGCCGGGGTGCTTCAGCCCCCGGCGGAATTTATCCGAAACATTTTTGCAAAACCGATCAACGATGCCCCGCTCCATACTTGATGATAAACCGGGTGTGACCAGAATTTCTAGGTTGAGATTTAGGCTTTTACGGGCAGTGCGTTCATCCCATGAATCAGGATGCTTTCATTCCAGGTCAGGTTCTCGACAGGGGTATTGAGTTCCAGATTGGGTCGGCGTTGCAGCAGCGTATTGATGGCGATAGAGCCTTCCAACCGTGCCAGCGGTGCGCCCAGGCAGTAATGGATGCCGTTACCGAAAGCGATATGTTTGTTCGGTTCGCGGCGGATGTCGAAGCGATTCGGGTCGGCGAAATAGGCGGGGTCACGGTTCGCGCCCAGCAGCGAGGGCAGCACCATATCGCCCTTGTGAATGACCTGATCGCCAAATTGGACATTCTCGAATGCCCAGCGCGGCGTTGGTGTTTCCACCGGGCCGTTGTAACGCAGCATTTCTTCGACTGCCGATTTGATGAGTGTAGGGTCACTCCGCAGCAGGTCGAATTGGTCGCGGTTTTGCAGCAGTGCCAGCGTGCCGTTGCCGATCAGATTGACAGTCGTTTCGTGTCCGGCGACCAGCAGCAGGAAAATCATGCTCAATAATTCCTGGCGATCCAATTTGTCGCCCGCATTTTCTGCCGCTACCAACCCGCTAATCAAATCTTCTTTCGGGCTTTTCTGGCGCTCTTCAATCATTTCATGCATATACATGGCGAATTCCAGCACCGATACACGACTCTGCTCCTGGTCAGTGCTGAACAGCAGCACTTTTGTCCATTCGCGGAAGCGTTCACGATCTGCCACCGGGATGCCCAGCAGTTCCGCGATTACCGTGATCGGAACCAGAAAGCCATAAGCTTCCAGCAGATCGAATTCGTGTTGACCCTCGGCGGCGTCCAGCAAGTCATCCGCGATTTGCTGAATACGTGGGCGCAAATTTTCGATGATGCGCGGCGTGAAGGCTTTGTGTACCATATCGCGCAGGCGGGTATGGTCAGGTGGATCGAGGTTGAGCATGTGGCGGTTTACGGCGTCAAATTCGGCGGCTTCTGGCGGCTGGCTGGCAAGTTGCTCTGGGGTTAAAAGCTGTAGATAGTCTTTGCCAAAACGCGCGTCTTTTAGAACCGCGACAGCATCGTCGTAGCGGGTGAAAAACCACAAACCGTTGCCTGTCATCGCCGAGATCGTGTGATAGACCGGCGCTTCCTGGCGCATTTGTTCATACATGGCCTGCGGATTGGATCGGGTTTTGGGGTTCAAAATATCGAATGTAATGTTTGTGGTTGTATCCACGATGAGTTCCTTCCTTGAATTTACGCTGACTATTCCCTATTCGTCGGCAGCCCGTGCTTTGTTCAACATTGCTCATTATTGGAGTGCTGAAGGCCGGGTTGGAGGTCATAAAGCTAGTACGTGTTCGGTGGGGGAAAGGTTGCTCAATTCGTGAGCCGGATCAGGATGACTGCACATGTGCGGTAGACTAATCGAAAATAATCGTTTCTACAACGCTTTGCTAACCTGCTCCTGTTCCATCCTGCTTTTCAGGAAAATAGGCATTCTGCGGGTAGGGTATTTACCAGACGTGTTCGCCGCCATTGACCGGCAAAATCGCGCCGCTGATGTAATCCTCGCGGGCGAGATACGCGACGGCGCGGGCCACATCTTCCGGCGAGCCAGTGCGTTGCAGTGGGGTACGCTCTCCGATTTTGGCCCATTCTGCATCGGTCATGGAATTTCCGGCGGGTTTCATCACCGGGCCGGGAATAACAGCGTTGACGCGGATGTCCGGCCCTAGGCTGGCGGCGCTCACTTCGGTCAGCATCCATAAGCCCGCTTTGCTCACACTGTGATGGGCATATTTCGGCCAGGGGTGCAGCGCGCCTTTGTCCAGAATGTTGATAATCACGCCGCCCGATGGATCATTTTCGCGCATCAACGCGGCGGCAGCCTGGGTGCAGAGGAAAGGCGCGGTCAGGTTGATCGCCAGCGTTTCTTGCCATTCTTGTAAGGAGACTTCGAGGAGGCCGCGCTGCTGAAAATTAGCCGCGCTGTTGACCAGGATATGCAGCTTGCCAAAATGTTCACGCAGGGCGGCGAAAATGGTTTCGACACCTGATTGTTGGCTGAGGTCGGCTTGCACCGGGTATGCCGTGACGCCCAGTGACTTAATTTCGCGGACGGTTTCGGTGGCGGCATCGGCTGACGTGCCGTAATGGACAAGAATATTCGCTCCTTGCCGTGCCAGTTCCAGCGCGATGGCCTTACCGATGCGATGCGCCCCCCCCGTGACCAGTGCGACCTGATCTGTCAAATCCACCCGCATGACTCCCCCTAGAGTTAAAAGTGTAAAGTTAAAAATAAGAGCCAGTCCATCCCGTATGCTGAAATTTCCTGACTCTGTACTTTGTACTTTGAACTGTTTTTAATATCCGGTGGGTACGATCATCAGGAACAATGTCGCGATGATGACCATGACGAGTGGAATCGTGAGTGTGATCGCGAAAATGCGGCTGTCGGTGTTCAGGTGCATATAGAACCAGACCACCAACCCGGCCTTGAAAAAGGCAATCGCCAGCAGAATCGGGATCGTCAGAAAGCCGTGCGGGAGCTGCGACAGACCCACTTCGATCAGCGTCAGAAGCGCCAGCCCGCCGTAAACAACCGTGTAGACCGGGAACGGCAGTACGCGCCCAAAAAGCACGGTGGTATCTTCATCATAATGCTTCGGGCCGGACGCGTCGTGGGCATCATGGGTGCTCGGTGCGCTTGGTGCAGGTGTTGTAGTATGTTCTTCTGCCATCATCAACCTCGTTAGACCAGATAAATCAGCGTGAACAGGAGGATCCACACCACATCGACAAAGTGCCAGTACAGGCCGAAAATTTCGACACCGATATAATTATCGGCGCTGTAGCGGCCTTTCATACCATTGCGGGCGACGTACAGCGCCCACAACACACCGACGATAACGTGTACACCATGAAAGGCTGTCGGCGCATAAAAGCGCATTCCGAATTCGCTGCCGTACAGGGTAATCCCCGCCGCTGCCATTTCAGTGTATTCGACATATTGCAGGCCGACAAACACTGCACCCAGCACGGCGGTCAGGCCAATCCACTGCGCCATGCCTTTTGAATTGCCGCGCCGGATTTCACGCAAGCCCATCACCATCGCCCAACTGCTGGTCAGCAGCAGGAAGGTGTTCAGCGAAACCAGCGCAATACTGGCCTCCGCATGGACTTTTTGTACCGCTTCCGGGCTGTGCAGTCGGAACAGGACAAACATGGCAATCAGTGAGGCGAAAATGACGACTTCAGACCCCAGATAAAGCCAGGTGGCGAATTTTAGATTTTCATTATGGGCGGCGGCGTTATGCCCATGCCCATGATCGGCGGGCGCAGCGGTGATCTCCGCTGGTGCTTGTTCGACAATTATCTCGCTCATGGGTTACTCCTAACGTTGTCCCAATAATTTAGGCAGTCCATCGCGCAGCAGACCTGCCAGCCAACCCGCGAATTCCGGGACGACCCGCAGCCACTTGACAGCGGCGAACTTCGCCCACATCCCCGCCGGGACAAGCCGCTTGAGGACATCCACCGGCAGCAGCAGCATCACGACGCCCAATTCGACGACCAGCAGGAAAACAATCTGCCAGAAATCCGGCCATGCTGTCGCCAGGGTCAGAAGGAACGCGCCGATGATGGTCACTTCGTATACGAGCAGCGAAAGTGTCCTCCAGAGTGAGTCTCCGATCAGGAATTTCAGTGCTCGTAGGAACAGCATTTCCAGGATCAGGGCTAGCAGCAGGTTATACACAATCCACACGCCGCTCAGGTTCACCGACGGCACAAGTACCGGCAGCGTCAGTCCGCCCAGCAGCAGGATCGCCCACACTGGATTCCGATAGGCGATCAGGAACATCAATGGAGGAATCAGATACGCCGGGACGATGAACGCCATCGGCACATCCAGTTTCGGCGAAATGATCGGGAAATTGACCAACCCGCCGATAATCGCGATCAGCACAATGGCGCGCCAGGGGACGCCGATTGCATCTGGTTTCTTGCGTGCGGTGGCGAGATACGAAAAGACGAAGGCCAGTAAACCCGACACCACGAACAGCGTGACAATCGTCCACAGCACGAAGAAGACGAACAGCACTAAATAGCTGATTTGAACCGCGGCCAGATTATCCGCCAGGGCGGGCATCTTGATACCGGCTGCCTTGTCGGCGAATTCGCGCACGGGCTGGTAAATTTGCTCGGCGGTTGTATAGCCGATGGCTGACGGGTTGCCGTCGCCGCTCACGCTGCGTAACTGCGGCCCGCTGGGTAAAAATGCAAAAATGGCGACAACCAGAATGAGCACGGTTGTCCAGGTCAGAATTTGCCAGGTATAACCGCTCAAAATCTGCGATGGGGTTTCGGGTTCAGGTTTGGCAAGGGCTTGCTCAGCATGTTCGCCGTGAACACTCATCTTGGGATCGAACGCGCCCATCCCCCATACGAAAACCCCGGCGCTGATGAACGCGCCCAACACAAAGGCTGGCCCGACAAAGGCATAGGGTGCAGCGGGGTTTGGGTCAAGCCCCTGTGCGAGGCGGATGAGAATGGCGAGCAGCGCGCCGCCCGCGAAGCCCACGATACCCGATGGCACGGCACGGGCAAGTCCTGGTTGCATAGGTCAAACTCCCTCGAAAAGAAGTTAAAAGTTTAAAGTAGAAAGTTAAGAGTGAAGAGAGGCTGTTTTTTAACTTTTAACTCGTAACTTTTAACTCAGATTACGTACAACACTACAAAAAACAGCAGCCATGCCACTGTCACGAAATACCACAGGTTGGCAGCCGCTTCCGCCGGCCAGAAATGCAGTGGATCATACTGGTCGCCATGCCGGTAAACATTCACCAGAAATCCCCCGATGACCAGGGCATGAACACCGTGAAACCCGACCATCAGCCGGAAGAGATTGCTGTACTGTCCACTGGTTGGAACGGCGATCCATTCCAGCGCCATCACAACTACGAATAATGTACCCAGGCCGATAGCGATCCGCCACTGTGAGAGAAAGCGCCCGTATTCACCCGCTTTGATCGCCTGTGTTCCCTGGCGTACCAGAAAACTGCTCAGAATCAGCGCCAACGTCATCAATGTTGGGATAATCAGGCTGAGTTGATCTACACCGGGCGGCGGCCAGGACGGTGCATCATTCCGTAATTGTAAATTGACTACGATCAGCACGACGAAAACCATTATCCAGGAAACCTGGAAAATTGCGAGTCCCGTGCGTTTGTTGCGTAAGGCTTGTAATTCCTCGCGCGAGAGTTGTTGTTCCACTACATCGCTTGCCATGATTCGTTACGATCCATCATCTATCGGTAGGGGCACGGCATTGCCGTGTCCCTACGATGTTAATCCTTAATCCGTTCCCGCCGCTGCTTCACTGATGACCGGCGTAATCGGTCTATCAACAAGGACTTCCGGCGCACCGAATTCCTTATCAATCGCGTCCAGATAGCCTATTGATTCGGGTGTGCCATAACCATAAGGGTCAGGGAAGGGTACAGGGTCGCCGATGAAATTGGTGACCGGCGGCGGTGAAGTGGTCGCCCATTCCAGCGTCAGCGCGCGCCAGGGATTGGCCCCAGCCACCGTGCCGTTGCGCAGGCTGATAATCACGTTGTATACCAACACGAAGGTCGAAATGCCGAGCACAAAAGCCGACAGGCTGATGACGCGATTCAGGGTTTGGAACTCTGGTGCATAGACCGCCACGCGGCGCGGCATCCCCAGCATTCCCGCGAAGTTCATCGGGAAGAAGGTGAAGAAGAAACCCAGGTAGGTCAGCACAAAATGGATGCGCGCCAAACGCAGGTTGAGCATCCGTCCGGTGATCTTCGGGAACCAGTGATAAATACCGGCGTAAATGGCGAACACGCTGCCGCCGAAGAGCACGAAATGGAAGTGCGAGACGACGAAATAGGTGTCATGCACATGAATGTCGAAGGGGATCGCCGCCAGCATAACACCCGTGATCCCACCAATGACGAACATGGACAGGAAACCCAGGCCGAAAAGCATCGCGCCGTTGAGTCGCAGTTTGCCTCCCCATAAGGTTCCCAACCAGCTAAAAATTTTGATACCGGTGGGTACGGCGATAATCATCGACGTAATCATGAACGGGATACGAAGCTGAGGTTGCAGGCTCGTGAACATGTGATGCGCCCACACCGTGAAACCAATCAGCGCGATTGCCATACTCGACATCGCGATCATTTTATAGCCGAAAATCGCCTTGCGTGCGTGGATCGACAGCACTTCCGACAGGATGCCCATACCCGGCAGCACCATGATATACACCGCCGGATGGCTGTAGAACCAGAATACATTTTGCCACAGCAGCGGATCACCGCCCGCCGTCGCGTTAAAAAATTGCGTTCCAGCGACGCGATCCAGGATCAGCAGGGTCAGCGCGCCCGCCAGGAAGGGGGTCGCCATCACCACGATGATCGAGGTTGCCAGGATCGCCCAGCAGAACAGCGGCATCTGCCACCAGCCCATGCCTTCGGGACGCATATTTTTGATGGTCACAATAAAGTTAATCGCGCCCAAAATCGACGAAATACCCAGGATGTGCAGTGCCAGCGCCGCCAGCGTTTGACCGTCACCACTGTAGAGTGTGCTCAGGGGCGGGTACATCGTCCAACCGGCTTCTGGCGGGCCTACTAACATGCTGGCAATGAGCAGCAGGCCAGCCGGGGGGATCAACCAGAACGCCAGAGCGTTGAGCCAGGGGAAAGCCATATCTTTCGCGCCCAGTTGCAATGGAACGAGATAATTACCGAAGCCTGCGAACATGGGGATAATCCATAGGAAGATCATGATCAACCCATGCATACTGAACAGGGTATTATACTGTGTGCCCGTCGTCACAATATCCAGATTAGGCGTCAGCAGTTCGGTGCGCATCACCATTGCCAGCGTGCCGCCGACGATGAAGAAAAAGAACGCCGTCACCATATATTGGACGCCGATTACTTTGTGATCCACGCTCCAACGCACGTAATCGCTGATACGCAGCTTGGGTCGGGGTGCTTCTGCCGCGCCCGTGCCACCGAGTGGGACTGATATGGATGCCATGTTTTACCTTCCCGAAGACTCTGTTACATCAAATTGCGTTCTGTAGGGGTTTGTCGGCGACAAACCCCTACGAAAAGTTAAAAAATTTAGCTGCTGGCGGTTGCTTCTGCAGTTGCATCGCCGCTTGGAGCAGCCGTCGCTTCTGCCGGAGCACTGGTCGCTTCGACTGTGCTTTCCGCCGCCAAAGTTGATTCGGCGGTGGCTTCAGATGTCAGGCTGGCGTCGCTGGTCGCCTCAGCCGTCGATTCTGCTGCTGCGCCCGGAGCGCCGCACTGTTGGGTATATTTAAGCTGATCTATGGTGCATTGCGGTGTGCCGGTATCAGACTGTGTACACAGGTAAGCAACAATCGCCTGCGCTTCGCAATCCGGGATATTCAACTGTGGCATCAAGGGGCCAAAACCGGGAACCAGATAAGCCGTCGGGTCATGTACTGATTGATACAGGTAATCGGCTGCGGAAAGTCCTGTCGCCGTGCTGCGTGAGCTTGCAGCGCGGTCTGCAACACCATTCAAAGCGGGGCCGATATTGCCTGCCCAGGGTGCAACCGCGTCGATAGTGAGCGTATGGCAGGTGAAGCACGGATAAACGTTGCTGGCGAGCAGGTTATGTCCGACAATCACCGGGTCTGATGGCGGATGAATCATCGCGTCCATAAACGGGATGATCCAGGCATTAAACGCCGCCTGATCGGCATGAACGATCACAACCGAGGTCATCATACCGTGATTTGCGCCGCACAATTCCGCACAGCGGATCGGATAAGTCGGCTGTTCGGGTGTGTTCGCCAGCGTAGGCGTAAAACGCACCGTCGTGATGCGCCCCGGAATAACATCCTGTTTGATACGGAATGCCGGTATCCACAAGGCGTGGATGACATCACGCGGCTGCATCACCATCTCGACAGGTTGACCGAGGACGGTATGCAATTCTGGCGAGGTAATGGTTAAGGCGTTGTCATCAGCCAGATCATCCTTAACCGACTGCGGCAGTGAATTCACATCGACTGTATCAGGATAAATGCTGATAGGTACGCTGTACGTGAATGCCCAGTTAAAGCGCGCGGCAGTTGCTTGAATCTGGACTTCGCCATCTTTTGGCGCTTCGATGCTCACAAAAACCTGATAACTCAGGATAGTCAGCACAAAAACTATGACTGCGGGGATCGCTGTCCACACAATTTCCAGTGTGGTGTTGCCATGCAGCACCATGCCTTCGCTGGTGTCGCCCGGTTTCGCGCGGAAGCGCCACACCGAAAACACCAGCAGCCCTTGCACCAGTAAGAAAATTGCACCGCCGATAATGAGTAAGATGCGGAACAAGTCGTCAACTTGTTTGGCCTCGGCAGATGCTTCTGGCGGGAAAATGAGCGGAACCGCCTGTGCGAAAATAAAACCACCCGCGATCAGCAAAACGCCGACGACGGCAATGATCACAATCGTGCGAGAACTAAGGTTCATGGAATTCATGGAAGGCTACACCCTGCTGAAAATCCTGAGAATGGCATGAGATTACTTGACATTTGGCGTTCGGTCAACCGTTTGTGGAGGCACAAAATAAATTATCAACGATTCGTTTGCTGAATCGTGTCATCACATCATGGGTCTTTCTGGCGGGCAAGCATAAATTCATCCTTGCCTCGTTTGTTAAATTTTACACAAGATTCCCAATTTTGACAAAGAGTTCTCATTTACATGGAATGCCAGTGGGTCATTCACCTGGCAAACTGGATGATCGTGTTCAGAACTTTAGGCGAGCGTGATGTTCGTATACTAGGATCTATAATGTATATAGCTATTGGGGAACCCACCCGTGACCAACGCTTTCTACATCGAAATAGTACCACAAGACGGCACAGTCCGTCGCTTTCTGCTGCCTACCGAACAACTATTGGTAGGGCGCAGCCGCAATCGCTGCGGTTTAATAGTTATCGATCCGCGTGTTTCCCGCATCCATCTTCGCATCACCCGCAGCCCGGATTTAGGCGTGACCATCACCGATATGCACAGCGCCAACGGCTCGTTCCTCGACGGTCATCGGCTTCCGGCTGGACTGGCGATCACCTGGCTGATTGACCAGCTTGTTTCTATAGGCAGCACCCAGCTTACCTTGCGCTACGGTAAAGCCCCCGCTGGAAACGATGTTGAAGCTGCATCCCAAACTTGAAATGAGATTGCCCGCCTATCAACGCATCAGCCGATAATATTCTACCTTGATGCAGGCGTTCATCACTGTGACCAGTCCGGCGCTCTCGGCTTTATGTCCTGCCGCTTCATCGTAAACGCCCAACTGCGCCCATATGGCTTTTGACTTTACCGCAATGGCATCATCAACCACACCGGGCAGATATTCTGAACGCCGAAACACGTTTACGATGTCAATGGGTTCCGGAACATCGGCGAGAGATGCATAACTGCGTTCGCCATCAATAGTCTCCACTTCTGGGTTGACCGGATAAATTTTGTACCCCGCCTGTTTGAGAAAGTGAGCAATTTGATAGCTGGTGCGATACGGTTTATCGGAATAGCCGACTACCGCGATGACCTGCGCGTCAGTAAGCAGTTGATGCACAATAGAATCGTTCATAAGCGATTATCTCGATTCATCTCAACACAATTTTATTGCGCATAAGTTTAACCGTTTGCGCGCCAGGTTTCACGGGCATTAGATGAAAAACGTATATTCTCAACGGATGTGGTAAATTTGTTGTGATAGAGTTAAAAAAGAATGTCTGAAATCTAAGAAATCAATTTGAGGATTGTACGTTGGCACTCGATGTAACCTGGGGAAATCTCGAAAAAACCTATACCGTGTTCAAATTCAGCGGCAGATGGACATGGGATGAATATCATGCTGCCGTCAAGCAGGGTTCTACCATGATTGCAGATATTCCTTATAACGTGAATATCCTGCTTGATCTGTCGGAATGCAACTTGTTTCCGAATAATATGCTGTCCCATTTTGGGGCCTCCATGCAGCGCCCACCGCGTGAATTCGACCTCGCTGTGATTGTCACCACATCTGGTTTTGTGCAGACTTTCGCGACCATCATCGACAAGGTATATGGCAAAAAAGGGACGCGCTTTAAGGTTGTAAAAACCTTAGACGAAGCTCATGCATTGCTGGCATCCGTGAATCAGCACGTCTAACTGCCTTCCAGCCGTTCCTTCAGAATTTCGCCTCGCGCTTGCTGTACCGCTTTGGCCTGTGAGACGACAAAACTCCGCAGCGGTAGGGGCATATGGGCTGTCACACTTTCGTGTATCCATGTGCCGCTGCCTTCCGCTTGAAAGTCGAAAACAAATTTCACCCGCACATTTGGAATGCTTTCCACCAGATTAATCATTTGCCTGTCTGGTTGAGTCAGGGTCATCGCCACTTTTATCCGGTTCGGATAGTGAATGAATCCCAGAAAGTTGAATGTCTCCACCGCTTCGTAATGGATAACCGTCTGCCCATCCGGGTTGCTGCTCGATTCCGGTACGCTCACCTCTGTCACCAGCGGCGACAATCCAACATAATTTTCGGGTTTCGAGAGATATTCATACACTTTTGATGGGGAGATATTGATGAAATAGCGGTGTTCAAAGGTTGCAGAAGCCATGAAACAATTGCCTTCTCGTAATCTGCTTGAATGCGATGTAATGCAAATCTTTATATCAGATTATCATAGGCTTGGAGCTTATTTGAATAAAAGATTCTATTTCGCTAGCCCTTAGCTCAATTTTTCCCCTCATTGGATTATGCTCACGGTGTGACCGGATGTGCCACCAGCAAGTCTGTGACATTCGGCAGGGTATCTGTGCCCGCCAGCCGTGCATACTCACGCAAATCCGCCAGCATGAGATCATACTCCCCAATCAAACCATACACGCGGGCGCGATAATAATAATAGAGTGGAATATCCGGCTGATTTTGAATCACATGAGTGAAATCATCAATCGCTTCTTGGTAGTGACCGAGTTGTCGTTGGGCAACCCCCCGATAACCATAACCGTTAATGTAGTTGGGGTATCCTTCAATTACACGATTGAAGTCTGCGACAGCCAATTCATACTGGCTTAAGTTGTTATAAACAAGCCCACGATAAAAATAGACGCTGGGGTCACTTGAGCCAAGTTCTACAACTTTATTAAAATCGACAAGGGCTTCAGAGAAAGCAGATGAAGATAAGTACGCCGCGCCCCGTCCAAGATAGGCATCACTATAGCCTGCATCGAGTTGAATTGCCTTGTCGAAGTCGGCGATAGCATTGTCATATTGTTTGAGCCAGTTGTAAGCGAATCCTCGTTCGTAGTATGCCTGAATATAGTTTGGCGATAACTCGATTGCGTGAGTGGCGTCGAGGATCGCTTTTTCGTATGCGCCTGTCTGATTGTAAGCGATGCTGCGAAAAACATAAGGCGCGACGCTATCGGGCTGGAGTTGAATCGCTTTGTCTAAATCGGCATTCGCCTTGTCATATTGCCCAAGATTATTGTAAGTATTGCCTCGATTGGCATAGGCATCGGCATAATCGGGTTGGAGTTCGATGGCTTTGTTGTAATCGGCCAGTGCCGTATCATATTGATTCAGACTTTCGTAAACTAATCCACGATAGTTATACGTAATGGCATTATTGGGTTGAAGTTCAAGCGATTTGTCAAAATCCTGGATAGCGTCATCGTATTGACCTAGTTGAGTGTAGACATATCCTCGATTACCATAGGTCGTCGCATCGGCGTTGGGGTTTAGCTCAATCGCGTGGTTGTAGTCGGCAAGGGCTTTATCATACTGGCGGAGTTGGCTATAAGCATATCCTCGGTTGATATAGATCACTTCGTTATCGGGTTGTTGTTCGGTTTCTTTGTCTAAATCGGGAATAGCCTTGTCATATTGGCCTAACGAAATGTAAACAGCTCCTCGGCCAAAATAGGCGTCAATATAGTCGGGATTTAATTCGATGGACTTGTTGTAATCGGACAGTGCGTTATCGTATTGACCCAGATTATCATAGGCATAGCCTCGGCTAGTATAGGCAAGATAATTGTCGGGTTGCAGTTCGATTGCTTTGTCGAAATCAGGGATCGCCTTCTCGTATTGGGCTAAAATATTGTAGATATAGCCTCGGTTGTAATAACTTGTTGGCTCGTCTGGTTGAATTTCCAGTGCCTGGTTTAGGTCGGCCAGCGCCTTATCATATTGCCCCATATTGAGGTAAACAAAACCTCGGTTATTGTAAGCACTATCATTATTCGGCTGGAGTTCAATGAGCCGCGAATAGTCCACAAGAGCTTTATTGTAGTCTCCCAAATTTCCATACATAGCCGCCCGCCCAATGTAGGCATCCGCATCATCCGGCTTAAGCGCAATCGCCTGCGTATAGGCATCTGCGGCTTCCGCATATTGGCCTTTCGCATACAGGGCAGCCCCTTGTGCAACGTAAGCCGCCGCTTGCGCGTCAATGTCTGGTGTGGGCGATGCTGGAATAGTCGTTGCGGTTGGTGATACGGGTGAGGGTGTTTCGCTAGTAGTCTGCGCCAGGGCAGCACTAAACATCCCGGACGCCAGTAACAGCGCCAGCAGCGTACCGATCAAGAAGGGCTTCCAGTTCATAAATATCCCCCCGCTTAAATCTTTAATTTTGAGTTTAGATCGCCCGTGTTTGCAGAAAGCTAACGACAGTTACATTTTCCTCGCAGGTCGCCCGCGTGGTGATGGTGTAAACGTCCGACATCGGTGCGCCTGCCGGACTCAGCAGTTGAATCGCATACGTCCCCACCTGAGGCGCGCCATTTAAGAAAAGCTCAAATCCGCCGGGGCCGAAGGTCTGCGCGCTGCCCGTAAACACCGTTTCATCCAGGCTTTGCCCGGTGATATGCACGCCATAACCGTCCAGCGGCGCATTCGCCAAATCGCTCACCGATCCCGCGATGCTCGACCAATCGCAGCCCTTGTCGTTGCCGTTTGGCACATAGACCGCCCCGCCATTCGCCGCCACAAACGGAAACAAGGAGGCTTGCGTTGTGGACAGGCTTTCGGCAGGAATCGGTGTGAAGGTTTGGGTCGGGCCGAGTGTGGGAAGCAGTGTTTCAGTAGGCGGCGGGCCAGCCGTTGGCGGCAGAAATGTCGCCGTAATCAGGATCGGAATTGGCGTAAACGGTGGAAACGGATTCAGCGGCGTAGTCGGATTCACAAAAATGATGCCGAACACAACGATCAGCAAAATCGAGGCGATGAAAAACAGAATCGCGATGAGATTCGGCAAAAAAGGGCTGCGTGGTTTGATGTCCGGCGTTGGTATCGGGACACGCTTGCTCGTGCCCCGTTTCGATTTTTCTTCGAGCGCAACTGGTGGGAAGCGTTCTGCCGCTGCTGGCTCGACGACGGGCGGCGGTAGTACCTCCGTTGGCCGGACTTCCGGTGGTGCGAATAATTCCTCCGGTGTCGGTTCGTCCGGCTCCGGTGGGATGAGCGGCCCGCGCGATTCGAGTTTGCGTTTGCGGTCTCTGCGGCTGACCCGCCGGAAACCGCTTGAACCTTTTTCGTCGTCTTGCTCGCTCATACCTTAACGTTCACGTACCTGGATGAAATTGACCAGCGCCAGGTTTTTGGTGCAGTCCGATGGGAATGATACCGTGACGCGCGGCGAAATCACCGTCCCGCCCTGGCTTTCCAGTTCGACATAATACGTATTGGCATTGATTTTGCTATCGACAGGTTGTTCCCAACCCGCTGCGCCATACAACGAATTCGAACCGCTGTCTACACGCCGGTCAATATCGCCGCCGAAAACATGCAGCCGCAGGCCGTTCATCGGCGCGCCAGAGAGGTCGAAAACCTGTCCGCCGATCCCTTGCCACGCGCACGCCGCCGAATTGGCGAAGTTCGATGTCAGGATAATCTGGCCTTCGCGCAGGTCAAACAGGAAGGGTGAGAGCGTGTTCTCAAGTGTAGGTGTTGGCCCGGTGGGTGTTTCGGTGGGCGATGGTGTTGGGCTGACCGAGGGTGTTGGTGTCGCCGATGGCGTATCCGTCGGCGCAGCCGTGTCGGTGATCGTTGCTGAGGTGGTAATCGTTAAGGTTGGGGTTTCAGTTTCCGTCGGCGTCAGCGTATCCGTTGGGGTATTTGTAAATGTCGGAACCTGGGTCGGAATCGCCGTGTTGGTCGCCGTTTCTGTCGATAATACGAATGGGGTTGGTAACGCACCAACCGATTGGGGTGTCACTGCTGGGCCAAGCAGCCGTGTGACCACCAGGATAATCACCACGATGGATAGCAGCAAAAATACAATGCTGATAATGTTGAAGATGCGGGCGTTGCCTTGTCCCATAGAACCCCCAATTATGTGCTTGTAGGAATACGGTAAAGGCATCCCTACTGATTATATAGCGCGGTTTCAGCAAATGATCGAAAAGGTTTAGCAATTCTGAACCCATATTTTCGTGTAAAAAGGGAACATAATCCTTTCGATACCGCTAAATTCCTTGTTTTGTCTTGATCTAAAAGAGTAGCTAATGACTTATATATACCGTTCAATCACTGCTTTTTGCATGAGTGGTTTCAGCCAATTTTCAAAACGTGCCTGGGCAATGAAGACCCGTCTTTCTGCTTCAACCGGACGTTCCGCGAATTCCAATGTCTGAATCACATGATACCCCAGTTCGGTTCCCACCGGCCCACCGATTTGCCCCGGTTGCAGTGCAAACGCGGCCTGCGCCAGTTCCGGCACGAGTAGTTCTTCCTGGGTAAACCAGCCCAGATCGCCGCCATTCTGTTTGGTGGTTTCATCATTCGACACTGCCGCCGCCAATGTCGCAAAATCTTCGCCATTGTTTAGGCGGGTGAGCACGTCTTTGGCTTCCGCTTCGGTTTTGAGCAAAATATGCCGTGCGTGAACCTGCCGCACATCGCCGTTCAGGTCTGCCGTTAGCATGTCGCGGACGCGGTTGGTGATGAGGGTATAACGCAGCGTACCGGTGAATTCGTCGGCGCTGTATTGGTTGGTGGTCAGCCATTGATTCCAGGCGTCCTGGCTGCCTGCGAGGTCGATATTGCTTTGCAATTCAGCCTGGACTTCAGCATCGGTCACGCTGATATTTTGCGCCGCTGCCCCTTGCTCAATCACCGCTTGTTCGATGAGTTGGTCGAGGACTTCGCTGCGCAGCGCGTTGGGATCAGCCGCAGTGCCGTCTAATTGCTGCCGCGCCAATGCTTGGTCAAAGGCCGTTTTTGAAATCCCCGCGCCGTTCACCCGCGCGACCAGCGGGTTGCCATTTTCGTCAATGGGGTTTCCGGTTGGTGCTGCGGTGGGTGGTGACGGCGGGACACTTGCATCTGTTGTAGCCGCTTGCGCCACATCAACCGTTTGCTGAGTGGGTGCAGCCGTCCCCGGATCAATATTAGCATCATTCGTCGTGACAATTTCAAGTGTCGTTGGCGGGTTGTTCGCCGCCGGTTCCGAGGTCGCTGCGGGGGCATTTCCGCCGCAGGCCGCTGCACTCAACATTAACAACAGGGCGAACACCCATAACATTCGTTTCAAATACTGCACAATCCCAATCCTTGAATAAAGCAGAGGGTATTCCGCTTTCAGCAAAATTATGCGCCTATTTCGCCCATCAGAAGCTTAAGTTTCTGATGAACGCAATCTGTGCATAGGGTTTTATTATGCTATTGCGTGACGATTGGGGCAAGTGGCGCGCCGATAGAATTGTATTTAGCTTTTCGGCGGCCCCTGCAAAATGCGTTCGCGTACTGTTTCGAGCGTCCAGGTGCTTTTCCAATCCGCGCCGAAATAAATCGGTTCCAGGTCTTCAAGCCACCACGTCGCGCCGGATGCTGCATAAGCCGATACGATTTCCGCGCCCTGAGCCGAGTCTTTGCCCGGTGTTTTTCCGGTGGCAATCACATCGAATGGGCGACCATCCTCGCGAATCTCGTCCAAAAAGCCAGCCAATGCCTTGAACTGTGGCAGCATGTCGCCCTCGAAAATCGGGAAGACACCATCCCAGCGCACCGCGCGTTTGAAAGGCAGTTTATGCGGCCACATGCCCGCAATCCATACCGGAATACGCGGCTGCTGGGCAGGCGTCGGCAGAAATTCGGTATTTTTGACGTGATAGTGCTGCCCGTCAAAGCTGAACGGTTGGCCGCTCCACAAGCCGGACAGAATCGCGAGACCTTCATCCAGCATTTGCCCGCGCCGTTTGAGGTCAGTTTCTTCGCCCAGGTTTTCCCATTCGAGTTGACCCCCGCCTACGCTGCCCAGACCCGCTCCAAATACCAGCCGTCCGTTGGCGAGTTGGTCGAGGGTGGCGGTTTCCCGTGCGACTTTCCAGGGACGGCGGCGCGCCAGTGGTGTCACCATCGCGCCAATCTGAACACGAGTCGTCCGCATGGCGATAGCACTCAACGCGATCCAGGGATCGGCTACATCCCGGAATTCCGGTTTGCGCGTGATATGATCCCAGATGAAAAATCCATCCCAACCTGCATTTTCGGCGTCGGCTGCCAGATCAGCCAATATCCGCGCCTGTCCCAGCGGGCCAAAATTCGGTACATCAATGCCATATTTCATAAAATATATTCCAATTTAGTTATCTATCCGGTGTGGTAAATCTTACAGGGGACGCATTTAAGAGTCTACAAGCCGTTCAGTTGGTACCGCGAATGGCGAAACTCGCTTTGTAGCGCCTTTAGTGCGCTTGTCCCTAATGGTAGCCGGGTGGCTTCAGCCCCCGGTGGCAAATACCCGTAATATTTTACAAACTGCACTGTGTCCATTTAGGCGAAAGTGCATTTAAGCTATCAGCTAACCGCTAAAAGCTATCTGCGGTACAATGAGCGATTGGTCGTACACGAGCGAGGCGTTTGAATTCAGCTTATGGATGGAGCAGTGCTGGTCATTGTCCTGATTGTGATTCTGCTGGCAGGGGTGGGCGGGTTTCTATTCTGGCGAGCCCAGACCAGCAAAAATGCGGCTAACGTAGGGCTGAAAACCATCGCCGATGCTGCACCTGGGGAACGTCCTTCACAACCGCTCCAACCCACATCTGCTGTCCAGGCCGAACTCCCGCCTAGCATGGCGACCCTGGAAATTGTCGAAGGGCCGAGCGCGATGATCGGCGGTAAAGATATAGGCAAGCAGATCAGCATCGGCAATAAACGGATTAGCTTCGGGCGCAATGCGCGTCAGGTCGATGTCCAGTTTTACAGCCTCGACGAACCCAGCAGTGTCAGCCGCTTGCACTGCACTATCGAATTTAATCCCGGCCTCAACTGCTTCATGATAACCGACGAAGGCTCATCGTCCGGCACAAAAGTCGGTGGTCGCCCCATCACGCCTTACCAGCCCCATTCGCTCATGGAAGGCGATGTGATTGAACTCGGTCTGCCAGACAAACTCGGCGCGATACTGCGCTTCCATACAACCCACAACCCCCCGGAAAGCGGCGGACGGATTCGCCTCGATGTGGGTATTCAGGCCAAAGATACCCTGCGCCAGCATATTGGCGTCATTGAAGGCATCCGCGCCACCTCGCCGCTGAAAAGTGATGTTTTCCTGAGTTACAGCCGCAAAGACCGCGATCTGATGCACGTCCTGCGCAAAAGCCTGGAAGAGCATCATGTCATCGTGTGGAGTGACGAAAGCCTCGAACCCGGTGCGCCCTCCTGGCGCAGCGATGTGCAAAATGCAATTGAAAATACTCGCTGCGTGGTCGCCATTCTCTCGCCGGATGCCAAAGAGTCCGAGTGGGTCAACGAAGAACTCAGTTACGCCAAAATCCGCAAGGCGCGTATTTTCACCGTCCTCGCGCGCGGCGACGAAAGCAACGCGATTCCCTTCGGCATGACCGGCGTCCAATGGATCGACATGCGTACCGATTTCGCCGAGGGCATCCAGGAAATCGTCTACGAAACTGCCACCGCACAGCTCATCGCCAGCCTCAACGAATTCCTGGGGCGGGGGTAATTCATGCCGCGCGTGTATGTTTCTACGCGCCGCTCGGACAGCGCATCTATGCCGGGGCGCATCATCGCCGCATTGGGTGAGGCGCTGAGTCTCGAAAATATTGTCGTGTCTGGCGCGATGACCTCATGCGATTTTGTGATTGTCATCATGGGTAATCAGTGGGCAACGGCTCAGAACCAGTATGGTTTTTCCAGCCTATACGACCCCAATGATTTCGTTCGTGTGGACATCGAAACTGCCCTGAGCCTCAGCAAAATAGTCATCCCTGTGTTGGTTGATGCTGCTGAAATGCCTATTCGCGCCAATGTGCCTATCACACTCGCACCCCTGCTGGACAGACCGCCTATGCGCGTCCGCGATGGCGCTGATTTCGACGCTGATATGCAAAATCTCGTCGCGCAGCTTGACCCCCAAGCCGCCAAGCCCGCCCCAAACGTCAATCATATTTTCCTGAGTTACAGCCGCAAAGATACGCCCATGATGCAGCGCCTCCGTGATGATTTGCGCGTCGCCAAGTTAGAGGTGTGGGCGGACGACAATCTGGAGCCGGGGACATCTGCCTGGGAAAAAGCCATCAGCGCCGCCATCCGTTCGGCGGGCTGTCTGGTCGTGATCCTCTCGCCCGATGCTGAACAATCGACCTGGGTTGGGCGTGAATTGGCGATGGCTGAAACCCTGGACAAACGTATTTTTCCCATCCTCGCGCGTGGCAGCGAACGCGACGCGATTCCCTTCCGCCTCATGTCCCACCAATGGGTCGATGCCCGCCACAATTACACCGAAGCCTTCGATAAACTGCTGGGCGCGGTAAATAAATATCTCATGTCTATGTCATGAGCTTTATTCATAATCCACTTTTTCAGATGGTATTGGTAACTGTACGCGGACACTTACCGGAGGGTTTGAGTCGGCTATAGCCGACTTCCCGCCGGAATAGGGTAGCCAGAGGTTTGAACCTCTGGCGGCAACCCGCTACACTATCCGCGCTTTGTTAATCGCGTCGGAAGTGAGCCAGCGTGTCCCGTTTTTCCAAACTCAGCACTCAGTACCCAGCACTCAGCACCCTTTGGCCTTATGCCGCCATCATCGGCCTGACGCTGCTCTTTTTCTATAAGCTGGCCTTCACCGGCATGATTCTGGCGCGCGGCGATATGTACGCCTATTTTTACCCCTACTGGACAGTTCGCAGTGCTGCTTTTTTGAGCGGACATATCCCCTTGTGGACACCCGATATTTTCATGGGTGTGCCGCTCCTCGCCAATAGCCAGATTGGGGTTTTTTACCCACCCAATTGGATCGTCACACCGTTTGACGCCCCTACCGCCATCACCATCAGCCTGCTGCTGCATGTCGTCTGGGCGATGACCGGCGCCTATCGCCTCGCCCGCGCCACGCTCAACCTCGATCAACTGCCCGCGCTGCTGGCGGCGGCGGTTTTTGGATTAGGCGGCTACCTGGGCGCAAAAGTTGAAAATATCAACCAGTTTCAAGCCCTGGCCTGGATGCCCTGGTTATTTTTGCTGCTGCATTTTGCCTTAGTCACACCCACGATCCGCCAAAAATTGCGCTTCGGCCTGCTGCTCGGCATCGGCATCGCCCTGCAACTCCTCGCTGGACACCCCCAAACCGTATTCATAACCGCCATTGGGCTGGGTGTCTATGCCCTTTCTTTCTCCCCCTCCCCATTACTATGGAGAGGGGGCTGGGGGGTGAGGTTCCGCATGATTACTCGCGCCTTGATATTACTGGCCTTCGCCGGACTCATCGGCATAATTCTCGCCGCGCCGCAGTTGATTCCAACGCTGGAATTATCGCGTGCCTCGAATCGCAGCGGCGGACTTTTACCCCAGCAGGCGATGGCTTTCTCGCTCAACCCCTGGATTATTGGCCGTGGACTGTTGCCCAGCTACGACGGCCTGATTTTCGGCGAATACCTGACCTATGTTGGCATCATCGCGATGGGACTCGCCATCGTCGGAATTTTTTCGTCATCTCCTGCGAATCGGATGAATGATCTGGACTCCCCCTCTCCATTACTATGGAGAGGGCGACCAAAGGGAGTGGGGGTGAGGTTTCCCTGGATCATCCTGCTCATCGTCGGATTCGGGCTGGCGTTGGGCTTATACAATCCACTCTACTGGACGCTGGCGAGTCTCCCCGGATTCAGTTTTTTCCGCGTCCCGGCGCGTTGGTTGGCCTTATTCGCGCTGGCGGCAGCACTGCTGGCGGGTGTCGGATTGCAATCGCTGAAAATTCAACGTCCGCGCTGGTGGGTGTTTGCGCTCATTATTGTGCTGATTGCCGGACTCGCCCGTGCCAGTTTTCTCGCTGATGTGATGGCGATGGATGTGATTGGCCCCGCCGAACCAACGGCACGCACGCTCATCGCTTGGGCGCTGGCAGCGGTGATTTTATTGGCTGGCATGTGGATTGCGCCGCGTATCCAGACAAAATATGTCGTGTCTATACTTGGAATTCTGGCAATCGTAGAACTCTTCGCGGCCTCGCGTGTCTTGGCATATAACGAGGTCGCCCCACCCGATACCTTCGCTGCCCAGCGTTTCACCATCAGCCAACTGCGCGCCTATGCTGCCGAACAAACCCCGCCGGGACGGGTTCTGAGCATCAGTCAGGCGCTTTTTGATCCCGGTGACATCGCCGCCCTGACCGCCCGTTACCATGAACTCGGTATGTCCGATCTGGCGATTCGCATCGCTCTCGTCGACACCAAATTGCGCGAATTGCTGGCCGCGAATTTACCGTTGGTGTGGGGCATCCCCAGCATCGACGGTTTTGACGGCGGCTTGCTGCCCACCGGCGATTATTCGTCCTTCACCTCCCTCATGCTGCCCCCTGGCGAAGAACGCAGCATCGATGGCCGCCTGCGCGAAATGTTGGCGCAGCCCGAATGTCGCGGCGCATGTATCCCCGATCAACGCTGGCTCGACCTGACCAATACTCGCTATTTAATTACTGACAAAACCGCCGATTTGGTCAAGGACGGCATTTTTTACGACACAACCCTGACCTATAACCTCGATTCGGATGTGCAGATAGCCGTTGATCCAGGGTTCACGGCGAATGCTGTGGATATGCTCTATACCAGCGATGTTTGCACACCGTCGCTGACCTGTGCGCCGCTTTTATCCGGCCAACCACCCACAACCGTAGAATCGGTTAATTCCTTCACATTGGCACGCTGGACATTGGCTGATCCCCAATCCTTCAGCCGCTTGTCATTGAGCGTTCCCGAAACCATGCGTATGGGCATTCACGCCATCACCCTGGTCGATACCCGTGTGGATGTTTTTCAGCAGGTGACACTCCCGCCCTGGAAACGAGTCCTCTCCAGCGACATCAAGCTGTATCAGAATCAGACTGTGTTGCCACGCGCATTTGTAGTTCATGATGTTGCTTATAACCCTGATGGCGTTTCTGATACGGAGTCCGCGTTGGCGCTCATGCGTGACTCGGATTTTATTCCAAACAAATCAGTGGTATTCACTCCTACGCAAAACAGCAGTTATTGGGTAGGAGGGGCAATGGTAAATCCGCAGATGATTCATTCCAACGCAACGATATTGGCTTACACACCGGAGCGAGTCGACATTCAGGTTGATAGTACAGACGAAGGCTTCTTGCTCCTGACCGACACTTATTATCCCGGCTGGGTGGCGACGGTGAATGGTGAGATGACACCCATTTATAAGGCGGATGTGATGTTCCGGGCGGTGAAAGTCCCGCCGGGAAAAAGCACTGTCATCTTCGAGTACAAACCGGGCTGGTGGCCGGGAATTCTCATCCTCGGCGCGGTAACATGGCTTCTGGCCTTATTGATCGGTTTCATCCTCTTCCGAAACCCGTTAAAATCTCGCCTATAAATGTGTTGGCTTTTACTCGGTACTGGGTACTCAGAACTCGGAACTTCTTTTATGACCATGATGCAGCCCGAAAAATTCCTCCGCACGATGCGCAAAACACCCGTGATCCTCGCTGCCGTTTTGCGCGGCGTAACCCAGGATCAAGCTTTGGCCGCCACCGATGGGCCGGATGGCTGGAGCGTCGTCGAAATCATGTGCCACCTGCGCGACTACGAAGAACTCTTTTTTCGCCGCGCCCGCATGATCCTCGAATCCGACAATCCAAAATTACCCGGATACGATCAGGCTGAACTCGCCCGCGAGCGCGATTATGCCCATCAGGATTTGGTCTCGGCCTTTCAGGAATACGTGGATACCCGCCAGCAATATCTCAACCTACTCGTGGGTCTCGATGAGACTCAATGGGCACGCACTGGCATCCACCCTGAAACCGGCGACATCAATATGCTGGAATTGGCGATGAATGTTGGCCTCCACGACGTGAATCACATCGAGCAAATCGCCCGTACATTGGGCTTGGCACAAACCCTGGTAAATTGACCTCAAATACCGTTTTGCTCCCCCTCAATGCGCAGCGGGGAGGGGGCTAGGGCTTACAAGGGTCGGTTTTTAATTTTCAACAAAATGCGACATTCAAAAATCCACAAGGTGTACGAAATGGCCTGCTCTGGCCTTTCTAGCCCCTTCAGTGGGCTTGTCTGGCAATCTAGCCGGGGTGCTTCAGCCCCCGGTGACGCAACCGCACAAACCCATTTCTGAAAAATCTACCCTTGTAAAGGGGGCTAGGGGGTGAGATGTGTACGCAGCAGCGGCAGCGCCAGCAGCATCGCCCCGAAGGTCAAAACCACCACACCCGCACCCGTCAGATAAGGCGCGGCGTGCCCCACATGGTCGTACAGGAAACCGGCTGCAACCGGCCCCGCGATATTGGCGAGCGATTGCACCGATTGGCTCCCGCCTTGTACCTGACCCTGCGAACTTGCATCCGTTGCCCCGGTGATGAGTTCTAGCAGCGCCGGACTGGTCAGCCCATCGCCCAATGCAAACAGAATGATCCCGCCATACATCAAAAGCGGTGTGTTCACAGCGACAACCAGCGCGATGACCACAAAAGCCGCAGTCGTAAAAATCAGCGCGCCCATCGTGATTTGCGCGGCACGGAAGCGCTTGAGCAGCCATTGCAGCAAACCGCCCTGTACCAGAATCGTCATAACCCCAAAAACCGAGAACAACGCGCCCGTCGAATCGGCGTCCCAGTGCAGATGATCTCTGGCGAAAAGCCCGACATTCGAGGGGACGATGACGATAGCCAGGGTATACAGGAACATGGCGATCAGCAGCCAGCGAAGCTGCGGCAGCATCAACACGGTTTTGAGGGTCGCGAATGGATTCAATTTGGCAAAGGTGATGGACGCTGCCCGCTGGGCTTTCGCCAGACTTTCCGGCATGAACAATAATCCCAGTACCACATTCACCAGCGAGACAAAACCCGCGACATAAAAGGGCACGTTGTAGCCGAATTTTGCTATCAACCCACCCGCCGCTGGCCCCAGGACAATACTCGCCGCGCCGATTGCACCGATCCAACCGAAATATTTGCTGCGCTGGGATTCCGGCACGATGTCAGCGATATAGGCGATCATGATGCTGGTGTTCGCGCCCGTGATGCCGTCAATTGCCCGTCCCAAAAACAGCACCCACAGCGCCCCACCGACGCCCAGCAGCAAATAACCGAAGGCTGACCCTACCAGACACAACAGCAAAAGAGGTCGCCGTCCAAAACGGTCACTGAGCGCGCCTAATCCCGGTGCGGCGATGAATTGGCAAATCGCGTAGGTTGATCCCAACCATCCCACCGCCACGCCGATGCTGTTGGGGTCGCTGACGTACCGCGCCACCAGGAACGGCGCTACCGGGGCTATCAACGTGATGCCCAGTGTATTCAGCATAATCGTGATGATGATAAAAATGAGACTTTTGCGATTGATGCTAGGAGCTGTTTGCGTTTGTTTGGCGTCCATGTGTTTGGCCTTTCGTCGTTCGACAACACATGGATTGTAAGAAAACCGGGGTTACGAAAATTGTAGAAATTCCGCATCAGCCGCCAACGCCCGCACATAAGCTTTGGCCTCGCGCGGGGTGAAGTCAGCGAAGGTTTTGAATTCGTGAATAAAATGCGCTTGATCGACATAACCGAGTTCGTGCGCCAGATCGGTCAAACGCCCGCCGGAATCCCGCAGCAAACCGGCGCAGGCAGCGTCAAAACGGATCAAACGCGCCAGCGTCTTGGGCGATAATCCTGTCAGATAATTCGAGCGCCGTTCAAGTTGGCTGGGTGATAGATAGCATTGGGCGGCGATTTCGTTCATGTCATAGCGCCCGTTGCTCCTGTATAGCATTTCCAGCGCACTGCGTACCGGGGCGATGTCAAGCAGCGTCCGCCGCGTTAAATCGCTCACAAACTGGACTAAGGTGGCGAGCGCTTCATGGTCTCCATGTGCCGCCAAAGTTGATGCCAGCAGCCTAGCCAGGTCGCGCCATGTACCGTCCAGTGGGACAATCGGCGTGCTGCTTAAATCGACCTGTTCGCCCACAAAGAATCGGCTGCCCCAGGCCATCAAATTGAGACCCATTGCCAGACACGATCCAGTAGCGCGGAGTTTGAGAGGGCGAGTTTGCGCCCGCACGAAAAATACCGGCGGCAGTTCAACCTTTGCGCCATTGTCCATCTCCCAGATGAACGGTGCGCCCAGGTTGATGAGCACTGCCGGAAATGAATCCGGTACAATGATTCGTTTGTTGAAAACCGCCTGCGGTTCTTCCAGGATCGAAAAGGAGCGGATATACGATTGCAGCGGCGGTTGTGGCGTAAAATAGCGCAGGCTCATACCGTTTTCAGCGTCCTTCAGCTAGACATCATTTCAGTATAAGTCCATGTCCCCGCGCAAAATTGTATATTTTCCGCATATCGTTCGTTGCGATATTACCTCCCCAAACTTATAGGGTATTTCGGCTTTTACATCCGCTATAATAAATAATTATGGATAAACCCAAACGCCAACCCACCCAAAAAGTTCTGCAACTCGAAAAACAGGCTCCGATTGAATTTGCTTCACCCCATTCGCTGGCAGACTGCCTTTTCCGCCTGCGTGATACCAAACATCTGGAGCCGGGTTATCTAAGCCCTGGCATTGACCCCAGCTTCGAAAAAATCGACAACATCACCTACAGCTTTCGCATCCGCCGAACATGGTACGACTATCGTTATCGCCGCCACAATGCCTCGGTGGAAGCGCGCGGCTTTTTACGTGCCATCGACAACGGCACGACGATGGTCATCGGCAAAATTCGCTTCTCGCGCTCCA
>JBDTNB010000034.1:0-52652 GCA_039933955.1 Chloroflexota bacterium
CGCCGCTCTCGGTGGCCGCACCGACAATTTTCGGCGTCTGGATTTCGGTGAAGCCCAGTGCCCTCAATGTCCGTCGGAAGCCCGTCATCGAAGCATCAGCGATGCTCCACAATGCCCGCTGGCGGGGATGGCGCAGGCTGACCGGCGCATGATCCAGAATCGTCGGCAGTAGTGCTCTGAGCTTGGGGCGGAAGAGTTCGATGGGCGGCGGTTCACTCACCCTGGAAATTATTTCGATGCTCGGCTGGCGGATTTCAAAACCATCGGGCGCGGCGGGTTCTGCTACGACCACGCCTTCGACACACAGCACCGATTCGTTTTGACAGGTTTCCAGGATTTTGAGCAGTTCGGGGGATTCGATGACGACTTGCGCCATCCCGGCACGGTCACGCAGGATCAGAAAGTTGACCTCTTTGAGCCTGCGCAGGTTGTGCAGCCAGCCGGAGAGACACACACGCTCTCCAACATGCTGCCCGATGTGGACGGATAAAATACGCTCCTGCATATTGCACCTCAGAATCAATACGCCCCTCTCGTCTCTGCGGACGAGGGGGCGCTCGTGGTGCCACCGCAGTTCGCCGCCCCTTTGTGCGGAGGGAGCAGCCTTGAGTGCCCGGTCACGGGGGCAGGCCGTCGGGGATTACTAGCAAAAATGCGTTTTTCCCCGCGCTCAGGAGGGTCTTTCACGGGGTCAGGAAACCGCCTTCACAGCAACCGGCGGCTCTCTGGATTCCTAGCGAATCCCGTTACTCTTCTCCATCAACGCTTTGAAACATTATAGCAAAATTTGTTTCGCGATCAAGCATCCTTTAGCCTACCGGAACCGGATGGCGTTTGCTTTCCACCTGCGCGGCGACCCATTCAAGCCACTCGTCCACACCTTCACCGGTACGGCAGGACATTACAAAGGTCTTCAGACCGGGATTTAAAATTTCGACTCCACGCCGGAAATACTCCATGTCGAAAGGCACATAGGGCAGCAGATCAATTTTGTTGATAACCAGCACATCGACACCGCGATACATGCCGGGATATTTGTAAGGCTTATCTGCGCCTTCGGGGATCGAGGCCACCAGCACACTTTTGTGCGTGCCAAGCCGGAAGTTCGATGGGCAGATCAGGTTGCCGACATTTTCGACAATCAACAGGTCAATTTCATCCAGTGCAAGCTGCGGCAGGGCGGCCTGGAGCATAGGCGCGTCCAAGTGACAATCACCGCCAGTGTTGATTTGCACCGATTGGAGTGCTCCGGCAGCATCGGCGCGTTCAGCGTCCAAACTGGTCGCGATGTCGCCGTTTACCACCGCCAGCCGCAGGTGATTCTTCAAGCCCTGGACAGTGCGTTCGACCAGGGTGGTTTTACCTGCCCCTGGCGAGGCCATAAAATTCATGCTGAAAACGTTTGCTACGTCCAGTTGTACACGATTATCCTCTGCGATACGGTCATTAGCGCTGAGAATTTTCTCGACCACCGGGATTCGTTTGCTCATGATGTGGATTCCTCGACTAACACGTCGTGATCGACGTTAATGGCTTCCAGATAAAATTCGTCGCCTGCGATGACACGGACATCGCTGCTGCCGCAGGCGGGACAGCTAAAATTATCACCCTGCATCGGATAACGGGTTTTACAGGCAGAACATTCCAATTGTGCGAGGATGCGCCGGAAATGCAGACGTGAGCCTTGTGCTGGGGTGTGCTGGCTGATGATGTCCCAATAAAACTGCACTGAATCATCAATCATTGACGACAGTTGGCCGATGACCAGATACACATCGATAACGTGCGCGTCAGGTGGGGTGTGCTCCAATGCCAGATCGAGAATGCTGGTTGTCACCGCCAATTCATGCATGGATTCAGCCTTTTACTGCTCAATTTCAATCGAGCGTAGCATAGGCCGAACAGGGCGTCACCTGCGTTCTATCATCAAATTTGCGGCTATTCGTCCGGTTGTGAGATGTTGCCCTGTAGTGGTTCATCACCGACAAATCTATGATTGATACTGTATGAATGCTGCCAATTCATACCAGTAAGTCGCATTCCACGCACCATTGGCCGCGCCGGATGTGGACGGCAGCACAAACACGACGGTTGCGCCCAACAGGTCAGCCTGTCGTCCGTAGCTCACTGACAGGCGACCATAATACATTTGCGCCGCTTTTTTGCCGTTGAAGGCCACGACACGCGGGGAGGCTTTCAAAATCCGTTCGTGGAAAGCGGCAGCATCAAAATCACTTTTTTTCAGTGATAAATCACTGCCGAAGGTGTGCTTGGCAAGATCAGTCAGGCCGAGGCCATACTGCGGCAGAATCGGGAATTCGTGCGGGGCGAGTTGGCGCGGGGTCAGGCCAATCTCGTGCAGGATGCGCCAGAATTTGTTGCCGCGTCCGGCGTAATACGCGCCCGCCTGCGCCGATTGAGTCCCCGCCGCTGTCCCGCAAAACACGACTTTCGGGTTAGGCGGAAGAAGATCAGGAAGGATGGGCATCATTACACCTCCTTCAGCGCCCACTCGACGGCGGCCTGGGCATGAAGAAGGGTCGTATCGTACAGGGGAATGGACGTGTGCTCCGGCTTGATGAGCAGGGTGATTTCGGTACAGCCCAAAATGACCCCCTGCGCGCCCTGTGCGACGAGATCGTGCATAATTTTCAGGTAGGCTTGCCGCGACTCATCGCGCACAATGCCCAAACATAATTCGTCGTAAATTGCGCGGTGAACAAGGTTGCGTCCGGCTTCATCCGGCACGAGCACTTTTAAGCCAAATTGATCGGTCAGCCGCCCTTTGTAAAAATCCTGCTCCATTGTGAAGCCCGTACCCAGCAGGCCAATCGTGTGCAGCCCGTCGGCGCAGATTTTTTCGGCAGTCGTATCGGCGATATGCAGCAGCGGAATTTTCACCGCCGCCTGTACCGCGCCTGCCATTTTGTGCATGGTGTTGGTGCAAATCACGATGCAGTCCGCGCCGCCGCGTTCGACTCGTTGGGCGGCATCGACCATGCGTGCCGTCGCCGCCGCCCAATCGCCCGCCATTTGCAGCGCCTCAATTTCGGCAAAGTCGAACGACCACATCAGACATTCCGCCGAGTGCAATCCACCCAATTTTTCTTTCACGCCCTCGTTGATGATGCGGTAGTATTCCAGCGACGATTCCCAACTCATCCCGCCGATCAAGCCAATCGTTTTCATAGGTTTCTGCCTTCTTAAGTCCCTGTATCCTATAAAGATACCATGCTCTCGGAAACCATAGGTAAGACGTTTACCAGTTTCTAAAATACGCGCCCAACCTGACTGAATCGCTGCGCAAAATCACCGCTCACCCTATGGGCGTTCCAGACCAGAAAAATTTGGTTATAATCGTATTGTGATTTTCATCACAAGATATTCAAAGGGGGACAATCATGTTCAAAAAATATCTGTTCGTATATCTGGCGATCACGCTGATAATGGCCGGAATCGTCCACGCTCAATCCGCGCCCGCCGCTGCTGCACAAGTCAGCTTCAATGGCATCACCTTCAGTTATGACCCAGCCGTTTTCGGCGCGGTTTTGCCCGCCTATGACGCTGGCACGCCGTTCCAGGCCGATGCGCCCTATTTCGCCAATAACGCGCCGCATACCACCTTTCTGTTTACACGGCCTGATCCGGCACGCCCGGATGTCAACCTGACTGGCGAACTCGGTATATACCGTATCGCTGATATTGAAGCCTATGCTGAACCTAGCTACAAGGATGTGGTCGATCAGCTTCGCACATTGGATACCAGCGATTTGAGCGCCTATGAAACCGTCGGCGCGGATTACAAGATTCCAGCGCTGCCCTTCATGCCGGTGCTCAATGCGACCCAGGTCTTCCGCGCGCATCCGCAAGCGTTGAACTTCAAAGCCGTCAATGGCATCGAGTATTACACCTACTACAGCCAGTCTCCAGAACCCATTATTGAAGGCCAGGTCATGTATGCCTATCAGGGTATCGCGACTGACGGGAAGTATTATCTGTCGTTCTCGATCTACATCGAAATGGGGCTGTTGGAAACCAAAATCGCGGACGGGATCGACTGGGATGCCTTCGGCGCGAACTATGCACAGTATCTACAGGATACCTACGACACGATTAAGGGCGCTGATCCAGCGACCTTCACGCCCACGCCGGATGTATTGCACTCGTTCATCGAAAGCATCTCGATTGCGGCTTGAGGACATAAAAATAGAGGCGGCCAAAATGACCGCCTCTACCTGGACACGACCTGTCGTGTCCCTACGAAAATGATCGTTTACAGAACTGGCGCGTAGGGCTTGCGGCGGACGTACTGCCCGCCACCATTTGTACCAAACCACTGATCGCCGTCCACCAGTTTTTTGCCGCGCTGATAAACTTGCACCGGCACACCAGTAACGTCCATCCCTTCGTAGAGGTTATAGTCGCAGCGCATGTGCGAAGTCGCCGCGCTGATGGTGTGCTTCTTGTTCGGGTCCCAGACCACAATGTCGGCATCCGCGCCCACCGCAATCGTGCCTTTTTGTGGGTAGCAGCCGAAAATTTTGGCCGGGTTGGTGCAGTTGAGTTCGACAAAGCGGGTCGGCGACAGTTTGCCGCTGTTGACGCCCAGATCCCACATCACGATCATGCGATCTTCGATTCCCGGCAAACCGTTGGGGATTTTCGAAAAGTCACCCTTGCCCAATTCTTTACCGGGACGGCGATAAGTCGGGTCTTGGGCTTCGAACGCAGCCCATTCGCCCTTCGGATGGGTTTTCATCCAATCCTGCCAGGGGCCGACGCCGCCTTCGTACCAGAAATCGCAGTGATCGGTGCTGACGACTTGCAGCGTGCTGTCGCGCACGGCCTGCCACAATATGGCGTGATGTTCCGGGTTGCGGACGGGCGGCGAACACACATATTTCGCGCCCTCAAATCCCGGTGCGCCCAGGTGCTTGTCGCGGGTGACGTGGAAATATTGCACGCAGGTTTCGCCCATGACCGGGGAACCCAACGCCCGCGCACGGCGGATAGCCGCCACAGCCGGTTCGCAGGTAACATGCACCACATACAGCGGGCATCCGGTCAGCCCGGACATCACAGCGGCGCGGTTGGTCGCCTCGCCTTCGATCTCCGGCGGGCGCGATGAATAATGATAGATGGGGTCGGTTTTACCTTCGGCCAGCAATTGTGTCCGCAGTTGGAGTTCGACATCGCCATTTTCGGCATGAACCATGACGATCATGCCATGTTTTGCGGCTACCTGCATGGCTTTATACAGCGTACTATCGTCAATCTGGAAGACATTTTTGTAGGCCATGAACAATTTGACGGTGGTAATGCCTTCGTCCACCAGCGACGGAATTTCATCCATCACATCGTCGCGCAGATCGCTGATAATCATGTGGAAGCCGTAGTCGATTTGCGCGGGCTTGGCCTTTTCCTGCCAAATTTTGAGACCGTCGTGCAGTGTGCCGCCCTTTGGCTGATTCACGAAGTCGATGTGCATGGTCGTGCCGCCGAAAGCCGCCGCTTTATGCCCGACATCGAAATCGTCATTGCTGTATGTGCCGCCAAACGGCAAATCGAGATGCGTATGCACGTCGATTCCACCGGGCATCAGATATTTGCCCTCCGCATTGACGACCTCGTGACCCTTGCTGGGGAGATTCTGGCCGATCAACGTCACCTTTTCGCCTTCGACCAGCACATCGGCTTGCACCATATCGCTGGCGGTGACAATCGTGCCGCCTTTAAACAGTGTACCCATATAAAAATTTGCCTCCTGGAAGCACCCGGTTATTCAAATAAACTGGCGACGGTGATTTCAAAACCGGGAATAATCTCGCCGCCGCTCAATGTATCGCCAACCTTGAGAGTCGTCTGCTGTTTGGTAAAGGGTTGCAGGGAAACCAGCGTATAAATCGACAAATTTTCTTTGTTGGGATTCACGACCCATACCAACCGCACACCATTAGTTAAATAGAGATCAACCTTTTCATTTAATTCACCTAGATTGTCATTGGGAGAAACGACTTCTACCACCAAATCCGGCACAAGGATATAAGGCTTCTTTTTCCAATCCGGGTTGACTTCTTTATAAGTAGCGAAACGTTCGGCAGTGTAGTACATCACGTCAGGAACAAGCGATCCTGTGACCCAATTGGATAGGTAGCTGAAAACAAATGGCAGTTCGCTGATTGCCTCGCCCAATTTTTGTGCGGATACATACAAACTCAGGGCGAAATAAATGATCTTGAGAGTATATCCATGTCCTGCGACGGTTGGCATCAGCGGTATCCTCTCGCCATTGATAATTTCAAACGAGCCTTCTTTGTCATACAGCCGGATGAAATCATCTAATGACATCCCAACCTGGACAGCCGGTGTGACCATGCATCGAATCCTCGCTACTTGATGACCCGATTATAACGCCGCTTTACGCGCGATGTGCAATCCATTTAGCTATTTCCAGCCGTGATACGCACCGTTTGGATGGATTGATCGGGTGCATTCTCAATAAACAGTGATTGACCATCCCGTCGATAGCTTCCGCCAGAAACTTCGACCACTATTCCCTGCGGATACTGCAAATCCGGCACAAAAATTTCGGTGGGCGCGTTCACATTCGGGTCAGGCCGCCATTCAAACTCGAAGGTGCGCGTTGCCAGATCGAAGCTCATGCGGATGGGTTCGCCCGCGATTTTACGCGCGTAGGGGCGCACAATCGCATCCAGCCCGCGCCCGCCGGAATGGATGTCATCGCCGTCCTGCTGGTCGCGGCTGAAAATCGACAAATCTTCGTCGTTCCACAGGTCGCCGCGTTCGTTGGTATTGTCTGCCGTGTAATTCCAGATGGTGCAGTTGAGCAGGTTGGCGTCCATCGCGTCGTAATACAAATCAAGCGCCTGGGTATGTACCGAAAAATTACCGGTTTTGTAGCCGCTTTTATCGTCCAGATCGAAGGGGAGGCCGAACTCGCCGATCACTGTCGGGATGCCGCCCATTTGCTCTGCGCTTGACCGTTTAATCGCGCCGAGTTGATTGGTGAAGGATTGCGCGACGGCTTCTGTGCCCGTCACGGGCTGCTGAGTCGTGAAATCAATTGCGAATTCCGGGTTGAACTGCTTGGTAATCAGCGTCAAAACATCATACCAATGTCCTGCGTTGACTGCTCCTGGCTCATCGTCGGCACTCCAACTGGGGTGCTGACCGCCGGGGACACCTTCCAAAAACAGCAGCGCTTTGGGGTCTACGGCGCGGATTTCCTTGACGAAGCGTTTGATAAAGGGTTTGAGATAATCTTCCGCTGCGTTGATCGCTGATCCATCAGGCTTGCGCGCAAAATGATCCGGGCGCAGCAGACGCGGTGTGCCGCCTTCGTCCGTCCAGACGCCATTCTGCTTCCATACACATTCGTAACCCGGTTTCCACAACTTCAGGCCATCGGGGTTGAGCGTAACTTGACCGCTAACTTCCGGCCCCTGAAAGCTCATTTGATAAATGTCGATTTCCTGGCTGTAACCTGCTCCCAGCAGCATCGCCTGATATGGCGTGGGACTTTCGCCCATTGTCAGCAATCCTGCGCCGATTTTCCCAGCGTCTTGTGTGCCGATGAAACCGCTTCCCGGTTCGTTCAGGCTGTCGTAGCCGACCACATTGGGCAAATCCTTGAGCCGCGCCACCACCTGTTTGACCGCGTTGAGGTAATGACTTTGCAGATATTCCTGCACCGGAACGCCGTCGATTTTTGTAGCGGGCGCAAAATCATTCCCGCCAAAAAACAGCGTGAACATCGTCCCCGCGCCCAACTTGCTGTAATTGGTCGGCCAGATCATACGCGGGAACGGGTCGCCATGTATTTGGTGCGAAATGGCCGCTCCGGTTGCGTCCAGTTTGGTCAAGTCCATGCCGACAGCTTCCAGAGTCCAACCGGGCGCACCGTCACCGCCCGTCCAGCGGCTCCACACATCCTGATGGGGATCAATGAACACATCAATGCCGTAGTCGGCTGCCTTTTTGATAACGGTATAGATGTAATCGAGATAGGCTTCGTCATACTGCCCCGGCCCCGCGTGTTCGATGGCTTCCCAGGTAATCAAAAAGCGCAGGAAGGTTAGTCCCCAGGCTTGCAGCCGTTTGAGATGTTCGTCGGCCTCACTCAGCGGGAATGGTCTGCCCACAAATGACACATTTCGATGGTCGTAAAAACCCTCTTTGCGATAGGTTGCACCGCTGGGCGTGAAGGGCACTTTAGTGCTGCCGCCCAGGTTTGCTCCGCGCAAAATCAGCGCGCGCCCGTGTTCATCTTTAAACCAGATACCATCCGTTCGAACCATCATTTTTGACTCTCCCTAGAGTGCTTGGGGGTCGCCGTCCACGCGACGTTTGGCCGGCGCGTATGATCGACGACATATCCAGCCTGTTTACATTTTTCTGTGCAGTAATTTTCGACCACCGTCGCGGCAACCGCTGTCCTGTAGTGGTGTGAAACGACCCATTCAATCGCGACATAAACGGATCGGCTGCCTTCAACCGGATCGCGGAACCATACTGAAGACACTAGGCGCAGCGTCTGCCAATTCCGCCAATGGGGGCGGTTAGCCGTGACACGCCCCTCCACGCGCCCGAAATCGGATACGCGCAGAGGATGCCATTCACTGCCCCAGACACGCCTGAACCACAGGCTGCCATCCTCGTCCACACAGAGGCGGTTCACGCTGCGTAAATAGTAGATGACCGGGGCCACAAACAGCGCGATGAAGACTAGCGTGAAAACAACGCCAGCCAGCAAGGTTTGCGGATCGGTGAAAAAGTGGCCGACGCCGACGATACCCAGCGGAAATCCAACGATGAAAAACATCCAGTAGACGGCCCGACGGGTGCTGAATTCGCCGCGCATCCCATCTCTGCGGTTAATGCGGATGCGTTCGCCACCGCTCGCTCGCTGCTGGATGCGGTAGGAAAATGCAAAGACGACAACCGCGCCACCCATGACAGTCCCAATGAACAACACCGGCAAATCAGAAAGCGCTGGGGCGAATATAATCAGGGCGCCGATATAAACCACCCAGATACAGACAACCATTATCCGCTGGGTGAAGGACAGGGTTTTAAAAGTTTCCGTCCCCGGCGGGGTATCGTTCATGGCGATCCCTTCACTTTTTCATCGTTACTGGAATTTCGGCAAAACGTTCTTGGCGTATTCCTCAAGCTGGCGTTCTTCTTCGCCGCACATCAGGTAAATGTTGAACTGAGTCGCGCCCGCGTCGCTGAGTGCCTGGATTTTTTCGATATGGGCTTCGGCGGGGCCGAGGATGCTGAAGCTGTCCACAATCTCATCCTTGATGAATCCCAGGTGATCGGCGTCCTTGTCGGCGTGGTGACGGTAATCGTAACCTTTGCGGCCTTCGATATAATCGGTGAGCCGCTGCGGGATGCCTGTGCCGCCATCCTTGCCATACTTTTCAACAATATCCGCCACATGGTTGCCGACCATCGCCGGGAACCAGCGGGTTTGCTCGCGCCCTTTCTGCATGTCGCCCACCCAAACGGGCGCAGCCGACATAATTTTATAACCCTGCATATCTCTTCCGGCGGCTTTACCAGCGTTGAGCGCTTGATCGCTGAACCACTTTACCAGCCAGGGATCGCCCAGTTGGATAATCAGGCCGTCCGCCGACGCGCCCGCTGCGGCTAAAGCTTTGGGGCCATAAGCGGCAATCCAGGTGGGCATCTCATAACCGTTTGTCCAGGGAAGCTGTACCGGCTTGGATTCGTCCTCGTACTGTACTTCTTCGCCGCGAATCATGGCTTTGACGGCGTTCGAAAATTCAACCATTGTCTCGACATTGAGCGGTTTTTTGCCCAGCACGCGCCGCGAACTGTCGCCGCGTCCCAGCCCCATATCGAAGCGCCCGCCGCTTTGCAGTGCCAGCGTCCCGAACAAACTGGCCGCTACTGACCACTCGCGCACGCCGGGATTGGTCACGCATGGGCCAAAACGCAGTTTGTCGGTGTGCTCCATGCACATCGCTATCGTTACGTAACAATCACGCCACAACACATGCGAATCAAAAAACCAGGCGTAATCAAACCCGGCCTGCTCGGCCTGCTTGCACAGGGCTACTGTGCGTTTCGGATCAATATCACCCTTGAAGGTAATGCCAAATTCCATCGAAAGACTCCTAAAATACGTACTGTCGGTTATCCGAAAAGATACATTGAACCACCGAGATCACAGAGTCTCAGATTACCTTTTCTCTGTGTACTCCGCGTCTCGGTGGTTAGACTGTTTTATTTTATGGTGTCACCCGGAGCAAACGAGTCCAGCAATCCGTTGGCAAAGGCAAAGCCGTCGTTTGTGCCTTTGTCGAGAGTCGCCTGCCGCAGATCGAGCACGAAGACACCGTTTGTACCCAAAACGCTTGCGCCGTCCTGATTAATTTCCAGCGCCGAAGCGTCATTCAGGCCAATCGCCAATGTATCAGGATGGGCATAACCCAGCGCGACCATGCGCCCGACACGATAATCAGCCAGCGTGCGCGCCTCGACGGTGATATTCAGCAGACCCAATCCGGATTGAATGTTGGTGCTGCCGTCGATAAATGCGCCCTGGATGTAATCAATGTCCGCGTAAGGTTCAGCATCGGTAGCTTCCGGCGTTGGCCCCTGTGCGGAGAAGAATGTCCCGGCGATAGCTGCCGCAGCATTGTCGAGCAAGAGTGGTGTACCAGCAAGCCATAGGGTTTTGATGGCCATGAGTTTCGACGCATCCACCTTCGATACATCACTCGCTAAAACCATGATTCCAGTACAGGAGTCAAACACTTTTGCTTCTGGAGTAGTCCCCGGCGTGATCGAAATATTGACGAAAGAAGTTGTGGATTGAGCAATGGGGGTATATGTCTGTAGTAGGGTATTGGATGCCTCGTCAGTATCAGCAAAGAGCGCAACACAAATTTTCGCATTGTCACCCTGCGATAACTCGACGAAGTGTGCCAAAACAGAAGCATTGGCAGTAAAGGTTTCCAGATTGCCCGATAAAATCAGCCTCCCTGCGCCAGCCGGAGCTTTCAGGTCATCAAAGGTGCGTTTGATGTTCTTCAAAGACGGCGCAATCGAGGTTTCGTGTGTGTCTAAATCGTATGTGAAATCGCCGGGAGGCAGAATGTGGAACAATACATTGTGCATACTCAGGATGTTACTTCTGAAAGTCGCACTTTTGGCTGCGTCGAAGGTTTGGGCGTCTAAAATGCCGATGCTGTATAACCCGGCGACATTGCTCAATGTTTTGCTGTCGGTAATCGTCGCGGCGGTATAGCTGTCGATGCCCAGACCAACCGGCGGGACTCCCGGCTGCGCCAGTACGTTCATCAAACGTCCCAGCCGCGCCCGTTCCCAGAAATGCTGCTCGAAGATGGCATCGGCAATACCGAACGACAAGCCGCGTTTGTCGCCGCTGTTCCAAATATCAACCGCACCTTCGTTCAGCCCGGTTTCCGGCCCATAGTCGCCGAGATAACCGCCCAGCATCACTTTGGACTGCACGGCCTCACCCGCACTTGTCCCGGCGATCAGCGCGCCGCGATCATAGGCTTTCGCCAATGCTTCTTCGACGGGCGTGTTGACCATCACCTGCATAGCAATCGTCTGATCGCCGCCCAGGATATAGACCGCGCCGACATCATCCGTGAAAAACGCAACATTGTCCGGGTTCAGCGCATCATCGCGCGTGAAAATCGGCGTCAACTGCACATCGCAGGTCACGCTGGCTGGTACATCAGCTTTACAAGAGTCTTCAATTTGTGAGCGGCGGTTTTCAGCCGCATCCAGATTTTCCTGGCGTTCGTCGTCGGTGATTTTATCGGCGCTGGTGGCATAAGTGCTGGGCAGCACCACAATTTTGAGCGTATCGCCAACTTTACTGTTCAATGCCGCCGCGATGAATGCATCATAAGTATCGCCATAACCGCCGCCAATCGGCATAAACACTTTTTTCACGTTGTCCTGCGCACCGGCTCCAATCACGCTAAATGCCATCATCGTCAAAATCACTGTCGCGAAAAATCTTTTCTTAAAATGCATTTTGCACAGTCTCCTGAATTAAGGTTGGGGATGCCTGACTAGGGCATATCGGCGATATGCCCCTACAAAATCCTGCCAGATTATTACCGCATGATCCAATTAATCGTCTTGCTCGCCAGCTTATCCAGGGCTTGCACCGATTGAGCGATATGTTCTTCTTTGGTATCTTCGATTTTGTTGTGCGAAATCCCATACAGACTCTGCACAAACATCATGATGGTCGGCACACCCGCACGGGCGACTTCCGCCGCATCGTGGAGCGGGCCGCTGGGCAGGCGATGGGAGACGCCGCAGGTTTCCATGATCGCCTGATCGCAGAGTTCAATCAGATCGGGATTAAACAGTATCGGGTGAATTTGCCATAGTAGATTCCATTCCACATCGATTTTTTCATCATAGGCGATTTGCTTGCTGGCCTCCTGCGCCCCATGATACATCGTCGCCAGACCGTCGGCATCCAGGTGACGTTGATCGAGAGTCATCAGGGCATCCGCCACCACCGATGTGACGATTCCCGGTTTGGTTTCCACACGGCCAACCGTGCCAACGCCGCCGTGTTTCACTGCCAGTTCGCGGATGGCGAGATGCAGTTTGGAGACGCCACCCAGGGCATCTTTACGTTTATCCATTGGCGTTGAACCGGAGTGCGCCGCTTGCCCAATGAAGCGGATTGCGTGTCGCTCTACGCCGAAAGTTCCCAGTACCACGCCCAGCGGCAGGTTCATACTTTCCAGCACTGGCCCTTGTTCGATATGCAGTTCCAGATAGGCCGCCGCATTTTTTAGCTGCTTGTGCGCTTGTTTGGCAGTATCCAGGTTGATACCGAATTTGCCGATTGCATCCGTCAACAAAATCCCATCTTTGTCTTTTAGGTCGCGCAGTTCATCCGGATTCATCGTATTTGAGGCTGCGCTTGACCCGAACAGGCTGCGCCCGAAACGCGCGCCTTCTTCGTCCGCCCAATCCACCAGCCGGATGGTTACAGGTGGTGTGCCTTCTTCAGCGATACGCCGCAGCACTTCCAGCGCGCCCATCACATTCAGGCAGCCGTCCAGCCAACCGCCATTGGGTACGGAATCAATATGTCCGCCCATGAGCATCGCTTTGTCCGATGCGCCGCGCAGCGTGACCCACACATTTCCGGCTTCGTCGGTTTCGTACTCAACCGGCAGCCCGGTCAGCTTATCTTTGAACCACGCCCGCGCCTTCGCCCAGGTATCCGTAAAAGCCACACGCTGCGCGCCATCGGCGTCACCCGTGAGTTCGCGAAGTTCTTTCAATTCATCAATCGTGCGTTGGGGATTTAATGGCATAATAACTGTTCCTCCTCAAAACCAATAACGACCACCCGAAAGCACCCTTTCAGGTCGTCTATCTGTGACGAAACCCTGCGGAAAAGTGTGGATATTATAACGCGCCGGAGAAAGCTTTGCCGTTTGTGGATAGAGATTATACGATGAATTGCCTGAGTGCTGGTTAAGCAAGTTGAGAATTCGTTTAAGTTTCGGCGCGGAGGGCGGGCGGCATTTTGCCGAAATTTTGCTTCTATGCCATGCTGAAAGCTGAATTTCATTTACTGTTACGGGAGGTTGATACGATGCAGCGCAAAACATGGCTATTGATTCTGATGGTCGCGGGTTTGTTGATGGTCAATAGTGCGTGGGTGTCCGCGCAGGACACAACGCCCGAAGCCACAGCTAGCGCGCCACTGGTACTCAGTCGACATTATGTCAGCGCCAATGAGCGTGTTGCTTTTAGTTATCCTAAAGGTTGGGTATTCGATTTGCGCACGGCTCGTGATGGATATTTTCTGGATGGCCGCCTGGGAAGTTCTCAGGAAGTCCTGGATAAGGATTTAGGGACATTCGGCGATGGATTGGACAGCGGCGAAGTCTACATGGAATTGGTGATTGCCAGGTTCACCACACTCACCGAGAATTTCCCGGATGTCACCGCAGACACGAGCGTGGTCGAAGTGCTGCAAATGATATTTGATAATTCGCCACAAGACTTCACACTTAGTGAGGTCATCCCTTTGGAAGTTGGTGGCAAAACTGCCGCTCGTTTGGATGTGCATACCAAAAAGGGAGCAGGTGGGTTTATCCTGCTCATGGAGTTTGGCAACGGCGTGATTGGTGGATTGAGCGTCGGCGCACCGGGCGGCGAACTGCCGCAATGGGAACCCACCATTCTGGCAATCGCCGAGTCGATGACTTTTGTGGCAGCACCGGAAACGACGCCAGAAGCGACGGCAGAATCCACTCCCGGTATTGTGCCCGAACTCACCCAAACTATGAAGTCTGAAAATTCATCGGTGGTGGTGAGCTATCCCGAAAATTGGGTCGCGCGCAGCCCCAACAACAACGAGGTGGACATCGCGCCGGATCAGGACTCGTTAGACCTGTCTTTCGGTGACCAAATCAGCAGCGGACAGGTCAAAATCCTGATCCAAATAGATACGACCAAAAATCTGATTAGCAATATGCGACTGCCACTGGAAGACAATGCGAGTGTCGAAAAAATTCTCCAGGCTGCGGTGAAGGCCGCGTCGTCTGCCGGGAGTGTCGAGTTCACCCCGGTTACATCGACAGTCGTTGATGACGAACCGGCGGCATTTACCCAGTTCAGCGGGCCGGGTTTCGAAGGGCTAGCGTGGGTGGCTGAACACGACACCTTCGCAAGGATGTTAATCCAGGTTGTGGCCGCCCCCGGTGAAGCCGAACAGTGGAAAGATTTAGCGCTGGCGGTTGCAGAAGCGGCGACTTATCCGGGGTAAAACTAAAAGAAAATGGAATTTATGTAGGGGTTTATTGCCGATAAACCCTCACATTTTCTCATCGAGTCAGGTCGATAAAAGAAGTTAAGGGAGGATAGACCATGAATCGATTCGGAAGTGCAGCGTTCATGGCGACTTTGTTCTTACTTCTGGTAAGTTTGACGGTTAGTGCTCAGGAAGCGACGCCGGAAATCACCCCGGAAGTGACATCGCCCGCGCTGCCCGAATTGACGGAAACCATCTTCGCAAACGCAATGTCTGCCCATTTCCCAAAAGGCTGGACGCCCAGCCCGTTTGATAATGCCATTTTTCTGGTCAATATTACGCCGGTCAAACTGGGTGGATGGATGGGCGAACCCTTTTCGCCTGGGCAAGTCCAAATCGGATTCTCGATCTGGCAAACCAGCCAAATTTTCCCGATCAACAATTTAGCTGCGGATGCCAGCCCGCTCGATTATATGACCGGTGAACTTCGGTATTTAGGTGAAGCCATAGCGCCTGAATATATAAACGAACCCGAAGCATTTATGTTGGATGGCAAGCGTGCGGCCAGCCTGTTCATGCATCGAGGCACGGGAGATGTCGAATTGATGGCAATTGAATATGAGCCGGGGATCATGATCATTTTCGATTTCTTCACTGCCCCTGGCGAACTGGATCAATGGAAACCTACCGTGCTCGCGATTGCCGCGTCGATCCAGTATTTACCCGCGCCGCCGCTTGGTCAGGATTATGAAACGGCAGACCAACACCTGATTGTGCATTACCCAACAGGATGGGTCATTGACCGGAATGATAAACAGACTGGTGAGGACTTGAGCATCACACTGGCGACCAACGAAGCAGCCTTATCGAAAGGGTTGATGGGCATCACACCAGATTTCCTATCTGGAGAAGCCCGCTGGTTTGCTCACATCGCGCCGCTGTCGGTATGGGCGCAGACCTGGCCGGAATTAACCGATAGCACTACCCCAGAAGCCTTTTTGAACATCCTGCACCAATCGGCGGCGCAGCTTGATTGGAGTCCGATCACCCCTTTCTATTTACGTGGCCGCCCTGCCGCTCAGGCTTTCGCAAGCGCGGATGATAGGGGTGAGCAGATCGAATGGGCGATACAATATGAAAACAATCGGATGGGACTGTTTATTCTCACGACGGCATCCGGAGAAAGCGAACAGTGGCTACCGACCCTGCTCGCCATCGCCGAGTATACAAATTATGGCGGCTGAGATTGCACACTCAGTGTTTTGAATATGGGCGTAAGAGCAGCGGCGGCGGTTACGATCAGAAAGGCAATCGCAAAACCGATCAGCGTGATTTGCAGGCCGATACCCTGGACGATGATACCCGTGAATAAGGCGGCGAAAGGAATGCTCAGCGTATCGAGCGCGGCGCGTGTGCCAAATACGCGCCCGCGCATTTCCGCCGGGACGCGCTCGTGATACAGGGTCATAATCATCGGGCCTATGGGGCCAATCACCAAGCCCATGATGAAGCTCATGACCAGTGTGACGGCGAAGCTGGGCAGCGCCGCCAACACCCATAAAGGCAGGCCAAAGCCGATAATCGCGAGGATAATCAACCCGCGCCGTGACCAATTATGACCGCGCGCACCATATAACAGCGTCCCGGTCAGCGTACCACCGCCGAACACGCCCAGCATCAGACCGTAACTCTCAGCATTGCCATACAGCGAGGACGCATATACTGGCAGGACAACCAGGACGACTGCATTCGCCAGTAAATCGACGACGGCGAATAAAATCAGCAGCGCCAGCAGCATTTGTTCGCGACCAAAAAAGCGCAGACCGTCCAGCATTTCGGTGACGGGGTGATTACGCTCAATAGGTTCAGGTTGTTTTTGTGGGCGGGGAGTCAGCAAGCCGATGAGCAGCGCCGAGACCAAAAACGTTGCGGCGTCGATCCATAGGCGGCGTTGGCACGTTCCAATTTCATCCCGGCTTTGGTCGCCAAATCAGGCATCATGGTCTGGCGAGCAGTGCTGCCGGGAGTATCGAGAATCGTCCCGGCGACAATCAAGGCCAACAGCAGCGGATAACTGAGCGCGCCTGCGCTGTAAAGCAGTGGAACCAGTGCAACCGTTACCATGCTCAATACATCAGCGATGATGCTCATACGTTTTGCGCCGACACGATCCACAATCACGCCGCCGATCATGCCGGAAAAGAAAATCGGTAAGGTGCTGGCGAAGGCGCTGAGTCCGGTTTGGGCGGCACTATGGGTGGTTTGCAGCACAAACCAGGGGATGGCGACGGCGGTCATCATGTTGCCAACCTGCGAAATGGCATTGGCGGTCAGCAGAGCATAGATGGGCGCACGCTGGTTGGGAAGGGTGAGGTTTTCGGAGGTTGGGGATGTGGTGGTCATGGCATCGCACCTCCTATTCCGACAGCCGCAGGCGAATTCGCACAGCGATTTTGCAGCTCCCATCGGGGCGGATGGTGAGGTGGACAGTGATCTTGGGCTGGGGATTACGGATCATCGTTTCGCTCCTGGTCACAAGATGCATTAAAGAGAAGGCGTGTTCAGACTGCAACATGCCTTTGAAAACCTTTATTTTTTAGGGACAGAAACAGCCGCCGATCAATATATTAGAAATAAGCGCGGACGAGATGTATCTCGTCCCTACAACCTAAAAGCGGCTATGCCCCATTGGTTATTAATCGTCGTCGGGTTTCAGGCCAGGATCGCGGAAGAGAAAGGCCGCGAAACGGGTTTCCACCGCGTCGGGATTATCATCTGGTGCGGGATCATCCCATCCGTATTCGTTCAGCAGCGTCCGCAGTTTGCCGATAAATTCAGACGCTTTTGCGGGCGTCATACGTTTGCGGCGAGTCTGGATATGCGCCGTATAGTCGGGATAGGTTTTGACGCTGGCGATCATGTCGCCCCACAGCGAATCGAGCGCAGGCTGCACCAGTGCTAAATCGCTGTCCACATCACCCTGCGGCGGGCGTAAATCAAAAATATTCGCCAGGGCACGATAATATTTTTCAACATTGCCGCCCTTGATCTGGGTATCGACCAGTTTAATCAATCCCACATCCACTAGGAAACGGATGTGATACAGCACCTTAGCGTGCGGCTGTCCCAGCACGTCGGCGATTTGCTGGTTGGTGGCGGCGCGTTCCGCCAGGATTCGCAGCACTTTCACACGCAAGGGATCGGTAAAAGCTTTAATTTGCTCCGGCAATTCGATAATCATCACAGGATCGGGATTGAATTCGTCCATGCATAACCTCATTTGTCACCCTAAGGTAACATAATTTACCCACGTTGTAAATACTACGCGGTTTGTAAAACTAGAAATGTTATCCTTTTTGAAAGTCTAATTTATCCTATAAACAACCTGAGCGTACAATGGGAATCAATCTATTCCAACTTGACGCCATCCGGCGATATATACTACACTTCGCCGTCGACTCTGGAGGTTCATTGTGAGCGATCCTATTTCTCCTACACCCGACGGGGCGCGCACCTGCCCACGCTGTGGTCAATCGTTTAGTTGTGATTTAGCAGGGCATCAGGAAAAATGCTGGTGCTTTGAGTTTCCACACTTGATCTCGATGAAAGATGCCAGCCGCGAAGGCTGCATATGCCCCTCCTGCCTCACTAAACAAATCGAGGAAATCCAGGCACGCGAAAAAGAGGCTAATGTTTAATGACTCAACGCATCGTTTCGTTGATTCCCAGCAGTACCGAAATTGTTTGCGCCCTGGGTTTTGGCGATCAGCTTGTAGGGCGCTCCCACGAGTGTGATTATCCGGCTGGGGTCGAACAGCTTCCGCTCTGCACTGCGCCTAAATTTAACCCGGATGGCCGCAGCTACGAGATTGACCAGCGCGTCAAAGCCATTTTGCAGGAATCCATCGCGGTCTACAAGATTGATGCTGAACTGCTGCGGACTCTCGCGCCGGACATTATCATCACCCAGACGCAGTGTGAAGTCTGCGCCGTGAGTTTCAAGGATGTTGAGCGTGTGTGCGACGAATGGCTGGAGACCCCCGCAGAAATTGTCTCGCTTGAACCTAATTTTCTGGGCGATGTGCTGGCGGATATTCAACGAGTGGCGACGGCATTACATGCCCCCGAACACGGGACAAAATATGTAGCTGAAATGCGGGCGCGCATGGACGCGATTGCCGCCAAAACGCACCCCTTGCGCGAGAAACCAACAGTTGCCTGTATCGAGTGGATTGACCCGCTGATGGCCGCTGGGAACTGGATGCCAGAAATTGTCGAGATGGCGGGTGGTATCAACCTGTTTGGTGAGGCTGGAAAACATTCGCCCTGGATGACCTGGGACGACCTGAAAGCCGCTGACCCGGATGTAATTGTCGTGCTGCCCTGCGGCTACGATATGACCAAAACCCTGAGCGAACTGCCTGCGCTCACTTCGCGACCCGATTGGGCATCACTGCGGGCTGTGCAAGAAAATCAGGTTTATGTGACCGATGGCAACCAATATTTCAACCGCCCTGGCCCGCGTCTGGCGGAATCGCTGGAAATCCTGGCAGAAATTCTTCATCCCACACTGTTTCATTTCGGCCATCAAGAGGCTGGTTGGCAGGTTCTCGGCGCATAAAATCGAATGGCGTGATATTAGGTAGGGGTTTGTCGGCGACAAACCCCTACAACAGATATGCAATTTTCTGACACTACGGAGCAAATTTTCAATGACGGATTCTAAATCGTATCTCATAACGGGCGGCGCAGGCTTCCTGGGAATCAACCTCGTGCGTTATTTATTGGCGCGTGGACACAGTGTGACTTCTTTCGACATTGCCGATTTTGATTACCCCGAACGGGGCCAGATCACCGAAATTAAGGGCGACATCCGGGATCGCGCAGCCGTCGATAAGGCGATGGAAGGCATCAATATTGTCATCCATACTGCCGCCGCGCTGCCGCTGTACAGCGAAGCGGATATTTATTCCACCGACCTCGACGGCACGAAAAATGTAATTGATTCGGCCTTCGAGCACAAGGTCGAACGCTTCATCCAGATTTCGTCAACGGCGGTGTACGGCATCCCCGATCACCATCCGCTGGTCGAAAATGACAAATTGGATGGCGTGGGGCCGTATGGCATTTGCAAAATCAAGGCAGAAGAAATTTGTGTTGACTATCGCAAAAAAGGCATGTGCGTGCCGGTGATTCGTCCCAAATCATTCATTGGGCCGGAACGTTTGGGCGTGTTCGCGCTGTTTTACGATTGGGCGAAAGACGGCAAAGGTTTTCCGATGTTGGGCAGCGGAGACAACCGTTATCAACTGCTGGACGTAGAAGACCTGTGCGATGCGATTTACCTGTGCGCGACGCTGGATCGCGAGGTTGTGAACGACACTTTTAACATCGGCGCAAAAGAATTTACGACGATGAAGGAAGATTATCAGGCTGTGCTGGACAAAGCTGGATACGGCAAGAAAATTACCGGACTCCCGGCTGGCCCCGCCATCATGACGCTGCGGGTTTTAGAAGCGCTGCATATATCCCCGCTGTATAAATGGGTGTACGAAACCGCCAGCAAGGATTCATTCGTGTCCATCGAGAAGGCCGAAAAGGTGCTGGGTTATAAGCCCAAATATTCCAACAAAGAAGCCCTGCTCCGCAATTACCAGTGGTACATGGACAATCTGAGCAAGTTCAGCGGGCAGTCGGGCGTATCGCACCGTGTTCCCTGGAAGCAGGGTATCCTGGGCGTGGCGAAGGTGTTCTTTAGTTAGTTGGTAGCTTCGCTAAGTCGATAGTCAAGACAAGAAAAGCGATCCGAATGGGTCGCTTTTTTGTTGAGGCAGAGGCAGCTTATGCTACAATGTGGACGTTATGAGTGAGGGATTTTACAATGGTCGCTCTGTCTATCCGCGAACAATTAATCAATAAACTGGATGAATTATCGGAACGTGAACTCGAAGCTGTCCTGCATTATGCAGAGATTATGCAGACGATGCGTTTGCCGGATGATTATGATGAGAATCGTGATCCCTCCGTTGGCTTCTTTTCGGCTGAACCCGATTTTGCTCAAAGCACAGAAGAAATCCTCGCCAAAGGATTTGGGCGTTCTCACCATGAAGATGGTAGTTCGTGATTACGCCGGTTGCAGACACCAGCTTTATTGTCGCTTTGGGTAATGCTGCTGAGAAAAGTCATGTGGCGTGTGAAGTTGTCAAGCGAGGCGAAGAAGTCATTATTGTGCCGCAGACGGTTCTAGCGGAAGTAGGTTATCTCTTCACTCAAAGATTGGGCAATCGGGCGATGGCAAATTTCCTGCGAGCGCTGCCAGAAACAAAATATCGGATTATGGCCTTAGAGTCAGTAGATTTCGTCCGCACTGCCGAACTGCTCGAAAAATATACTGACTCGCGGGTTGATTTTGTTGATGCTACTGTCGCTGCATTGGCGGAGCGCTTGCAGGTGAAGCGTATTCTGACAATTGACCAGCGTGACTTCCAGATTTTGCGTCCCAAACACGTAGACCATTTTGAACTGCTGCCGTAAATTTAACGAGAAACTAGCTGATTGTTCAGACGTATATTGATGAGTGTAGGCGGACTTTTTGCATGTATGGCGATTTGTGTGGGCGCTTTTTATGTTAACGCTGCTATTTATTGCCATCAGCGCAGGTCGCCGCCCAACGTACCTATTTACCCTGGGTCAATCCTTAGCGACAGCAGCTTTGATGGTGTCGGTGGTGATGATTATTCCGGGTGGCGAATTGATGTACCCAGAACATCACTGGCAACTTATTATTATCTCACGAGCGATCAACCTGACAAAGTGCTTGAATATTATCGCAAAATAACCTGGACACCTGCTAACCCAAAAGATCACACACTGCGTGGAGATGCAGAGCCGTTTGGCGACTATTTTATATCCGTGCGTGATGAACGTGTCCAAAATAACCAATATGAATATTTTATAGAAATTTTCTGGAACAGATGTTGATACGACTTTATTCTCACCCTGGATCAACGCGCCTCCCAAATATTGCGTCCCAAGCATGTTGACTACTTTGAACTCCTGCCTTAATGTCTTTGCAGCATTTGCCCACCCATGTTAAAACCACCCACATAATCAATCACCTTTCAGAATATCTTTTTCATAAGGTTGCAGCGATGAGCGACAAGGAAAAAACATACGATTATCCTGCGCCAGTAAATCAATTGCTGGCTTATGGCGACTGTATGAAAATGCGCGACTGGCCGGATTACCTAAAACTGGGCTTAACCCAGGAACATGTGTCCGATCTGATCCGCATGGCAACCGATATGGATTTGCATTGGGAAGACGGCAAAAGTTTGTATGTATGGGCGCCAGTTCATGCATGGCGGGCGTTGGGTCAGTTGCGGGCAGAAGCAGCGATTGAACCTCTTATCCCGCTGTTTCACGCTTTTGAAGAACAAGGTGGCAGTGACTGGACAAGCGATGAACTGCCGCAAGTGTTCGCCATGATTGGTGCGGCAGCGATTCCCGCTTTTAGTGCATATCTGGCTGACGCGACCCATATAGAATACCCGCGTGCGGATGCATCATCAAGTTTACGCCATATCGCAGAGGCTCATCCCGAAACACGCGAACAGGTTGTGGCAATCCTCACCCTACAACTCGAAGATTTTACGAACAACGGCGAATTTTTGAACAGCTTAATCATCAATGATTTGATGGATTTAAAAGCCGTCGAATCGCTGCCCGTGATTCAAAAAGCGTTTGAGGCGGATGTGGTTGATTTGATGGTTCAGGGAGACTACGATGATGTGTTAGTCGATATGGGTTTAAAAGAACCTGATCCTGATAAGATTTCAGTTAACCGGGGTATTTTTAGCCGTTTAGCGGCGATGTTCCCTGACACTGCGGATATTGACAATAAGCCGAGTGGTGAGAGACAGGTTTTCGGGACTGGTTTCGATCTGGAAGCCATGAAAGCGGTGCGAAAACGCGATGATGCCGCAAGAAAAAAAGAAAAGGCCAAGCGCAAACATACGAAGAAAATGAAAAAGCAAAACCGCAAACGATAATATTTTGTTTGCATAATTTTCACACTTTCAAACCGCATTAAAACCCACGCCGATCAAAAATCTATTACAATAGAGTTTGTTCAAGTTTACAATCGGAGTTTTCATGGAACGGGATGCGGGGGAAGAAAAAGAATCGCGGGTGATTTTGCGCCAGGTGCAAGACCACCTGATTTATGTCCATACCAACCTGGGCGCAGTACGCGAGACGGTTGGATTGGTCGAGGTTTTTCATCACCCCACCAACCCGCTGCCCAACCTGAATTATGTTACGCCGCGCCGCAACACCGCCTGGGTATCCAGCCAAGCCGTCAAGGAAGGGCTGAATCACCTGAATACTTTCGGACGTTCGGCACGGGTGCAGTATATTGAGGGTTTATTTCCGCCGCTTTTCGCCAAAACCCTGCGCGATTTGAAATTACAAGTCGAGCGCGAAACGCCCATCATGGCCTACAAAGTCGGTGGGGTGAGTGGGCATGTCCCGCCACCGCCCGCGCAAACCGCATCACCGGATGGGGTGTCGATTGCCCAGGTGAATGACCAGCGTGGCATCGAAATGTGGTGGTATGTGTGGCGCAACGCCTTTTACGACGTGCTGACGTTGGGTGTCGAACCCTTATTTGTCGGGCGGGATATGGCGGCGCTGGCGCTGGGTCAGCAGTTGGATTTCCTGGCCTACCGTCACGGCAACCCGGTTGGCGTGGCCCGTCTGAGCATCCAGAACGAGACGGCGCATATTTCGGCGCTGGCCTTGATGAAAGAAGCCCGCACCCTGGCGATGACCCACGCCCTGCAAAACGCAGTCCTAAAAACGGCATTAGAGCACAAAGCCAAGTTGGTTTTCGCACCCGGTGAAACCGAAGCAGACCGCCGCTTGCTGCGCGAACTCGGATTTTTGGACTTTGGCAGTATCGTGTGCTATTCTGCCCCTGGCGAAAAAGCACACGAGGATTCCCATGTCAACCCCCTGGAACAGCCTGTATTGTCCTTCTGAGGATGCCGGGGCAATTGCCCATTCATTACAGGACTCGTTGACCGCCCTGGGCTATCAGCCCTATAACCCGTTCGGCGCGATGCCGGGAAAAATGTACGCGCAGACGGTGCGCCTGTTTGTCGCGCCCCCGGCGGACGGCTGGACGCGCATTATCGGCGCACCGGATGACGGCCAATTTTCCGCCCTCTCCCAACTTTTTGCTTGCCTATATATCCAATTGGACGGCGCAGAAGGCCGCATCGAGGTTTATCAAAACGGCCAGCATGGGGAAATTGCCGACGTGCTGACGCCCTATTTGCGCGCCGGGATAGTGGCCGATGATTTGCGCGACGCATCTAAAGCGCCGCGCCCTATGTCCGATTCAGGCAATGTGATTCCCTTTTCGATGTACGAACCGCCTCCTGAAAAAAGCAGTGGTTTGCCCTTCACCGTCTTGCCCGACGATATTCAGTCGATGGCCGGTGGGGTGGACAAAGGCGCGGCGGAAAAAATGTTCAATCGCCTGACCGGACAGTTGATGAAAAAAGTGGGCGGCGATTCGGACGCAGCCCGTTCGCTGATTGCAGGCGAAAGTCCAGCGGATTGGAACAGCGAGGGCGGCAAACGTATCCAGGCGGTGATGAACTGCCTGAACATTCCAGCGAATTGGCGCGAACCGGATTTTATCGCCCTGCGTGACGCCTATCCGCTGCATGAACGCCGACGCCGTAACCCGAACGCGCGCCTGTACCCCGGCGACGAAACTTTGATGGCAAAAGTGCCGGACGCGCTGACCTATTTGCCGGTTTATGGAGGACGAAATTAGTGGCTGCTCAAGATCGTGTCCGCTGGGATCAGGTCTACAAAGAACAAGCCAATGGCTTTCCGCCGGCTGATCCCGTTTTATTCGAGTTCACGCCGCCTGTGCTGGATGATGCCGAACACCGGGCGTTAGATGTTGCTGCGGGTATCGGTCAGAATGGTTTGTGGCTGGCGGCACAAGGCTACCTTGTGGACATGATCGACGTGAGCCGCATTGCGCTGCTCAGAGCACAGGATGAAATGGGACGGCGGCAGATTCGCAATGTCAATCTGTATCAGGCTGACCTGGATAACCATGAATTCGTGCCCAACACCTATGAACTAGTATGTGTCTTCCGCTACCTGAAACGTGATTTATTCCCCCAACTGCGAAGCTGTGTGCGTCCTGGCGGGCGTATCCTGTATGAAACCTTCAATATACGCTATCTGGAATCTGTGCCGGGGTTCAATCCCGCCTTCCTACTGGAAGTCGGCGAGTTAGCTGGCTATTTCGCTGATTGGAAAATCCTCCATAATATTGATGGCAAGCAGATGTCGAGTCTGGTGGCGATTAAGCCATAGAACCGGACAGCAACGTCAAGGTTTGTTTTCGGTTAGTTAGACTATCCTGGAATTTATGCGCTGTGAAGGAGATTTAGATTTATTATGGGCAATTTGTTTGCTTATATTCGTGGACTCCCTGAAACACCTGCCGTAACCGTCGTGAATATTCGTACCGGCGCGAACAAAAATTATCCGATTTTGTTTAAAGCGCCGGTTGGGATGACCAATTTGCCCGTCCTGGAAGTGAAATCCGATGAGCAGGGCGAAAATTTCCAGGGTAAGGTTTATACATGGATTAAATTGCAATTCCCCGATGGGCAAAGCGGTTGGGGACGTGATGACCTGCTCGATTTGTTTGGCGATGGGACGGCTTTTGGGTACGGGCAAGTTCCCGTGCAAACCTTCGCCTTTCCGCTGCGGCGGCAGGCGGTTGCGGCAGCGCCCACACCGCCCGTATCTACGTTTAGCGCACCGTCTGTAACTCCCGTGACAGCGCCCGCACCCGCCGCGCCGATGCCATCCACACCCAGCACACCTGGGACGCCAACGACGGTTGCCTCGGCTCAATTGACGGTCACATCGGTGACGACCACTCCCGCGCCGACGCCGGCCGCATCTCCAGCAGCGCCCGCGCCTGTCTCGGTAACTCCGATTGCGTCACCCGCGCCGGTTCCGGTTCCAGTCACACCGACTGCGCCGAGCATATCAGGTACGGGCACGCCGATGGCGATCATCCAAACCCAGGGTGGAGCGAATACGCGCAGCGGCCCCGGCACAAATTTTGACCGCACCGGAATCGTGCTGGAACGCCACACAAGTTATCCGCTGCTGGCCGTGCAGCAAGAGCAAATCGGGCAAAAATATCGCTGGTTCAAGCTGGATGCCAAGGGCAAGCAGTTGTGGATTCGCGAAGACCTTGTGACTTATCAAGGCGATACGTCGGCGCTGGGTTTACCAGCCGATTTGTATCCCGCGCCGATGAAAGACAAATACTGGTGGGTACGCGGGTTTAACATCGCCCCAAATCAGGACACCAGTCTGCCGGATCACGACGGCTGGGATTTGGGCGCGGCAGCGGGCGAACCGATGTACGCTGGCCCGAACGGTGGCTTGGTCGTCAAATCCTTCCAATGCGTCAAATGCACCGCAGACCGCCCCAGCACCCTGACACAGGGTTTTAGCCTGGGCGATTCATCGATTTTCAACGATCCGGGTTGGGGCAACGGCTACGGCAATTATGTGATCGTGCGATACACCAACGAGCAGCTACCCAAATCCACGCGCGATTTGCTGGCGACCAAAGGCTTCGCAGGCGGGGCAATGTTCGTAATGCACGCCCACATGCAAATTCGCATGGTCGAGGCGGGCGCGGTGCTCACCCCTGGGCAGCAAATCGGAACCTGCGGCAACACCGGCAACTCGGAAGCGCCGCATTTGCATCTGGAAGTTCGCGCGTCGAAATCGCCGAATTTCAACGAATGGTACAACATTCGTCCTGGCGTTATGGACGCGGTAGCGATGTTTAAACGCTAGAGAAGGTTGTTAGTTGTTGGTGATTAGTTTTTAGTAAAGCCCCCTGGAATTTTGGGGCAATAGGGCGACCCGCCGGGTCGCCCCTACGAAACACCTCTCTAAAATTTGATATTTACCAACTACGTTTTGGAGCGTATTTCCAATTCTTGATTCTTAAAACCAAAAACTAAGCACAAAAAACCTTTTACTTTCAAGGAGCAAATTTCATGCCCAGCACGCCTTTCCAGGTCATTGTGATTGGTGACCGCGACAACCCGACCATCACCGAAGTCAATGTGCGTTCCGGGCCGAATCGCAGTTACGCGGCGCTTTTCCGCACGATTGTAGGGACGACGGGCTATCCCGTGCTGGAAGTGCGCGCAGACGACCAGAATACGCTGTTTCAAGGGCGTTTATTCCAATGGTTTCGGGTGACGTTTCCGAGCGGACAGGAAGGTTGGGTGCGCGACGATCTGGTGCAGATTTCTGGCGATGGCAGCAATTTCGGTTACAGCATAATCGCCCAACCGACGGATGCCTCAAAAGTGTCGCGGAATCTGGCAGTCGGCGTGGTTGCACCAGGGCAGGAAATTGGTTCTGGCACACAAGCTGCGCCGCAAGCCGCCGCACCCGCTCCGGCAGCGCCCGTCGCGCCGACAACGACTCCGGTTGTTTCAGCCGTACCGACATCTGCCCCTGCACCGGCACAATCGGTTACGCCCGCAGTCGCGCCGATGCCATCACCTGCGCCGACGCCTGCTGTGACTGCGATCAGCGAGGACACGGCGGATCGTGTGCGTCGAGCAGCGTTTAACATCACGGGCGGGTTTGAGGGCGGCGGTTATGCCACTTATCAGACTTACGATTCGGGCATCATCAGCTACGGGCGGTTTCAATTTACGCTGGCGGCAGGCAGTTTTATCACGGTCATCAACCGTTATATCGAGCGTTCGAATTCTCCGGCAGCGGGCGAATTACGTGGTTATATGGGGCGCATCAACGCCAAAGATCAGGGTTTGCGCCAGGACACACGCCTGAAAGAATTATGCATTGGGGCGGCCAGCGACGCGGTGATGCAGCAAATCCAGGATGAAGTGGCTGTCGAAGGTTTTTATCAGCCCATTGTGGATTTAACGATTGTCCCGCGCGGGATTACGCTGCCGCTGTCCTACGCGCTGATTTTCGATACCGCGATCAATCATGGGCGCTTTAACCATTTGATCCCCAAAACTGAGGAAGTGCTGGGTGTGCCAAGCAAATCGCGGCTGGGTGACAACGGCGTGACCGAGGTGCAGTTCACGACCACGCTGGCAAATGTGCGCCGTGATAATCTGTACGCGCTGGCGGACAAACTCAAGTTCCCCGGTTTGAAAAATCGCGGTGATTTCTGGGTCGGGATTGTCGGCGCGGGCGATTGGAGTCTCCAGGGCGATGCGGGCGGCGCGGTACATTTCAATGGCAAAACTGTGCAGGTGAAAAATCCATAGCAATGTCCCAATTTAGTACGTCCCAAAGGAAGAATCGTCGTCGGAGCTATCTTGTCTGGCTCATTTACCTCGTCCTCCTTTTCCTTTTCATAGCTGTGGTATACCAATCGCCGCAAGTCAAAACGCCCGTAGACCCATCCGAAGTCTGCCCCGAACACGCGAATTTCATCGACTCGGATGGGTGGAAAATATCGTCAGGCAATCTGACTGTTCGCACCCTTTGGCAAAAGACCGAAGATAGGCCAATCCTCACACAGTTCAACGGAAGCGGCAATAGCGGCATTGCGGCGCTATCCGATCAAGTTGTCATTCACGAGATGCTTCCGGTGTGTTTTGGGGAGGAAGTCGTTTCGCTTGATTTACGCACGGGTGTGACAAAGTGGAGCTTTCCTATATCGAAGGACTACAGCCGCTCCTATGAGCGTTTGCAGGCGCTCCCTGATGGTGTGCTGATTGTCCTGGACGGTATCCTGATAAAGATTGATCCTGAAGGTCAGTACGTATGGTCGAATGAAGGGTTTCCCTCAAGGGCATTGAATACTGTTTATGTAGATCAGGATTTGTACTTCCCATCGAAAGATAAAGTCTACGTTGTCTCGAATGAAACCGGGGAACGAGTGCGTCAAATCGACGTGGCAAGTCCGATTAGTGTGTTGCACGGCAACATCCTCATTGCCACTGATGATACCCATTTACAAATTCAGTCTCTTTCCAACCATAAAAGTTTTGTCATAGCGGTGAGCGATCCCGCCTCGATACAAAGTGCGTGGATTGCCCCGTTTACAGATGTATCCGGCGACATTTTGCTAGCTTACGATCAAATTGGACGTGAGCGGTCAATTGCTGCTTATTCGCTGGTAGACGGACATGCTATCTGGCAATCATTCGATTATTTTGAGGGTATACCCGTCATATCCAATAGCCACCTATTTGTTTACGGCAAGCTGGGTATCAAAATCCTGGATATAGCTACCGGAACACAGATAGGCAGCATCAATCTCACGGGAAACGATAAGCCGCGACAAAACTTGAAACCTCACGAAGTATGGATGACCGCCCACGATAATACGTTGGTCGTCAACGTCAGAGATACCTGGGACATTATTGCCCTGGAAATTCAGCCCGGAAATTAACGTTCCGTATAATCCACAAAGGTTTCGGCGAACTGCATATAGCGATACACGTCGGCGAAGTTGGTCACGATGCCCAGCGACGCCCGCACCCCGCCAATCGAGCGTTCGTCGAGGAGTTCAATAAACTGCTCATAGGTCATGTTGGGGCGCTTCGCCATACATTCCTGCACATCGTCCAGGGTGTAGCCCAACGCCATCTCGCGCGCGCCCGGATTACAGTGACACCCCGCACGCAGTGAAATCTGATACTGGTTGGCTAATCTTTCCACTTGGGTATCGCGGATCAGCAGACCATCGGCATCTAAAAAGTTCACTTCAATTGTCGCGCCGCGCATATCGAGAGTCGTCGGCCCATACAGGTCGATGACTAAGCTGCCATTGGCATGGCGCAGCGCGGTCAGTTCCTCAATCAACCAACCTGTCAGCGCCATCACGCGGGCGTGGATGGTCTCAACCCCAACCGAGGCGATATGGCGCAAACCGATTTCGACGGCGGGCAGCGACAGATAATTTAGCGTGCCATCTTCGTAAGCAGCGGGGCCAGGGGCGCGATCCAGACTTTCGCCCTGCACTGAGGCGCAGGTAATGGTTCCGCCCGCGAACCAGGGACGACGCAATTTCTCCAGCGTGTCTTTGCGCGCGATCAGGCAGCCCACACCCGTCGGATAACCGCAGATTTTGTAAAACGAGAGATCGACAAAATCAGGATGCCATACGCTCAAATCCAGGCGATTGGTCGGCACGAAAGCCGCCGCGTCCAGCATCACATCCCAACCGAGTTTTTGCGCCTTTTCGATCCATTCCAGCGGATGCTGCACGCCGGAAAAATTGGACTGCGCCGGAAATGCAAACAGATGATTGCCACCGGATTTGGGCATGTTGAGCGCGGTTTCCAGCACGGAGTCATCCAGCCGCATTTCGGGCGGAATCACAGGCGTGTAGGTGACAGTTGCGCCACGCCCCTGAGCAAATTCGCGGATGCCATTCACCGAATTGTGGTTGTCAAAGGTGAGCAGGTAATTGCTGTCGGCGTCAAATGGATAAGATTCGCCGACCAGTTTGAGCGCGCCGCTGGAATTCTGGGTGAAGATGACCTGATATTCATCCGGCGAGGCGTTGAAAAATTCCAGCACGTAACGGCGGGCGCTTTCGACCAGATGGGTCATCGCCATCGAGGTCGCGTTGGTCGAGTGCGGATTGCCAAAAGTGTTGTCGCTCATCAGCCCCATGTGTTCGCGCAACTGCGATTCAGCATACAAACCGCCGCCGGTATAATCCAGATACACCTGATTGTGTTTGTCCAGTCGCGCATACTCGGTGGCGCGGAGTTCATCGAGTGAGCGTGTCGCATCATAGGCGGGGAAGCGCTTGCGAAAACCCTCGAAAGCTTCGTTCATGAATTCAGGCGCATAGCGAGTATTGGCAGATGTTAAAACCATTGGTGGCGTCCTTTCGCAAAAGCAGTGCGCATTCTGGATTACATATACGCTTATTGTACCATTGGTGTGAGCCAACTCCCTGAAGCGCTAATATTTGTTTTATCCGGAATAATACAGGATGTCAGGATGTTCTTAAGGGCGTTCAGTTAAGCCTAGCGAACGCCCATTTTTTTGAACCTCTATAGCAGCACGAGAATGACGAAGACGATATAGATCGCCATTAAACCGCGCGAAAAATTGACCATCGAACCCAATGCCATCCCATTTTCGGTATAGCCGGTGATTGCCAGGAAACGCTGTTTCGATAACTCGCCCAGCGCGTAGAAAACGCCGAGGATGATCGCGTAAGTACGCTGGTCAGGCACGCGCAGGAAAGCAATCAATAGGGCGGCATGTCCCAGGAAATTGAATACTGAATAGACCACAGAAATGATTTCGCGCTGCTGAACACGGATAAACACGACGCCCACCGTAAGCAGCGTTAACAATGCCAGGAGTATCACTGCCGCCAGATGCGGATGCCCACCTATCGTGAGTTCGCTGACCGACGATGAACTCAAAAACGCGATAATCCCGGCTATAATTCCCACTATTTTCAGGCCGGTTTCAATCCAGCCCCACAAGCCCCATTTTGCAACGTGCCATCCCTGTGTCTGCTGTGCCATTTTCATGCTCCTTAAAATAATCCGAATACCTGCTCGACTAATATTTTTCGGCAATCTCTCTAGCGAACATGATTTTACAGAGGCAGTCCAACATAGCAATAAGGTGATGTGGGTTATAGTGGTGAGTGGTGTCCATTTTCAAGCGGCGAGGGTAATTTGACCGACAATATCAATCGCGTTTTGACCTGGGTGGAAATCACCAATATGCAGCATCCACTCCTCAATCAGGTTCAGTTGATCTACGAAAGTTCTTTTGTCGAAGCCGAACGGCGCGAATTTCACGATCTGGTCAGCCGCTATTCGGATCGGACAGTTGAGCACGCCGGTTATCTGTATGCGCTGATTCAGGATGCGCAGGTGGTCGGGATTACCGCTTTTTCGGTCTTTGCGCGGACGAGTATGATTCATTTGAGCATCATCGCCACCCGCCAGAATCAGCGAAAGAGGGGGTTGGGCGGGGTGCTTATGGATTTCACCATAAATAACGGTCAAGTATGGCTCGCGGATCGTCGGCAAAGCTGTTTGGGCATGGTCTGGGAAGTCGAACGCATCGAAGCTTCACCGACAGAAACCGAGCGCGCCATCCGGCAAAAAAGAGTCGCATTTTATGAACATTCAGGCGGACATCTCATCGGCGATTTTACCTTGCCGCCTTTGCGCCCCGGTCAGCAGGCCCTGGATTTGACGGTCATGTACCGTCCGCCACCGGCAAACATGCCCATGCCTATAACTGAAATCGTGGAAACCGTGTGCCGCGAGGCCTATGATCTGCCCGACAATCATCCTGCTTACTTGAGTATTCGCCAGACCTGGGAGCAGCGAAAGCCGTGAATCTGGGTATCCCGGTTTGCCCTCGACTGCCTAATCCCAGCTTGTGAGGCGCATACGATTAAGGTAACATTTGTTTTTGTCAGGTGAAGCCCAGGAAGGATTGCAATTGACACACGCATTAATTACAGGTGGAGCCGGTTTCATAGGCAGCCATTTGACTGAACGCTTGTTGGCTGCTGGATATACCGTGACCATTATTGATGACCTCAGTACCGGCCAATTCAAAAATATCGCGCCGCTGGAAAGTAATCCCAATTTTCACTATGCCATCGAAGACATTCGTAATATCCATGTGATGGATCGGCTCGTGAGCGAATGCGACATTATTTTTCATCTGGCCGCCGCCGTGGGTGTGCAGAAAATCATCAGCGAACCGATTAACACCATCGAAATCAATGTCGGTGGGACAGAAGTGCTGCTCAAAACCGCCCGCCGCTACCGCAAAAAAGTGATGCTGGCATCGACCTCCGAAATTTACGGCAAAGGGGTGCGTTTTCCGTTCCACGAAGACGATGACCGGCTGATCGGCCCGACGACCCGCAGCCGTTGGAGCTATGCCACCTCTAAAGCGATTGACGAATTCTTAGCCCTGGCATACCATAAGGAAGTTGGTCTGCCGGTAGTGATTTTCCGGCTGTTTAATACAGTTGGCCCACGTCAGACCGGGCAGTATGGTATGGTGCTGCCTCGTTTTGTACAATCAGCGCTGCGCGGCGAACCCCTCAAAGTCTATGGCGATGGTGAACAAACGCGCTGTTTTTGCAATGTCCGCGATGTGGTTGAGGCCATTTATACCTTGAGCGAAGCGCCGCAAGCTATCGGGCAGGTCTATAACATCGGCAGCCGGGAAGAAGTGACCATTAGCGAATTGGCGGAACGGGTGCGGACACGGGCAAAAAGTTCATCCGCCATCCAAATGATTCCGTATGAGCAGGCTTATGAAACCGGATTTGAAGATTTCCGGCGGCGTGTCCCCAGCCTGGAGAAAATCCAGTCCACAATAGAATGGGAACCGACGACATCGCTGGATAATACGATTGACCAGATTATTGAATATTATAGGGAGGAAGTCGATCATGGCGGAAATTAGCCGTAAGGAATTGGTTCTGGCTTTAGTGCAGGCTGGGACGAATCCGCGTCTGGCGGGTGTTGATATGAGCGCGCTGGATATTACCCGTTTGAACCTGGAAGGTGCGAGCCTGCGTGGCGCGAATCTTCAGGGCGCGACCTGCCGCGAGACGATTTTACGCAGCACCAATATGACTGGCGTGGACTGCACCGTCGCGCAGATGCCCTTCGCCGATTTCAACAATGCCACCCTGCTGGGCACGAACTTTACGGGTGCAAACCTGAACGGTGTGCGGCTGGCGGCGGCGAACATGACCAACGCCGTGCTCAACAGCGCCAACCTGCAAGGTGCGGACATGAAAGGCGCGAATGTCAGCGGCGTGAAATTCAACGAGCAGACCACTTGGCCGGATGGCAAAAAAGGCAGCCAGAGCAACCCGGCGAATTACGTCTAGCGACAACACCATACAACAAAAATGAGAAGACCTGCGCCGGACGTTTTGATCCGTGAGTTAGGTCTTTTTATTTGCCGAGGGTGTGATCTTCGCCAGAGTGGTTATTGGATGATGTTTATTATGAGTGCTGTGAAACCATGCTAGACTCAGGATAAGACAATTCAATGTTTATGACTGAATTGGGAATGGGTTGTCTATTACATGAGAACAGCCGAAACGATATTTACAAGAAAGACTGACTTTTGCCATACCCCAATCCGATGTCCAGACGGCTCAGCGCGTTCTGGAACCGCCTGATTGAACCCGTTAGTTCTATTCAAGGTGCGGATCAGCGGCGGCGGGCGAGGCTGCTGGCGTCCCTTTCCTTAATCGCGGCCCTGAGCGTTTTCCTGATTGATTTTCTGCTGCTGATTTCTGGAAATCGCCCGCCGGAAAGCGCTGTCCAGTTTGAGGTCGCCGCCGTTAGCTTTTGCGTACTGCTCCTGAATTATGGCTTGAGCCGTTTCGGATATGATCGCACGGTTTGCATCTTAATCGTGGTTTATGGCAGTCTGGCAACTTTTGCGCCAACGCTTTTGGCTGGTGGCAGAGTCGGTGTGCGTGATTTGTATTATCTCGTGTCGCTGGTTTTGTTCGGTGGCTTATTTCTATCCCTGCGTCTGACTTTCCTCATGTTCGTGCTGCAAATCGTAGGCGTTATCGCTCTAAAATGGTTTGTGCCAGACGCGGTTTTTGCCGAAATTGTCACTGGCCCATTGAGTTTCACCCTGTTTTTGTCGATCACCGCTATTCTGATTTTTCACTACGCCCGCCGTCTGGAAGCAGATCGCCGAGCGCAGTTGGCGGCCAGCGAACTGCGCTATCGGAGCCTGGTCGAAAATATCCCCGATATGGTTTATATCCATACTGCGGAAGGGATACTCCTATCGGTCAATGCGGCGACAGAAACATTGACTGGTTGGTCGCGGGAAGCGCTGATTGGTTCGTCGATTCAGCGTTTTGTCCATCCCGATGATTGGCTGCTGGTCACCAGGATGTACGAGCAAATGCGACGCGGCGAACCTTTGAAACTGTACGAGATGCGGGTATTGTGTAAGTCCGGTGTATACCTGAGCATGGAATTTCAAACCACGCCCCAATACGAAAATGGCCGCATTGTCACTATTTTGGGCGTTGGGCGTGATGTGACTTCGCGCAAGCAGGCCGAGACCGCCCTTCAGGAAAGCCAGCATTTTATCCAACGGGTCGCCGATACTGCGCCGTTCATGATCCATGTATTCGATCTGCATGAACAGCGTAATGTATATGTCAACCGCTACACCACTGACTTTTTTGAGCGGAATTTTGATCAACTCAAAGCCGGTGGCGGCGCGTATTACGACACCATCATCCACCCCGACGATATGGCACGCATCCTGGAATACCGCGAGCGCTGGCCGAATGTGAAAGATGGCGAGGTCGTACTGCGCGAATATCGGATGCGTAATCCCAAAGGGGAATGGCGTTCGCTCCAAAGCCACGAAATCATATTCACTCGCGAACCTGACGGCGCACCACGCCAAATTCTGGGCGTGACGCAGGATGTCACCGATCAGCAAAACGCCGAAGACGCCCTGCGCGAGAGCGAAGAAAAGTACCGTCATTTTATGGAAATCACGCCGATTGCGGTAGCCGTCTGTAAACTGGACGGGACGCTGGTGTATCTCAACTCGGCAGGCTTTAAGTTGATGGGTGTGGTGCATTCGGGGCATGTGTTAGGGCGTTCATTATGGGATTTCGTGCCGCCAACCTGGTTAGAACTTGTCCGGCAGCGGCTCAACACTGTCGCGCTGGGCATTGAAACCGGCAGTTATGAATACCAGATTACACGGGCGGATGGGCAAGTCATCGAGGTTGAGGGGCGCGCAACCCCTGTGCGTTATCAATGGGAACCCGCCGCACTGCTGACATTGATGGACATCAGCGAGCGCAAGCAGGCCGACGCCCAACGCCTGAAATTGATGATCGAGCGTGAAAGGCTCTCGCTCATTAACCGTTTTATCCTGGCGATTTCGCATGATTTCCGCACATCGCTGGCGACTATTGAAACCAGCCGTTATCTGGTCGAAAAGCGACTGTCGGGTGATGCATTGGACGATGTGCAACCCAAACTCAATACCATCCAATTATATGTCGAGCGCATGGCGGAGCAGCTTGAAAATTTGCACATTGTCTATTCGCTGAACGATCCCAAAATTCAACCAGCAGACATTAACCGAATGCTGGATGAGTTGATTACGCGGCAAAAATCACTCATCGAAACCAAGCATCTGCTGTTCAACTTTAGTCCCGATACGGCGGTCACATCGGCGCTGGTAGATGAAGAAAAAATCAAGGTCGCCCTCAAACATCTGCTGACCAATGCACTGGGTTTCACGCCAGAGCACGGGACAATATGGGTATCAACCCACCAAGCAGAGTCCTGTGTTATCATCGAAATCCGCGATACCGGGCCGGGAATTACGGAGCGTGATCTGCCCCATATTTTCGATCTGTTTTACCGGGCTGATCCGGCGCGGACGCTGGACTCTGGCGGTGTGGGGCTGGGGTTGAGCATCGTCAAAATGATTGTCGATGCCCATGATGGCGCGATTGATGTGACCAGTGAACCGGGACAGGGCAGCACTTTCACCCTGACGCTGCCTGCCCTGAACTGAACCAAACTGCGGCGCGCTATACTTACGGTTATCGCTGGGCATTCGTGGGGCGCTGTGGATGCGACATTTACTGCTTAAGCTGGCCTTTACTACCCTCGGCCTATTGATCGGGGGTGTTTGGGGCGGGATGCTGGTCGGCGCATCCTCGGTCATTACCCCTCACGAACTGGCTTTTTATGCCCGCAAACAGGATCACTTCGAAATTTATCGCGCCGATGCAGATCGTGGGTTGGTCGTCCCACTGACCGCTTTTGACCATGAATCAATCCGGCCTGCATGGTCGCCGGATGGCAACCAGATTGCCTTTTTCTCGCTGCGCGCCAACTCCAACGCGGCTTCTGGCCTGTACGTGATGGATTTAGAAGGTCACGACCCGCACTTGCTGTCCCCGATTGTCGGCCAATCCAATCCGATATGGTCGCCCGACAGCCGCTTCATTATTTATGGCTCTGCCCAGCATAGCAGCGAAGGTGTCTACCGTCTGAACCTCGCCGACGGCACAGTCCAGCAAATCAACGATCAACCGACATCGCTGCTGGCGCTTTCCCCCGATGGAAACCAGATTGCTTTTACAGCGGCTTGCGACAATAACTGCGAAATCTTTGTGGTGAACGCCGACGGCAGCAACCTGCGCCAACTCACACGCAACGGCCTGATTGATGTGTTTCCAATCTGGTCGCCGGATAGCAAGCAGATTGCTTTTATGTCGAACCGCGATCAATTTTACGAGATTTACGTGGTGGATGTTGACTGCCTCATGCGCTTCGGCGGCTGCGATGCCAACGCGCGGCGGTTGACCCACAATCGCGATTTTGACGGCTTCCCCAACTGGTCGCCAGACGGTCAAAAGCTGGTGTTGAGTTCAGATCGCGATGGCGGGAATTTTGATTTATATACGATTGATACCGGGTGCATGAAAAATCACGGTGATTGTGAGGCGGCGACCCAACGCCTGACCTATCAAGCGGGGCGCGATTTGAGTCCAGTGTGGTCGCTGGATGGGCAGCGCATCGCGTTTATCTCCGGGCGCGATGCGTATGTCATGGACGCTGACGGTCAGAACGTCCGCTACCTCATGAATGACGTGCTCCCCGACCAATTCCTCGCGTGGCGACCATGACCCATCCAAAACTGAATTGGACTGTCCTACGCCGCTGAAACCGGATCAATTGGTCTGACATGGCCCTATAACCCTTTATCACTTACCGGAAAGATTGTAGGATGCGATTATTCGCGCCCTGACCACACAATCCATAATAGGAGCCGCCGCCCCATGCCCAAAGATTATGCCGCCTTTCCGCCAGAGTATGTGCGCCGCACGGATCGCGCTGTCGAGGATGAAACCTGGATACGCGAATTTTTGCACCGCGCACCCATCGGCAATTTGGCGACCATCCACGAAGGCCAGCCGTTCATCAATACCAATTTGTTCGTCTACGATGAAACCGCCCACGCCATTTACATGCATACCGCGCGGCTGGGGCGTACCCGCAGCAATGTCGAGGCCGATGAGCGTGCCTGCTTCAGCATCAGCGAGATGGGGCGCTTGCTCCCAGCGGACGAGGCGCTCGAATTCAGTGTCGAATATGCGGGTGTGACTGTTTTCGGGCGTGCCAGTCTGGTTGAGGATGTCGCGCAGGCCAAACATGCCTTGCAAATGCTGCTCGATAAATACGCGCCACACCTGAAACCGGGCGTGCATTATCGCCCGACGACGGACGAAGAACTGGGGCGCACGGCGGTTTATCGCATCGACATTGACGCCTGGAGTGGCAAACGCAAAGTTGCCGAGCCGGATTTTCCTGGCGCGTTCATGTACGGCAAAACACAGGAAAAATGAACCACCGAGACACCGAGAGCACGAAGGGTTTTTCTAAATTTTCTCTCTGTGTCCTCTGTGTCTCGGCGGTGAAAAATTTTTGAGGTTTCAAAATGGCGACAGATACGGCTGAACATGCACGGATGTGGTGTGTGCCGAAGTTGGGCGGGCTGCAATTGTTGAGCGCCACCTTCATCACCTACGCCTTCAAACGCCATATGCATGATTATTTTGTGATCGGCATGATCGAGGATGGTTTGCAGACCTTTTCCTATCGGGGCGCACAGCATCGCACACCGCCGGGAGGATTGATTCTGCTCAATCCAGTCGAGCCGCATACCGGCGAGGCCGCGACAGATTCCGGATTCGTCTACCGTGCGATGTACCCGGAAGCCGATCTGCTGCAAAAAATTGCGTCGGACATCAGCGAACGCCCGCGTGATGTGCCGTTTTTCCCGACTCCGGTGGTACAGGATACTCTGCTGGTCGGAGAAATTATCGCGCTGCACAAGGCACTGGAAAACGCCGCGCCAACGTTGGAACAAGAGTCGCGCTTTTTGTGGACGCTCGGTCATTTGATTTTGCGCCATGCCGATTCGCGTCCGCCTGTGAAATCCATCCGCGCTGAACGCCATGAAGTCGCGCGCATCCGCCATTATCTCGATGAGCATTTTGCCGAGGATGTCACGCTGGAACAGTTGGCCGCGCTGGTGAACTGGAGTCCGTTTTACCTGCTGCGCGTGTTCCGGCAGGAAGTTGGTTTGCCGCCGCACGCCTACCTGGAAAATGTGCGTGTCCGGCGGGCGCAGGACATGCTGCTACGCGGGCTGCCGCTGGCGCAAATCGCCTACGATACCGGTTTCAGCAGCCAGAGCCATTTGACCAACAGTTTCAAGCGGCACATCGCCGTCACGCCCGGTCAATACGCCCAACAGCGCAATATTTTGCAAGACAGCCACACGTCCATTGACCTATCCTGATGAGGTTCAATCAGGTTATAGGGAGCTGGGCTATGGAACGGAATGTTTACGAGTCGATCAGCCTGTATTTTGCCGACAACACTATCCCTTACCGGGAAATCCAGCACGCGCCGGGTGGATCGACGGAGGATTATCATCAGGCGGTGGGCTGCCGTTACGAGCAGCAGGCCAAATGTCTGTTTTTGAAAGTGCGCGAGGCTGAACGCAGCTATTTTGTCATCTGCGCGATTCCGGCACAGAAAAAGGCCAACATGAAAGCGCTGCGGAATTTACTGAATGCCAAAGAAGTGGGGTTTGCGACCAAAGAAGAACTCAAGGATGTGACCGGCTGTAATTTTGGCGAACTCGCCCCCGTCGGCAAGTTATTCGGTGTGCTGCTGCTAATGGAGTCGGATTTATTGAACGAGGATGAAATTTTCATCAATGCGGGGCGGTTGGATGTGTCGTTCGCTTTTAACCCGCGCGATTTGGAGCGCGTCGAGAACCCGATTGTGTTCCAGATTGCGCCCTGAATCCAGGTTTGACAGACCGGTATCGAACATTTATGCTAAGGTCAGTGAAGCGATTTTAGAAGGTTAAGCTATGAGCCAATCTAGTAAGCCGGTTCCTACGCCGACTCGCCAAAGTGAGTTTTTTGCTGGAGTACGGGATACTTTACCACTTGAGATTGGAGCCGTGCCATTTGCCATCATTTTTGGCGTCGTGGCGATGAACAGTGGCTTCTCCGCATTAGGCACAATGGGCTTGTCGCTGTTTGTGTTCGCCGGGTCGGCGCAGCTTATTGGGGCGCAGCTTGTGGCGGGTGGGGCGGCGTTATGGGTGATCGTGTTCACAACTTTTGTAGTCAACCTGCGCCATGTCTTATACAGCGCTACGCTGTCGCCGCATATGAAACATCTACCGCAAAAATGGCTGTTGCCGCTGGGTTTCTGGCTGACCGATGAAACCTTCGTGATTGTGGTGGCGCGCTATACGGCTCACGATCAATCACCCTACAAACACTGGTATCACCTGGGATCGGCGCTGTTCATGTATATCAACTGGAATGTCTGGACGCTGATTGGCATCGTCGCCGGACAGACTATCCCTGACATGAGCAAATGGGGATTCGATTTCGCGCTGTATGTGACGTTTATCGGCATGTTGATTCCGATAATTAAAAGCCGTCCGGTGCTGCTGGCCGCTGTCGTTGGTGGCTTGAGCGCGGTGCTGTTTCACAGCCTGCCGAATCAAATTGGACTCATCGTCGCGGCGCTACTGGGTGTGGCGGCGGGTGTGATCGCTGAAAATTTAACCCCCTCACCCCAACCTGACCTTCGGTCATCCCCCGAACTCAAGGGAGAGGGGCTTCAAGACATTCCCGTTTCTGAACCTTCATCATCCGATACATCTTTTTAACTAACGACCAATAACTAAAAGCTATTGACTAACGACTAGAGACTATCGACTATGACTAACGAATGGCTCATTATCCTGGGCATGACCCTGGTAACATTTTTACCGCGTTATGGGGTGCTGGCGCTGCTGGGGCGCGTCGAGTTACCCAAGCCGATCTTCCGCGCGCTGAAATTTGTGCCGCCTGCGGTGCTGTCGGCCATCATTTTGCCTGGGCTGCTGCTCAAAGACGACAAACTTTATATTGCGCTGGATAACAGTTATTTGGTCGCGGGAATATTTTCGGGTGTAGTGGCGTGGCGCACGCGCAACCTGCTGCTCACTATCGTGTTGGGGATGGCGGCGTTTCTCATTTATCGCGTGATTATCGGCGCAAATGTCTAATGAAGGAAAAGGGAGTTATCTATGGAAACCCATGAGCCGATCAGTGATGTAGACGGACTGGTGCGCCAACTCGAACGCACGCAGTATGAAGGCATGGCAACGCTATCCGAACTTGACCCGGAAGCGGTTGTATATGCCGACAGCGGTTGGAAAGTAAAGGACATCATCGCCCATCTGAACGCCTGGAATGAACCGACTGCTCTCTGTTTTCAGGCGTATGCCAATGGTGGCGAATACTGTATCCCGAATTATCAGGGTGTAGAAGCCTTCAATTGGTCGGCCTATGAGGAGCGACGCGGGCAGCCCTATACCGAAATCTACGCTGCCTGGGATGGCTTTCGTACCCGTATCAAGGAAATTGTCGCGACCTTCACGCCGGAGCAGTTGGCCGGGTCAATGCGCTACCCGTCGGGCAATTTGGGGAACTGCGCGCAGTTGATCCGCGAGGTATGGGAACACGACGGATCACACTTCAACGACATCTTCGCAGCGCTTGATATGAACAATGCGTAATGCATTTTATCGAGAAAAATAATCCCATGACACGATTTTCTCAAGCGACCCAGCAGTGTCTTGAACGTTCTGGCTGGGATGAAAAATACCGTGCTGATATTTCTGAATATGAGTTGCTCATGGGAGGTGAAGGTTGTCCTTTACCTCCTCTCGTAATTGAATTTTTGAGTTGCTTTGGCAATTTGAGAGTCCATTATCCTCATCATAAAGTTCCCTCTGTAGAGGATGTATTGCATTTTGACGCTCTTAAAGCAGCCTTAACCCCAAAAGGAAAGTATTGCGAAGATTTGGATCAGTATGCTGCTCGAATTGGGGAACGGTTAGTTGTTATTGGCGAGGCTGCTAGAGGTTATCTGTTACTGATGATGAGTGCTGATGGAAAGGTTTATGCGGCCTACGATGATTTCCTGGCTTACGTTGGCAATTCAGGAGAAGATGCGATAGAGGCTTTTTGTACGGGCAGAGATTTTGTTGTGATACCTCATCAAAGCTGATTCTATTTTTGGCAATGAAAAAATGTAGGAGCAAATATGCAGGCAGTTCATCCAACAGCCATCGCCGACACACGGACTTATCCCCCAGATCAAATTGGAGCTTATCTGAAACGTATCGAATACAGCGGATCGCTGGATATTTCCCTGGACACGCTGCGCGGGCTGCACAGCGCCCATGTGTTTCACATCCCGTTTGAGAACCTGAACATCCACATCGGCAAACCGATTTCGCTGGAACCGGATGCGCTTTTCGAGAAGATTGTGAACCAGCGGCGCGGCGGTTACTGCTACGAAATGAACGGTTTGTTTTCGTCAATGTTGATCGCGCTGGGTTTTGATGTCACCCGTTTGCAGGGGAGGATTATGTTCGGCTACAACGAAGTCCGTCCCCGCAGCCATCAAATCTCGCTGGTGAAAATTAACGGTCAGGAGTGGATCGCCGATGTGGGGTATGGTGGGCGCGGCCTGCTCGAACCGGTTCAGTTGATTCCCGGCGTAGAAGTGGGGCAGTACACCGAATCCTTTCGGCTGCGCGAAGATCCGTTTTTCGGTTACGTGCTGCAATCCATCATTGAGGGCGAATGGCAAGATTTGCTGGGGTTCACGCTTGAACCGCAGCATCCGGTAGATTATCGTTTCCCCAATTACTGGAACTCAACCTCGCCGGATTCCAATTTCGTCAAACATCGGAATGTTGCGCTAGCGATGCCAGATGGTCGCAAAACACTCACCGATATGCAGCTCAAAATCCGCCATCATGCCGATGTGACCACCGAAATGCTGCCGGATATGGATGCTTATCGCCAAGCGTTGGCCGACCATTTTGGCCTTATCATCGAAGACGATTTTCTGCCGCTGCCTCCCTCATGAGGCGATTAGGATGGACAAAGCAAGCCATTGTCCCTACAGATACAGATTTATTGGTTGATTTTCTGAGGAGGATGGATGACAGACCCGGAAGCAATTATCGACAGCACCGTTCCGAGTGTAGCGAAACACATCCAGCGTTATGTTGAGACTGACGGCAAGGACGGCTATCTGTTTCACGGAATGCCTACGTTGTTGCTGACCACACGCGGGCGGAAATCGGGGAAACTGTATCGTACCGCATTGATTTTCGGTCAGGATGGGGATCGCTATTTGCTGATACCCTCAAACGGCGGTGCGGATGACCATCCTTCGTGGTATCTCAATCTGGTTGAAAATCCGCAGGTTGAGGTACAGGTTAGCGCAGAGAAATTCAGTGCGCGAGCACGCACGGCTAATCCAGAGGAAAAACCTGCTCTGTGGAAGATCATGACCACCATTTTTTCGCGCTACAATACCTATCAAAAGCAGGCGGGACGCGAAATACCGGTGGTGATCCTGGAACGTATCTGATGCGCACCATCGCATTCCATGATTTGCAAAGCGATGCGCATTGTTCGCTATACTCGTCAGGTCGCTATTGCGTGGGCAGAGCGACGAAAATTCCGAATTTTTGACTCATCATGGAGATACGCATTTTGAAAAAAGCACTCATTGTTTACGGCGGTTGGGAAGGCCACGCCCCCAAAGAAGTCGGGGCTATCCTGGCCGATTTGCTGCGTAAGAATAACTTCGACGTAACACTATCGGACACGCTCGACGCCTATAAAGACCTGAATCTAAACGACTTTGACCTGATTAGCCCCAATTGGACGATGGGGACGATCACCAACGAGCAGCTTCAACCGTTGATGGAAGCGGTGAATGGCGGCGTGGGCTTGGCAGGGCTGCATGGCGGCATGTGTGACAGCTTTCGCAACACGCCTGATTATCAGTATATGACGGGCGGGCAGTGGGTGGCGCATCCCGGCGGCGATGGCATCGACTACACGGTGTATATCGACGGCGTACCCAGCTCAATCACCGAAGGGTTGAAAGATTTTCCGGTCAAGTCCGAGCAGTATTATATGCATGTTGATCCCGGCAATACAGTGCTGGCGACGACACGTTTCGGCGAGATCAACATGCCGGTTGTATGGACGAAAATGTGGGGTAAAGGCCGTGTGTTTTATTCGAGTCTGGGTCATCAACCGAACATCGTGCAGATGCCACCAGCTCTGACGCTCATGGAGCGCGGGATGCTATGGGCAGCAAGGGAGTAGTGGATGCCGACTTATCCGTTTATGCAGGTGGATGCTTTCACCGATCATCCGTTGGGCGGTAATCCGTGCGCGATTGTTTTTGATGCCGATACGCTGGATACAGCGGCGCGGCAGGCGATTGCCCGTGAGATGAATTTATCTGAGACGGCCTTCGTCGTGAAATCGTCCACTGCCGATGTGGGTGCGCGTTACTTCACGCCTGCCGAAGAAATCCCGATGGCCGGGCATCCGACGATTGCCACGATTTTCGCGCTGGTCGAGTCCGGCAGATTGAAGTTACAGGGCGATTACACCACGATTACGCTGGAACTCAAGGTCGGGCCGATCCCGATTGAAATTTTCGCAAAAAATGGAGTTGTCCAGCAAATTGTCATGGCGCAGAAAAAACCGCAGTTTTTGGTGACGTATTCCCCGGCGGAAGTGCTGCCCGCTTTCGGCCTCACTCTGGATGATGCCCTACCGGGATTGCCCATCCAAACCGTCAGCACGGGCACGCCGCAGTTGATGATTCCGTTACGCAGCCTGGAAAGTTTACGGCGCGCCCAGATGAACATCCCGGCCTACATTGCGCTGCGGGAAAAGGCCGATTTTTTCAGTCCACATTTGTTCGTGGTCGAGGGAGTCACCCAAGTCGGACAGACGTTCGCGCGCCATTTTGGCACGCCACCCGATACAATGGAAGACCCTTTCACCGGCTCGGCAACTGGCGGCATGGCAGCCTATTTGTGGCATTATGGCTTGCTGGACAACCCCAAATTTGTTGCCGAGCAGGGGCATTGGATGAACCGCCCCGGCATAGCGAATGTTGAAGTCATCGGTGCGCCGGACGACATCGAAACCGTCAAGGTTGGCGGTGGGGCGGCGACGGTGCTGCGCGGTGAATTGATTTTGTGATTTGCAATTCATGTTGCGTGGAAAAAAAAGGGCACGACATATCGTGCCCTTAACAACATGCAACCTCTAGGGTTAATCCACCATCGAAGGCGAGGCGGAATCGTTAAAATATTCCTCTAAACTGCTGACGAGGTACTCAAGCGTCGAGACCGAGGCAGTCACGGCGACGGACAGGCCGCATTCACGGGCTTTTTTCAGTGTCGCGGGGCCAATGCAGGCCAGCGTAACCCCGGCTAAATCCTGGGTGCTGCCGCCTTCTTCGACCAGTCGCCAGATCAAATTACAGACGGCGGATGGGCTGGCGAAGGTGATCACGTCGATGCAGTTTTGTGCCAGTTCTGCCGGAAGATTAATGCCGCCCGTGCCCACCACCGTCCGGTAGGCGATGACAGTATGTACACGCGCGCCGCGCTCGGCAAGGGACTGCGCTAACTCTGAGGTGGCAACATCGGCCTGGGGCAGCAAAATAGGTGTTCCCGGTGTGAAGTCAATGGCCTGTGCCAACGCCTCCGCCCGGAATTCTTCCGGCAAAACGCTGACGCGCACACCCAGGATCGTCCGCGCGGCTTCGGCGGTTGCTGTGCCAACTGCGGCGACCTTTAAATTTTCCAACGCTGAATTTTCCAGACCGAGAGATGCTAGCCGTTCCGCCAGGGAATGAATGGTGTTGGTGCTGGTGAGCATCAGCCATTCAAATTTGCCGTCTGTCGCAGCCCGCACCGCCGAATCGAGCGCAGATGTATCTTCCGGCGGAACGATGGCGATGCAAGGGTATATCAGCGGTTCTGCGCCGCGCGCGCGCAGCAGTTTGCCTAATTCATCAGCTTGATGGGTCGCGCGGGTAATAACGATATGTTTACCGTTCAGCGGTGACCCTTTATCTTTGGTGGGGGTGGCCGGAATTTCATAATCAAAATCGGCGATCATCGTATGGCCTCCAATATTCCGTGCTGCTTCATTCTACAACCATTAAACCTATTCCCTAGTGGCATATGCGTTTCCATAGCATTCTTGCAAGTTCAGCTTTCAGGGTGATAACCGCTTGATATTAAATAAAAAGCCCCGGTGCATAGCCGGGGCGTGTATCTGTCCATTAAAATCAGGCAGCAAATACTAAAAGCGCACGTCCAGGCTGCGGCTTGTATGTGGTGATTTACATCGGCACAGACAACACACTGCGGAGACCATAAAATTTTTACACCTGATTGAAAAACTTAATTGTGATTATAATGTCGAAACCTTTGTTGTCAACGCAATGGACTTAATTGTTGGTTACAATCGGGGTGGTGTTCAGTACGAGGTGCAGGTCGTGGCAACAGGTTATCCGGTCATGCTCAATCTGGAAGGTCGCGGCTGTGTAGTCGTGGGCGGCGGCGAGGTTGCGTCACGCAAAGTCGCTGGACTGCTGGCGGCGGGTGCATGGGTGCGGGTCATCAGCCCGATGCTGCATCCTGACCTGGAACAGCTTGCCGCCGAAAATGCCATCACCGTTCGGCGCATGGCCTATGCACCCGGATCGCTGTTCGATTTACATCTGGTTCTGGTTTTCGCCGCGACGGACAGCCCCGCGCTCAACCAACGCATCGCCGAGGAAGCCCGTGCGCTGGGCGCGTTGGTGGAAGTCGTGGATGCTGGCGCAGACAGCGATTTCCAGAACATGGCGACCATCCAACGCGGGCCGATCACCATCGGCATTTCGACGGGCGGGGCATCCCCGGCGTTGGCGTCGCACTTGCGTGTCCGCCTGGAGAAAAGCATCGGTGAGGAATATGCGGTGCTGGCAAAATGGCTGGAGCAAGCGCGCCCGCTGGTGCGGAGCCGCGTTCCGGTATCGGCGGATCGGGCGGCCTTATGGCATCGTATCCTGGATTCCACTATCCTAGATGAACTGCGGCGTGGTGACACGATCACCGCACGCAAAAATTTTGAGACTTTTGTGCGTGAGGCTTTGAAATAAATATGACCCGAACGGCACTGGTATTGGCTGGACACGGTTCACACATCAGCCCCAACACAGCCGGATTAGTGTGGGAGCAGGTCGATCATCTGCGGGCTATGGGAGTCGCCGATGAAGTGACGGCGGCCTTCTGGAAAGAAATGCCGTCTTTTCACACGGTTTTTAACTCACTGGAAGCGACGGACATCACGGTTGTGCCATTGTTCACGGCACAGGGCTATTTCACGCAGACGGTGATTCCAACGGAAATGGGTTTAACTGCCCTGATTACCCACCAGGAAGGCCGTACCATCCGGTATACGCGCACTTTGGGCGAACATCCTTATCTGTTCACAATCGTTGAAGAATGGGCGGATGCCGCGTGCCGCGCCTTGAAAGCCAGCCCGGAAGAAACTGCTGTTGCGATTATCGGTCACAGTACCCGGCGCAATCCCAACAGCCGCAAAGCATCCGAAGATCAGGTTGAACATCTGCGTAATCTGGGTATTTTCGCTCAGGTCGAGGCGGTTTATTTAGACGATTCTCCAGCTATTGCTGACATTTACGAGATGACCAGCGCGCCAAATCTGGTCGCGATTCCGTTTTTCCTGGCGGAAGGTTCACACACGACCATTGATGTCGTCCGTGAACTGGGTTTCACCAACCTTGAGCGGGATCGGCAAAAGGTCAACGGACGCATGGTGTTTTATACACCGCCTATCGGATTGACCGACAAACTGCCTGACATCATCCTGGAACTGGCTCACGAAGCCGGTGCGCCGCTCTATGAACCGCAAGCCGGATCGTCCTGGGATTGTATCCCGGCGCAGGGGCGAGACCGTTTTTGGCGCATGATGACGGGCATATCGTCGGTCAATCAGGGTTTATCGTCAATGAAATTCGGGCAACTGTATCTGACGATGGATGAAGTGACCTGTGCCGATGACGAAAACGCGGTTGAAACCCTCACTGATCTGGGCGAACTGCGGCGGCGTGTGCGTGAAAATCCGTTTCGTCCGTTAGCGACCAGCACCAATTTAGGGCATGGCTGGCGCGTGCCCGTCGATCAAGACCTCAAGCGGCTGCACGCGATTGTCGAAACTGTTTATCCTGGCATCGTTGGCGATATTATGAGTCATCAATTCAGCGTCAGCAGCCTGAAATCGTCGATTGACCGCCAAACCGGGCAGTACCGCGATCTTGAACAACTTTCGCAGGCGCAGTCCAGAACCGTCACGAATCGCGTATGCGGCAACTGCATCCGCTATCCCAACTGGTACTATAAACACTCGGTTACGGGCAGTAAACCTTCCAAACTATTGTGTCCCGAACCCTGTAATTTCTGGCTCTCTAGCGCCATGCAAGAAATGGGCGGAGACGATGCAGAATAATCAACGCCGCCGGGGACGCTTCGCAGTAAATTATTCTTCACCGTTTGCAGCGCCAGAGGCTAAAGCCGTCCGGCTGCCGGTAAGGACAAGCCCACTAAAGGGGCTACAAGACGGGTTTCTGTTGTTGAGAAGGAAGGGCATGTCACCGACATGCCCCTACTGTCCAGATTTCCCTTTGCGGTCTCAAAAATATTGTGCCGTCAGACATTATGCGGAGAAGGCCAGGGCATGACCGTCGGAACTGTGTATCTGGTGGGCGCTGGCCCTGGCGACCCCGGCCTTATCACGGTCAAGGGACTGGATGTGCTGCGCCGTGCGGATGTGGTGGCGTATGACCGTTTGATTCCACACGAGTTGTTGAGCGAAGTGCGGCTCGATGCCGAATGTATCGACGTGGGCAAGCTGCCACAAAAGCGTCGTTTGTTGCAGGAAGACATCAATACCCTGCTAATAGACCGTGCCCAAAAAGGGCTGATGGTCGTGCGGCTTAAAGGCGGTGATCCGTTTGTGTTCGGGCGCGGCGGCGAAGAAGGCCTAGCCTGTCACGCGGCGGGTGTTCCGTTCGAAGTTGTTCCCGGCGTGAGCAGCGCGATTGCCGTCCCGGCTTATGCGGGTGTGCCGGTGACGCAGCGCCAAATCGCCAGCGCGTTCACGGTGTTTACCGGCCACGAAGACCCGACCAAGCCGGAATCGAGTGTCGATTATGCGGCGTTAGCGGCGGCGGCGCGGTTGGGCACACTCGTTTTGCTGATGGGCGTGGCACATCTGCCGCAAATCTGCCTGCGCTTGATCGCCGCTGGACTCGATGCGAACACCCCGGCGTTGTGTATCGAGCAGGGGACGACGCCACAGCAGCGGGTTGTGACCGGGACGCTGGAAACCCTGCCCACGCTGACCGTCGAGCAGGATATTCAACCTCCGGCGCTGACCGTGATTGGCGCGGTGGTCAACCTGCGCGATATGGGCTTGAATTGGTTCGTACCCTCTACACCTGAATAGAAACAAGCTCTGTCCCGTAAGGCTGCGTACTTGTCAGACAGCGGCACGTTTTCCTGGAAAACCGCGTGGGTTCTGGAAAAGTAGGGTCTCAAAGACGAAAGCTGTCCGATAACCCTGCCTCTATATCGGATTGGCGCGTCCAGAAAAAGTATTGATGAGTGAATAAGCCCCCGCTGCCGCTTTACTCGTTGTAAAACAATATGTACGCATTTTCAAAACGGACAAAGCACGCCTGTCCCAACAACGACTTGACCGGGCGAATTTTCGCCCATTTCGCCGAACCCTGAGCGGAACGACGACGACGAATCGCGAAACTTTTCGTCGTTTTGGCGGCAGTGGCGGAAAATTGGCTCTGCTGCCGCAATACCCGCTACAAGAAAAGTTTCCAGTCGTCAGTCTCCAGTTACCAGTTTAGAAGCCATGCAGGGCGGCATGGGCGACGAGACTACAGAAAAGAAAGTGCGGCGTTCAGAGCGAAAACAAGAGACACGGCGGGTTTGCTGCTGCTGCCAACAAAGTAATTTCATGTTTGTCAGGCGGACAGGACGTGCCGGTAGGTGGGTAGCATAGCGTGGAGAGCCGTGTTGACTCCACCCCCTCCCCACTGCGTAGAGAGGGGGCTTAAAACGCCGCTTCTGAGCCTTTGTGACCTAAATCTTCGAAGCGAATCAGCCAAAATTCATCGCCCACCGTTTAGTGTGGTGCTATCCGGTTAGAAAGCGGTTAGTTTTTAGCGGTTATACTGCAAACATCACCTTTTTGGTTACAATAGTTCCATAGAATATTCAATTTAGTCAGTTTACCGCCTTAAGGAGTAAATAATGGTCATGACCCAAACGGCTGTCCCACCGCGCAGCCAGATCGCCAAAGAACATACCTGGAATGCGGAGAGTGTTTTCGCCACTCCAGAGGCATGGAAAGCTGAACTTAAGGCAGTCAGCCACGCATTACCCACACTCGAACCGTTTCAAGGCAAGTTGGGCGAGAGCGCCACAAAACTGGCGGATTGGCTGGAAATCTCCGAAGCGTTAGGACGGCGCGTGGGCAATCTCTCTTTTTACGCGCGCATGTCGCAGGCTGTCGAGACCAGCAATCAGGCGGCCATCGGCATGGCTGGGCAGGCCGGTGCGCTGGCGAGCCGTTTTGGTGCCGCAGTGTCCTTCTCACAGCCGGAAATCCTGGCTTTGGGCGAAGCCAAAGTGATGGACTGGGTGAAAAGTGAGCCGCGCCTGAACATGTATGCCCAGGCGTTCGGCGATCTGTTCCGCCAACAGCAGCACGTCCGCTCTGGCGAGGTTGAAGAAATCATGGCGATGGCGGCTGAACCCTTCGGGCAAGTCGATAACACCGAAGAAATGCTGACCAGCGCTGACCTGAAATTCGGCGTGGTGACGACTAGCAGCGGCGAAAAAATCCAACTTGGGCAGGGCAATATCGACACTTTCCTGGACAACCCGGATCGTGTCGCCCGTCAAAGTGCCTGGGAAAATTACCAGGATGGTTATCTGGCGATGAAAAATACCCTCGCCAGCAATTACATCGCCTCAGTCAAGCGCGATGTATTTTATATGCGGGCGCGGCGCTATAAATCGGCGCTGGAAGCTTCATTATTTCGCGACAATATTTCCACCGATGTGTTTTACAGCCTGGTCGAAACCTACCGCAAAAATATTCCCACCTGGCACAAATATTGGGCGATCCGGCGCAAAGCACTCGGCGTCGAAACCCTGAATCCGTATGATATTTGGGCGCCGCTCACCGAAAAATCGCCGCAGGTATCTTATCAACAGGCGGTGGATTGGATTTGCGAGGGTATGAAACCGCTCGGCAGCGATTATGTGAATGCACTGCGTAAAGGTTGTCTGGAAGACCGCTGGGTCGATATTTATCCCAATATATCCAAAACAGCGGGCGCATTTTCTTACGGCACATACGATACCTACCCGTTCATCCTGATGAGTTTCGACAACGGTCTAAGCGCGATGAGCACGCTGGCGCACGAACTCGGCCATTCGATGCACTCCTATTTAGCGCGCAAAAATCAGCCGTTTGTGTATGGCGATTATTCGTTATTCCTCGCCGAAGTGGCCTCAAATTTCAATCAGGCGATGGTGCGTGCCAACCTGTTCAAGACGAACTCCGACCCCGATTTCCAGATCGCGGTCATCGAAGAAGCCATGAACAACATTCACCGCTATTTCTTCATCATGCCGACTCTGGCACGCTTCGAGTTGGAAATTCACGAACGGGTTGAACGCGGCGAAGGCGTCACCGCCGACGATATGATCGAGTTGATGGCTGACCTTTTCAGCGAGGGTTATGGCAGCGAAATGCACCTTGACCGCGAACGGGTGGGCATCACCTGGGCGCAGTTCGGCCACCTCTACAGCAATTACTACGTATTCCAGTATGCGACAGGGATTTCGGCGGCTCATGCGCTGGCAGGCCGTATTTTAGAAGGCACGCCCAACGCGGCTGCGAATTACATCAAATTCCTGAGCGCGGGCAGTTCGCTGTATCCGGTGGATGCGCTGAAATTGGCGGGTGTCGATATGTCCACGCCGGAAGCCGTCGAACGCACCTTCGCCGTTCTGGCAGGATACGTGGATCGGTTGGGTACGCTGACTGGGGAGTAGAAATACGATTTAACCACCGAGGCGCAGAGAAAAGCGCAATACAAAAAGCATAACGCAAAGGAAGTAGGGGCGTTCAATTGAACGCCCCTACGTATTCTCTCTGCGCGTTTTGGCGGTTTAAATATTTTTTGTCTTCGTCACCAGGTATCGACAATATGTTGGGCGGTGCGGAAGGAGAGCGCCATGATTGTCAGCACCGGGTTAAAGCCGCCGTTGGTCACATGCACCGACGAATCGGCGATATACAGATTGTCGTGACCGTGTACCTTGCTCCAACGATCCGTCACTGATGCGGCGGGATCATCGCCCATGCGGCAGGTTCCGGCCTGATGCTGCCCGCCCGATAAATACAATCCTGGTGTTTCGTTACCCCACACCTTGATTGCGCCCGCAGCCGTCAGCCATTCGCGCGCCCGCTGATGCATAAAAGCGGCTGTCCGCACGGTTTCGGGATGGGTCGTGCCGGACAAATGCGCCACCGGGACGCCCAGATGATCGCGCACATTTTTATCCAAAGTCACACGTCCATCCGGGCTGGGGATTTCCTGCACTGGCCCGGTGATGTCCATCACACGGCGGTAAT
>JBDTNB010000035.1:0-51183 GCA_039933955.1 Chloroflexota bacterium
CGACACTCATAGTGTGTGCCTTTTTCATGACCATTTCAACTCGCACCACTGGTTAATAATTGCACAAAACATCCTTAGTAAACAATATTTTGTCCAATTAATGGTTGACTCTTTTAGTCAGCACTATACTCCATGATAGAATACATAACTTTCATTTTGAATCCTGGAATATAGATCTATGGTTGTACCCTCCAATGAAATCGAGATGCCTATGCAGACAGGTTTATCATCGCGTTGGCGCGGGGCTGCTTTATTCGGCGCGATTGCGTTAATTGCTGCGCTGCCGCTGATTTATCTGTACCTGCACCCGATTCCCTATGTATTTGATACCACCGTCGGCCAAGCAACCGTACATTTCGAATCCAGTGAGTCTCGGCTGTTGTTTCCCGGCCAATGTGTGGGCTTGAAGTGGGACTTAGAAGGGATTCAAGCTGTCGCCATTAATGGGCAGGGGCATGTGGGACATGATACGACGGTCACGTGCAATACCGATTTGCTGCCGACGATGAACCTCACCTTGCAGGATGGAACCACCAAACGCTTTCGCCTCGCCGAGGAAAAGTTGTACACCAATCCGGTCATCATCGGTTTGTGGATTCTGATTGCAGGCGGTCTGGCAGGCGCGGCTTACAGTCTGTTTGGGACTTCCGGTGTGGTATTTATCCTGAGCATTATTTTGTTCTGGCCGGTCACGCGGATCGCGATGGAAACCGGAACCGATTACGTGATCCATCTGCGCTATCAACAAATCGTACTCGATACCGGAAATCTGACAGCCCTGCCACCACATCCCTTGTATTATGTGCTGGGCTTGAGCGGCCCCGCACTGTTCCCCGGCGGTGTGAGCCTGCTCGACTCGAACCTGCTGCTGCTGCTGTTCGCCTACGGTTTCGGCAGTGTGGCGCTGTACGGGCTGCTCAAGTCCATTGTGGGCGAGCTGAGCGGCTCTAACCTGCGCCAGGTGTTGATTTATACCCCGCTCACCTTGAGCCTATGGTGTGTGGTGCCGCTGGTTACTTTTGGCAATCCCCTCAACACCCTGATCGGCAGACCCGATATTCCGATGAATATGTTCAACAACCCAACCCAGATTGTGGTGAAACCCTTTGCCCTACTGGCCTTTCTGGGCGTCGTCAAATGGGTATCGAAATCGCCGAGACGCGGTTGGTTGGCGGTGTTGGGGGTTGGCGCAGCCGTTGCCGCTGCGACCCTCGCCAAGCCGAATTACACGATGGCTTTGATGCCTGCCGCCATCGTGCTGCTGGGTTTTCAGTTCATCAAGCCGATTCCGATCAACCGCAAGCTGCTGATTTTCGGGGTTATTGTTCCAGCCATCGCTGTCTTGGTATGGCAGTACCTGCGGGTTTACGCGCCCAGTGCCGGGTCTACTCTTTATACTGCCAAGCAAATCACCGGCCTCGCGCTCGCGCCGCTGGACTTATTTTTGACCTACTGGCAGTTCACGATTCCGCAGCTTGTGCTGGGATTCGTCGCCTCGATTATGTTCCCTCTGGCTGTCTATCTGGCCTATTTCAAGGTTGCATGGAACTATCTGACCCTGAATCTGGCATGGTTGATCTTCTTGGGCGGGCAAGCCTACGCCTATTTATTCATCGAGATTGGTTATCAAGGGGTAGGCAACCTGACCTGGGGCGGGCGGCTGACGCTGTTTGTGTTGTTCGCGGTATCGCTCGGTTTTTTCCTGCGCCAGAATGCACCAGCCATTTTCACCGAGAAACGCATCCCGCGCGACCCGCGATTTTATCTATGCGCGGGCATCTATCTGCTGCATGTCATTCCCTATCTCCAATTTGCTCATGTAAAAATCCCCTGAAAATCTGTATACATATCGGATTTTTAAATATATGAAATATCCTTATATATTAAAATATTAGTGCAAAGGGCTTATTGAGACTTTAGCAATCGAAATGATTGATCTCTACTGGCAAATTCAATAACCAATAGTTCTTAATTGGTCATGTCAAACCTTTTTAATAAAACAATTAAGGGATTTTTGATGTGTATTCAATAATAGAAAATGCTCCTTTAATTAGCTCATGAAGGTTGCATCCTATGATAGCGAACCTTTATTATCAATTTACTTCCTAACTCTATTCAAATTACTTTCCAATTGTTTCTCATGGTTCTTACCGATAAAGTAATAATGTGAAATCATATCCAAGATCAATAGAGAATTTTAGATTCATGACATTTCCTTCATTTAAGCAAAACATTCCTCAACTTCCAGAATTGATAATTGATCGAGTTCGACTGCTCGAAAAAGTGCAATCTGCTACTCAACGAAAACTCACTTTAATTATTGCACCACCAGGATATGGCAAAACAACACTCGTGGCTCAATTTGTGCGATCAACTACCCTGCCTGTGGTCTGGCATAGTGTTCAAGAACGAGAGCGGGACGTTCCTAATCTTCTTGAGCATTCCATTCAGGCCTTATCCGAGATCATTCCGGTTTCTAAAACCTTAACAGGTGAAGCAGGTAACAAGAAATCGTCCACAGCTTCCGCAGTCAGCCTAACGGAATACCTGAGTAGTAACCTAAAAACAAGTATTGTCTACGTGATGGATGATTTCCATCGTTTGATAACATCGTCGGCGAGTGAAATATGGCTTCGCACCTTTCTTGCCGGTATCCCATCAACTTGCCATCTTATTCTTATTGGTCGGACAGCAACTTCCCTGCCTATCGTCGAAATGATAGCCCATCGAGAAGTAGAGGCAATTGGACAGGAAGATTTGCGTTTCACTTTTCAGGAAGTTAATGACCTCACCGAAAAGATGGGCAATAAACTTTCTTCCAAGGACGTCCAAAAGATAATCTCTCGGCTGAATGGTTGGCCCGCTGGAACTATCTTAGCTATTCAGCCTTTACCGCCTGAAATCGAAATGATGGTGTTTGATGGGAAATCTGGCCCAGAGGCCTTATTTGAAAGTTTGGCTGCATCTATCTTTGAATCACAACCTTCCGATTTAAACAAATTTTTGCTTGCTTCATCAACCCTTTCGCAAATGACACCTGTAGCTTGTCAGTCCATCTTAGGATTACCAGATAGCCTAAAATATTTGAAAGCAGCGCTAGAGCGCAATCTCTTTATTTCGCAGATTTCTGGAGGAATGATATACCTTCCTTTGTTCAGAACTTTTCTCCAAAAATATCTACAAACTCACGATCCAGAGCAATTTATCCAACTTCATAACCAAGCGGGTCGTTGGTTCGAAGATAATAATCGACTGGAAGAGGCGTTTGACCACTATATTATCGCTCAACAAGGGACTCTAGCCGCAGCAATAGCCGAGCGGTCTGCACAAAGCTACTTGGCACAAGGAAAGGCGGAGACCGTTCTCGACTGGAATAAGAGGTTGCACCAGAGTGATCTTAATGCACCGAGGTTACATTACACGGTTGCTATGATTCACACTGACCGCTATCAGTACGATCAGGCTGAACACGAACTAGTCAAGGCCACGAGCGGATTCCGAGCCACAAAAGATGAGATAGGTCTCGTTCAAGTTGCCCTGCTGAACGCGAATATCCAGAGGCTAAAAGGACACTATCAACAAGCAATAGAACAAGCGGAAGGATTTGTGGATCGACCATCTATACCTGAAAACATGCAGGGATTAGCCTGTTTTATTCTAGGGAATGCTTATTTAGAACTAGGCAATCTAGCAACAGCACTTCAGTACCTTGAAGCTACGCTTCCCTTATGGCGTATCATCGGTGACGCTTATTCCCTCTCACAATTGTTGCTGAGCCTTGATGCAGTTTATACGCGACTGGGGAAGTTTGTTGAGGCAGCCTCGTGCGTTGAAGAAATTGTAAACATCCAACGGTCGTTGGGTAAGAGTCCTAGCTTGGTAATCGCACTTAACAATCTGGGCTATCACTATCACCTTCTGGGTGATTATCATGCGGCACTAAGTTCGTTTGAGGAAGGTCTACAAATCCTTCACCACCTTCCTGACAAAAGATCAGAAAGTTATATTCAATGGAGTCTGGGAGATTTACGGCGAGATTGTGGTGGATTCGCCGAAGCGATGATTTCTTATCAAAAGGCGTTGAATCTTGTAGATAAGCACGAGCCTCGATTAAAAAATGAGATATTGCTCAGTATTACTACACTTCAGCGCTGGAAGCAAGCATATGCTGATGCCTTTGTAGTGGCGCAAGAGGCAAGAGTGTTCGCTCAGCAATATAATCTAGCGGTAGACAGTTTGAGAGCTGAAGCCGCCGTATATGCCATTCGCTTTCCACAGGAAAGTTCCGCAAATATCCCTCAAGAACTGGAAAAGATCGCGAATAAATTTGAGCAGATTCAGGAACAATCGCATTTAGCACAAACTCTCGGTATATGTGCGGCGGTTGCATTACAGATTTCAGATGTTTGGATGGCGCACAAATATCTAAAACGTGCGATAACCTCTATTAATCACATCTCAAATCTGCAACCTCTCGTTGCCGAAATTATACATACGCCAATATTAAAAGATTATGTTTTAGCCCATGCCCAACAATATAAAATACTCGTCCAAGAGATGCGGAAATTGGAGGCTGTCCAAATAGAAACGCCAACATCTAGACCACAAAGAACCAAAAATGAAATCATGCAAACATACAGCTTACAAATATGGGCGCTAGGTCAGGAACGCATAGAGCGAGATGGGAAATTGGTTGCCACCGCGGCTTGGAAAGCTGCCATACCGCGTCACCTCTTTTTCTATCTCATATTGAATGGGGCTAAATCTCTTGAGCAAATTGGGCTGGTTTTTTGGCCCGATAGTTCACTGGAAGAAATTCGTTCGGTCTTTCATAATGTCATTTATAGAGCGCGGGCGGCTGTAGGTACAAATGTAATACTTTTTGAAAATGACCGATACCTTATCAACCCGGATATTAATCTTTGGTGTGATGTTTTCGAATTTCGAGGACTAGTACAACAGGCCCGGCTTATCTCACCAGGTATAGCGCATACTGAAAATCTCTTGCGTCAAGCTGTCAACAGGTATAAAGGCGACCTTTTACCCTCCTCAGATTCAATCTGGCTAAATTCTTATCGAGAGACCTTGCATGAAATCCATTTAGAAGCATTACTGGCTCTCGCTAACAGCATTCGTGTTCGAGGAAATATCCAAGAAGCAATCGTCACTTACAAAAGCGCACTCGACGTCGATCCCTATCGAGAAGATATTTATCGAGCGCTTTTTGGCTGCTATGCTGATACAGGCCAATATAGCTTAATTCCTCGGCAAATTGAAACGCTTACACAACTCCTGAAAACTGAACTCGGCATTGGCCCATCAGCCGAAACATTGTCTCTTGTTCAAACCCTCATAGACTGAAACAGAACTTCAGAAACTACTCCTTCTAATTCCCCATTTGAATTTGCAATGTTGCTTGCAATATTGTTTCGCTTTGCATTTCGCTTTGCACATCCTGTCACTCTTTCCTTGTCGTTCGAAAATAGCCGCATCTGGCTAATTACCAAAACAAGGAGATAAGTTATGTTGAGCAAACGGTTGTCAGCCAAAAGCAAACAGGTCGTTGTGGTCGTTGTGGTGATCATACTTTCCTTAGCACTTGCTGTCGGGCCGCAAGCGGTGACTTTTGCGTGTGGTAGTGCGACCGGAAACTGCCCTTGCCCCGGTTGCGGATAAGGTCGAGAAATCATAGTTGTGGTGAAGGCGATACGAATACGTTTTCAATATCGCCTTCAGCCTTTGTATTAACCTATAAGGAAAATAGGGTGCAACAACAATCCTCAAAATCAGCAATAGATATTACTCCCTGGCCGACTGGTGAAGGATTCCAAGGAAACAAAGATTGGTGGGAATACGTTTGGACGCAAAAGGAAGTGGATCGGCTCGATTCTCTCCTGCTCGCCGCACTTTTGAGCCGCGAGATTTGCACCTTACTTCTTAATCATGACGAGGCTTTACTTAAAGCATTCAATTTATCAGAGGAAACAGTCACTCATCTCTCTCAAATAGAGGCTCAAACCTTAGAGGGATTCGTTCAAGCGATGAAGATCAATACCAATAATGCAATAACCTAAAATTAGCGAACATGCGAACATCATGAATACTCAATACGAAATCAGTCCAGAAATCGTAAAAGACGCACTCGACTCATTGGTCTACACAACTCAATTGAGAAATCCCAACCCACTTGAAAATATGATCCTGGTAGATCAACTACTTATGAAGTGGCAATTATTCAAATGGAAGCTCACACGCACTTATGCACTAGACTACTTGTTAACTTCATTCATTGAAGAGAAAGTGTTTAGTCTCCGTTATGCATGTGATCTTCAATCTGGAGTTGAAGGTTCGATACGAGAAATTCGAGCAGCCATTATGCAAGACACTCAAACACTCAATCCAGAACTTATTAGTTGGAGTTTAATCTACTATTTTTATGTTCGCGTCGAATTCAATATATCCATGAAAGAATATTGCCAGCTATATGCTGTTAACGAAAGAACGTTTAGGCGCTACCGTGCTCATGGGGTGCGGCGACTAACTGCACATTTAATTCGTCGAGAATATTTAATGTGGCAGCGCACCTCACAACCATCTTTTGAGGAACCTATGAACGAACCCGATTTAGCTCAGATTGAGAAGGCCATGAATCATTCACCCTTGCTGTAAGTGCGCCAGCGAGAGACGGCGATCTGCGTCTTACATTTGGGGCACAGCCCGGAAATGTTGGCGGTTGCTCCCAGCAGCATGTGGATCTCGTGTCTCGCTAGGCATAGTAGCCACTCTCCGAGACATCTGAAGCGGCACACAAACTCATCACCGGAATCGCCCCCTTTGCCTGTTCAATCATGGCGAACCGCTCGGCTTTTCCAGGTTGATGATGGAGATAGCTTTTCTTAGCACTGCAATCGTGGCATCCTTCTCCGCCATCGCACGTTCCAGTTGGCGAATACGCGCACTCAGCTCACTGTTCGTCGCTGTGCTGACATCTGACACCTGCGGCTGCTCGAACATTTTGATCCACTCGTGCAATGTAATGTTTGAAATTCCCAGCTCACGCGCTGTGCATGACACATTCTGGATGGCTTCGGTCTTCGCATTGCTTCTCGTTTGAATGCCTCCGCAAACTGAGATCCATTGCCCATTTTTCGGTCTCCCTTTCTGTCCGTAATTGTACTCATTCGGGAAACTGTTACTCTATGTTATCAGAGGCAGACCAACGTTCCACTGCGCCGCATTTACTGGGTGCGCCAGAAGCTCCGCAAACGCTTTGGCGCGAACACCAACGAACACCTCATCAGCATGGCCGTCACGGAAGGCTTCGCCTCCACCGATCACTGAAATTTTACCAGCCTCTCTGTCAGAACTGCCAAGTCGAAACTGTAATCCTGCACAGGTTTGGAGTGCTGCATTTGTTACGCTGAGTCTCAGCAACGAGACTGCGGAGGTGATGAATGCGGCGATTTTTGTTGGTTATGGCAGCACTGTGCCTGGTGACGTGGGGTACGGCGGTGTATTTGTTATTTAATCCGGCTGGACGCTCGACAGCCGCGCTGCCGACCCTCATGGTGCTGCCCTCGCTGACACCTTCTCGTACACCGACACGCACTCCAACGGCAACTGATACCCTAACGGCGACGGCGACGTTTACCCCTACTGACACCCCAACGGCGACAGCAACTTTCACACCTACCCTGACCCCGACACTCTCGACGCGGGTGGTAGAAATTAGCGCCATCATGCCGGGTGTCTATGTGCCGCCGACGCTGACACCGTTCCCGTCCGGGACGATCCTGCTGCCCGCGCCGCCCGCGCCAGTTGAACCGCTGCTGGATGCGACCAATGAGCCGCCGCCCTATGAAGGCTGGTACAGTTTCGAGTCGGACAATCCCAACGTGTCGTATACCACCGCCTGGGAATCGCGGCTGAACGCGGCGGCCAGCCGGGGCGAATATCACCGCAGCGAGAACGTGCAGAGCTATGCCAGCTTCACCTTTGAAGGCGAAGGCTTACGCATCCGCTACGTGGCAGCACTCAACATGGGCATCTTTCAGGTGGTGGTGGATGGCGTGGTCATCGACACGGTAGATGCGTACGCGCCGGAACTGGCGTTCCCCGGCACGCGGGTGTACTTCGTCGGACGCGGAACCCACACATTGGAACTGCGGAGCGCCCAGCAGCGCAATCCGCAGAGCGAAGGTTATGTGCTGGCGCTGGATGCCGTGCAGGTCTTTCGCGGCACGGCCAACACGCTGATTATTCCACCACCTGCTGTTACGTCCACGCCAACACCGCAGCCGCAGCCTGCCGCCGGGGTGGAATTGGTGGGCGCACCGCCAACGGTACAGCCCACCACGACCCCGATTGCCCCGTCACTGGTCACGGTTTCAGTAGTGATCGCTTACGACGAGAACGGCAACCGTGCCGTTGACCCGGCAGAAGGCGTGTCGGGTATCTCGGTACGGGTGGTGGAAGTGGGAACCAACCGCGTCATCACCCAGGCATTCACCGACAGCAGCGGCTTCGCTCAGCTTCAGGTGGTGACCTCGGCGCAGGCGCGGGTGGTCGTGCCGTACTTCGGCAAAGTGTGGGAAGTGCCCAACAGCCGCCGGGGAGGAAATGTGAGTTTCACCCTGCTGCTCACCCCTGGCAACCAGCCCGGTCTGATTCCATAAGCCTAACGAGGGATAAGTCATGAGTGATGCGTTGAGTTTTGAACAGGTGCGGCGACAAATGCTGCTGCGCTCCATTTATCTGCTGGTCGCTCCCGTGATGCTGGTGTTTGCAGTGCTGGCGTGCGGCACGGTGGTCACGGACAGCGCTTTCTACGTCTGCCCGACCCGTGTTCCGCCAACCGCTGGACCGCAGCCGACCTATCTGCCGGGTACACCGATCCCGCTGCCTACGCCCATACCCCCACCGCCCACACCGTATCGTATCGAGCCGCCGCAGGATTTCTACGTCGGTGATGCCGTCTTTGTCGGTCAGTCCGGCGCGGCACTGCATCTGCGCTTCCGTTTGCAAAATGTCCAGACCTTGCCTGCGCTGCCGCTGGCTGGCAGTCCGCGCAACCTGTACGTTTGGTCGCTGGAAATTCGCAACCTGGGCAGCGCGAACTATGAAACCGTGCCGGTGGCGCTGATGGTCATCATCCGCCTCAATACGGTTAACGGAGAGGTGACTGGAACATGGGATACCTCTGAAGCGGCGATGACTGCGGCGGGAATTACGAACGAAAATTATGACCCACTCACACCGGGTTCGACACGGGTGTACCGGCTGGCAGCCTATGCGCCTGCGGGAAGTGTGCGCCAGTTCGCTTATCTCTTGGATGGCAGCGGCAGCAACCGCATCACCTGGATCAATGCCGCCAACCCGTCTTGCTCCGGCGACATTGCCGGTTAGAAAGGAGGAACGATGCCTGATTTCGCGCGAATGCTGGATGAGCTTCAGTACAACATCATCGTCATGCTGGCGGGTGTCCACTGGAGCTTGCAGAAAGCTCTGCTGATGGCAGGCTACACCATCAAGCTCATCAATCAATTCTTGATTGACAACGCCTTTGTCCCAATCATCTCCCAGACCAATGACAGCCTGCGGATCGCGGTGGGCTATGTGTTTATCGTCGCGCTGCTGGTGCTGGGGATCACCTATTTGCTGGCAGCGTTTATTCGGTTGGAGGTGGTCAGTCCCCGCAGCGCCATTATGTGGTATGTGGCGGGTCTGCTGTTCTTCAGCATTGGACCGAGTTTCTATCAGGGCATGAACACCTTCCGCCTCAACATCGCCCAGGTCATGTATCTGAGTGTGCTCAACGGCGTGCAGTCCAACACCGGCAGCGCCTTCGCGTCGCTGTCGCAGATCAACTCGAATGACCTCGCTCTCGGTCCCTTGTGTGACCAGTTCGATGTGTACCTGCCGGGCGCGACGGGAGCGGGACCGATTGACGGGCTGGACATTGCCATGGCGTATCTACGCGGTCATGCTCAGGATGTGATGGGTTATCCCCAGCCGGTCTATTCACCGGGCTGCGGCATCTACCTGCAAAATCCCAATCCCTCGACCTGGGCAGGTCCAGGCGGCACGTCGGTTGTGCCGATGGACTGGAATATGGAAGGTGGCTATTTCGACCACACCATTTCACCCATCACCTGGGATGAGATTGATGAAACCCAGCGCCATACGGCGGTCTCGATGGCAGGCGCGTCCCAGCGGCGGGCGCTGACCGCGTGGCCGCTGCTGGTGTTTGGGCTGGTCGAGCAGATTGTCCACCTGCTGATCACGATTGCGATGGGCATCACCTTCATCTCGTTTGGGCTGGCGATCCTGTTCGCCTTCTTCAAACGCACCGAGAGCATCGCCCACAACATGATTAACCAGTGGATTGAACTCATCGTGCAGACGATGGCAATTTCACTGGTGCAGGCGCTGGTCACGGGCTTTTTCCTGGCAGGCGCGGCGGCGGGCAGTGCTCCGGCGATGATCGGCATTGGGCTGCTCAGTCTGGTGTTCATCTTGATTACGATGTGGTCAGGCGTGAAAGCCGTCTGGAACAGCTTCAACCGCCTGTTCAACGCGATGGGGCAGGTCACAGGCAATGTCCTGCTGTCCCCCGGTTCGGTCACGTCGGCAGCGGTCACGGGCGCGGCAGCGGTGGCTACGGGTGGCGCGACCCTGGCGACCAGCATGGGATCGAATGCGCTGGCGGGGATGAATGCCCTCAACAACGGCGCAACTCCGGCACAGGCAGCAGGCTTGGCTTTTGGTGGTTTTCAGAGTTTGAGCGGGGCAGCGCGCACCTTAACCCATTTGCCCGGACTGCGTGACACCGCACTGGGCGAAGCTGCCGAGCAGTTCACTGAAGGTGCGGTGACGCGCCAGGTGGCACGGAACATTCCTGTAGTCGGACGTGTGACTGGACCGCTGGTCGGCGCGATGCTGCTGAGTGACCGCGACCCGGCACAAGCCGAGTATGACGACTATGGGAGGGTGGTGTCCCGTCCGATGCTCGTCCCGGCAGTCGGCGAAGCCTTAGACAGTTGGACGCTGCCGAAAGATGCCAAACGCAAGCGCGGCACACGCGGCGCGGACGATGCCGAGTGGTTCGAGGATGAAAACGGCGAGATGATTTCCAGCTTCACGCCTGCCAGAGCGCGGCGCACTGGCATGTTCACCCCTATCGGGTCAGTGCCATTGAGTGAAGCGGAAGGCGGCACTTCTGAGGATCGCCGCCAGCGCGAACGCAGCGACTACGCGGCGGAGATGAACGAGGAAGAAATGGAACAGCATGTCTCGGATGCCTTGAGCGCATCTACGGGCACGCACTCGCCGCTCGGCGCAATGGTCGAGCAGGAGGGCAAAACTGATATGAGCCGCTTCGATCAGGCGGCGGCGCGGCTGGAACAGAGCGCCGAAGCGCTGGCGAATGTCGCCCGACTGCAAATGCAGGTCATGCTGGGGCAGTTGAAAGTCAGCGGAGGTGGCGATGTCGCCGGGGTGATGGGTGATGTCGTCCGCCAGACTCAGGCGGATCGCTTGCAAAATGGACAGCCCGCCGCAGGGGGTATCGACCATCTGACCGTCGCGGATCGCATGGCGCAGGCGATGGGCATGATGCCGGTCGGCGGTGACAAACCGGCGGTGCAGGAGAATCTGCCACGCTTCGGGCTGTTCGCAGATCAGGCACTGCACATGGGCATTTCAGGGGCACAGGCAGAACAGGTCGTCCGCGAGGTCAAATCCTCGCCCGACGGCAGACTGTCTGAACCAACCCACACAGCGCTGGTCGAGCAGGTCCACGCCGATCAGCATGTGTCCTATGGCACAGCCCGTGAGGAGGTCAACCGGCTGGAACACAGCGCCCAAATGCTGCCCAACGAAATCACCGCTTTCGGTATGATGGCCGTGCCGCAGACGGCAGTACCTTCCATCGAAGTCCGTCCTCAAGTAATGGTTGAACCCGATATCACGGTGGAGCCACAGGTCGATGTGACCGTCGCTGCGCCGCAGGAGGACGGCGATGCTGCCTACACCGAAGCCATGCAGAAGCAGGCGGCGCTGGGTGGCAGTGGCAGTGTGATTGGAGGTAGTTCCTAATGGAGACGCTGCGTTATCACACTATCGAAGAACTGCGAGCAATGTCCCTGAATGAGCTTCATGCGCTGTGGGAACTCGTCCCGACAGATCGCCAGCGCGCCTACAAAGCGGCTTACGAACGCGAAGTTCGCACCGCAGGCGCAGTGGGTTCGGATGCCCTCGAAAAGCAGGTCGCCGCCGAACTGATCAAACGCTATCACGAAGCGGCACTCGTGCCGGTGGGATCGCGCTGGGCACGCACCCCCGGCAGGGTGCAGGAAGCTGCTAAAGAGAACACGATACTCGACGCACCTGAAGACGAAGTGCGTCCCGTCTCCGGCAAACCATCACCAAAGGTTGCTGCCGCTGTTGGATTGGCAGCACTGCTGTTCGTCGGCTTTATGCTCACCCGCTTGCTCGGCGGACACCCATCGAGTGTTGTTCAAGCCACTCCCCATGCCAGTCTCACACCCACTTCCGCTGTCAGCCCCACCCCGACCCCGCTGGCGCTGGAAGCGCAGGACGAGGTGATTCAGGGCGGCGACAGCGGACGCGAAGCGGCTTATCCAGTCAACTTGCAAGTCGTCACCGATGAGGGCGCTGATCCGCGTGTGTGGGTGGTGCAGCGCCGCCGGGTGGCTGCCTCCGAATGGCGATTTGACTCGGACCCCAACACCGCTTCGTTCGTCAACGGCATGTCCGTTCGTCCGGTCATTGGCATCCCCTGGTCAGACGAGAACGCCGCTTTTTTCAACAATATGGCCGTAGGAACCATCTTTCTCCTGACGATGAATACCGGCGCGGTGCTGCGCTTCGAGTTTGACGACAAACGCCAGGTGCGTCGCAGCGAGACCAGCATCTTCCGCCAGGTCAGTCCAGGATTGGTGCTGCTGTTGATTGGCGAAACCGATTCTGATGGGCTGCCGACGGCAACACGCATCCTAGTAACAGCGACCTATCCACCGGAGCAGGAACTGTCGCGCGATGGGCAGGTATTGGGCGGGAATGTCACGGTGCAAGAAGGCGGTGTAGGCGACCAGCTTCAGTTGGACGATAACGCTGTTACCCTGCAGGATGCACGACTGCTGACCGACCAGCCTGATCTGCCAGCGAATAGCCAGTATCTTCTGCTGGGTTTCGATGTGACGGCTGGGGCAAACACACTGGATACAACTTCCTGGCGGGTCGAATTCATGGACGCAGGGGGGCAGGTCTACACACCTAACAGCGCTGCCCTGACCTACACCGACTATGCTGCGCTGCCAGCGGAAATTCCAGCGTTATCATCCTTCTCCGCATCTGTGGGTTATATCGTGCCGCGCACCCTGCAAAGTGGGCGCTGGTTGGTGACAGACACGGCTGGAAACGGAGTGTCATTCGCTCTATCATTCGCCGCGCCGCCGCTCGATCTCCGTTACGACGGCGTGGATGTGCGCTTGGTCAGTGTGACCTACATCGACGGGGAAATTACGACGCGGCTGCGGATTTACAACGGGCGCACGGAAGCGCTGCATTTTACTCAGGATGACATCTGGCTGGCATTGGGCTATGCGCCTGAACCACCTGGACCGCGCAATCCGGCGGAAGGTTTGACCCCATTCAATCTGCTGCCAGAACAGGCGGTTGATCTGACGCTGGTCTGGTACTGGACAGGTGAACCCTACGCGAGTATGGGCATTGGTGACTATCGCTTCGCAATTCAAGTTACACGCGGTTAGCGGCAAGCAAAATACGATGGGCTGGCGATAAATAACCAGCCCATCGGTGTTTATACTTCATCTCCGTATTTTGGCGTTCCGCAGTATCAGCGAGGTCGTGTCCCAGCAGCAAGGTAGAAGAATCCCATCCAGAATGACTTCCGCTGCATATCAATCAAATGCTGCTCCATCGTCTGCCAGACTATTTTCCAGGGACGATGTTGGATCACATCCCCGGTGATTCCCCATGAGGACAAGAAAAACAACCCGTGTCGCAGCCACAGCGGCCAGCCATTGGGCCATGCCATGTCCAGCACGACCCATTTTCGCCCAGGCGCTAAAGCTTTCGAGCCGTTCTGAATGACGCGCGCCCTGTCTGGAATAAAGGAGAGCGCAAAGACGGAGATAATCCCATCTATCTGCTCTGGGAAGGTATACTGAGCCGCGTCACTTTGTACCAATTCAACATTTGTCCAGCGGTGTTCGGAAACCCGCCGCCGAGCCTGATCGAGCATGGCATCGGTCAGGTCAACGCCGATAATCCTTCCCTCCGGTCCGACAGCTTCCTGCAAGAGTGCGAAATTCAGTCCAGTGCCACAGCCTATATCTACCACCAGATCGCCGCGTTTCAAGTTCAGCGTGCGAACTGCTTCCTTCCGCCGCGGTTCCAGCCCACTGATGCCGCTGTTATCGTAGCCTTTCGCCCGTCTGCGATAGATGTCAACCACCTGTTCTTGATTTTCAGGCAAATTACTCACCAAACAATACCTCCTCTACGGGGTCTGGGTTGAGGTGATCTACCCAATCAGCAGGGGATTCTGGGGCGGGGTTCAGAACGACATTCAGTGTCGCCCCCGTAATTAACTGCTCATAAATCTTTGCCATGTGATGCGGGGGATAGGGCATGTTGTGGTCCAACCACCACTCGATCAGCAGCAGCATCGAGCCTGCGATGTGATGAGCAGCAACTTGCGGCGGAATAATGCCTCTCTTTGCCGAACGCAAAGGTTTGCAAGTTCTCAGGACGTTGGCAGTAAGCGTCTCTTTGATACGCTTGCGGACAGAGGTAGCGCCTTGACTACTTAACAAAATACCATAGAGGACACTGTTCTCCTGTGCATGTTTGAAAATGAGATAGCCTTCCGCGTCCTGTAAACCCGGTTCGCGGGTAAACGCCTCAATTTCCTGAACCACCTCTTCGAGCTTCTGCGTCAATAATTCGTCTTTATCGCGGTAGTGGCGATAAAACGTGGCATGAGCAAGATCGGCACGGTCGGTAATGTCTTTGATGGTGATGGCATCGTATCCCTTGTCTAAAATCAATGCGACTAGCGCATCCCCTAGCTGCTGCCGGGTTTTTCTCACCCTTCGATCTATTTTTTCCATTGTCCTCACCTACATTCTGAGACACCTGTCCATTAAGCTGTAGCGTTCGCTGACTGCTCGTTGACCACGCACTATGTCACTTTATGATATAGATTGTCCATTTTAAGACAAAGTATATCACAACTGGAGGTGCAGCAATGGCACTAGCGAACGTGCATGATCGAGAAAAAATCACCCGGTCTAAGGGGAAAATAGATGTTTATCCGGTGGGAAGTGTGCGTTTTGATCTCATCGCGGCGCTGCTGTCGCTCTGGATAGTGGCTGGCTTGTATCTGGACGGTTCGGCCCATCATCATATTCCCGACTCCATCGAAACGTTTTTCACACCCTGGCACGCCGTCCTCTATTTGGGGTTTTTTGCCAGCGCGGGATTACTGCTAACAACCCAGTTGCGTAATGTATCAAAGGGTTATAGCTGGACGCACGCACTGCCGCAGGGTTACATGACATCGCTGTTCGGAGCCGTCATTTTCCTTTTTTCCGGGGGCGGTGACTTTCTCTGGCACACCGTTTTTGGTTTTGAAGTCGGGTTGGAAGCCCTGGTCAGTCCGACGCATCTCTCGCTGGCAGTTGGGGGCATGTTGATCGTTTCTGGTCCGCTGCGTGCCGCACTGCATCGCACTGGTGAGCAGCCGGTTGAAGGCTGGGGCAAGCTGCTGCCTGCTGTGCTTTCCCTGCTGGGCGTGTTGTCGATACTGACCTTCTTCACGGGTGACTTTTCCATCATGACCTATCCGAACCTGATGGTGAGCCGTCCGCTGGCAGACAACATCTTCTTTTATGACATTCAGGCGCTCGCCAGCGTGTTGATCCCGGCTGCCCTGTTGATGGGGGTTGTGCTATTTGCCATACGGCACTGGCGGCTGCCCGTCGGCAGTCTAACCCTCATTCTAGTTGGAAACGGCTTGTTGATGACGTGGTTTCACCTGAAAGATGTCTACTTGTATCCTCAGGTTCTCGTTGCGGTTCTATTCGCGGGTATCGCCGCCGATGCCCTCTACGGACTGCTCAAGCCTTCTGCGACGCGAGTATGGGCGCTGCGCCTGTTTGCCTTCAGTGTACCCGCGATTCTATTTGCGCTGTTCTTCGGCATCCTCATCACAACAGCGGGAATCTGGTGGTCGGTGCATCTCTGGACAGGCGCTGTGTTTCTGGCAGGTGTCGTCGGGCTTCTGCTCAGTTTCCTCACCCATCCGTCCGCTGATTCGAAATCGTTCTCATCTTAAGGAGTTGAGTCCATGACAACCGTTGCAATGCTCAAGCATCACGCGCCTCCCGGTCCACCGCCCGTCGGCACTGATCCCCTTTCCCAACTCCGCTTCGGGCTGCATGTGACCAGCGACCCGCTGCATGTCATGCTGGGCTGGTTCAAGCAGTACGGGGACATCGTTCATCTTCAGTTTGGTGAGGCAGCACACGTTTATTTTCTCGCACACCCTGACCACTTTCATACCGTGCTGGTGGAAAAAGCCGATCAGTTCCACAAAGCAGGTAGCTATAAGGATGAAAAGCGGGGTCTGGCGCGTATTCTGGGCAATGGTTTGGTGACGAGCGATGGGGACTACTGGCGACGACAACGCAAACTCATTCAACCCGCGTTCCATGCCCGCCGCATTGAAGCCTACGCGGAGGAGATGGTTAAAATCGCCCGGCACACGCTGCAATCGTGGCGGGATGGCGACAAGGTAGATGTGAATCATGCGATGATGCGGCTAACATTAGCCATCGTTGCAAAAACCATCCTCGATACCGACATCACGGCTGATGCGGAAAAGATCGCCGAAGCCGTGACGGTCTTTCAACGTCTCGCCTTCGGGGTGGATATATTTCCACTGTGGCTGCCAACCCCGTCACACCTCAAGCAGCGGCGGGTTGAAAAAGCGATGAATGATGTCGTCGCTGCCTTGATTACCCAACGACGCAAAGTCGTTGAAGATCGCGGGGATTTGCTGTCTATGCTGCTCAACAGTGTGGATGAAGCGGGTCAGGGAATGACGGATCAACAAATCCGGGACGAGATTGTCACTCTGTTCCTGGCAGGACATGAAACTACTGCCAATGCGTTGAGTTGGACATGGTATCTGCTGTCCCAACACCCGACAGTCGAGCAAAAATTGTACGACGAACTCGACAGCGTATTGCACGGCAGCCCACCCACGTTGGCTGACCTGAAGAACCTGCCATATACCGAACAGGTGCTGCAAGAAGCAATGCGCTTGTATCCGCCTGTGTGGAATATGAGCCGTCAGGCGCTGATGGATGTCGAAATCGGCGGGTTTATCGTCCCGAAAGGCAGCGAAGTCAATCTCAACACCTATGCCATGCACCACGATCCCCGCTGGTGGGAGGAACCAGAACGTTATATCCCGGAGCGTTTTAATCCAGACCGACAAGGAAGTGTTCCCAAAATGGCTTATCTGCCGTTCAGCACGGGACCGCGTGTCTGCATTGGCAACAGCTTTGCCATGATGGAAGCGCGGCTCATTCTGGCAGCGACTGCCAGCCAGTATCGTCTGCGGATGGCGGAAGGACAGCCGCCCGTGCAGATGGAACCTCTCATTGCTCTTCGTCCTCGTGGTGGGCTGCCTATGATGGTGCAAGAAAGATAAGTCGAATTGGAACAGCGGGTGGTCGCATCAGAGACCACGATATAGTTCCCTCAACCCGGAGCTTGACATGGGTGAACCTGTTGTGGTCAGCGGTAGCCACGCGCGAGCAGGTACTTCGCACCAGCCGCGAATCCCGCTGGCCCCGGCACGGCAAATCCGAACGAATCGGCGAGGCGCGCAGTGGTGTTGAATGCGAAGCAGACCGCGAGTGCATCCTCGATCTGCTGGCGTGAAACACCGGCAGCCAGCAGCGCACGCATGTCGTTCACATCGACCATATGCTCGCGCGTCAGTTTGCCTAGCATCCGCAGCGTTGTCCGCAGCGACGCCTCGATGGGTGCAGTCTCCAGGTCGGACAGCACCGCAGAGACTCTGGCTTCGTCCTGGTATGCTCTCGCCGCGACTGCGGTATGCGCTCCAATGCAAAATTCGCATTCGTTCACCTTCGAGACAAACGCTGCCATCAGCTCACGGTCGCCCACCGACCAGGCAGAAGGCCCACGCATCGCTTCATGGGTAAGCTCCTTCATTAGCGCACCGTAGAAATCGGGGCGATAAAAGACCAGTTTGGCAGCGTCCGGTAACGGTTGACCTGATACCAGGCGGATGAACGCAAACAGAACTTTCGTGCCCAAACTGTAACCGCTATTGAGAATCTCAAGTCGCATGGTTACTCCTTGTCAGTCACGGCATCGAGTGCCGCGAGTGCGATTTTGTACTGCCGCGTGGACTGTCCTATCGCGGCGCACACCACTAACTCGAAGACCTGATCTTCATTGAGACCCGATGCCCCAGCCGCTATGATGTCTTCGTCGGTGACTTTGTAAGCGTGTTTGGCGACTTTGTTGATCAGCGTACTTAGCGGCGCAGCAAGCCCTGTATTGTCGAATGCGGCGCGGCGCAGGACTTGCGATGCCCTGCCGTCTCCTTCGAGAACCCGTGCGACCAGGCTTTTGTGCGCCGTGCGCTTTTTGTCTTCAGCTAACATTTATCCCCACCTTGCTTACTGTAGATGCAGGTTAGACATTTGAATTATAGAGAGAGGCTGAAACAATGTATTGTAAAAAAGGGAAATGCTACGGTTGATAGAATGCCCGGCTAAATTCTGTGCCAAGTTCAGTATATTTTTGCGGCGTATATCCGGTAAAACGTTTAAATTCTTTGATGAAATGAGATTGGTCATAATAGTAAGCATAGAGGTTGTCGTTTAAGAACGCTGCTGCATTTTCCTGTGCCAATAGTTGATAAATATTTTGAAATCGCAGGATACTGGCGAGCGACTTTGGAGACAAACCCACATGTTCCTTAAAAAGTATATCTAAATAGCGCTTGCTATAACCCGTTTCCGCCGCTAATTCCTGTATCCTCATCATTCCGTCAGACTGTGTAATGAGGTCAATGGTGTAATCAAGGAGCGAGTAATTTTTCGTGTTCCCACGAAGTAGGTGTGTCAAGGCAGTTTGAAGAAAGGCGATCTTTTCATCAGGCGTTTCGATATTGCCTACGCTATTTTGAAGCTGCACACCCCACGCGCCGAATAAATCTTCGAAACTATAAATTCGATCTGTGATTTCATGCATACTCAAATTGAAAAAACGGTAAAGACCCTTTGGGGTTAATTCGACGCCAATAGTTCCAGTATTGGTTGTCGGTGAACAGATTGTCCTTGGATTCGTCTGAATTCCGGTCAAGAATATTAGGAGTTCTTGGGTGTATACCGGACTGCCCTCAATAACGACAGACAAAGGATTTTTATAGGGAATAATAATTTTCGCTCTCCCATCCGGCACGATGGTTCGGCTGTCGTTAGTGGGTACTCCGAAGCTGCTTTCAAAGACCCAGAATGTATCAATATAGGGTGAGAGCTGTTTTTGGGGTTTTGTGAACGACACTTTCATGGCTTTTATCCTGTAAAGTTATGCGCCTGTGCTGAACATGCCTTACGTTATTAACCAGCGACTCGCCGTAAGGCTTATGACCTCAAGGGCATCGTGGCTGCCCTGATCTAAACCCTTCTCGAAATCGCCTTCAGTCTGCGCCATCTGGTTGGTAATGTGGGCGAAACAGACCACTGCTTTGCTTTTCACCTGCGCGAAGGCGTAGAGCGCAGCAGTTTCCATTTCAACACCGAGAATACCCTGTATCCGAGCATACTCAATCGCCGCCTCCGTTTCGCGGAAGGGCGCATCCGTTGTCCATGTCGCGCCGCGCAGCACCCGAACAGATGCCTCTGCAAAAGCGCCTTCAAAACAATTCAGCAGTGCCGGGTCGAGATTGCTGTAGGCGTCAGGTGGCAGATAATGGTAGCTTGTCCCTTCATCGCGCAGCGCCCGTTCGATCAGCACAAAATAGGGTGGCTGTCCCATTGCTACGATTTGTCCGGCAGAGGTCATGCTGATGAGCAGTTGGCAGCCGGATACAAACAACTCCTCTGCAACCAGCACCGCGAACGATGCCCCAACGACATGCGGGATGATGCCGTATTCAACGCCATCATACGTAAAGATATACAACTTCGTGTGATAACACGCCCAGTGCGGGTGAATCGCTGCCTGTCCTGTCGCCATCAAATGAGCGGCGATGTCGCCGTCCGGGTCGAGGATACAGACTGTTGGAATCCGGCCTTCAGTGATCGATTTCTGCCGCCGTGCTTCGCGCAGCAGGTTCTCCGCCGTAAAAACGGAGGGTTCGTCGTAAATTTTGTTGTCCAGAATGGGAGACTGCATTCACGGCTCCTGTTAGCGCGTTTCCGATAAGGAGGACTCAACTGTCGGTTCTAAATGCGGGACAGGTTTTGCCCCTGATTGCCTATTTTTGAATGCGGTTTCCGGCAGCAGGAAGAAGGTGACAGTGCCAGAAACAGCGGTGAGCGCGGCAATGACCAGCACCGCCACCTGAATGGTAAACAGGTCAGCCAGCAGACCGCCAACCAGTGCGCCAAAAGCATAGCCGCTGTCACGCCAGAGCCGATACACCCCCATTGCGGAAGCCCGCCACGTTGGGTGCGCCAGATCACTAATGGCAGCCAGCAGCGTTGGGTAGACCATGCCTGTCCCTAAACCCATGACGACGGCTGCCAGCAGCCACACCGAAGAGTCCGCGCCGAAGACAAACAAGGCAATCCCCAGCGACTGTACCCACAAACCGCCGGTGATCAGCGGCTTGCGTCCGATCCGATCACTGAGCGGTCCGGTGATCAGCTGGCTGATGCTCCATACCCCCAGATAAGTGCCGCCGACAGCGGCAGCCTGTCCGACTGAAATGCCTGCACTGACCGCCAGCAGTGGGAGCAGTCCCCAGATCACGACATCGTTGAGGTTGTTGACCAGTCCGCCCTGCGACAGACTGAAAAAGGCTTTGTCCTGCCAGCTTACGCGCCAGAAAATCGTCCAGAAAGTGAGTTTTTCCCCTGCCTCATGATGTTGAGCGGCTTCCTGAAGGGCGTAGCCGCGTGTCTCCCGGACAAAGAAAAACGACAGGATCAGTCCACTGATGGCAAAGACAATCCCCAGATAGAAGGGATACGGGCGCAGTGCGGTTTGTGCGGCAATCCAACCGGCTACAGCAGTGGAAAGTGCCATCGCCAGATAACCTGCAAATTCATTCAACCCTGTTGCACGTCCGCGTCCGACTGGACCGACTAAATCCACTTTCATGATGACTGCCGACGACCAGCACAACCCCTGATTGATGCCAAGCAGGATGTTGGCGAAGACAATCCAACCCCAACTAGGTGCCAGGATGATGATGATGGGGACAGGTAAACCAAACAGCCAACCCGCGACCAGGAGTGGTTTGCGCCCAACACGATCCGCATTACGTCCCGCAAACAGGTTCGCCAGTGCCTTGACGATTCCGAAGCTGACAATGAAAGTCAGAGTGACACTGACTGATGTGAGTTTGAATTCATCCGCTGCAATGAGCGGAACAACCGTGCGTTCTAATCCCAGCATCGCGCCGACGAAAGCATTGACGAAGATCAACAGCGTGAACTGCCGCCAGTTGGCAAGTAGTCCCAGCCGTATGGATTCAGTATTCATAATTTCCTTCCAATACTACGATTCGCATTCATCACCTTTGAAGGAATCAGCGCCTGGCAATCAGACCGAAGTGATATGGACAGCACAGTTGCAAATTGACCCATTCCACATCCCGAAAGCCAGCTTCTTCCAGCCATACCTGACACTGTTCTGGTCGTGGACGGATAGCGAGGGATGGACCGCGCGGTGTCGGGATGTCACTGCGCCAGTGCATGACAAAAAGCATCCCCCCGTCATGCAGTACCCGATGCGCTTCCTGCAACAACGCGACGGGGTGTTCCAGATGCAGCAGGTTGAAAATCAGCGCGTGATCCTGCGTACTGCTTGCCAATCCGCTCCCATGGGCGACAAAATCTCTCATCTCAGCCCGCACGTTGGACAGAGCCAGAGCCTTTGCCTTCTCCCGCACCCGGTCTACCATCAGTGGCTCGATGTCCAGCGCAGTGACGATCCCATGCGTGCGACGCGCAGCTGGCACGGTGAACGTGCCGTAACCGCAGCCAAATTCAACCAGATGCCCCGCTAACGCACTGGTACTGAAGAGTATTTCCATCGTCGCATCCGCATCGAAGAAGCTCTCCCAATAGGCTTCTTCAGGCATACCGCTTTCGCGTGCTTTCATATGTCCCCGGTTCATAGATTCTGGGCTTTCATCATGCCATTTCATCGATGTGCGCGTCGAGGTTCGCCTGTCGGATGGTGGCAAACTCAAGCGGCGCGGGAGTCTGATCCTTCTGAACGAAAGCGATGAAAGCATCCCGTTCCGTGTGTTGCAGGGCAGCATTGAAGCGTCGCTCAAAGCCAATGGTCGAACTCGGTTTGCCGCTCATGTTGCGTCCACAGACTGAGCCGGAAAAGTGGCTTGGATAAACCTCGACCATATCGTCCAATTTCAGGAGTTTGTTGAAAAGACTGTCATACAGTTGACCAGCATACATGGCGGTGTTCGCATCCCCATGCAGGTCAGGTCGTCCAACGTCGCCCACGAACAGCGTGTCGCCCGTGAACACCAGCCAGGGCGTTTCCGAACGGACTTTATCACCCACTACCAGACTGATGCTGTCGGCGGAATGACCAGGGCTGTGCAGCACCCGCACGTAATCGTTGCCGAGTTCAACCACATCGCCATCGCGCAGCGGCGTGAACGGAAACTTCACCTGCGCCGATTCGTGTAAATAGATGGGGGCATGGGTAGAGGCAGCAAGCTGGGCTGCGCCGGAGTGGTGATCAGCCTGCACATGCGTATCGAAGATGGCGACGATGGGTGAGTTTGCCTGTCGTGCTACTTCCAGATAATCGTTAATGTGTTCGATATGGGGGTCAACCACTGCCAGTTTTGCTTTCCCAGTGCAGCCGAATACGTAAGAAGCGCACCCGGTCTGCGGATGCAGAATTTGTCTGAAAATCATCTGAACTCCTCATGGATGTTATTTGAGCGATAAAAAATTGGCTTGCTCACAGGCAGTCAGCATAGCCCGGATGTCGTCGTAATCAGGGTCACTTACACTCACAAAATGATCGATGAACCCCCTGTCTAGGACGGTTCTTCCGGCGGGATCACGATGGATCTCTGCAAAGATCGTTTGAATATCCTGTTTGAGTGCTTTGGATAGGTGACTGGCTGCGGTGAGCGGCTGAATGGTCGATGGACCCAGGCTGGCGATCACCCGCAGTTGTTCAGCAAGTTGCGGATGCTGTCGCAGTTCAACAGCAAGTACCTGAACGTCAATCGCTGTCGCATCTACTTCTCGATTGCGAACCTTGCGAATCGCCTTCTGGTGGAAGCCCGTTTCAACCACTTTTCCGAAATACCCGTTCGTTTCCCCCATCTTCGCCAGCCAGTAGCGGGTGATGCCATAACCTGACTGCGACTGCGGTTCGTTATACGCCCAGGAGCAGCCCCGTAAATCTGCGAAGCAGTGGAAGGGACTGTCTCGGTGAACAATCACATCCGAAAAATAGATCGGACGATTTTGGAAGCGTTCCCCCTGCAAGACCGGAGCGACGAGCGCTTCGATGGGCGAAGCGGAAAGGCGCGGGCAGGTATACAGCACGTAGGGTAGCCCGCAGATGAAGGCGAGATCAGCTTTAAAAACCTCGTTATAGTCTGAGACAACGGTCAATTCGATTTCGCAGCCTAATTTGTCGCCCAGGTGTTTCATCATGAATCGATACACAGGCAGCATATTCGGGGCGAGAAAGGTTAAGGCGTGCAGGGTGCGCGTTGCCATATCAAGAACCTGTAATCGTTAGCCCTTTTCAGTGGGCAGGTCGGCAAGTTTCCAGTCAGGATACCCCTGCTGCATCCGCCGCGCCTGATAACCATGCGAGGTGAGCAGTTCTATAGCTTCATCGGCAAAGACACAGTAAGCACCCCGACAGTAAGCAACAATCTCCTGCTCCTGTGGCAATTCGTGGAGGCGCTGTTCAAGCTCATCAATTGGGATCGAACGTGCTCCAGTGATATGCCCCTGCACGTATTCAAGCGCGGGGCGCACATCCAGAATGACCAGCCCCGGCTCACGCAGGCGAGCTAGCAGTTCGTTGAGTGTCACGGGTTCCATTGCTTTGCGCTCAGTCAAGTAGCTATTGACGATCCGCTCCACCTCGGCAAGCTGGCGTTCAGCAATGTCTCGAATGATCTGTACCAACTGGTAGACCGTGGGATCAGCCAGCCGGTAGTACACCCGCAGTCCTTCTTTGCGTGCGGTAACGAGATGCGCTTCCCGCAGCGCTTGCAGATGCTGCGAAGCGTTGGCGATGGACAGGGAGGCTTCCTTTGCCAGTTCTTCGACACTGCGTTCGCCCTGTGCCAGCAGATCAACCATTTCTAGTCGATGTGGGTTAGCAATCGCTTTGGCAATCCGGGCAAACTGCTCGTTAATTTCGGTTTTGAAGGCGCGATGATCCATTGTTATCTCAAGTATTCAATTGATTTATTGAATACTATACGCTCTCAAGTGATTTGTCAAACTGAAATTTTGATAAGCCCCTTATCAAAACTGCTAACCCAAAACTGTAATCCTCGTCAGGTCGTCAACCCTCACTTTGTTACTCTGAAATCAGCCGGTGCGAGATGAAGAACTCGTGCCAGATGACCTCAAAACGCAGGTAGTGGCGTGGGCGATCCCCCTCTTTCGTCATGGCGCACGCGCTCGCTCCGGCTGTTCTTTCGGTTGTATCCGTTTAGTCGTGAGGAGCTTCGCGCTTGAACCTATCTGATGCCATTCAACAGTTGTTCACCGATGTCCGCAGCACCGCCCAGATCATCGCCCCGATTGCCGCCGTCGTCGGCTTTCTCGGCTTGGGCTTGATGTATATGGGGTCGAGCTGGCCGATTATTGGGGATTGGAAGAAGGACAATCCCAAAGCCGCCAATCAGGTGGTCGTGGGGTTGCTCTTCGTCATCTTTGCCTCCAGTGTCACCACCCTCATCACCTTCACCGGTCCCTAATTCCCCCATCCGCCATGCAGCGCGCGGTGTGCCCGGATCGCCACGCTACGCGCTCTTTTTCTGTAGGAGTAACTAATGGCAGCCGATTTCAAATCGCATGTCCTGATGCGCGACGAGAAGGGCTTCATGGGCATCCCCTTCAAACGTCTGCTGCTGGCAGGGGTCTGCGGCGGGTTGACTTATACCATTGCCCGGATCGCCGCGCCGGATGTATCCATCCCGATAGGTGTGGTTCTCGGCGTGTTCGTGCTGGTGATGACCGGGACACGCGGCGGACTTCCGCTGTGGCAGCGCCTGCTGTATCGCTTTCGCGGGTCGCTGCTGCTGGCCGCCGCGCATGATTCCAAAGGTTTCTTCGGGCAAATCGGCAGGTCGCTGGAACTGCCGGTTGAATTGGTCCGGCTGGATGCGGCAGTGGTGTTCGCGCCAGCGCAGGCGAACTATGACGTGGATATGCGTGAGTGGATCACTTTCGCCCGTGCGTCGGAAGCCGACCACGATGCTGGGCTGGTATTCGTGGATGCGCCGATGGCGGAAGGAGGGCAGCGATGACCAGTGTACGCACCTTCCTGATTGAACCCTTCGACATCATGCTGCACGCCACCGAAGAAGGAGTGCAGTCGCTGCAAGCCCGTTTCTCAACCTGGCTGCGAACGCTGCGCGAACCAGCGCGCTTCGTCTGCTGGCAGATGCCTGCCACCCTGAATGACAAAATTAGCAGCCTGAGCCGCAAGGCACAGGAAGTGGATGACAGCCAGCGCCGCGCGCTGCTGATGGAGTACCGCCGCTACTTTGAAAACCTCAATGACAGTGCCGAGTATCAACGGGCGCTGTGTGGCATGGCGATATGGAGCGACCAGAACCCGCGCGCATTAGCAGGCGGGATGGCTTCAGCGTTTGAATCGCCGGTGGTCGAAGGCGCATGGCCGTCACTGTTCGAGGGACGTTACGAAATCCGCGAGACCCCCTTCTGGCATCTGGCTCCGGCGGGTCGTCCCGGCGGTCGCCCCTACTGGGCGGTACTCAACAGCTACGAATTCGCCCCGGCAACCTGGAACTTCTTCCGCCCGCTGCCGCCGCTCTTGCGCCTCAACTTCCCGCTGGCACTGTCAGTAGACATCTCCAAAACCTATGACCGCAATGCCGCGATTGATGCACTGGAAGGCATTATTCAAGCCTATCAGGTACATCTAGCGGGGGTCAGCGGCGAAGACAGCCGCTCGGTGCAACGGATTGCCGACTGCCGCCGCGCCTTGCAGGAGATCAACAACGGCGACGCGCTCCACATGATCCAGTTGACCCTCGCCATTGCCGCTGATGATCTGAACACACTCAAAGAGCGGGTGCAAACCGTCGTCAACGAAACGCGAGCGTGGTTTTCACTCCGGCAAGAAGTGGGTGAGTTACTCGCCCGCTCCGTCGGTTTCTTCACTGCCAAACGCACCAAAGACATCAACGTGCCGACCACCACCTGGCCCGTCACCTCACGCGAACTGGCGGTCATGCTGTCGCCGCTCGGCTACCGCAAGTTGTCGGCCACCGATGGCATCCTGCGCGGCGAAGCCGTCGGCGCGTCCTATCCGGTGTTCCACAACTCCTGGCGCGATAAACGCGCCACCCATGAAATCTGGGTCGGCGTGTCGGGGTTCGGGAAGACCTTCGGTTTGAACTGCTACCTGACGCGCGAGTACGCCGAAAACGGCATCCCCTTCGACCTGTTGGAACCGATGGGACATGGACGGCACATCGCCGATGCTTTCGGATTGCCCTGGTATGTCATGAGCGCCAAAGCGACCAAACTCAACCCGCAGGATGTGATGTTTCCGACGCTGATTGAGCAGGTATCGCATGTCACCCGCATCTACGAAACCGTGCTGGGGCGCTCTTTATCAGGCGCGCAGCGCGAGAACCTGGAACGCGGTCTGCTGGGCGAGGCGTTGGAAGTCCTGTATCGCGGCTTTCCTGACTTCTCCAAAGTCTCGCCGGAACTGGCTCCCACCTGTGATGTGGTCTGTGATGTGCTTTCGGGGTTAGGCGACAAGGACGCCACCAAACACATTGCCAAAGACCTCGCCGATGAGATTGCCGGACTCTGCACCGGCAGTGGTCCCTGGTCAGAATTCCTGAACGGCGCGACCAACGTGGATTTGTCGCGCGGCGGCAGACAGACCATTCAGCCACGGGTGTTCAGCTTTCATGAACTGGAAAGTGACCCGATCTTGCAGGCGCTGGCCTACACCCAGGTTCTTTCTGCCATTCGCCGCGACAGCCTGATCGACGAGCAGCCACGCATCATCGCGGTGGATGAGGTCTACCGCCTGATGCGGCATCCGTCGCTTTTAGACTTCCTGATTGAAGCCGCCAAGACCTTCCGTACCCGGCGCAAAAAGCTCATCTGTGTGGATCAACAGATGAGTATTTTTCTCGCGGGTAAGGCGCGGCTGGTGTTCGAGAACTGCCCGATCCGGGTGGTCTTTTCACAGCGGCAGGGGATGAATGTCTTCCACGAAGACGCGGCGTTCCAGCATCTGAACCAGCAGCACCGCGACATCATCGCCGCCCTGCCGCGTTTCCACTATGTCCTCGACATTCAGGATGAAGGTCTCTGGTATCTGTACAACCGTCCGGCTGCCGGAGAGATTGCTCGCTTCCAAACCACCTGAGGAACAGAAGCATGGAGGAGGAACTGTGTCGAAAAAAACGGCTGAAAGCCCTTTTCAAGCGCTCGAACAAGAAGCCTACCACGCCTTCCGCGAATGGCCGGTCTGGCTGGTTCTCCGCGAACGAGAACTGGCCGGGCATCTCGACAGCGGGAAGTCGGCAGGACATCCGTCAGGCGCTGCGAGGACTGACGCAGCACTTACAAAGCCGCGCGGCGATATGCCGCTGGATGAGCGAGGAAACTAACGTATGAAACTGGTGATTGTTGAATCCCCGGCGAAATCCAAAAAGATTGCCGGATTTCTGGGACAAGGTTGGCGCGTTGAAGCGTGCTTGGGTCACGTCCGCGACCTGCCCGAAACCGAACTGGGGGTGGAGGTCGCCGCTGATTTCCGCCCCACCTACGAAGTGCTGCCCGGTAAGGGCAATGTGGTCAAGAAACTGCTCAAGGCAATTAAGGATGCCGAAGCGGTCTATGTTGCTACTGACCCGGATCGGGAAGGCGAAGCCATTGCATGGCATCTGCTGAAACTGGCAAATATCCCGAAAGATAAACCCGTTTACCGGGCGCTGTTCCACGCGATTACGCAGGACGCGGTGCGCGCAGCCGTCGCCCATCCGCGTGCGCTGGACGTGCATCTGGTCGAAGCGCAGCAGGCGCGGCGCATTGTGGATCGGCTCGTGGGCTACTTAGCGTCACCGCTGGCGGCGAAGGCGCTGGATGGCAAGTTCTCCGCCGGGCGGGTGCAGAGTGTCTGCCTGCGGTTAGTGGTCGAGCGCGAACGCGAGATCGCAGGCTTTACCCCTGAAACCTTTTGGACACTGGCGCTCAAGCTGGCTGCCGATGGTGCTGAATTCAGTGCGAAGCTGCACCGCATCAAAGACGCGGACAGCACCTTCAAGACCCGTGAACCCCTGGACAAACTGGTGGCGCTGCTGCAAAACGCGCAGGTGTGGGTCGGCAAAGCCGGGCGCACCGTGAAAGCGCGCAACCCACTGCCGCCCTTCACCACCTCATCCCTTCAGCAAGCAGCCTCGAAGGGGTTGGGTCTCTCGCCCGAAAAGACGATGGCGTTGGCGCAAACGCTCTACGAACAGGGCTGGATTACCTACATGCGAACGGACGGCGTGTCTATCGCACCTGAAGCGCAGGCAGCAGCGCGGGACTATATCGCCCGTGAGCATGGAGCCGACTATCTGCCGCCGGAGCCAGCCACCTACACCGTCAAAACTGCCAATGCCCAGGAAGCGCATGAAGCTATCCGTCCGACGGATGTGAATCGTCTGCCTCAAGACATGGATGGGGAAGGCGCGGCGCAGTATGCCCTGATCTGGAAGCGGTTTATCGCCTCGCAGATGTCAGCCGCCCTCTACACCGTCACTGGCGCGGTGATCTACGCGGGCAAAGCGCAGGGGCAGCCGTTCCCGATGGAATTCCGGGCGCAGGGACGTTCGCTGCTGTTCGACGGCTTCCTCAAAGTCTACGAAGAACCGGCGGATGAGGGCGAAACAGGGGACGAAGAGGCGGGGACGCTGCCACCGCTGAAGGACAACCAACTGCTGAAACTGGTCGCGCCGCAGGTGGAAGAACACCTGACCCACTCTCCCGCCCGCTACACCGAAGCCGCGCTGGTGCAGGCACTGGAACAAAGAGGAATTGGACGACCTTCGACCTACGCCAGCATGGTCAAAACGGTCAAAGACAAGGGCTATGTCAAGGTCAGCCAGAAACGGCTTGTCCCGACGGAGAACGGCATAACCCTGTGTGATTTCCTGACCGCACACTTTGACGATGTACTGGCGTATGACTATACCGCTCGGCTGGAAGATCAGTTAGACCGGATTGCGTCGGGGAACACGACCCGACTGGACGTGCTGCGTACTTTCTGGGAGGGGTTCAATCCGCAGATTGGTAAGGCAGCCGAATATGCTTTAGCCCAGGTCAAGGCGCGGCACACGCCAAAGCCTTTAGCCCTGCGTCCGACGGAGGAGTAAGCGCATGAGCGATATCGACACGATGCCCGAACCGCCGCCTATTGACTACGACTGGATGCCGCCCGACGAACCCTACTTCATGCCGGATGATCCGTTCCCGAACGATCTTTTCAGCGATGCGCCGCTCGACTATGACTATGAAGCACAGGACGACCCCTGGCTGCCGGACGATGACCGTTTCATGCCAGAGGATGTCCGACATCTGCCCGATGTGCCACTGCTGTCCCAGGACGGCTTGCAGGGCTTCGAGCAGCCCGAGCCGCTGGATGAGGACTGGGGCTGGCAGGATGCTCGCCTGATCGGTGTCGAGCGCGAAACCGACGACGGCACACGCTACGAGATTGGCGCGCTGGATGTGTACGCCAACGTCAACACGGGCGATCTGGGCGGGAGTTACCTGCCGGTTGCCTCGTTTGAGGATGTGGATGTGGCGGCAGCCTTCTACCACAACCTTCAGGAACAGATTCACGATCAGGGCTTACCTGCCTATCAGGTTCCAGAGTTTGCGGAAGCCCGTGCTGCTGAGATGAACCCCGAACCAGAGCAGTGGCGCGGGGCTGCGCCCGAAGAATACGCCGCCTTCGAACACCTGCGTGATTTGGAAGAGGGGGGCATTGCCGGACGCGATGAACCCCCTGACCATGCCCTTGACCCACTGCTTCAGACCGCGATGGAACTGGGAGGTGTCGTCGAACCGGAAGTTGAAGCGGCTGCGCCACAGATCGAAGACGGATCGGCATTCCAAGCGTTGAATGCCATCGGCATTGAAGCCGAGAACTTCGACCCGACGAAAGACCCACCGCCCTTTTACGATGCCGAAACCGGGACGGCGTATTGGATTGGTGTCTTCCAGCCCGATAAGGATGACCGCGAAAACTGTGTCACCAGCATTCTGTCGCTGGGGCGCAATCCTGAGACGGGTGAGATGGAAGCGCAGCTCGCGCCTTGTGTCCCCGGCGAATGGGACAAGGCGTATGCCTCAGCCGAGTATCTCATTCAGGTGGCGCAGAAAGGCGGGATTGACCGCTGCTTCGATGCCGCCGAAGGCATGGCGCTGGCAACCGATCAGCGGGAATTGTGGGAGAGCGAACGCGGGGTGGCGCTGGAACCAGAGGCAGCCAAAGAGATTGCCGACTACACCCGCGATGCCTGGGAGGTGGAACTGTGAGCGATACCAACGACGTGAAAACCCGCAGTTTTACCATCCGGTTAACACAAGAAGATCAGTCGGCGCTGGCGGAACTCTGCGACCTGTATGGGCTGGATCGTCCCGGCAGCGTTCGCCGCGCCGTGCGGCAGGCGCTGGCATGGCGCAAAAAGCTGGGCAAATCCGGCTATTTCGTCCCTGCGGGCGAGGCGGAACCGCCTGAATTCCTGATCCGGTTGGAGCGAAAGGACGCGCATGAGTGAGGGCGAGATTGTGCGTCACGCGGCTGAGGATGGCTCCATGTATGCCGTCGAAATTGTTCCGCCGGAGCGTGAGGACTACGGCGCAGGCTACGGGGTTGAGCTTGTTCGTGCCTCGACGAATCGCTATGGGCTGGAGCATGAGCAGCGGCTGCGATTGGGCGAGTATGCGTCGTGGGGATCTGCTGAAGAACATCAGCATGAAGTCGAGACCGCTCTGGAAAAAGAAGGTCTCGAAGGTCTGGGGGAGGATGCCCGCCGTGTGGCGCAGATGCCGTATCTCGACGGGCAGTATCTGGCAGTGGTCTTCCCTACGGATGGCTCGACGGGCGACAGTGCCAAAGTCCATCTGCTGTATCTCAGTGGTCAGCAAGTGACAACGGCGCTGGTCGCCGATGGACGCACCGAGGATATGGAAAACCTCTGTGGGCAGTTGGATCGCGCCTGGGTAGAAGGCGGAAACGAGCGCCTGCTGGACACAGCACAGCACGAAGCCGAACTGAGCGGGCAGGTCGCACCCGGCATTCCACTGTTTGATGCTGTACCCAACCGTGATTTGTCAGACGAATTGCCCTTCACCTTTGGCGATGAAATGCAGCCGTATGACGGGCAGGGCATGGGACAGGCATATCACGTCGATGGCGGTGGGACTGCTCACTGGTTTGCCGTCGTCGAGAACCCGGAACCGGAAGCTGAACCCTACGAACTGCGCTATTTCAGGACGCTGGAAATGAGCGATGGCACACTCAAACACGACTCGTATCCAGTCATGCCGCTGTCTGACGCGGATCCCGGTTCGGCGTGGCCGCTGCCGGGCTTGGAAATGTATTTAGAGAAGGGCGATCTCTACATGGCGCAGCAGTTCGCCCATGATGTTGCCGACCATCATGGGCAAGAGTTTCCTGACCCAATGGATTTGCCTGCGCTCAATCCCCAGCCGGAATACTACTTCGGTTATGGCGTCGGACCGAACAACGAACCGTCGCTGGAAGCGGTCAAGACCTGGATGGATGGGAGTGAGCGGCGCTTCGACACCTTCACCATTGGCGAGTATGACGATTACAGTGACCGGTTGCTCAATGTCGACCTATCCCAGCTTGAAACGACCCTGAAGTACGAAGGGGTTGAAAAGGCGCTGAATAAGGCGGAGCAGATGGCTGTTGAGGGCAGTTATCTCGACCCAAACCGCGCGGATCCGCGTGTGTTCTTTGAAGACGATGCGCCGCCCGACCCTTTTACCACCGAACGTACACGAGCAATGGAGCGTGAGATGCCGCAAGAGGAACAACTGCAAGATGTGGAATACAGCGTAGACGCGATTGCCGCCAATGGCGTGTCGCGCCTGGATGTGTTGAAATCATGGGGCGATGAAGATCATGATCATGAGCGTGAACGCCTCCTCATCCCCCAACCGGATTGGGAGACAGCGCAGGCGAACACCGAAACTGCTCACGACCTGCTGGACAAAGGCGATGTGCAGGGAGCAATGACGCTGGTCGAACTGGCTGGTATCGAAGCGGGGGTGATTGACCCGGAACGGGCTGACCCGCGTCTGTTCACGCAGGGGCCGCCTGACCCATTTACCACCCTCCGCGAACGTGAGTTAGTGCGGGAAGTCGATGTCACCGAAATGGAAACCGAACCCAATACCCCCGTCACACTCGAAACGGAAGCGCCCGATTACCCGACGATGTACCGCGAGTTTGCCGCCGAAGCTGCCCGTGAGCGCGAGGTGAACGCAGTGCTGGAAGGTGCGGCATGGTTTGAAGCAACCTTCGAGAAATCCGAGACCGAACTGCTGCAACCGGTGAACGACAGTGTGAATTATGCGGTAGTGGTGCAGCAGGCTGACCCTTGGAGTGGGGAACTGGCGGTGGAGAAATACTGGAAAGAACCCGGTGGTTATCTGGGGGTGCAGTCTGTCACGCTTGACACTTACGACCCGGACGATGAGCAGGGACGTGAGCAAGCAGCGCAGGCACGCGATGCACTGCTGGAAGTCTTCGATGAGCGCGGACTGGAAGCCATGATGCACAAAGCTGAACTCACCGCCACACAAAACGACTGGTTGGATGGGGATCGTGCCGACACACGGCTGTTCACCCAGGGACCACCGGACCGTTTTGAGACACTGGCGCAGCAGTTGGACGGGGAAATCAACCCCTACTGGAACACCGATGGCGAGAAGATTGAAGACCCCGCGCCGCAGCCAGCGGCGGAAAATCCTTACTGGCGACTCGATCCTATCCCTGTGAATGATCCCGAAGGTGAACCGCTGGGACATGCCCTGCACATGGTTGTCTATCCCGGTGTAGAACGCGACTCCGATGCCGTCGGCAGCCCCGCAATGGCGGAGGACGAACCGTTCCGAATGCTGGAGATGGCGCACTTCGAGACATCGGAGGCAGTGGACAAATTCGGCAAGGAATTTAACGGGTATCTCGTGCCCGGATTGCTTGATGGACCAGAACTCGCGGTAGAAGTGGCTCGGCTGGAAAATCTCCCGGTGGAATGGAAAACACTGGAAGGCGATGACCTGAAAGCCTATCAGAATGCCGAACTGACACTCACCCACGACCCGGCGGACTGGCATCCTTACAATCCGAATGCCGAGCGCGACGCGCGTACTGCGGCGGAGGGTATCTATACTGACCCGATTCACCAGCTTGTTGAGCGTGATGAACCGGAGATCGCACCGGGTACACCGGAACTGGACTTCTAGCTGAAAGCGACTGTGCTGATGTATCTAAAACCACAGACGTTGCTGGGAGGCTTTGCCCTGGTCACACTGCTGCTCGCTGGGGCGACTGTCGGACGGTTGCTGGGTATGCATTTCGATGAGGCGCTTTACCTGACGACACTGCTGCTGGTCGCTCTCGGCTGGCTGGTGAATCGTTTTCTGCTGCACTGTGCGACTCGCTCTACCGATGACTCGGAGGCATAGCTGATGTTCTACTGGCTTTTTACGGAGGGGCGGGCGCTGCTGGGCGGCTGCCTCGCCCCTCTCCTGTGTCTTACCCTGACAGCTCCCATCCTCGTCAGCGCATTGCTGGGGGCAGGTATCCAGCGCACCAGCGAAAGGCAGAGTCCGACCGACTGGAAACGCGGCGCGAAACTCTTTGCCCACCTGATCGTCGTGTTGGGGGTGTCGGCAGTCTATCTCACGCTGTTGGGCGACATCGCGGTCCAGCCCCTACGTGGACGACAAACATCCAATGGTTTCGTGCAGTTCCTCACCGGTGCGCCGCCCCATGTGAACGCGATGCGTCTGTTCATGTTCGGCATCATGCTCGTCATGCTCTGGTTCTTCCTGACCATTGGGTTGCACAGCGGCGTCAAGAATGGTGGCTGGCTGCGTGAACGGGTGGATCGCCTGCGTAATCCCCAGGTCAAGCGCGGCGCACTCGGTTCATCCCACTTCTGTACGATGCGGGAATATAAACGCTTTCGTCGGGAAGATGCCGAAGGGCTGTCGCTGTTGGGCGCGTTCTGGGGTGAACAAAAACGCCGTCTCGATATGGGTATGGGACGGTTCTCTCTCAGTGGCGAAGATGTGGCACGCGGTATTTTGACGCTCGGTGGTCCGGGTTCGGGTAAGACGCAGGGGATCATCCTGCCTGCCATTGCTGACCGGATGCTGGCCGGACATTCGCTGGTGGTCGCCGATCCGCAGGGTGAAATTACCGGGCATGTGCTGAAGTACGCTGCTGTCACGCGCCATCTGGTGGTTGTCCATGACCCGACCAGCGCTATCGGTCCTCGTTATAATCTGGCGGAAGGCATTGACAACGTTTCCGATGCTCGCGCCATCGCTGATGTACTGGTGCCGTCCGCAGCAGGGGACAACCGCTTCTGGACGGACAGTGCTGCGGCACTGCTGGCGGCCTGCCTGATCCGCTTTCCCAATCTCGGTGAAATCTATAACGCCATGAACGACCTCAAAGGTCTGGCAGGGAAACTTGCTGCTAAAAAGGATGATGCGGCGCTGCTGGCGAACAGCTTTATTGCTTCGGTGGGTTCGGATGGCAAAGTGGCATCCAACGTGGTGGCGACGCTGGCAACTGCGCTCACTGGCTGGGCTTCGACCGATGTGCGTGCTAACACCAGTGCGTCCGACTTTGATGCCGATTTAGTGGTCGGTCAGCCAACCGTGGTTGTCTTGACCTGTCCGGGACGAATGCGTGCGGTCTATGCATCCTATCTGGGTGCAACCCTGCGTAAGCTCATGCTCGACCTTGACACCATCGGTGAGCGCAATAAAGGTCCGTTACCCGTTCCTGTCGGCGTGATCCTTGATGAGTTCCCGACCCTGGGCAAGCTCGACAGCCTGGTAGCGGATGTCAACCTCGTCCGTAAGCGCCGTATCTCCATCATGATTGGGGCGCAGACCAAAGGGCAGTTCCACATGATTTACGGCAACGAAGGCACACAGGCGTTGTTCACCGGTCTGGCGACCCAGGTGATCTATGGTGGCTGCGATGCCGATACTGCCGAGTTCTACAGCAAAGCCAGTGGCACAGCGACGACGGATGCCAATACGGATGACCCTAACAGCCATCTGCGCCAGCGTCCGCTGCTGACCGTCGATGAAGTCATTACTCCGCAGGTGGGCAACTGCACCATCTTCGCCCGTTATGTCGAGACAGGCTTTGCCACCCAGGTTATCCTGAACGCCCGCCTGACACGTTTCTATGAGCGTGACGACTGGAAGCAGCGGCTCAATACGGCGAAAGAGGAACCACTACTCCTAGAACGGGGTATCTCGCTCGACCTGAATCCAATCGAATTTTTTACTCCAGCCGAAACAACGGCTGCCGCAAAGCCCACGCTCGAATTAGCAGCCTCCGCGCTCATGGCAAAGGTCGCCGCCGAAACGCAGGGACAGAGTGGTGGAAACGTGAAAACAGTCAGTACGACCGAAATGCGTAAACAGCGCCAAAAGCGGTTGACGGGACCAAAAGAGGTGAGTCCATGACCCTGACAAAGAACCAAATGGTGCGAGAAATTGGGCGACGCACACGGTTGAAGAACCGCGATGTGCAGGTGATGCTCGAAACACTCATGAATGTTTGGACAGAAAGCCTTGTTGTCGGTGAGCGGATTGAGCTGGAGAATCTCTTTGTTATCGAAACGCAGCGGATTGACCGAGGGGAATCGGGTGGGGTGTTGAGCGGAAAACCAGCACCCCGTTTCATCCGTCGTTTAACACTGCGGACTAGCAAGCGGTTGAAACAAGACCTCAACAACTCTTAAGAACTGCCTGTGGGTACTGGGTAATCTTCCTCTAGGATGTCATTTCAGCTTCTCGGAAACCATGCTTCCAAATCGTTTGGTTCTGGCTGCACAGGTTCTATTTCTGGCTCTTCTTCGCGCAAGCGCTGCCAGTCCGGGCCAACAATCCGATCCAGTGCTTCACCGAAGTGGCGACTGGCGATCTCGCGGAACAGTACATCATGACCCCTTTCTTTGTTGTTATAGACCGCCCCACGATCTGATCCCGGAAGAGGTGCGGTTCCTGGCAGGACAACATGGGTGTGAAGCTGCTGCATGGTCTCACTCCCGTCTTCCATTTTTGCCTCGCGGTCATGGAGAATAAAGCTGTATTCAGGGAGCGTGAAACCACGTTCCAGATAGTAATCCTCGACAATATGCTCGGTCAGGTCACACACTAGATCGCGCCGCTGCTCCTCCGGTACAAGTGCCATCAGGTCAGGGGCAGGCGAAATCACCCATGTCCACGCCAGCACATGTTTACTCTGAAAGTCATCGCTGTTTTTGAGGATGTCGCGCCAGTGCAGTCCCATGCCCCGATCCTGCCAGCGTTCATAATCACGGTCCTCGGCGAGCCGGTTCTGCACTTTGTCCCGATATTGCAGATATTTGAGTGTGGAACTCAGCCCTTTGCGTCCTGTACCGTGTCCTTTTCGCTGCGTTCCTTTGTAGGCGAAGTCCACGACGATGATGGCTTTGCTCAACGATTAGTAGCCTTCATCTCGCGCACCGCCTTGATTTGTGCCAGCAGGGTTTCACCGTCGCGCCGGGCAGCGATGATGGCATCGGCGATGCGTTCCGGGCTGCCCTTTGGCTCAAGCGCCGCTAGTAGATATAGTAGAACATTCAAATGAAATGCAAACGCAGATTCAAGTCTATCCAATCGGTCTTGCAGCGACTTCTGAAAGTGCTTGCGACTGCTTATGAGGTCTTCTTGGTTGTCCAGATAAAGACGTATTGCCTCGCGGATGATGTCGGCTTCAGTGGTATCACGGGGTTGTTTGCTTACCAGAAGTGCGAGGCGGTCACGCATCTCCTGCGTCATGGTGATACTGCGCTGGACCGATTTCTTTGACATTCGTTGTCTCCCAATATGCGAATTTCTATCTCATTATCGCAAATCGGGGCTTGGCAACTGCTGTAATATTACAGTTTTTACGTGTCAAATTTGCCAGCGGAGTCGTTAAAATTTCATTGTCAGGCTGTCACAACGAAATAAGATTCAGGTTTACCAATCGGATGGTTAGTGCTTGTTCACTAACCCCAAACTTTGAGGCAAGATTGGCGACATCTCGTGCGTCATACAAATCTATCTCATAAGTTCTCAGGTAATCTCGAATGATCGTTTCCGGCATCAGGAGTTCGGCTGCAAAAGCATTAGCTTGGATTTCCTGAAGTGTTTTCCCATCAGTCGAGTTAGTGTCTCTGTAGAAGGTTAATGTTGAGTCGACAAAGATGTTTGACAGGGTGCGGTGCAAAACATAATGTCCAAGTTCGTGAGCCACAGTGAAACGCTGACGATTGGGATGATGATTTTGGTTTACGCCAATCGCTGCCTGACCATTTTTGATAATGAGAAAACCAGAAACTTTATCTTCAAGCTCTTGAGCAGCAACGTTAAGCCCCATTTGCTGCACTAAAGATACTACATCTACTGGAACACCACGTATCGCATATTGTTCCAGAATATAAACAGCCTGTTTTTCGGCTGAGTTTGGTTTCATATTTGCTCCGAGTCAGAAAAATCTTCAAGTAATTTTCTTATGGCGTGTGCAGTTTTCGGTGTCATCTGTAGAGATTGTCCATCAATCTCTACTTCTTCCATCTCTGATTGCCGTACCTCCTCTAATGAAGGTAGTAAGTCAAATGGATCAACTTTTAGCGCCTGGCATATACGGTAAAGTTGATGAATAGGCAATTTTTGCAGCCCTGACTCAATGTTGGTAATCGAAGTACGTTCAACTCCAATCTCATCCGCAAGCTGCTTCTGAGTGACCTGTATCTGAGTGCGATGAGCTTTTACACGCTCACCTATAGACTTGTACAGTGCGTTATCGTCAATTTCCATATGTTAATTATGTCACAATCAAATCACTATGTCAATATAGTTGACTGTCAATATCATTGACGTAGATATTGATATTGACTTCCGATACTAATCATATTACCCTATGTTTGACGTTTATTATTCTAGGGCATGGAGAAAACATCATGACCGATCTTGCACAAATTGACGCTGAACTTCTCGAAGAGGAAAAGGCAGGGCGCATCATTATTTTCATCGACCGGAAACGATACACCGCTCCGAAAAAAGTTATGACAGGGGCTGAACTCAAAACTCTCGGAGGTGTGGACAGTAATTTTGATTTGTTTCTCGTTGTTCTAGGACCAAAAGATGATGAACTCGTTGAAGATGGGGAGCCTGTCACGCTCAAGCCTGGAATGCGCTTTGTCAGCGCACCACGCGATCTCAATCCGGGGGTATGCAATGCCGCTTCCTGAACCCGATGAAGAATTTCTGCGTGACAAGGGGTATCAATGGGAGCTTCAGTCAGCCGGAAACGAACAGTTATTGATCTTCCACAATTATGCTCTGCCCACCGGCAAGTACACACTTGAAGTAGTCGACTTGCTGGTAAAGATTCCCGCAGGATATCCGACGACGAATCCAGATATGTTCTTCCTTGCTCAAAATGTCCTGAAAGTGGATGGCACCATCCCTCAGTCAGTGACCCAAACTTCTATCAACAGTGGAACATGGAACCAGTGGTCACGCCATTACCCTCCTAACACTTGGCGAGCAGGTATTGATGGGTTGGAGTCCTATATGCTTGTCGTTCGCAAAGATTTGGAGAAAGGTATCTAATGGCGCACCACTACCATATGATGATATTGGAGCGCGATTATGTCGCACTTCAAAGCTTTCTATTTCAAGACTGCGAAATCGAGCGAGCTGCATTTCTTCGCTGTCGTCTCTCAACAACGGACACCCAGATTCGGTTTTTGGTGAGAGGGGTGCATTTGTTAGACGGAGATGATCTCAATTACGCTACCGATCAGAGTATGTCTATCAAGTCAACTGCGTTTATGCCAGTCCTTAAACAGGCTGACAAACAAGGCGAAGCAATCATATTTGTCCATTCACATCCCTGTGGTATCGCATTCTTTTCGAGGCAAGATGATGCTACTGAACCTGCGTTTTTCAGGACGGCTTTCCATCGTATTGAAGACATCCATAGTCACGGGAGCGTTGTGTTTTCTGACCCATCAACCTTTATTGGGCGTGTTTGGTTTGCGAACGGTAAACAGATCCCTCTGTCTACTATTAGCATCATTGGCAATCGCTGGCGATTTCTAAGCTCATTTAAATTGAGTGAACCGAAACAAGAGTATTTTGACCGACAGATCCGTGCTTTCGGACCAGATATGCAGCGCACATTACAGCAATTACATATTGGCGTAGTCGGCGCTGGTGGTACAGGCTCAGCAGTTATCGAGCAACTCATTCGTCTGGGAGTAGGCAAACTCACCGTTTTTGACGATCAGATATTTGAATTAAGCAATATCAACCGCGTATACAACTCCCGTGTAAGAGACAACGGTAAAAGCAAAGTATCCATAGTTCAGCGCACGGTTGCTGACACACAGTTGGGAACGAACATCAATCTAATACAAGCGCGGATTACGGATGAAGCGACCGCCAAACGTCTACGTGAATGTGATGTTATTTTCGGTTGTACTGATGACCAATATGGGCGCGCCATCCTCAATGCTCTGAGCTTGCGATATTATGTACCCGTGATTGATATGGGTATCAAAATTTATTCACGGGATGGGCAGATAACTCATATCAACGGACGAGTGACCCTATTACAACCGGGAAACATTTGTCTGCACTGCCGCAAGCGAATCGACGCTAATCAGATTCGGTTTGAATCTATGCATCCAGAAGAATTGGAACGTTTGCGCGGGCAAGGTTATGCCCCAGAATTGAATGACCCTGCCCCTGCGGTTATTACATTCACTTCTAGTATCGCTTCAAACGCCGTCACAGAGTTTCTAAACCGCCTTATTGGTTTTGTGGACGAAGAAACAAGCCCGAGCGAACTTATCTACTCTTTTCATAGCCGTGAAATCCTCGCTTCTTCACCAAAACCGCGAGAAGGTTGTGAGTGTCAAAATCAACTGATTTGGGGAAGTGGCGATACAAATTTGTTTTTAGGCATGACTTGGTAAAATTAGCTCCAACCTCACACCCAATGTACCTTGTTGTGGCGGATAAAAAAATGAGCTGTGCATGAGTCGTGAACAACGGAGGGAGATACTGTTACCTCTCCATCATCATGAACTTGCACCCGCCAGAACGGATGGCGTTTCTCACTTAAGTTGAGGGAGATAGTCGTTCCACAGTTGTTCGGACATTGAAATACGAGCCATTTGTCGTGCTCTCCACCCCGAATTAGAGCTAAATCATGTTTGCCAACAGGTTTATCGCTGTCGGTTTGATAAATGGTCACGCGCCTAAAATATCGCTGTCTGCGTCGAGTAATCGATAATAGACGAAGCAGTAGGCTCCTAAAGAAAGACCGTAAAACTGCCATATTAAAATTACTCACCCTCAAACCCATGGCTCTTGAATTTCAACGTGCGGCTGTTCTCATTGATGGTGCGAACCGTCGAATCATCGAATCCTGACGGACGTTCTGCACTGATTTCGAGGGTAATTTCCACTTCGATTCCGGTCAGGCTGGTGAGGCGCTGGATGATCTCCTCAACAATCGTTGCCATCTCCTTATTGACGCGCTGTGGGTCGAGCGAAACTGTGCCGTGATAGCGCGTCGTCAGTCTCGGTCTGGACGGCGTAGCTTGAGTGATGGTTGGGATCCCGAAACGTTCACCGGAGGGGATGCTTGGCGGCTGTATAGTTTGCTGCTTTTGGCTATCAACCTGCTCTTGAGCGGTCTCTGGACGTACCAGTACCGAATTATCATCGAAATAGATCCCCGATGTCGGATGACCAAACACTAGCCCTTTGTAGATACCATCTAGTCCCACCATCGTCGCATATCCGAACGGCGCATCAGCTCGTGAAACGCCATCTCCTACTGCTTCTAACAGCACGTCTTCGTTATAGAGGCGTGGCAGGTAGCAGTAGCGGGCGAGATACTCCCAGAGCTGCTTTAGCCCCAGATGCGGTTGGTCACGCCACAGATAACGGTCAAGCTCCATCCGAAGGTTATCTGGCGACCAGCGTGGGATGAGCATTTCACTTTGGCGCAGCTTACGTGCGGCGCGATCATAGAAGCTGTCCTGTCCAGCGATGCGATGCGCCTGAAATTCAATGGGTCCCGTTGGGTCAGGCTGCACCGGGACAATCAGCCAGCTATAGGTCTCTTGTAGACGAGTTTGCACCGTATTATTTGCTGTTGTCAGGTTATTCTGAACTTGCTTGCGCTGCTGGGCATCCAGGTTAAGGGGTTCGGCTTCATCGTGAATGGACTTCCACGCCAGATAGTCGCGGAGTGCCTTTTCCCACGCTTCCACGTCGCCTGCGTCCGGCGCGATGAACACCAACATATTGCGATAGAGACGCGGAGAATTGCCGCGATTTTCAAGAATTTCTTGCGTGACACGCTGCGCTTCCGACGTGCCATTCCCCTTCTTATGACTATGTTCAGGGGCAAGGACGACAACGCGCGTCCGCCATTCGTCTACTACATCGCCTGAACTCTGCGGCGCAATATGCGCGGCGGCAAAGTCCTCACGACGATTTTTGACTGCGCGCAAGCGGTCAATTGCCTCCTGGTAGACTAAATCGGGGTGGATGTTCTGGGCGCGATCCTGGGCGATACGATTGACGGTTGGGCGTGTGTCATACCAATAGCGGCTGCCATCCGTGTAGAGATAGGTCAATTGATTGCTCATACGGCGCAACGCATCATTGAACGCCGCCAACTGCTCACCGGGCTGCACCGTTGCCAGACGGATGCGAACCTCTTCCACGCCTCGCACAGTTTGTCCGACTGACGGGGCACTGCCGATAAATATAGAACGTGCTACTCGTCGGCTGGCGGTATATTGCCCTAACGTGGGGATACTTTTGTCCAGTTGATAGGGTTTCGAGTCCTCGCCGTCAATATCGGCATCGACAATAGCGGGCCAGTTCTCCGGCAGGTAGCGCAGCATCTCGTTACGCACGGTTGTCGCCCACAGGGGGATTGAACTTGGCATAATCATCAGCGATTGGTCATTATCTGTCCACAGCCGATGAATGACGGTTGCCATCAGCCTCAGCACGCCGCGTGTGCGTTGGAAGCGATCCAGCGTTGACCAGTCCTCATAGAGCCTCGCAAAGAGTTCGGGGTGAATCGGGTAGGCTTCCTTCATGCGGCGCTGGTAATCGCCCTCGGCAACACCGGACGGGAATTCACTGCTGTTGCCCGCGTACATCTCGCGGAAAGCTGCCAGTACCACATCACGAGCGGCATAGTCCATCTCTGACGAGAACAGACGGCGGCGCACAATCTCAAAACTCTCCGTTGCAGTGACGGGCTTCCACACGGACTCGATACGTCCGATGGTTTTGGCAAGGTGTTCCAGTGCCGCTTTGCCGCCCTCGCCACCAATTTCGATGTCGCTCTCAGGGATAGACACCAACAACATCGAATCACTGGAGCGTTTGACCGCTTCCGTGAGCGCCTGCACAAAGGTCATCACCGAGTCGAATGTTCCCGCAGGCAGCCGGTCAGGTGCGTTATAGAGGTTACGGGCGAAAGCAACCAGTTCGTCAATGATGATGAGCGCTGGACCAAATTTCTCCAGCAGTTCTACCAGCGTATCTGAACCGGGGCTAATCCCTGCGAGATCAGCTTTTTCAACCATCATGTAGGCTTCTAATGCGCCTTCTTCACCGCCTTTTCCCCAACCAAGCTGAAAGGCAATGTCTCCCCACAGCGTATGAGTGGTTGCCACGTTGTAACGGCGTGGCTCGGTAGCGCTGAACGCGATACCAACGATCACCGCGCAATTGGCTTTGATACGGTCATCAATGTTTTCCACACGCTTGACAATGTTTTCGCCACCGGGAATCTCGCTGAAGCCGATTTGACCACTGAGCAGGTGATACAAAGCCAGCATACTGTGGGTCTTGCCACCGCCAAAGCTAGTCTGGAGCTGCACCACTGGATCGCCGCCCTGACCGGTGAGGCGTTTCACACCTGTCACCAGCAGATCAAGCAAGCCTTCGGTGAGGTAGGTGCGCCGGAAGAATTCTTTCGGGTCGCCATATTCTATCGCCGCTTTACCCTGCATGACATCCGCGATGTTGGCGACGAAATCGCCAAGAATATAGCGCCCACTTGCCACGTCGGGATGCGGCTTGACCACTAAACGCCAGGGACGCAAACCAGGTGTCGTTGTCGTCGGCGCTTCATCGAGCGAACCAGTTTTTTTCTTCGCCTGCTTCTGCTCTGCTTCAAAGCGCAGCCGGAGCAGGTCTTGAGCAAGATCACGCGCAGCCTGTGCCTCTTTTGGCGCACCTACAGCTTCCAGCAATCGAGTCGCCGTATCCGCGATACGGTAGGCTTCATCATTGGTAAAAGGCTTCTGATGCGCCCAGTCGTTGCGAGCTTCCTGCAACTCCCCAACGAAGGAACGCTCCGCTTTACCAAGCCGCGTTTTGAACACATCGTTCCACTGGCGCACCATCAGGTTCAGCCAACCCTGAACATCCACTTCCGTCAGTGCCGTCGCTTCATTCGGCAGATGGGGTGCGGAGTAGGCGCTGCTGTTCAAGGTGAGTTCCACTTCTTGCAAGTAGCGTGCCCCTTTGTGGATTTGTTTGTATTCGCGCAGGACGAACGGACCCAGGCCCTCTTTCAGCGCGTCCATTACCTCGCTGACGCGATCACGGTTGCTCTTTGCCATTGGATTTTCCCTTAACTCATTCTAGCTTCGGTAAAGAATACTTTTACAGGCTGATACCCATGTTCTTTAACCCATGTTCCATAGCCAGCGAAGCGATGGAAATTTCCAGCGTAGAGTTGGTTTTTGTTGTTCGGCGCATCACTATTGGGATTCCCCAGTCGCGGATCATAATAGACGCGCCCAAGCGTGTAACTCGTATCTAATAGAGCATACTCGCTGGCGTGTTTGGTAAGTTCATCTCTTACACATTGAATTCGCTTATAACAACTTTGCGGGATATTTTCCGGGACAAGAAATTTCGTAATAACATCCCAAAAAAATTCTCCATCTTTCTTCAACTCCCGATTGTCATGTGTATGATTGGGGAGGATGAGCTTCGTTAGCCCTTCCTCAGTCAGTTTTACCATGTAGTAATCAAGCCCTATATATGATTCGTGTTCTCTGATTCGTGTCTGAGTATAGGGATCGTCTTTTCCCTGTTCTTCTTCTCTCCATGCGGAAAGAAATTCATCTTGCGAAATCTGTTTCAGCAATTCAAACATCTTGGACATATTCATTGTCTCAACTGAAGAGGATAACATCGCGTTACAGCAATCTCGGTTGCTCTGTAGCCTGACCCGACTCTTCCGCTTCGCGCAAGCGTGCGGTTTCCTCGCCGATGCCTGCCCAGCTAATCACCAGCGCGTTGTAATCGCGGGCGTGGTCTGACCAGCCCTTACGCTCACAAATGCTGTACAGACGATAAGCGAGATGACGCGCTTCGGCTGCCATATCGTGCGGCATTTTGGTCATTAGCATGGCGGAACCCGTTTCGCCGTGACTGTTCAGCCGTTCGATCAGATGATGGGTCGCTTCCCAGACGGTAGGGCGCTTGTCCTGCTGCGGATCCCATATGCCTGGGTCGTATTCTTTCCAGTGCAGAAGTTTGACCTTGCCGCGCCCTGACTGGACTATACCAGCACGTTCTATGCCGGATACACTTACATTTTTGGCTGTTGCTAAGGTTTCCGCACGTCCATATTCACCTGTCTCAAAACCGTACTCAGTAAACCATGCCACTGCAAAGCGCGTGTCTGCATCAATGTCACCATCCTGCTCGGCGAGATAGGCATCCAGTTCTTGATTAATTATCCCCAGTGCAGTGCGAACACTCATAGGCGTACCATCAGCTTCCAACACTTTGCTGTAGCGGCTGTAAATCGCTATGCCAGGACCGATACTGGCTTGCGCGAGATCAACTGGGGCGATGTTGCCGGACTGCATCTCTTTGAGCGCGGCGGGAAGTTCACGGCGCAGCGAATCTACAAAGGCACGGCGGGAGATGGTGGGCGCATCCTCCAAGCGAGGGCGGCAGACAAGGACGATGGACGAAGCGAGGGCGTTAGACGACATATTTCGCAGCCGACTGATTTGTTCAGTACGCATCGGCCATGTGCCATCAATCATGAATCCCGCATGAACCAGCCCTTCAAGCATAGTTTCCCAGCCTGTACTGCTGACAACTTCTGCCTTTTCTTCTTCGTCTTCCTCACCTTCGCTCTCCGATTGTTTAAAAGCATAGTAGATTGTGATTGGATACTTATCTGAAACTTTTTGTCGGAGATTGGTGAAGACTTGTCCCATCCCGCGTTCGAAATGTGTGTTAGCTGCATCACGCCCGCCAAATCGATATGGATCAGCGATTAGTTCAGCGTCTTTAGGAACAAGCAAAGTTCCAAATATATCTGCATATACATCCTTCAATGTTCTACGCATCCAGATGTAAAAGAAATCAGAGAGATCAGCGTAAGATACGTTGTCGTAATAGGGAGGATCTGTTGATACAAGAAGCTGTACAGATGTATCGCTATCTAAATTTGCGGCATCTGCTTGTTTTACCTTTCCACTTGATGCACTGCGTAAAGTTTCCAAGCATTCAGCAATGTAAGCGACACAGGTGGGCCAACCACCTACCACCCGCTCCATTAAATTTGGTTCTCCATAATCCCAAGTCATTGAGATGGTTTGTCTGCCGAATAAGTTCATCACTTTTTCGTTAGATGAAACCCATCTTACGATTGTGTTGTTGAAGTCCGCGCAGCGATCCACTGCAAAAGCCAAATAAACGCTAACTGCTTCAGAATATGCTCTTGCGCCACAGCCACCCTCGTTTAGTGGTTTGTCATCATCAGGTAGACCTGAAATCAGTGCATCTTGATATATATGTTCACGTACTTCATTCACCAAGTCACTTAATGTCGTCAACACAACTAACTGACGCGGAGTAAACAAATCCCGATGTTTAGTTAATCCATAATTCTGCACACGGAAGCCCAATGCTTGTTCAGGTAATTTTGTATCTGGTGCATCTTCCGGTATCTCAACGTTGGCTCTAGTCGCATGTTCTAATGTTGGCGCATAGTAGTTGCGTCCGTTTGTACCTTCTGCAACTATTGCCAATAGTGTTGAGCCTATACGCCCAGCTTTACCCTCTGCACGAACATACTCCAGCGGAATAGGCGTGCCGCTTACAATACATCTTGCTCCTCGACGATTAACTGTTCCATCGGGAATAGTCTTAGGATCATCACCATTTTGCTCCCTACGCACGATAAACGAGACGTGTTTTGTTGATGTATCCACAATGGGTTCGATCCATGAGCGTCGCCCTTTCTTCTTGCTCAGCTCAAAAGAGCGCACCAAAGGCACAGGGACATTTACCGCTGGATTGGGGCTTTTCACCGTGCGTGTCCACAACCATGCGATTACCGTTTTACCGTCATATGTGGGGTACAAATGTCCAACTTGTTTTCTCGCTTGTTGGTGAATTAAATCTCCATAATAACGTACATCTGTTGCCAGCCCAGCAACACCTTTCCAGCCCACACCACTTGCTATCTTGTCACGGTTACTAGGGTTCACCGGAGCTAAGTCGATAAAGCGTGGCGGAATTTCAATTTGTGCCTTATTAATTGCCACCGCCACAGGATTCAGGTCGCTGGCAAAGGCTTCTAGTCCGAGGCGCTGTGCTTCCAATGGGATGCTGCCACCCCCGGCAAACGGGTCAAGTAGAGGCGGTGGATTGCCTTCAGTGGCAATTAGGATCAACTTCCGAGCGGTAGTTAGCACAGTTTCGTCCGTCGAGCTTGACCACTGCACTAGTCGCTCAATGAAGTCAAAGAGACGCTGGCGGGGTGTATCCTCCATCTGCGCGTTTTTGCCTTTCGGCAGCATCCTACAAGCATCTACGAATGCGGGCAGTGCATCAGGACTGTCAGGATCATCTACCAGCGATGCAAAAATAACGGCACGCGCCGATGTAAGAGGTCGGCGCGCCCACCACAAGTGGATGCCTCGTGGATGCGCTCCGATGCCTGGCATTTTTTCGTAAGCACTGGCTTCGTTGATAGCTACGAGGGGCAACGCCACTTCGATCAATTTCTTACGATAGGTCATAACGATTGCTTTCACTTCTTCGATTGAATATCAGTTAGTTTCTTGTCTAAAGCGGTAAGGATAAAAGGACCTGTGTTTACTGCCCAATGAATGACATCAGGAGACACATCCACAGCATGAGCCACCTGATTGAGCGTATTCCGAAGCTCGTGCAGTACCACGACTTCCTCCCGATTCAGTATCCGTTCGCGTTCCAAGACTCGGAGTAATTCACCCATTGACTGTATCCGAATGGTTGATGTGTCGATCTGAGCAGCTTGGACAATTTGCTGAAGTTTTCGCTCAATATCTGTACGAAGTGCGATTAGCGCTGCGTTCGGGTTTATCTTGGATATTTGAACAAACCGCTCAACATCCGAAAGATTTTGTGGTGTCTGTAAAAGATTGGCTTCTTCGGCTTTTTCTTCAATGTCACGTAATTTGGCGAAAGCCAGACTAAATTCCAGTTTATCGCCTTCACGCTTGAACTGGATATTTTCAAAATAACGGGCAATAGTTGGAGTGAACCAAATCAGTACGATAAGCACCAGAATCAGCACAATGTTGATATCAAGAACGATAATTGAAAAAGCGTAGCCTATTGCCAATACAAGCAATAACAGCGTAAACACCAATCTCGTTACATTGATCAGGCAGCCCTTAAACCGATGGCGGACTTTCCAACGTTCAAACCGGCTCATTCATTCGCCTTTACATTTCTAGAAGCAGCGTCAGATAAATCTGTTTTTTACGATAACCCACTAGCTCTCACGTTCAAAATCGACAAATTCGGCAACTAACAGGTATGTATATAACAGTAGCTGTACCGACAGTTTGGCCTTGTCATAGTTAACAATTCGACCATGCATAATATCATTGCGCTCTTTGACCAGATAGTCGGTGAAGAATCGGGCAAGATCCTGCAACAAGGCTTCATTCTGTAAATCGGAATTCTGCACTTTTTGCCCTAATCCATGTAGCTCTACTGGCTTCCCCTTTTTGTTCAACTTAAGAGTGCCGGATTGGTCTCTGGCATAGAGTTTGCCGTTATCTTGTTTGACCGCCCCTTTCAAAACCAGCGCATCAGTAAATATTCCTTCAATCTGAGCCAACAGTGTCGGTATTGAGATTGCATAGTGACGATTTCGATGTGCAACAAGAGCCTGTTCGATAACACGCCAGCGCCTATTCAACACTGAGGAGTCCGAAAAACGCAGTTTGGCTTCGTCAAAAAAATCCTGATGACGAGTGATACCAAGTAGCTTGTTGGTGACTACAGCACTTCGTACTCGAAGATCTACTTGATCAATCCCAACAAATTGAAGGAGATTAGAAAGTGACCAGTGGTCAAGCAAGAAATATCCGTCATCATCAAGCTCGGCAACCGCTTGTTCAACCTTCTCAAAATGTTGGGTTAGTTCTCTGATATCAGGCAGATTCTCGAAGAAAATACCTGTTTGAAGTGGGGTGGGAAACATGTCTTGAATCAAACTGAAGTTACTACCGAGGCTTCCTACAACCGATTCAGCCATAGCACCGAGACTGCTTTGAGTGGAGGCTAAAAGACTATCAATTCCAGCAATCCCCATATTTGTGCCCAGTAAATTCTCGATAGGCATATGTATAGCTGGGAATGCCGGTGCGTAAGCTTCTGAAAGAATACTGGCTACACCACCAAACATTTTCGAGAATTGTGTAGAGTAGTCTTGCTGGATTACATCAAATGCAGATGCTCCTCTGAGTAAATCTCGAAAAGCACTATTGGTTTCTGTTATCCAACCACCAGCTATCTGTTGCAGAGCCGTATCTCCTACACTAAGAAGATCAGCCACGCCTAAATTTGGCATCTGAACTATTTCAGCCAGAAACTTCGCGGTGAAGTCACGGGGGATGATTCCAGTTGCGATACCAAGTTTCTCAAAATCGTCCATTTTGAGAAAAGATCGCATTGAAATCAGTCCTAAAGCTTCAGTATCTATTTCGATGTTGGCTCGTCTTTTCGGCATAATCTCTGTAAAGTTCTCAATCTTATAGCAATGAAATCAGTTTCATCTTGTTCTCAAACCGTCAGGGTCATGCGTGCGGCTCTTCACTCATGCCCAGCATTTCTCTGAGGTTGAAATTCACGCTGGATGCCAGCGGGTCGGGTTCGCGGAATGGATAGTTCCGCACATAACGCGGCGGTCGGGCGTTCGCACGCTCGACTTCCACTAGCGCTAGAATGAAGCCTTCAGGACTGTTCAACGCTCGGTAAAGTTCATTATAAGTGAGTGTGACGGTCTCTGCACCCGCGCGTCGCCCTTTAACTTCGATGAATCGCAGCCGTCCAGTCTGTCCATCACGGCTTTCGATGTCGTAGCCGAGATTCTGGGCGCTCACATCGCGCGGATGGTTGCCCAGCGCGATTTCGATTTCCATCACGGCACGCATGGCAATCTGTTCGGTGATGCGACGGTCAAGAATTTCCGGTGGTGTATTATCTCCGAGCAGCAAGCCTATGGGGATAATCAATGCGCCACCGACGACGATGGGGGGTGCGGCAGAAATCTGGCGTTCCTGTGCGAGCTGCGTCTTACGCTGTTTCAGACGCTCCACCAGCCGGTCTGCCCGTTCCTGAGCACGCTGGCTGTTCACCCTAGCGTTGATTTTCCCTGCGTGTTCCTGGGCGCGGAGTTCAGCAGCGCGTAAGTCCCAATAGTTGATTTCTTTGGTCAGCCGTTCCTGCACCGCCGCTTCGGTTTTGTCGATGAGTTCAATGCGCCGCGCCCGTACCCGCTCCAGATGGCGTGGTACGAGGTGTTCCACCGCATGAGCAGCGGCACGGCGTTCAAGGTTCTCCCCCTTCAACCAATCTTGCTCTAGCAAATGGGCGATATGCGAGACTTCCTCAAGCGTAGATGGACGATAATCCAGATAGGGTGCGCCTCCAGCTTCACGTACATTTCCAGCGCTGTCAATCTCGACGAAATGCACTTCGCGGGAGATGGTGCGATGTTCACCGGACTTCATCGGCGTGGCATCCTGGATCGCCTGCTCCAGATAGAACAACGCTCGTAGCTCCTCACCAGGGTCGGTTTCGTCTACCAGAATCCCGCCGCGTTTGAGGGTGTCGCGTTCGCGCAGCAGCATCAGACTGATGGTGGCATCCAGCAGCGGATGACCGGGACAAACGAAGGTTGCTGGCAGCTTATCTGGCAGGTATATCAACCCTTTCTCAAAACAGACACGCTCGTATTTGGTGGAGACAA
>JBDTNB010000036.1:0-50953 GCA_039933955.1 Chloroflexota bacterium
TACCACGTCAGCCTGGATCGCTATGTGGCGATCAAGGTGCTGCACGCCTTCCTGGCCGATGACCCGGAGTTCAAATCGCGCTTTGAGCGTGAGGCGCAAAATGTCGCCAAACTTCGGCATAATCATATCGTCCAGGTATATGATTTCGAATATGACCAACCCGGCGACAGCTATTATATGGTCATGGAATTGGTGGACGGGCAGACCCTCAAAGAACGGTTGACCGATATCAGCGGTCAGGGGCAACTACTACCGCTGGAAGAGTCGCTGCGCATCGTGCGTGAAGCCGCGAGTGCGCTGGCTTATGCACACAGCCGTAACATGATCCACCGCGATGTAAAACCCGCAAACCTGATGCTCGACCACGACAGCCGCATTGTCCTCACGGATTTTGGTATCGCCAAAATCGTCACAGGTGCGCAGTTCACGGCGAGTGGTGGCATGGTTGGAACCCCGGCTTACATGGCCCCTGAACAGGGCTTAGGCGAAGCGGGTGATGAGCGTTCCGACTTGTATTCGTTGGGCGTTATTTTATTCCAACTTGTGACCGGTGGCCTGCCTTACGACGCTGAAACGCCGCTCGCGATTATCCTCAAACATTTGAATTCGCCGATTCCATCACCGCTAAAGTTGAACCCAAATCTGCCAGAAGCGGTTGATGCCTTTATCATGAAGGCGATTGCCAAAGAACCGCAAGACCGTTACCAGACCGCCAATGAAATGATTGAAGATTTGGGGCGTTTGGAACGTGGCGAGGCCATTGCACCGACGCCTGCGCGGACGGGAACGCTGCAAAGCGGGGCGATTGATACGGTAGAAATTCCACGAGTTGAAGCACCTGCTCCTCCACAGGCGGCGGCGGTTTCTCAGGGTGCTCCACCGCGCAAGGGGTTTCCCTGGTGGGCGTGGGTCGCCATCCTGGCCGGGATTGTTGCTGGGGGCTATTTAATCGGCTCGGCAGCCGGAATTTTTGGACAATCTGTCGACAGTGGAGCCAGCGCCACGCAAACGGCGGTAGCGATGATCGCTGCGGTGGATTCTGCAACGCCGCCCACACCATCCGATACACCCACTGACACTCCAACGGCGACGCCAACCCTTACACCTACTCAGACCAACACGCCTACTAATACATCAACGCCTTCGAATACACCGACTTCGACCAATACGCCCGTCCCGACGGATACACCATCGCCCAGCGCAACCCCGTCACCGACGCCCGCTACGCCTATCGCGCAGCCCGTCCGCAGCATTTTCATGCGTATCGGGCCAGGAAACCAGTATCCCCAAAATGGGAATATCAATCTCGGCGATGACCTGCACATTAAAGGTATCAGCCAGGATAATTTGTGGTTTTATGTCATCCAGCCGAATGGTTTACCGGGATGGGTTGATGCCGGGCAGGTGAACATTTACGGCAATATCGGCCAGGTTCCTGTGAAGCCTGCGCCGACCAATACACCGACCTGGACGCCCACCATCACGCGGACGCCCTCGCCGACGCTGACCTCAACACCGAGTAACACGCCAACGGTTACACCAACACCGAGCCTGACCTTCACGCCGACCATCACGGCGACATCCACTGCCAACGCAACTGCGACGTTCGCTGTGCTGACACAAGCTGCGGTCAATGCAACGGGGACGACACAGGCTTGCAGCTTCGCTTACGAGATCAAATCGCAGGAACCACCGGACGGTGCGCAAATCCCGGTGAACACCGCCTACGAACGGGTTATCACCCTGTTCAACAGCGGGACATGCGCCTGGGAACCGAATACCAATTTACGCTTTGTCGAAGGTGAAGATTTCAATGCGGGGCCGACTATTTTTATCGACAAACGAGTCGAGGTCGGTGATACCTATGAGTTACATTTCGTCGGTAAAACGCCTTCGCGTAACGGTAATAAGAGCGGGAAGTGGCAGCTCCGAACACCAGGCGGCCTGCCGATTGGCGAGCCAATCACCATCACATTACAAGTGTATGGATAATAAAAAGGTCAGGGGTTCTGCCCCTGGCCTTTTTAATTTCATCTCTGCATATTCTCCAAAATTAATTCAGAAAAACGACTAGCCTTTCAACCCCGTCATTACGATCCCTTTAATGAAATAACGCTGCGAAAAGAAGAACAGGATGACCACCGGCAAAATCACGGCGGTTGTAGCGGCCAGTTGCAAATCCCAGCTTACGTCGAGTGTGCTGCGGAAAGAGGAAAGGCCAACGGCGACGGTGAAGTTTGAAGGCGAACGCAGGTAAATAATGGGGCCGAGGAGGTCATTCCAGGCATTGAGAAACGTGAAAATGGCGACTGTGACCAACGCTGGTTTCGCTAAGGGCATCATGATGCGCCAGTAGATGCCGAACTCGGTACAGCCATCAATACGCGCGGCGTCAGCCAATTCTTCCGGGATGGTGCGGAAGAACTGCCGCAGCAAGAAGATATTGAAGGCTCCACCGCCAAAAAAAAGGGGAACGGTCAACGGCAGTATAGTATCGACCCAACCCAGCCGCGTAAAGATGATGAAGGATGGCACGATCAAAATGGCATAGGGCAAAAATAAAGTTGCCAGCACAATGCCAAACCAGAAGTCGCGCCCCGGAAAGCGTATGCGGGCAAATCCATAGGCGACGAAGGATGACGAAAAAACGACGGCGATGACGTTCAGAACGACGATTTTTAGGGTGTTGATGACATACAACCCAAACGGCTTGATGGTCAACGCTTTGAAGTAATTTTCCCAGTGGAGTTCAGTGGGAATCCACTGCGGTGGGTAGCTGAAAATTTCGATCTGGGATTTGAGTGAACTCGTCACCAACCAGACGAAGGGCATCACCATGAGAAAAGCCATGACGATCAACGCCCCAACCGTCAGGCTGTTCCAGACCCGTTCACCAGTTGCGTAAGCCCGGTTCTGGGCGGCTTGTTTCTTGATTATTGTATCGGTTGCTACTTGACCGAGTGTACTCATAGTTGGTGTTTCCCTTTATTCATCGGGGTTTTCGTAATAAACACGGCTTCCCAGGTATTTGAAAACGACAAACGACATCACAACCAGGATAATGAACAGCACCCAGGATAGGGCGGCAGCATAACCCATGTTTTGACTTCGGAAACCAGTCCTGTAGATATACAGCACCAGAAACAGGGTAGAGTTTTCCGGCCCGCCGGTTCCATTGGTGATTAGAAAGCCAATTGTGAAGACCTGGAAGGTGTTGATGAAGCCCAGAACCAGATTGAAGAAGATGATGGGCGACATCAGGGGCAAGGTGATGTGCCGCAGTTTCGCCCAGCGTCCCGCGCCGTCAATTTCAGCGGCCTCGTAGTAAATATCCGGGATGCCCTGCAAACCGGCCAGGAAAATAATCATGGAGCCGCCAGCGCCCCATAGGCTGATGATGACAAAGGCGGGAATTGCCCAGGTCGTACTTTGTAACCAGGGAATTTTTGAACCACCCATGCCGCGCACGAACACATTAATCAGCCCAAACTCGGTATTGAACATCCATGCCCATAGCAGGGCATTAGCAATCGCCGGGACGATGCTGGGTAGATAGTAGATGGTGCGGAAAATTGAGACGCCGCGAAATTGGCGGTTGATGAGCGTCGCTAGGAAAAAGCTAAGGACAAGACTCAGGGGTACGGAAAGAAATGTATAAAGAAAAGTAGCTTTCAACGATGCCAGCAATAAGGGATCATTGAAAAGGTGCTGGATATTTTCAAGGCCGACATAACGGGGCGGGCTGATCAAATCCCACTTTTGAAATGTCAGATAGGCGGCGATCAGCGCCGGTATCAGAAACCAGAAGAGAAAACCCAGGATAAATGGCCCAATGAAAATGTAACCGGTGATGGTACGTCTTTGCTGCTGCGTTAATCCCTTTTTCTGTGCTGGAATAGTGCTAAATCCAGTTGCATTCATTTCAGATTTTATTGTCATACTTGTTGCCGTCCATTCGCAGCATGTCTATGCGCGCGATAAAAATTTAGAGAGGGTTGGGCATCATGGTGCGGAACCCTCTCTAAATAGGCGTTAGACTGTTATTTAGCTCGTTTTTGCCGCTGCGATTACTTCATTCGCTTGCTTGACGGCATCGGGCATGACGTCCGCCACCGCTGTGCCATCGGCAATCGCCTGCATAGCGGGGGTGATAAAGTTGGCGCTGGCTTCAATGTATCCCGGTGGGATACGTGCCACAACCCCGTGCTTGGGCAGATATTCGGTCACGAAATCGGCATAGTTATCGGTATGAATGCCCTCGGTGAGCCAGGTTTTCAGTCCGTCAGGTGTAACCTGTGCGCTTTGGCTGGGCAGCCATAACCCAATCTTCATGAACGACAGCGTGTAGAAAGGTGTCGCCAGGAAACGTACCCATTGCCAGGCTTCTTCGGGATGCTGGGTTGTGCTGATGACTGAGTGGAAATGGGCCTGCATGTAGTCGGCAGGCTGCTTAATATAGGGGATCGCGCCGGTTCCCATTTTGGCATGGGTAACGGTTGACGGATTCATCCAGGACAGCGCCCACGAACCATCAATTGCCAGCGCCAGACGGCCATTGTCGATCATCTGGGTATTGGTCATGCCCAGGTCGGACATGGTTGCGCTGCGGGGTGCAACATGATGGACGTAAATCAAATCGGCCAATTTTTGCAGGGCTTCCATCGCTTCCGGGCTATCCAGAACGACCTTGCCATCTTCGATCCATGCGCCGCCGTTGGAATAGACCGCACCTACGGGGAGAACGAAGTTGTCCAGAGGCCATGCCACACCGAACTGTTGGATGTTGTCAGGGTCAAAGCCAGCATCGTCAGGATGACGCCCATTGGCATCAAGCGTTAACTGCTTGGCGTTCTCAATGAAAGTATCCCAATTCCACAGCTCTTCGTCTTTGAAGCCCGGTGGTTTAATGCCCGCTTTATCGAGCAAGTCGGCATTGTAGTAAACCTGCGCGGCAACCCAGGTAGAACCAATCCCGTGCCAACGGCCATTATCATCGGCACTGCGCGTGACTTCCTGTGGGAAGAAGTAATCTTTCGCGCCCAGTTCAGGATCAGCGGTAATACGATCCGTGATGTCCATCAACTGCCCACCTGTCGCCAGAGTTTCATACGAGTCGGAGGTGATAAAACTGGCGTCCGGCGCAGTTCCAGCGGCGATATTGGTCAGAAGCTGCTGCATATAGTCGGGGGCCTGGGGCGTGAGCTGCCATTCCACCGCAATATTGGGATTCTGCTTCACAAATTCCTTGATGGCTGCCTGGACACCGTTGTCCTCAGCCGTCGCGCCCCAACCGCCGAAAACGATGTCGGTGACATCCTGGCCCGCTGGCGCTGCCCGCAAAAGACCCTGCAACTGTGCTCCGGTAGCGGCGAACGCGCCCGCTGCACCCGTTATACGTAAAAAGTCACGACGTGATAGTTTCTTTGAAGCCATTTAAATACTCCTCATTTATTCGATCCAAAGTGTCTAAGTTATTCTTGATGTTTTGCTAAAAGTGGCGGCGTTAGTCCTCCTTTCGCAGCCCATTTCAGACATGCTAATTTTCGCGTATCCAGACACGCATTTCGCCGGGTTGGCGGTTCGCCCAGAAACAATAGGGAACCGCTTTAAATGTAAAAGGTTGACGGGCATAATTCAGTATGGACTGCGGACGATACAGGTCTCCCTGCCAGTCGGTGGGTTCTTCGCGCAAGGCTTCACCGGTAATCACACCCACGCCAGAAAATAAGCCTGAGTCAAAGCCTGAGGTGACTTTAGCGTCACGCGGGATGACCACGTTCGCCAGCCGCGCGCCGTTATCGACTTCTTCCAGGCAGTAGACCACTGGCCCACGCTGCAAGGCGATGCATCCGGCATCCTGCCGAATTTCGGGGTGGGGTGCGAGGCGTTCTACCGGCATGGCGAGCGACAATGTGACTTCATCGCCGCTTTCCCATTGGCGTTGCAGGTGGACATAGCCGTCCTGGGGAGTCGAATTTACCGGCGCACCGTTGACTGTGACTGCGAAATCATGACACCAGCCCGGAATCCGCAGTGCGAAGTCAAAAGAGGTTGCTTGGTCGAGTTGTAGGCTGAAATCGATTTCGCCATCCCAGGGGTAATTGGTTTGCTGCTGAATGTGGACGCTGCTGCCAGAGATGTTCAGTGTGGCCTGACTCTGATTGTAGAGATTCGCGAAAATCGAATCTGCTGTCGCCGAGTAGAAATAAGAGCCTACATTGGCGACCAAACGCGCCAGATTAGGCGGGCAGCAGGCACAATCAAACCACTCTGACCGCTGATAGTATTGATCGCCGACGATGCCGCTGAAGCGATCAAAAGGATTGACATTGGGGAAGGATGCTAACGGGTTGGCATAAAAGAAGTGCCCGCCTTCGTAGGAAACGCCGCTGATGACACCGTTGTAGAGTGCGCGTTCCATCACATCAATGTAACTGCTTTTGGGATCGATTTGGAACATGCGCTGTGCCCAGAAGACCAGCGCAATCGAGGCGCAGGTTTCAGCATAGGCCGTCTCGTTAGGAAGGTCATAGGCAAAGGTGAAGCCCTCGTTGGTGTGGGCTGGCCCCAGACCGCCAGTCACATACATTTGATGTTGAGTCAGATCGTTCCACACCGAACGGATCGCGTTTTCCAAAGATATGTCGCCGGTTTCTGCCACAATATCGGCGACACCGGAATATAAATAAGCGGCGCGTACCGAGTGGCCTACAGCGGTGGTTTGTTCGCGGATGGGCTTGTCTGCCTGACAATAGCGATAGGTCTTCGCCCAGAAATTGTGCGGATCATCGCCACGTTCACGGGTTTCGATGTCGAAGTAATGGGGCTGCTGACCGCGTTCGTCAATAAAATATTTTGAGAGGTTCAGATATTTCTCGTCGCCGGTCTCGTGGTAGAGCTTGACCAGCGCCAATTCGATTTCAGGATGACCGTCGTAAGCGCGCTTTTGTCCTTCTCTGGGGCCAAACTTGGAATCGATCAAGTCCACATAGCGGCAGAGGACGTCCAGCAGCTTACGTTTACCGGTGGCGTTGTAATAAGCGATTGCACCTTCGATCAAATGACCGGCGTCATAGAGTTCATGCCAGTCGCGCAAATTTTTCCAACGATTTTCCGGTTCTACCGATGTGAAAAATATATTGAGATAACCGTCGGGCTGTTGGGCTTTCTCGATCAGGTCAATGACTTCATCAACCTGTTTTTCAAATTCGGAATTGGATTGGGTGGTCAGGCTGTAACCGACGGCCTCAATCCATTTGCCCGCATCCGAATCCCAGAAAATGTGCGGTTTGGGGATTTCTCCGACCCTCCCATCCAACCGCTGAGCATTCGTATCACCGGAATTCAATCCTTCGGCGGTTAGCTGCTTAGGGGCTTGTCCGATTTTCCAATCCAGCCGCCATGCATCCAGCCGCCCAGTACCTTTCATCTGCCGGTAAATAGCCGGGATTGTCCGGTCACGGTTGGTGGCTTGACGCTCGCCCCAAAATCCTGATTCAATTTTTATATTTTCCAATGGGATGGCTTCAAGCCGTTGAATGGTGTTCGTCAAAAGAAAACTCTCCCAAAAGTACAGACAATATAATCACTATCTTGATCTTCTACTGTAAAATGTATAAAGGATATGCATAATTGAACAGCCCTCGATTACATACAACAGGAGGACAAAACCGACTTTTCGGTACGTGAAATTATGGATCAATTAAGTGTGCTTCATTTAAAAACCGACTGCCCTTTAAAAGCCCAAAATGCTGGTTTATTCATTTCGCGGGGTAACGCTCCGCATGTCACGCGCATCATCGAATCACACGAGTTGATTTTTGTGAAACAGGGTGAGCTTGATATGTGGGAAGGCGACCAAACCTTTCACCTGGAGGCCGGGGATACCCTGCATTTGTGGCCGGGACGCCAGCATGGTGGTTCCAAAATGATGCCACTCGACCTGAAGTTCTACTGGATTCATTTTGAGTTGATGGAGCTTGAATACCCAAGCGACAGTGGATCGCAAGGGATGGGGTCAGCGGTGAATATCCCACAGTTGAACCATATCCCGCAGCCGGAGAGGTTGGAGCGTTTATTCCGCACCTTTCTGGACGATCAGGAAACTGGGTTACTGCATCCATATTCAGCTAATTTGTTGACGATGCTGATGCTGATCGAAGTGGCACAGTCACTCGAAGAGCGGGTTCCGGCCTCGGATGACATAAACGTGGTCGCGACCTGGGCGCACACTTACATCCGCATCAATTACGAGCGCCCGATTACGACGCACCGAATCGCTCAAGCGCTGGGTTACAATGCCGATTATCTGGGGCGCATTTATCGCAAAGTGTACGGCTGCACGCTAACCGAGGCCATCCATAACCGGCGCATCAGCCGCGCCTGCGATTTCCTCTTAGACAGCAATATGACGATTGAACAAATCGCCCAGAAATGCGGCTTTTCTGACCCTGACTATTTCCGGCGATTATTCCGGCGTTATATACGGATTCCCCCCGGTGAGTACCGTAACGAATATTCACACATGCACGTCAATACGCACTAAGGTTGAATGCGGATACGTCCGAAGGGGCTGATGATTTTGCAAAGCGCCGCTGATCGACAGTCTGGCGCTGGCGATGGAGAGGGCAGAAGTGGTTTTGCTGGACGACCCGATTTTGAAACACGAGTTGATGGCGTATGAGATGAAGCGGACGCGCCAGGGATGGTCACACAGCGCGCCGCCGGGGGGACACAATGACATGGTGATTGCAACGGCGTTGAGTTTATGAGCGGCGAAACGGTTCGGCGGGTGGCTGGTGGATTTTGTGTAAGAAAAATGAAGTGATGAGGCATGAGTCAAAGACAGGGGAAAAGTCAGTGAAGAGTTGAAAGTTAAAAGGAAGAGCCAAGCGAAAAGCATAACAAAGAAGCAGAGGGGGACATCAACTTTCGCCGGTTGCGCCGCTGGAGGTTCAAAACCTCCAGCTACTAAAGATTTTTAAACTTCTGAAGAGGTTTCCAGTTTTACCGGTAGCGTGGGGTTTTGAACTGCTCTGTTGCAAGGTTCTTCTATCCCCTCCACACGCCTTCGGCAGCCCTCCCCTTACCCCGTAAACAGGGGTTTGGGGTGGGTAAAAATGACGCGATTAACCTTTTTAAACACCTTCATGTCGCGCCCCATATGCAACCTCTCCATTTAAATTTACTCTTGCAGTTGCTGCCGATTCATTTGCGGATGAGCCTTGAAGCCATTCGGGCCTGTAACGACAAGATGAGTGAAGGAAAAGCACTCAGTGATCGTGAGGAAGCGGTTTTGCAAGCCCTTGAAATCCTGACAGGCGGACAAGCAGAAATCGTGTGGATTAACTCAGCGATGCTGCGTGAACATGTGGCAAAACGGTTGGCGCAACCGGTGGAAAAACTTGGTGATGCTCAATGGATCAGGAATATTCTGAAACGGCTGCACCTGCTGGATGATGTGCGGCGCAAGCACGGTATGGATGGCATGGTGTATGCGATACAACCAAGTGAGGTGATGGCTATGATGTGGCTGTTATTCAGGAAACCAACTAGAAACCCTACACGCCTTTTCGTGTGAAAATGAAGGATAGGTAGGACTTTCTTGAACTAGATGCGTGTCACTCATGAGCTATATTCGGCTCATCTTCCTCATGTGGCTAGCCAGTAATCACCACTGGAACGACACCATAGCCTTAATCACATTGGATGATGGATTCAGCCATGAGGAAAAATCCTCAATCATGGCCTGCGGCGATGCACGGTGGGTGATCCAAGAAGAGATGTCAACATTCCCCTTATCCAACATTTGCAGGACATTATCAAAATCCTGCCTATTCGCGTTTCGGCTGGCGAGCAATGTTAGTTCCCGGCGATGGAATTCCGGATCATTGAACGTTATATCCCCTGAAAAGAGACCAACAAAGGTTAATCGACCACCATGCGCTGGAAACTGAAAGCTGTTATGCATGGATTTTGAATTTCCAGTTGCATCAAACACGGCGTTTGGCAGATCACCATCGGTCAATGCGCCCAAGTGCTCCCGGATGTTTTCATCGGCCTTGATGCAGTCTTGGATACCCAGGTGTTTATTGGCAAAGTTAAGCCGCGATTGGCTGATATCTGCGACAATCACACGGGCACCGGTTTGCACAGCCGATAAAGCAATTCCCAGGCCAATAGGGCCTACACCTATCACGAGGACTGTGTCATTGGAAGCAATCGCGGCACGGCGAACCGCGTGAGATCCTATGCTCAACATTTCGACAATCGCCAGCTCATCGTTGGTTTGCGTTCCTTTAATCAGTTTGTTGATCGGAACGTTTACGATTTCACGCATTCCGCCGTCACGATGGACACCAAAAACCTGCATCTTCGTGCAGCAGTTATCAAGTCCGCGCAGGCAAGCGCCGCATTTTCCGCAATTGAAGTAAGGTTGAACGCAGCATCGATCCCCGACTTTCAGGCCGTGATCCATATCTGTCGGGCCTAATTCGATGACCTCGACGGCCAGTTCATGCCCCAAAACGCGAGGGTAGGTGAAAAATGGCTGCTTTCCCTCAAAAGCATGGAAATCAGTCCCGCAGATACCAACCTGTAGCACACGCACCTGCGCTTCCTCCTCGCCAGGAGGGGCCGGTTCAGCGATATTCTCAATACGAAATTTGCCCGGTTCTAGGAGTACGATAGATTTCATATTGGCAAAACTTGTGCTCCCTACGTTTACTGATTTGAGTTCACTGACGAACCAGGGCCGAAAGCCTTCTCAATGGAAATTTTTTCTGATGGCTTTCAGCTTCTACGCATTCCGACTAGCGGCTAATTTTGAAGGTAAACGCATGTTCGCATGGCGGTTGATCCGGCATTTGGATAGTCAACCCATCTGCGCTATGCTGCCAAATCAAGCTGCCTGGATACCCCAGGAGTTGAACATCCGCAATTTCCCCAGCCCACAAGCCGCTCACGCTGCCCAACGCTTGGATTGTTATAGTTTTACCGGGCCACGCCAGCGCAATCGCGTATAAGGTGTCGCCTTTGGTTGTGAACCTGATATCCTGTCCGGTAAAGGCAGCCCGATTTGTGTCGGTGAACTGCCCTTCGCTGACCTGTGTCGGCCCTTCCCCAAAGATTTTCCAGGGACGTGTACCATAGATTGCTTCACCATTCAGGGTTAACCATTCCCCGATCCCAAGCAGAATTTTTTCTTCTGGCTCCGGGATGGTTCCGTCTGGACGAGGGCCGATATTGAGGAGCAGCGTACCGTTCTTACTGACAATATCAATCAGGTCATCGACAATATCATCGACGGTTTTATAATCCTGATTGCTCACATAGCACCAGGAGTTTTTTGCGACGGCGGTATCGGTCTGCCAGAACCGGGGGCGAATACCCGCAAGCTGTCCGCGTTCAACATCGTACACGGCTGTGCCTTCAGGAAAGGCATCATGCTTGTAGTTGATTGCCACACCGCGATTCCACTGCGCCCCCCGGTTATAGTAATAGGCGGCAAATTGCTGGAGATAGGGTGCAAACACGTTTTGCTCAATCCACCAATCGAACCAGACAAGCTGCGGTTGATATTTATCCACCAATTCGCAATTTCGAGCGAGCCAATTTGTCAAATATGCCTCGTCCGGTTTAGGTTCCCAATCGCGATTGTACCAACCTTCTACTTCCCAATTCCGGGGGCCGGGATGAGCTGGCCCATAAAAGGCGCTGTACTGTTCATCCTGAACATCGGAGTCAAACTGCATCCCGCCATTCATAAACCACCAGTGTTCGGCGCGATGATTGGATAGGCCAAAGATCAGACCTTGTTTACGAACGGCTTCGGCGAGGTCGCCAATCAAATCGCGCTTCGGCCCCATCTTGGCAGCCGTCCAGTTCGAAAAATCCGAATCATACATTGCAAACCCATCGTGATGTTCCGCAACAGGCACAATATAGCGTGCGCCTGATTGCTTGAATAAATGTGCCCAAGCATCCGGGTCATATTTTTCCGCCTTGAACAGCGGAATAAAATCCTTGTATCCAAAGTTCTTTTGTGGGCCATAGGTCTCGACATGGTGCTTGAATTCTTCTGATCCCTGCAAATACATATTGCGCGGATACCATTCATTGCCAAAAGCGGGAACCGAGTACAAGCCCCAGTGGATAAAAATGCCAAATTTTGCATCCTGATACCAGTCGGGGATGGAGTATTGTTTGAGCGAGTCCCACGATGGCTGAAAGGGGCCGTTCGCGATGACCTGATCGATTGATGTCATTTTGTCCCTATCTAAAGCAACTGTATAAATAAAGTGTGGAATAAAGGTTAAAGCACCCTGCAACCCTAGCATTCCTCGTTGTTCGTCCGGTGTTTTGGCCTAAATCAAAGATCTATGCTGATTTCCCGTCCTTTGTAAATAATAATTTGATTCCCTTTGCTTTCCAATAAATGTTGATCGTCCTCAGTGCCCCCAAAAACGATCCGAAACTCTCGCGAATCAGGCATCCCCGGATAGCTTCCCTGACGGTCGTGAAGCGTAATACGCCTGGATGCCTCATCCCACGATATATGAATTGTGGCGAAATGACCCTGCTCGTAGTTGTAGTTATCGCCCTCGTCATCATAGAGCGTGAAACTGCCGTTCTGGCCAGGGTAAACGCAAAGGTCAAGAGAGGCGTTGGGGTATTCATCAGCGTAAGTAATATCCGGGCCAAGCGGCACAATTGATCCACTGCGGACAAACAGAGGCATGATGTCTAGCGGAGCAGTCGCGATCATCATTTGCCCACCTGTGTAGCGTTTGCCTGTCCAAAAATCGTACCAATCTGCACCCTGTGGTAAATAAACCAATCTGGATTTGCTCGCGCCGTTGAGCGGAGTGGATTCTGCTTCGTAATACATAGGGTGTGTTATGGGGTTCACGAGTAAGGCTGGCCCCAACATGTATTGATCGCCAATATCGTAAGTATTGGGATCACTTCGGAAGTCAAATGGCAAGGCACGCATTAAGGTGTAGTCTTCGTGCGTGACCATGCCCGCGAGTGAATAGATATAAGGCATGAAGCGGTAACGAAGCCGGAGAAATTTTGCAAGCGAGTCGTAAAACATTTCTCCTGGCTCGCCGAAGCGCCATACTTCACGCGGGGTATCAGTGCCATGTGTGCGAAACATAGGCAGGAATGCGGCGTATTGAAACCAGCGCACGTACAACTCGCGGTAGCCCATATCTTCGACGCCGAGATCGAAATCACCATTCCAGAACCAGAGATTTGGATCATTTTTAACGAAGAATGCGCCAATATCGGTAGTCCAGTAGGGTAAGCCGGTTGCACAGAAATTCAGCCCATCGGCGATCTGCCGTCGAAGTGTATCCCAGGTCGCAGAAACATCGCCAGACCAAGTGATCGTGCCGTAGCGCTGCTGTCCAGCATAAGCAGAGCGAGTCAGATTGACAATCCGTTTGTCTGTGCTCGTTTTACGCTGACCCTCGTAAATCCCCTGAGAATGCAGAAGGGAATAGGCGTTGATATATTCCGGGTCAAGATACCGTTTCGCTTCCTCAGTGTTAATCCGCAGGCGTTCTTCGGGTTCTGGTTTGAACGCGCCCCTCCAATCGGCCTGAAAGGGTTCTGTGCAGTCCGTCCACCAGGCATCAATGCCATGAGTGAACAGCCCTTCGTTGGCTTGTTTCCAGTAGAGATCCCGCGCTTTTTCCTGAAAAGCATCGTAAGTTCCACCGTTATCGAGCAGTAAATCCTGCTCGCGCATTTCACGCCAGTTGTCGCCGCCTGGGTTCATATTCGGCCAGATCGAAATCATGAGTCGAGCATTCATTTGATGGAGTTCATCCATCATCGCCATTGGGTCAGGAAAGCGTTCTGGATCGAGCGTCTTCTGCCCCCACAAATCCTGCGGCCATGATTTCCAATCCTGCACGATGCAATCCAGTGGGAGACCGCGTTGTCGGTATTCTTTTACAACGCTGATGAGTTCCGCCTGTGAGACATATCTCTCTTTTGACTGCATGTAGCCGAAGGCCCAGCGGGGAAGCATGGTTGCTTTCCCGGATAGCTGCCGAATGGAGTGGACAATTTGATCGAACTCCGGGCCGTAAATGAAATAGTAATCCAGTTCATCGTCAACATCCGTCCATAAATAGGAACCGAACGCATCATCATGAAAGGTCATCAAAGAATAACTGTCAAGCAGGATACCATAGCCCCTGGTCGAGAGGAGAACGGGGACAACGACCTTCATGTTTTCCTGATATAAATACTGGTGCTGGCCCCGCAAATTCATCATGCCTTCTTCGTGGGAACCAAGCCCATACAAGGCTTCGTCCGGCATCCATTCAAACTCAAGTTTGGTGTGGAAAGCATGACGATCAAAGACTTGCTTTGCGGTTGGTATATGGGCGTGTACCCCATCGGCATCTTTGCGTATTTGAGCCTCGGCGGTTTCGTCAAATACCGATTTGACAACCTCGACAGGTATAAGTGTTTTCCCACCCTGATTCGGTTCTTTAGTCAGAATTTGGCCCGCGTTATCCAGATAGGTGAATGCACCGGTTCGCTTGTTGATTTGAAGGGAAAGCTTGGGCGTTGAGAGCGTGAGCGATGCGGGTGTTTCATTGATGTTAAAATAAGTCGGCGTGTTCCGTTCGCTTTGAACGATTAAACTTTCTTTTGTACTGAATGTTTCCGTCAGCGCAAAACGCACATGAACAACGCATTCTGAATGAGGCGTCAGTTCAAGAAATCCTTTAGGGGTTTCAATCATTACAGTATTGCGACGAATAGTGTATTGAATCGATTGCAAGTGTGTACTCCATGTGTAATCACGACTGCCTGCTGCTAAAGAAAACACTCCGCATTTCGTGGCTAAGCGTTTAGCCCTTAACGGCTCCGGTGGTTAACCCGGACAGAATGAAACGCTGCCCGACAAGATAGATCACGATGACTGGCAAAATGGTGAGCAGGATGTCGGCAGACACCAGATTCCAATTCTGCTGGTACTGCCCAAAAAAGTTGTAGACGGCGAGAGTCATCGGCCAGTTGGCACTGTTATTCAGATAGTAGAGGGGGAGCAAAAAGTCATTCCAGACTCCCAGGAAGTTCAGGAGGCCCGTCGTTACCAGCACGGGTGTGAGCAGTGGCAGAATAATTCGGGCAAATAGCTGAACTGGCCCACAACCGTCGATAATAGCGGCCTCGTCAAGTTCTCTTGGAACCGAGTCGATAAAACCGTACATCAGAAAAACAGAAAAAGGGATTTGTGTTGCGGCATAGAGAATAATGATGCCCCCTTTGGTATTAATCAGGTGGGTGATCTGCATAATTTTGGTCAGGGTGAAGAAATTGATTGGCAGCGCAATGCCCATAATGAGGAAGAAATACACAAATCGATTCAGGCGCGTTGGATTACGTGACAGCACATAGGCAGCCATCGCTGAAAAAAGGGTTGCCAGGATGGTTGAACTGGTGGCGTAGAGCACACTATTCAAGAAACTGGTTGCCAGTTTTCCCTTATCAATCACCGTCGAGAAATTTTCCAGATTAAGAGCGGAAGGCAGATCCATGCTCATTGAACTGGCCTGAGCTGTCGATTTGAATGCATTCGTAACAATCAAATACACCGGGATGACCATTATCAGGCTGATAAGCATGGCAGCGGAATGGGCGCTAAGGCGTTGAAGGAGTCTGGGCTGCATAGGCGGCTCACTTACTCGTGCTTGGCACGTTATTTATTCTGTCACCGGTTCGCGATTCAAAAGGCGAATCACAAAATAGCCAGTAACGACCAGAATGATGAACAGGATACTGGAGATTGCCGTGCCGAGACCGTACTGTCCTTGGGAAAAGGCTCTGAATATTCCGGTAGAAAGCACCTCAGTTGCGTAGCCGGGGCCGCCGTTCGTCAGGGCATAAACGATGTCAAAGACGCGCAGTCCGTACAACACATTGAGTACCGTTACAACCACGATAGCTGGCATGAGCAGCGGGAAGGTAATGTGCCGGAATCGCGACCAGGCATTCGCGCCGTCCACCTCAGCAGCCTCATAGTATTCCTGGGGAATGGTCTGAAGTCCGGCGAGTAGAATGACCATGATGTAGCCAACACCTTTCCAGGTATCAACTCCTACTACTGACATCAGCGCGATGTGTGGATCAACCAGCCAGGGCTTGGCCAGAGAAACCGCCCCAGCCCCACGCAAAAATGTATTCAGGAGACCTGTTGCCGGATTCAGAATTGATTTGAAAATCAGCGCGACGACGAGGGTGGGCAATATAGCCGGCAGGTAGATCAGTGTCCGGTAGATATGCGAAAACCGTTTAACGCCTTCGTTCAGCAGCAGTGCCAGTGCCATTCCAAAAACTAATTTGAAGGTACTCGTATACAAAGTGAAAAAAAGTGTATTCGAAATGTAACTCAGGTATTGCTCACCGGGCGCGAATATCTTATGGAAATTCGCCAAGCCGATAAAATTTACTTGATCCGAATAACTGCTCCAATCGGTGAAGGCATAGGCGATACCACTCAGGCTGGGAATGATGAAAAAAACGATATATAAGACCAGCGCGGCCAGCACAAAATAGAATGGATAATATTTTCTTTGGAAGTTCATAACATCTTCCTGCGGATATAGTTTTGTCCCCAGCCTGGAGAACCCAGACTGGGGTGATTATATGTCTTACATCAGGTCAATTTATGGGAGCGATTTAGCCGCTCCAGGCAGAGTCTTTGGCCGCTTTGGCGAGATCAGCGCGGCGCTGGTCAATGCTGGCTAGCACAGCATCCGGCTGCATGGCTCCGGTGAACATGGCGGTCAAATCCTTACCAATGTCCATCCACTGCGGATTCACATAATTGACGGCGGTCTGGTACACAGTGCCTCGGTCAGTGTGGGCATCCAGAAATGCTTGCTGGGCAGGCAGCAGCTTGGCTTTCACGCCGGGGAAAGGAAGAGTCTGCATTTGCGGGGTATTGTCGATGAGATATTGCAGATTGTCGGGCTGTGTGAGGAAGTCTAGATACTGTTTTGCCTCGTCGATATGCTGTGAACCTGAGTATATGAACATGGTCGGTCCGGCTGGATTGATATTTAAATTCTGATTATCGGCCAGTGGGATGACAAATTGACCAAAACTATCGGCTTTCATATCGGGATAGTCATTTTCTACCTGCTGTGGGAAAGTCAGGTTTGCCAAAATCATAGCAACATTACCACTAGCTAAGGCTTTCGTCCGATCTGCGTAGGTATCAGACAGGGCGTTTTGGCCCATGTATCCGGCGTCATACAGCTCCTTAAGCTGGGTTAAATCAGCCAGCATGGTAGCATTATCAGCAAAGGTTGCCTTATTCGCGTTCAGTTCATCCGCCAGACCAGGGGTAACCTGTTCATAGCGCGGGCCAAGCTCAGGGAACCACAGGACTTGATGCCAGCCATCCGAGATCGGTTCGTAGATCGGCTGAATTCCAGCATCGAGCAGTTTCTGGCACAGTGCCTTGAACTCATCATAGGTCTTGGGTTCGCTTAACCCAAGCTTGTCAAAAATGGTTTTGTTATAGCTGATGACCCAAGTGGTGCCGTAAATATCCCACAGTGTCAGTCCGTAGACTTTGCTATCAACGGTTGATTGGGCGAGTACCAGCGGGTCTTCGGTTTTAGCCCAGGCCTGATCGGTCAAATCGACAGCGTTCTTTTCGACATCATACTGCACCTTCAGGTCGGTTACGCCGCTCTGCCCGCCGAAGATGTCCGGGCCTTCGCCAGAATTCAATTTTGTTTTCAGGACGTTGAAATATTGATCTCCCGGGATCATCTGATAGTCAATATGGATGCCGGTCTGGTCTTCAAACTTTTGCCCCAGGGCTTGCTCTGCGTCGAAGACCCAGCCCTGGCTTGTCAGATAGGTCAAGGTGACCTTATCCTGTGCTTGGGCAGGCAGCGCGCTCAACCCCACAATTGTCATCATCAAAACTGCGAGCAGGACGATTTTTTTCATCACGTATTCTCCTAAATAGTGCTTAAATTAAGCAAATGATCTTTTGGTGTTTGCCGTAACGACAAACCCGAAAAAAGCAAAACGAAACTACTGGGTAAACTTCATGTGTTAACCCTCCTTTGAAATTCATCTATTTTTGCAATAAACGTTCTTAAAAAAAGAACGGGGATCAAATTGCCGTTTTCGTACTCTCCCGAATCATCAGTTTGGGTGCGACAAGCATCTGTTGAGCCGGTAAATCTTTTTGTCTGAGTTTGTCGATCATCAAGGTCGTCGCCTGATAACTGATCTCATAAGGAGACCATTCCAGGGTCGTCAGGGAAGGTGTAACGACGTTGGCAAAATTACCGCCAAAGCCAATCGCCATGACCGAAAAATCCTGAGGAACGCTGCGTCCATGCTGAACGAGCGCTTTGATGCTGCCCGCAGCCGTCAAATGACTTACGGTAATGATGGCGGTCAGGTCAGGGTTTTCTCGAAGCAAATCATTGGTTCCCTCAAAACCTTCTTCAACGCTGTTCAACCCAATCTCTCGGTAGCTACTCTGCAAGCCATAAGTGTTGAGAGCATGTTGATAGCCATCGAGAGAGTGAACGGCGGGGCCAATCCCGAATTTGCGCCAGGATTCCGGGTATGTCAGAAAACCGATGTTGCGGTGTCCTAACTCAACCAGATGATCAAAGGCCAGAAGCATTGCATTTTCAAAATCAAGGTCAATGAAGTTTAAGCCTTCCAAGTCGGCGCAGCGCCCAATCATGACGAAGGGATAATTGTTTTCCCGAAGGAGATTGACACGCCAATCATCCATACGGACTTGTAACAGAATGACTCCGTCAATCTGATTGCTGCGGTACATATTGAGTAATGAATCAGAAGTTAGCTGCGAAACAAGGAAGTTTATGAAATATTCTTTTTCGCTGGCCGCTTCGGCTGTGCCCGTAAAATACGAAGTTTCGATGACGGTGCTGAGTTCCTGAGGGGATTCGATAGGGTGGTGGAGTGCAAGGGTCATGCTGTCACCGCCACGCAAGCGCCGCGCCTGTGTGTGTGGGGCATATCCTAAGCTGCGAATTGCCGCATGAACCCGTTGGCGTGTTTCCTCCGCCACATATTCTTTGTCGTTGAGGATGCGAGAGACGGTAGGGATAGAAACACCAGCGGCTTTGGCAACATCCCCTATAGTGACGCCACGATTTTCATTTCGGAAATTTTTGGTCATTCAAAATATTCTTCTGATAACGATTTCTGATAACGTTATCAGAAATCGCATGTGTTGTCAAGAAACTTGACAGCGATCCAAAATCGACTTACTATTAGGCAACGTGTGGAAGCGCTTCCACGCAGGATTAATGTGCTGGTCTGGCGAGGCTTTCAATGCCCAATCCAACGATTTATGATGTTGCCAGAACTGCGGGAGTCGGGGTAGGGACTGTATCCCGTGTTCTCAATAACAGTACGCGAGTCAGCCCGGAAACACAGGAAAAGGTTCTGAGTGCTATCCGTGTGCTGGGCTTCCGCCGCAGTAAGGTTGCGCGCCAGCTTTCAACCGGGATTCATCACCGTAACATCGGCGCGATTATGCCTTTTATCACTCATCCTTCTTTTGTGGAGCGGTTACGTGGGATGCAAACAGCGCTGAACCACCAGGACAACGATTTCAATCTTGTGCTGTACAACGTGAGCGAACCAGATCGGTACGACGAGCAGTTATTGGGAATTGTCGAGCAGGCCACAGTCGATGGATTGCTGATCGCCACATTAAATGTTTCAGACGAACAGCGAAATTTACTGACGCAGGCGGGCATCCCCTTTGTCACCTTGAGCGATACATGTGCAGGCGAGTTGAACTGCATTAGCCCCGACAACTTAGGTGGTGGCTATATGGCAACGCAACACCTGTTAGAACTTGGACACCACCGCATTGCCTATATAGGTGATGAATTCCCGAATATCTATGGCTTCCCAACCAGCGAATTACGCTACCAGGGCTACGTCTCCGCACTACGGGAGTCGGGGGTGTCCTATATTTCAGAATATGTTTGCCTGGGAGCGCATGGCGAAGAAACAGCGCACCGGCTCACTGAGCATCTTTTAGCCCTGCCGGAACCACCTAGCGCTATTTTTGCGATGTCTGATATACAAGCAGTGGGCTGTATTCTGGCAATCCGCGAGGCTGGACTGCGCGTACCGGAAGACATTTCTGTTATCGGCTTTGACGATGTTCAGTTGAGCCGCTATATCGGCCTCACCACCATTCGGCAACATCTTGAACAAGGCGGCTACCTGGGAATGCAGCTCTTGCTGGATATGCTGGCTACACCTGACAAAGTTATAGGGCGTCAGTTGCCGCCGCTGGAATTGATTGTTAGGGGAACTACCCAGCATTATAAAAGTTTGGTTTAGGGTAACGGTTTGCTGGGACGGATTATTATCAACCAGAAACACGCCATTTTAATATGGTGTGAATTCTGTTGAGACCCTTGATTTCAAATAGCGCAATAGGCTGGAAAGGAGCTGATTTGAAACTAAATTAAAAAGAGTAAGAGTCGGGTAGCAGCCCGACCCTACCGGCACATTTCTGTACCTAAAAGTAACCAGGAGATTTTACCATGAAACGCAAGATTATTCTCTTTGTTTGCCTCGTCGCCGTACTGGCGGCTTTCACACTCTTCTCGGCGACGCCAAAGGCCGTCGCCCAAGATTCCACCCCCAGTTGTGGAACCGAGCCAGTCACACTCAACGCCTATTTTGAGACCGGGTTCGACCTCCCCTTCAAGCTATCCGACGAGTTCGCCAAGCAGTACCCCAATGTGACCTGGGACATCAAGCAGGATCAGTTCACCAACCTCATCAACGCGACGCCGCGCCTGCTCTCTGGCGACAACCCGCCCGACCTCATCCGACTGCCGACCCTGGTCTCGTTTGCAAAAGATGGGCTGCTCAAGAATCTGGATGACTACGCTGCTGCTTTCGGTTGGGATAAGTGGCCCGTGCCGCAGCTCAATCAGGCCCGCGTCGGAGACGACGGCACGCGCGGCTCCGGCTCGCTGTATGCTATGGGACTCAACTACAGCCTGACCGGCATCTTCTACAATAAGGATCTGGCGACTCAGATTGGCATGACCGAGCCACCTAAGACGCTCGCCGAGTTCGAAGACCTCCTCGCGAAGGCGAAGGAAGCCGGACTCCTCCCGATCATGCAGTGGGGCAGTGCCAAGAGCGGCATGGGTCTCGCTTTCCCCTTGCAGGCGCTCATGGCGTCCGTTGGCCCAGTCGGGCCAATCAATGATTGGATTTTCCAGAAACCGGGCGCGACAATCGACACCCCGGAAAACCTAGTCGCCGCTCAACATCTGGAAACCTGGATTAAGAACGGCTACTTCCCGCCTGACATCAATGCCATTGAGTACACCGATGCCAACGCACGTTTCGGCAAAGGGGAGGGTGTCTTTATCTTCAACGGCGACTGGCAAAATGCCGGCTATGATACGGATTTGCCCGACAACGCTGGATTTTTTGTAATGCCGCCCGCTGAGGCTGACGGATCGCCCGCCGCCATGTCCGCTCCACTGACTTTTGGCATAGCCGCGAATGCGAAGAATGCCGATTGTGCCGCATTCTTCCTCAACTGGGTCGCCAGCAACGATGAGGCACGAAAGATCGATGTAGCTGTCGGCGGCTCCAACCCCGGTGGGCCAGTGGATACCACGATGCCAACCGTCGCCGAAGGGTCAATCACGAACGAGACACTCGCTGCTGGGCCAGTGATCGGCGCGGCAGGTACGTCAATGGACTTCATCGCCAACGCAACCAGTGCGATATTCGCCCAGGGCTGGACACCTGAACTTCAGAAGATGGTCGGCGGCAGGCAGGACGCAGCCGGTCTCCTGAAGGCAGTTCAGGCAGAATACGAGACTGAACTCTCGCAGTAGCAGGGAGCGCCGCAGGACGATCCCTGCGCCTGATAGTAAAGGTGACCATGATGATAACATCAGATAATCTCCCTGCGGCTCCCGTGTTCTCCCGGCAGATTTCTCTGAGCAAGGTCTTCCGCCGGGAGACCATTATCGGATGGGCGTTCGTTCTGCCCGCGTTGGTGATGTACGCGCTGTTTGTACTACTCCCCCTCCTGATGAGCATCCAATACTCGTTCTTTCGCTGGAATGGTATTGGCCCGATGACCTGGGTGGGACTCAAAAACTACACGACTGTACTGCAAGACCCCGATCTGCTAGGGACGATCTTCAATGCATTCCGCTTAGTCGTATATTTTAGCTTTGTCCCGGTGACTCTTGGCCTAGTTGTCGCGAGTATCATCCACCGCGTGGCGACAGGGCGGCTCGGCGCGGTTGCCCGAACCATTTTATTCCTGCCCCAGGTCATCCCGCTGGTTGCCGCGGGGATCATCTGGGGCTGGCTGCTGGCGCTTCCGGGTCTGGTCAACCAGATTCTCAATGCCGTCGGCCTCGGCGCAGTCACTCGTGCGTGGCTCGGAGACTTCGACTGGGCACTGCCAGCCGTTGGCTTCATCGGAATATGGGTGCTGCTGGGATTCTGTACTGTCCTGCTGTCAACCGGCATGACGAAGCTCGATCCGGCACTATTTGAGTCCGCGAGGATTGACGGTGCTGAATGGTTTACGGAGTTCGTCAGGATCACCGTCCCGCTGCTGAGAAATGAAATCGGCGTGTGCCTCACTGTGACAGTGATTGCTGCGCTGGCCGCATTCGATGTTGTTTACGTTTCGACGGCGGGCGGGCCGGGCAACTCGACAGCCGTCCCCGGAATTCAGATTTATATCCTTGCATTCACCGAGCAGCGGATTGGCCTAGCATCTGCTCTGGCCGTCCTGCTCATGCTGCTGGTACTGATCGTCATTCTCCCTATTCAGCGCCTGAGCCGGGAGAATTCATAATGAAAATTGGTCGCGGTGAACTCTGGGCAGGTCGGGCACTCCTTATTGGCCTGATGACGATCACGCTGCTGCCCCTTATCAGCATTTTCACAACGGCACTGCATCCGTCGGGAACTGTGCCTAACGGATTCGACTGGCCGGCGAACCCGCAGTGGGGCAACTTCGTAGAAGCGTTCAATGTGGCGAACATGACCGTACTTCTGGCATCGAGCACGTTCATCGTGCTTGCCGTAGTGCCAATTTCGCTGATTATCTCGACGATGGCCGGGTTTGCTATCGGTCAACTGCGAATCCCCGGCTCCCGCATACTCCTGTTTCTGTTCGTGTTTGGGCTGACGCTTCCTTTCGGAGGAATCATCGTCCCGCTCTACTACCTTGAGCGTGCCATAGGCATTTACAACACTCGACTCGCCATTGTGCTGCCGCTGATTGGCCTGTATATGCCGTTTGCTGTGTTCTGGATGCGGGCGCACTTCGTCAACATGCCAGCCGAAATATCCGAAGCGGCCCGCGTCGATGGTGCGACGATACGCGATTTGTTCTGGCGCATCCACCTTCCGCTGGCGCGTGCGCCGATTGCGTCGCTTGGAATTCTCATGTCAGTGTGGACGTGGAACCAGTTTCTGATTGCGCTGGTGTTGGTCGAAGACCCGACGGAGCGCACCATGGCCGGTGCGCTGGGCGCGTTCCAGGGTCATTATGCGACCAATGTTCCCCTGTTGTGCGCCGGAACGATCCTGATCCTGCTGCCCACGCTCATCATCTTTATACTGTTCCAGCGCCAGATCATCTCGGCGTTGCTGCAAGGCTCAGTCAAGGGATGATCTGTGAACCTCAGCGCGTCAAAGGGATAGTTTTCATGCTTTTCCCAAGACGGTTCGTGTGTTGTATTCAGCGGCCCCAAACAGTAACCAGAAACAACCTCAAACAAGGAACTCTTGATGCGTAACGGCGTTCACCTGATAGCATACGCAAACCGTCTCGGTGGCGACCATCTGGAAGATCTTCAGCGTTTACTGGATGGGCCGCTCAAAGGCATTTTTGGCGGTGTGCATATCCTGCCATTTTTTTATCCCGTTGATGGCGCTGACGCCGGGTTCGACCCAATCGATCATTTATCCGTTGACCCAAATATTGGGACATGGGACAGCATCACAGCGTTGAGCCATAACCTTGAGATTACTGCCGACCTGATCGTCAATCACATTTCAAGCAAATCGCGCCAGTTTCAGGATTTTCTCAGGAATGGCGACCAATCACCGTATAATGGCATGTTTCTGACTTTGGGCAGTGTGTTCCCGCAGGGTGCGACAGAAGCCGATTTGCTGCGGATCTACCGTCCACGTCCCAGTTTGCCGTTCACCCCAGTCACATTATCGAACGGACATAAAGCGATCCTGTGGACAACGTTCACCAGCGAGCAGATCGACCTGAATGTGCGGCATCCGCAGGGTGCAGCGTACTGGAAGGCAATCCTGCAAACGTTTCAGGAACACGGTATCAAGACCGTTCGCCTTGATGCGGTAGGATACGCAATCAAGAAACCTGGGACAAGCTGTTTTATGATCCCCGAAACCTTCGATTTCATCGACGAGCTGACACAATACGCCAGATCACTTGGGCTGGAGGTGCTGGTGGAAATCCACGCTCATTACCGGAAACAGATTGAGATCGCCCGCCAGGTAGATCGGGTCTATGACTTCGCGCTACCTCCCCTGATCCTACATGCACTCTTCAACAAGACCGCGCGTTACCTCAAGGCATGGCTGGAAATCAGCCCACACAATGCGGTGACGGTACTTGATACACATGATGGAATTGGCGTTATCGATATTGGCGCTGCGATTGGGGCCGATGGTTCGGAATTGCCTGGACTGATTCCTTCATACGAGTTGGAGACACTGGTCGAGACGCTTCACGAGAAAAGTGGCGGTCAGAGCCGGAGCGCCACTGGACATGCCGCCTCAAACCTCGACCTGTATCAGGTCAATTGTACCTATTACGATGCTCTAGGCAGAAATGATCGAGATTATCTGATTGCCCGTGCCATTCAATTCTTTGTACCGGGCATCCCCCAGGTCTATTACGTGGGTTTACTGGCAGGCATCAATGACATGCACTTATTGAAAAAAACTTTGGTCGGTAGGGATATCAATCGTCCCTACTATAGCTGGGATGAAGTGCAAGAATCCCTCACCAGAGCCGTTGTACAAGACCTGCTGAAACTCATCCGGTTCCGCAACGAACACCCGGCATTTCAGGGGGATTTTTCACTGCTTACGTGTGTCGATTCGTGGCTGGTGATCCGTTGGAACAAGGGAGAAACGTGGGCGCAACTAACCATAGATTTCTCAGAATCGGCTTTGGAGATCCGCTACATCGAAAACGGAGTCGAGAAGCACCTCGACTTCAATACAACAGGCGTTTAAGTTCCCGTAGTTTGGTAGCCAGTCATTTAAAGAAAGGATTGGCTCTTGTTCAGACTGAGTGAAACAGTCAAAATTTTGAGTTCAAAAACAAGGCGGATTCATTCGTTTTATACATGAGCCTCAGTTATTTGCCAATGGTTTCGTGTATCATATTCCTGTAAACATAAGATATTGAAATAAGGAAGCATCCAATGGATCGGAACCAAGCGTGGGACATTGTGTGTGAGTTCGTAAAGTCTGACAGTTTGCGTAAGCATATGCTTTCGGTTGAATTTGCTATGCGAGCTTATGCTCAGCATTTTGGAGAAGACTCAGATGGTTGGGGACTTGTTGGACTACTGCATGATTTTGATTGGGAAATTCACCCGACACTTGAGCAGCATCCCATTGATGGCGCACCAATTCTGAGGGAAAGGGGAGTAAGTGAAGCGGACATATTGACGATACTTAGTCATGGCCCGTTAGGAGAAGAATATCGAGTAGCCCCGCGCGATAAAGCCTTGTTTGCTGTAGATGAACTAACAGGGTTGATAACTGCTGCCGCTCTAGTACGACCTTCTAAAGATGTGCGAGATGTTGAAGTATCTTCTATTCGCAAGAAATGGCGCGACAAAGCCTTTGCTAAAGGTGTTAATCGTGAAGACGTTGAAAATGGTGCAGCATCACTTAACGTGGATTTATGGGAATTTCACGTTCCTTTGGTACTAAAGGCTATGCAAGAGCACGCAGAAGAATTAGGTCTAAAAGGGCAGAACCCTTAATAATCATATTGGTGTGTTATGCCTTAAAGTCATGTGAAATGCGACATTATTAGTGTCATAGTTGCTTCTATTTCTCCAAAGAGAAATGGCAAGATAAGACGTTTGCCGCGCCGGTGAACCGCGAAGAAATCGAAAATGCGGCGGTGGGGTTAGGCGTCGACCTTGATGCGCATATCCAGAGTGCTGGACGCAATGAAAGGGGCGGCGACGTTGGGTTTGGTCGATGTCGCCTCATGGGATCGAGATTCAGAAATTGAAAAGGACGTTCAACTGCGAACGCCCTTTTTGTTTGACTTCATGCCAGCCGATTTTAGAGTTGGACGTGGATCGCTGTACCCACATCGACAAAATTGTTGTAGAACCATTCGGCTTCCGGCGTCGGCATGTTGACACAACCGTGACTCATGGGATGGCCGAAGTTGTTGTGCCAGTATGTGCCGTGCAGCGAGTAACCCTGATAGAAATACATGATCCAGGGGACACCGGGCAGATAATAACCGGGGCCGCTCATGGTCTGCGACTCGTATTTTACATAGACGTTGTAATCGCCCAGCACAGTTGGAGTTCCGGGCAAACCGGTGGAGACGAGCACCGTGCGGACGAGGACGCCATTATCATAGGCATAAACCATCTGGTCGCTGAGATCGACAACGACCTGCTTGCCGACGTAGATGGTCGGAGGCGGGGCGCTCACCATCGGCAGGGCTGGCGCACTCACGATACCGAAATCTGAAACAACATTGGAACCGGGGATTGTCAAGATCTGACCAGCGAAAATCTGGTTCGGATCGGTAAGACCGTTGGCGACGGCGATATTCGTCCAATCCACGTCAAAGCGCCGCGCGATTTGCGCCAGATGTTCGCCCGGTTGAACGGTGTAGCTGGTTTCGCTGGGTTGGACGGGGGCGGCGGCATCGACTGGGGCGGACTCAATCGGCGCGTTAACGTTGACTTCGGCGGCGGGCTGCGCTGCGGGATCGAGGATTGCACCGTTATCCCACACAGTCAATGATTGACCGCGATAAATCAAATCCGGGTTGGTGATGTTATTTATTTGCATGACTTGTTCGATGGTCATGCCATAGGAGTTGGCGATGCTTTGCAGGCTTTCGCCTCCGGTTACAACGTGAGTTGTCGGCGTGCCACCCACCAGCGGATTTTCGACTACTGGCGCTGTGGTATCAAAATTGGGAATAGTGAGCTGCTGACCAGCAAAAATATGCGAAGGATCGGTAATGCCGTTGGCCTGCGCCAGCGCATCGGTGGTGACACCAAAACGCTGCGCAATGCGGAAGAGATTGTCTCCGCGCTGGACAACATAACTGCTGTCCTGAGCGAAAACGTGGGCGGAAACGAACAGGGTGAACAACACAAACAACAGACTTGTTTTACCAATAATTCCCAAACGTGTTTTCGGCATCACCGGGTCTCCTGATTGAGCATTTTTGTTATCTAAAATTACACCCGATTTCGCGGCGGGTCAAACACATGGACTCGCTTTCTCATCTTCGCGCACTGTTTAGACCGCATTTCATGTGATTGGCAGTTCGAATTGCAGATAATAATAGGGGTGCATAACAAATTTTCCCCGTAGATAAACCTGAAATCACTGGTTCAGTAACTGAAAATAAATTGTCTCCTGTTCCTTCCTGTTTATTAGGAAAAGTCCTTTTAGCAGTTGTGTTGAAGGTGAAAATGCCGCAGAGATGGCGCTGCTGCGATTGCCCTACTCGGTGTTTGTCAGTACAATGGGCATTTCAAGGACTGGCGAACGTTTACGGGACGCTGATATTGTGTGCGCCTCAAAAACGAATGTTTATTTATGTGAGAACGAGACGTAAAGAATGCTGGTACGTGCGTATCGGTTGACCGACAAAATGGGCGTGGCGGCGCTGAAAAGCAGCGTCGCAGTTGTGGATTACACCCTCAGCGGGATCGGCGTCATCACCAACGTCGCCCGCGGCGGGTTGGGCGGCGTTTTTGGTATCCTGTGGGGCGTTCTGCGCATTATTTTCGGTGTGCTTCGCCGTATACTGCGGTTTGTGCTCACGCTGTTTGGATCTGTGGGCGGTGTGGCGGTTGGTACAGTGCGCCGTTCGTCCGGCCAGGCCGCACAGGCTGCTGGGGCGAATATGGCACGGCGTGCGGCGCGTGCAGCGATGGAAAGCGGCCTCGCCGAAGACCCGCTGCGTGCTCAGAACCGTGTTTTAAGCACTGTAACCGTTGTGCTGTTAGGGGTACTGATTGCGGTTGTGCTATGGGCGACGAACCCGGCCCGTACAGGCCCACCCTCTGTTCCCGACCCGAACAACACCAATTTCAGTTTTGTCCAATCGACGGATCAGGCTGCATCTACACCGCAATCCGTGTTGTTAAGTACGCCTGTTCCAACCTCGACCCTATTGCCAACGGTACTGGAAGCGCGCGGCACGATCGCCTATACCGTGCGTGAACGCGGACAGGATGACATCTGGGCAGTTGGAATCGGCACGCGCGCACCCATCCGTTTGACGAACAGCCCTGCGGATGACCGCGATCCGTCCTGGTCGCCGGATGGCACAAAATTAGCGTATGCCTCGCGGCAAGACGGCAACTGGGAAGTTTACATTTACGATTTGCTGACTGGTCAGACTACACGCATGACCTACGATTTGTCTTTCCAGGGTGCGCCGAGTTGGAGTCCGGACGGTAAATGGCTGGTGTACGAGAGCTACCAGGGCAACAATCTGGATATTTATGTTGTGCCAGTGGATGGGTCACAACCTGCCCAACGCATTACGGATAATTCTGCCCCCGATTTTTCACCGGCATGGTCGCCAGATGGTCGGCGGATTGCGTTTGTATCCTGGCGCGATGGCAACCAGGATATTTATATTTTCTCGCTCGATAACCCGAAAGACTCAGATGCTGTTGATCTGACCAATACCCCTGACCGCCAGGAAGACTATCCAGCCTGGAGTCCAGACGGCACACTGCTGTCGTTCAGCGCACTCGATCAGGGCAAAGACAAGGTGTTCGTCAAGCCGTCGACAGATCCGCAGGCGGCGGCTCAAGTCCTGGAACAAGGTCGTGAGCCAACCTGGTCGCCCAACGGTGGAAGTCTGATGTTCGCCGTCGATTCGATTGAAGGTACGCAATTGGTCGCCGCGCCGTTCGCCCAAAATGGCGTATCGACGCTCGTAATTGGTGTCCAGCAGTCAGCTTCCAGTCCGGTCTGGACGGGGACGCCGCTGCCGAGTGCATTGGTGAATTCCGGCGGCCTGGGACTAGGCGTAGCGCAAAACCTATATATTGAGCAGGAAACCCTCGGTACAGATGGTTTGTGGCGCTTACAAGCCTTACCCGATGTAACCGCGCCGAATGTCTATTTGAGTGATCGGGTAAACGATTCGTTTAATGCCTTGCGTCGCCAAGCCGCCGAAGCCCTGGGCTGGGATTTTATGGGCAAACTTGAGGATGCCTTCTGGGGATTGGATCGACCCCCGCAGCCCGGAGAAGAACGCCGTAACTGGTTGATGACCGGGCGGGCGTTCGCTGTAGACCGCAACCTGAACCTGGGTTTCCCGGCGCGTCTGGAAATGGTGCGCGAAGACCTGGGAGTTGATACCTACTGGCATTTGTATATCCGCGTTTCGGATGACGCGCAAAACGGTCAATTGGGTGAGCCGCTGCGGCGTATGCCCTGGGACATGTTGAGCCGGGATTCGGGTGATGTGGCGGCCTACGACCAGGGTGGAAAGCTCAAGACAACCGTTCCGGGCGGTTATTACGTGGATTTTACGGAGTTGGCGTGGGATTATGGTTGGGATTGGATGCCAGCCGGAACTGATTGGCGTCGCAATATCAATGCCGCAAATTACTGGTTGTTCCGCAAGGCGGATGGTCTGTCGTGGTATGATGCCATGCGCGAACTTTATACCAACGACCAATTGGGTGGATTCGCGCCGACAGCGACACCTGTCCCGCAAGTAACACCACAATCTTAAGAGAAGATTTATGAGCAGACCGAGCAGTGGCATCCCGGCATTTTTCCTGATCGTGATTGTATTGGGCGGGTTTGGGTTTATCGTTTGGATGAATGCGCGACCAACCCCGGCGCTAAAAACCATTATCCCGACTGAGGTTGTGCCAACCGACGATCCGAATGCATGGCAGGAAATTTTACGCGATGGTTTTGGCAGCAACAGCACACCTCTGCCGACCATCGCGCTGCCTACCGCCCCGTTTGTCGCGCCGACTGTGCCCATCAGCGGAGACAGCAATGTTGTCCCGATTGGCCCGAATCAGGTGAGCAGCGATCTGGGGCCAACCCTCAATGCGATTGTCACGCCGACACGGCTTGCACCAACGCCTAAGGCCATCACTACCGACATCCCGGTTACGGAGCAATTTGTTACCCGGCCTGCTGCACAATGGCAGCCGCCGCCGCTCGTGCCGCCGATTTCCCGCGATCCACTGGGGCGCGACCATTATTGGTTTGCACGTCCAGTCGATTCTAATGCCACCAACTATGAGCTGTATTCTTATTCATTTGGCTCGGACGGGCCACAAAAAGACGATCCCTGGCGTGTTCATCATGGTATCGACATGCCGAATCCGATTGGACAAACGGTGCGTGCGGCGGGGTCGGGGACGGTCATCTGGGCAGCCGATGGGTTGCGTACCGAGGGTGAAATTTTCCAAAGCTCACCAAGCTATGGTAACGTGGTCGTGATCCAGCATGATTTTGGGTATCGCGGACAGCCGCTGTATACCCTATACGCGCATCTTTCGGCAGTGTTGGTCACAGCAGGCCAATATGTCAATATGGGCGACGCCATCGGTTTGGTTGGGAATACGGGGCGTGTCAGCGGGCCGCACGTTCATTTTGAAATCCGCGTGGGCAAAAATACTTACGGGACAACTTATAATCCGCTGTTGTGGATGGTTTCGTATGTCAACACAGGGGTGGTCGCGGGGCGGGTGACGAGTGCGCGCGGCGATTTGCTGCAAGACCAGACTGTTACGGTGATTGATCGGAAAAATGGTCTTGTGGTGCAATCGACCACCTCATATGTGTATCTCGACAACGGATCGGATGTGAAGGAAGATCCGCTGTGGCAGGAAAATTTTGTTATGGGTGATATTCCAGTGGGACGCTACGAAGTCGTATCGAACATAGATGGGCAGCGCGTCTCAAAAATTGTGGATGTTTCCGAAGGTATGACCAGTTTTGCCGACCTCACGCCGCTCACACCCGCGACAGCGCAGCCCACCGAGTCGCCAACGCCAGGTTGATAGCGTTGGGTAAACGTTGAGTTGCGGTCATAGCATCGGCCACAAGAATTGGCTACACTTTTGCGGCTTGGTTGAAATTTGAACAGGAGGGACGTAATATGTCCTCTCGATTGATGAAAAACGCTTTACAGAGTCTGGTCATTTTGGGACTGGTGCTGGTTAGTTTGTCGGTAGTGGTGGCTCAGGATGCCGCCAACCGCATTTTGACACCAGGTGTAGCAGTCAATGGAACACTGAACACCGCAAATCCCATCCAGGTTTATACCTATGTGGGTACGGCGGAACAATCGGTTTCGTTTATAGTCAGTGAAGGCAATGGATTTGGATTAGATGTCGTCATCACGGATGTGACGGGCGCGCCGCTTGCTCCTGCGGCAAATGCAGGTGGGGCTGCGGTGAGCGGATCACTCACAAAGTCCTATACGCTTCCGGCTGACGGAACTTATTATGTGAACGTGGTCGCAGTAGACAGCCTGACCGATGCAACCGTGAATTTTGAACTTTCGGCAGCGGTGGCTTCCGCCGCGTCGGGCGTGACCTTTACCGAGCCGGTTGATCTGCTGACAGCTACTGGCATTCAGGTTGCGCTCCAATGGAGTTCGACGGCCAATCTTGATCTGGAAGTGCGCGACCCGGTGGGTGGCAGCCTGCGGTTTGCGACGCCCAGCGTCAACAGCGGCGGGGTATTTGGCACGAATGTGAACAGTGTGTGTAATGCGTTGTCGAGCAATGCGCCGACAGAGCAGGCGACATGGCCTGCGGGCGTTGTACCCACTGGCAGCTATGAAATCCTGGTTTATTACCAGCCATTGGACGCCTGCCCGACAACTGATTCGGTTTCATTCGGCGTCAATGTCACCGTCGATGGCACGGCGGTTCCAGCTTTCCAGGGAACGCTGCGGCCTAACGAAGTATTTATTGCGAGTGTCGTCGTTAACGAAGATGGCAGTGTCAAATCTGGATCGAGCGGCCTAAAAGTTGATCCGCCAGCGTTGGCAAGTGTGAAACTCGATAATGCAACCCCGATTGCGCGGGATACTGCGGTGAGCGGGGTTATCACCAGCGAACAGCCGTATCAGGTGTATTCATTCACAGGTGTAGCCAATGATGTCGTGTCGGTACAGATGAACGCGACTTCCGGCAGTCTGGATACACTGCTAATGCTGGTCGATCCTAACGGAAATTCCGTAAGTATGAATGATGATGCCGCGCAGGGTGTCACCAATTCGGCGGTGACCAATTTGTCGCTCATATTGCCGGGTGAATACAAGATTGTCGCGACGCGCTACGGGCAGGATATTGGCGGCACAGAGGGTGGTTATACACTTACGGTTACAGGCGCGCTAAGTGATACGACCAATAATCAGACGGCTCAACTGCCTTTGCTGCCGAATTTGCCTGCCGGTTCGGTGCAGGTCAGTTTGCAATGGAGCACTGCCGCCGATTTGCGTCTGCTCGTCCGCGATCCGCAAGGCGACACGGTGTTTGTGGATAAGCCGCAAATCCCCAGCGGCGGACGTTTGGCAGCATCCAACAATGTGAAATGCGCTAATACGAGCGCCAGCCCAGTCTCATATATTTATTGGCCGGAAGGTCGTTTGCCCAATGCGGGGCCGTATGAGATTGAAGTGCAGTATCAGAATCAATGTAACGATACTCGTCCCGTTGTGTTCACGCTGAATGTCGTGGCGAACGGCCAATTGGTGCTGTCCAAAACGCAGCAGATTTTCCTGGATGAACGCTTTGTGACCAGCTACTCGATTGATACCAACGGTGCGATCACAGCGGGTGATGGCGGCATTTTCGGCACGCTCAAAGCGCCGGATTCGAGCACTTTGGATTACACTTCGCAAATTGAGACGGCGCAGGTTTTGACCAACAATCAATCGGTCAATGGGAGTATACGGCAGAACAAGAAGTTCGACCTGTATGTATTCGACGGTCAGGCAGGGCAGGTGGCAACGATTGGGATGCAGGGACGCAACGGAACATTGGATACTGTATTGTTCTTGCTAGACCCGAACGGTACACAAGCTGCCCAGAACGATGATGCCAGCGGCGAGACCACTGATTCGGTTATCAACGAATTTACCTTGCCAGAAGACGGACGATACATTATTATTGCCACACATTTTGGCGGCCTTTATGGCGTAACCTCTGGTGACTACACCCTAACCTTGCGGTTGAATTAGGCCAAAAACGCGGTACAATACTGGGGCATTCCATATGGTTTGCCCCTGAATCGTGTAATCTCTTATTGGCAGCCTTGTACATTCGAATGGAAAAGACGATGAAGTTTCGCTTATTACTGCCGGGGATCCTCGCCCTGGTGTTGTTTGCTGCTGCTTGTACCCCCCCGAACCTGCGGAATGAAAAATTTCTCCGTGATGACAGCCTTTTCACGATTGATGAAAATTGTATCACGCCCTGCTGGAATGGAATCACTCCCGGTACAACCAAGTGGAGTGACGCGCTGACGATCATTGAAGATACCGCTAATTATGAAAAACCGACTACACAGAATGCTGAAAGCGGGTCAGCTATCGGGGCGATGTGGAAAGAAAAAGGCGGTGATGACTGCTGCCAGATCGTGACCACCGATGGTCAATCAGTTAACTGGATTTTGCTGCAACTTGCGCCGGATCACACCCTGAAAGAGTTGATTGACACACGCGGCGAACCCGCTTATGTCGTGGGTACGGCGGGTAATGATGAACAGGCGATCATGAATCTGTTTTATCCCGATCAGGGACTGGTCGTGTTCGTGTTTGTCGCGGGCGCAAAAGATGGCAAGCTGAGCGATACCAGCGAAGTCGTGGGCGCGTATTATCTGGGTAAAGAAAGCATGGATACGATTTTGCAGCAAAGCAGCTTATATGCCTGGAAGGGTTACGACACATTCGCTGCGTATGCGCCGGACGCTGAAGGTGCTAATTTTGCGATCACGCCAGTCCCGACGGCGGAGTCCACCGAAGAGGCTACACCAGAGGCAACGCCTGCTTCATAGTATCCGTCAGAACATTCGCAGTTGAGGTATAAGTCGGCTAGGATCATTAGCCGTTAAAGTATTCCCTAAGGAAAGGTAGTCAAGGAGCAGGGCAGGTTATGAGCGAAGAAACAAATACAAATGCGCCAAAATCACTAGGTGATTTGGCACCGAAAATGGAATTGCGCGGTACGGTAAAGCGGCTTGAATTGTTTGGCGCGTTCGTGGATATTGGCATCGGCCAGGATGCCTTGCTCCATATCTCGCAGCTTGGCAAGCCCAATGTCCGCAATGTCGAGGATGTTGTAAAGGTCGGCGATGAAATCACGGTATATGTGATGAAAGTTGATCCGGCTGCCGGACGAGTGGCGCTGTCGCTGGTCAAGCCGCCGGACGTTACCTGGGACGATCTGCGAGAAGGCAGTATCGTGTCCGGGAAAATCGTGCGCGTCGAGAATTTTGGCGCGTTCGTGGACATCGGCGCGGAACGTCCAGGGATGATCCATGTGTCTGAACTGTCCGATAACTATGTTGGTTCAGCTTCGGACGTAGCGAAGGTTGGCGAAGTTGTCCAGGCACGGATCATCAAGATTGACCGCAAAGGTCGCAAGATTGACCTAAGCCTGAAAGCCGCTGAAGAACCGGTTGTGATGCCGCAGGACGAAGAAGAAGACGCGAACATCCCTACCGCTATGGAACTGGCACTGCGCGAAGCGATGGACAGCAAAGAAACATCGCGTGACCGCCGCGACAAGCGTGAACGTGATAAGCGCGATAAGCAGCAGCGCCGCGAACAGGACGATATTATCGCCCGTACGCTCCGCGATCACTCCAACAGCTAGCGACTTTCTCTTTAGGGAATGCAAAGAATTTGTAACAGGGACATTTTATCGAAATGTCCCTGTTTGATTCAAGATACTGGCCTACGGTGAGAGGGTTTTGCGCAGCCGCAGACAGGCCACAATGAAGATCAATGTCATAGTTGCTTCGTGACCCAAACACCAGGGGCAAAGCGCTTTGAGCACGAAAAATTGCAGATAGACAAGATACATGGAGTACAGCCATGCGAAAATAGTGATGCCGAACATCACCAGTATCCCGTTTTGCCTCAAAAACTCGATGCGGTTTTCCAGCAATAATAGCCCAAACAGGACGACATATACAGCGAAGCCGAACCAGGCCACTGGAATGCCCGCAATGCGCGAATAGGCGCTGTTCTGTACGACTTCGCAGTTAAAAACCTCACTATTGGCAACACATACGATGGGCACTTCAGTTAATTTGACATAACTCAAGTACCCCGAAATCGCCAGACCGACGATGACCAGTATGAGCGAGAGGGCGCGTAACAAATCCCGCGTTGGTTTGGTTTCCGCGGTTGGTTGGGCTGAATCGACGATGGTCATGTTTTCCCTCAAAATCTCAAACAAAAGGCCGTTCTGATTAGAAAGACTTATAGAACTTATTGAATATCACGGAGCAGGCGCACATTAAATTCTGTGCCTGCCGCCGCATGGGTCACATCTTCCGGGACGATGAGCAGGCCATCTGCTGTGGCCATTGACGTGAGCGCGCCAGAGCTTTGTGTGCCTGTCAGATGGGCGACCAAATGACCGTTTTCCCGCGACAACCGGACGCGCAGATAGCTGCGGCGGCCATCCGAGCGCAGATCTTCTGCGATGATGGCCGAAGTAATCCGCGCATTGTCCGCGCGGCCTCCAAGTCTGAGCAGTGCTGGGCGCACGAAGATGTCGAAAGTGACCATCGCGGAGACGGGATTGCCAGGTAATCCGAAAAAAGGTATGCCGCCAACCTGACCGAAAGCCAACGGCTTGCCCGGACGCAGATTAATGCGCCAGAAATCAACTTCGCCCAATTCGTCAATCACCGTTCGGACGACATCAAATGCACCGACGGACACGCCTGCCGAACTTAGAATGATGTCCGGTTTTTGGTTTAGCGCTTCCCGGAAACGGCCGCGGACATCTGCAATAGTATCCCGCGCAATCGGGATCCGCAGAGGAATGCCGCCGTAAGTTGTGACCAACGCCGCCAGCGCATAGCTATTGCTGTCACGGATTTTGCCTGACTGTGATGGCGCATCGATTTCAATGAGTTCATCACCTGTGGACAGGATGGCAATGCGCGGTTGACGAGTGACAAATACACGCGGACGTCCCAGGACGGCAAGGACGCCGATTTCCTCTGCGCGTAGAACGGTGCCGGCACTGATTATTTTTTGCCCAACGCGGATGTCTTCACCCAAGGGGCGCACGTAATCGCCCGTTTTGATACTCCGAAAAACCGCGACCTGCTCAGGTAGGAGGGAATTGTCTCCGGGAGTCCATTTTGCGTCGGTATCTTCCACTGGGAGCACCGAATCGGCTCCCTCTGGCATGGGCGCGCCGGTCATGATTCGGGCGGCTTCTCCGGGTTTGAGCACGCCGCTGGGAGATGTCCCGGCAGGGATGTCCATGGTTATTTTCAACGATGTAGGTTTATCTTGGGTGGCAACCTGAATATCCTGTGCGCGAACCGCAAATCCATCCATACTCGAATTGGGGAAGGGCGGGACGTTGGTTTCGGCAACAATATCGTCGGCGATGACGCGCCCAAGCGCGTCCAGGATGTCAGAGGTCTCTGATGCAAGCCGGTCAAAATTATTTAGTATCTGTTCTAGTGCCTGATCTACGTTGAGAAGATTTGCCACTACGGATTTTACCTTTTATGTGATTGGGTGCTTATTATAGCCGGACATTTGGCTGTGGGGTACGCAGAACAGCCTTTGATCATTTACCATGCGTGACAATTGTCAGGACAAGGCTGATAATTAGTGAGAAGCCGCTCATGCCTAGCCCCAGCGAAAAGCCATAACGTGGAGTCAGCAGCACATTCAGGGAGCCAAATGAATTGATCCAATGCAGACCCCTTACTCCACCTCCAATGATAATAGATCCCGAAAGGATGCTTGTCAGGCTGGCAACAATTGCGCTGGCAGTATTGAAGCGTATGTCAAAGCGCGTGTCACTAAAATACCGGCCAAGCAGTCTGTAGATCGTTAGCCGCCGGTAAATAATGGATCCGCCAAGTAAGACAATCCCACCGCCGACAAAGAGATACATATATAGCAGGAACAAATTGCGTTCAGGCTCAGCATAGATGAATATTTTGCGACACTGGCGATACCACAGGTAGGATGCGATGCCAAAGCTAATCAGCCCAATGATGATCTGAATTATGACGCCAACGGTAATCGCTTTTGGTTGCGGCTTAGGCGGTGGAAGCTTGCGCGCCCCTTTTGGCAGGTCGGGATTCTCCCATTCTTCGATAAAACGGTTACGGAGGAACGAATCTTCCAGAGTCATGAGGGCATTGCGCGGCGATTCGCCAGTTAATTCGGCGGCAAAACGCGCAATCTTCTCGTTTTTGTGTAAAGCAGGATTGAGCTGAATTGCACGCCCTAATACCTGGATGGCCTGCTTTTGCTGATTAGCTTTTTGAAGCTGGTAGGAACGCAGCACATAGGTATCGGCTGAGGTTTCAAACTTCTTAAGGAAACGGTTCATATCGAAGCGAACTTCGTTGGTGGCGCTCATGAGTTGTTTTTGCGCGCGCTGTACGTCAACCATGCTGCCTCGGCCATCAATGATGGCGTCGGCGAGAGCGGCTTCTTCCAGCAGTTTTATAGTTTTATCAAGGCTGCCTTGTTTCGCGGTTTGCGCGGCGGTTTGCGCCATGCGGGTGAGATACTGCGTAAACAGGTCGAGCAGGGCGTGGCGGTCTTCAAAGACAATTTGAATATCCACGCGCGCTTCGGGGGATGCGCTGCGAAAGGCGGTGCAGACCTCGTGGAACAGATTGAGCCAGTCTTTTTCAGGAACTTTCTTTTTTGAGGCCGCACTGAGTTGTTCATCAAGTGCATAGAGCCTAGTTTCAATCGAGGTAACGGAAGTCACATCCAACTCTTTCTTTAGTAAGGCAGATTCTGCGTTCATATTGCGTCTAACATTATGATTAAAAATGGATCATCCTACAAGTCAGCAGCGCGAACTATTGTGCGCAAATATGTGTTTATTTTTGAGCGCATCGCCTATAATTAAACAATTATTATGCAAGTGCTCGATAGATTTAACTTGAGGATGGCAGAGTTACGCTATGCAACAACTCGCCGTGATGAATTACCAATCTCTTCTAAATTATCTCCCGGATTTGTCGCAAACTGATCGCGAGCTGATTGAGCGTGCCTATGATAAGGCGGAAGCGGCTCATGCTGGGCAGTTCCGTAAGTCCGGTGAACCGTATTTCACGCATTGTGTGGCAGTGGCACACATTCTGGCGGAAATGAAACTTGACCCTGAAGCGATTGCGGCTGCACTCATGCATGATCTGGTCGAAGATACCGATGTGACGCTGGACGAAATCCGAGAGGAATTTGGCAGCAGTATCGCGACTATCGTGGATGGTGTGAGCAAGCTGAAAAATTTGCCGCTCAAAGTGGATAGCAGCAAACGTGGGAAGGCCGCCGATAAGGAACTTGAATATTTCCGGAAAATGCTGCTGGCGATGGGCGATGATGTACGGGTAGTGCTGGTCAAACTGGCTGACCGGCTTCATAACATGCGGACGCTGGCCTACATGCCCGCCGAGAAACAGCGCCAAAAAGCCCAGGAGACCCTTGATATTTTTGCGCCGCTGGCAAATCGTCTCGGCATCTGGCAACTCAAGTGGGAACTCGAAGACTTAAGTTTTCGTTATCTGGAGCCGGAAGCCTACAAGTCCATTGCCAACAATCTGGATGAGCGTCGTGCTGATCGCGAAGCCTATATGGCAGGCATCATCAAAGCGCTGAGGGAATCTCTAGCTGGACACAGCCTGGGTAAAGTGACCATCAGTGGGCGTCCAAAACATATTTACAGCATCTACAAGAAAATGGATCGTAAGAAAGTGCCGCTGGCGCAGATTTATGATGTGCGCGCGGTACGGGTCATTGTCGATGATGTCATCCAATGTTATCAGGTGCTCGGCATTGTCCACAACCTGTGGCGTCCAATTCCGGGCGAATTTGACGATTATATCGCTGCACCGAAGGATAATTTTTATCGCAGCCTGCATACCGCAGTCGTTGATAATCACGGTAAAACGGTAGAAGTCCAGATTCGTACCTGGCAGATGCACGAAGACGCCGAATATGGTATTGCCGCACACTGGCGTTACAAAGAGGGTAACAAGCACTCCCGTGACGAGGCGTTTGAACAGCGTTTAAGCTACCTGCGCCGCTTGATGGAATTCGGCCCAGATATGGAAGACGCCGAGACCTTCGTTGATACGATGAAGGCCGAAGTATTCCAGGATCGGGTGTATGTCTTCACGCCAAAAGGTGATATTGTCGATTTGACTGCCGGGGCGACTCCGATTGATTTTGCTTATCACATTCATACGGATGTCGGTCATCGCTGTCGCGGCGCAAAAGTGCAGGGGCGCTTGGTCAACCTGAGTTACAACTTGCAGACGGGTGACCAGATTGAAATTCTCATCTCGAAGCGTGGTGGGCCAAGCCTGGACTGGCTCAACCCTGATCTGGGTTATGTAAAGACTGCCCGCGCTCGCGACAAAATTCGTGCCTGGTTCCGTAAGTTGGATCGAGAGAAGCATATCAGCTCCGGGCGAGAAGTCATTGAACACGAACTCAAACGGTTGAGTGTAGAACATACCTCATATGATTCCGTGGCCCAACTTTTCCATTACGACAAATTGGATGATTTCCTGGCAGCAGTTGGGGCAGGGGACATCAACGGCGCGCAAATTGCCAACAAAGTGTTGGAAAGTGAACGTCAGAGTCAGCAAAAATCTTTAGTGGAGACGATGATTGAAAGCGGCGAGTCTAAGCCGGTTCCGTCGCAGGTGCAGCTTGATACCAATGGCATCAATATCATGGGTATGGGGGGGATGCTGGTCACACTGGCGCAGTGCTGCAACCCAATGCATGGGGACGATATTGTTGGTTACATCACGCGCGGACGGGGTGTCACTGTCCACCGCAAAGACTGTACTAACATCCAATCCCACAGCGAACCTGAGCGGCTTGTCGAGGTGTCGTGGGGACACCTGCCGACGGAACAGAAATATGCGGTTCCTCTAGAAATCATCGCCTATGATCGCGACGGCTTACTGCGCGATATCAGCACGGTTATCGCTGATGAAAAAGTTAGTATGTCCAGGGTGGGTGTCACGACACGCCAAAACATCGCGACCATTCAGGTTACAATGGAAATCGCTAACTTCCAGCAGTTGACGCGCATTCTTAACAAGATGGAACGCATCCAGAATGTGATCGAAGCACGACGGCGCAGCATGTCCTGAGCCGTCATCTTAACCTCATTACTGAAGAGGCGTTATTTGCAATCATTCGCAATTATGTTTGTAATCATTTGCAAAGTAATAATTGTTGGATTATAATACACTTTTTATAACAACTATTAAGTTTTATTCGACACTATTGTTCCGTGTTTCCTGATCGGCTTGGGGCAGCTAGATAGGATTACGATATGATTGATTTAGCACATGCTATCGCCATTCGGCAGTTGAGTGAAACCGATGATGATCTTCGTCTGGTGATTATGCATCCAGGGTATGCAGCCCAACATCGCGTTCTGGAGTATTATCTTGGCGAACCCGCTGCCGTGTATGTACGGTTTGACGGTATCGAGCTTAATTCTCAGAATCTCTTTGATCAGACGGATTCGGCTCTGCTTAGCCAGTCCGAGAGCGAGACACTATCAGGCGTTGAAACATTGATTTTAGATGAATGTGATCGCGCTGAACCAGCAGCCTTCAACGAATATTTAGAAGCCATGCTGCCGAATCTAGCCGTTGGCAAGATGATTATTTTTACACGCAGTGTTCCCAAATTTGTTTACCAAAATGCAGGACTGCGCGCGCAAACTCGGTTTGTTCCGTCTGAACCAGCGCTCATGCTGGTGGACTATGCACAGCTTAACCGGGAAAAAGTATTCCTCGAAGTGTGCTCGCTTGGCAGCGGACGTGTGATACTCAATGGTCATGTGGTTGATAACTGGGACGGCACTTTGCCGCGCGCGCTGTTTTTCTACCTGATAGATCGAGGTATGACCACGCGCAGTGAAATTTTCGACACCTTCTGGCCCAATCTGAATTCTCGTGAAGCGACCAATGTTTTCCACGTGACCAAGCGGAAGATCAGCGAAGTTTTAGGCGTGGATTTGACGCTTTACTGGTCGGGTTTCTACCGCATTTCGTCGGATATTCAACTCAGTTATGACACCGCCTTGTTTTCGGAGATGATTACGGACAGCGCAGTCGCACCATCGGAAAAAGCAATTCGGTTTCTGACGAATGCCATCTCACTGTATCAGGGAAATTTCCTGACCTCTATGGATATGGGCTGGGTGAGAAATCGCCGCGATGAACTGCTTATCACCTATGGCGAGGCCCTGGCATCTTTGGCGAAAGCACTGGAAATACGCGGTCAAGAACCGGAAGCGCTGGGATTATATGTGCGCGCGTCGGTCACGAATCCGCAGCGTGAAGATATTGCCCGGAGCATCATGAACTTGTACGCGGATATGCAGATGATTGATGATGCGATTGTGACCTATCAGCGGCTTGAGGATGAATTAGACCGTAATCTGGGTGTGCCACCATCGAAGGAAACCCAGGAACTTATCCTGAAAATCCGTTCGCGCTACGAACGATCATAAACTGGGAGCGTTCCCAGAGCGAAAATAAAAACAGTCCCGATAATTTATCGGGGCTGTTTTTATTTTCAGCCAGATTTATTCACCATTTCCGTTCGGTTCGGGTTCATTGATGCGCGGTTGGTAGTTGGCAACTGCCACCACCCGCTGCTTCTCCGGAACTGAGATGAGGATGTCGCCGCCCGGTCTGCCACGCGGAATCTGTATCGCGCGTCCGAGTCGCATGTAATAGGCTTTGCCTTTGCTGGTCAGCGCCACGATGTTGTCATCCTGGCGGCCAATAGTTGCGGCTGCAAGCTCTGTGCTGCCTTTTGGCAAGCGCATGGCGATGACTCCGCTGCCCGCACGACCCTGCGCTGGGAACTCACTAACTGGTGATATTTTGCCGATGCCGTCATCGGTGATTGACCAGACATATTGGTTTTCAACCGCAATCATTGTGCCGATGATATGATCTGAGCCTTCGCCTAATTTGATGCCGCGCATACCACCTGCGGGCAGGCCGGTTGGTCGGACATCATTTTCGCTGAAGCGTATGGCCTGTCCTTGTGCCGTCACGAGAATAATTTCGTTTTCGCCAGAGGTCGCCATCACCCAGCCGAGACGATCCGATTTTTCGACGTTCATAACGGTAAAGGCTTCGGCTCTCATGCCCGGTATATCTTCGATACGCAGGCGCTTGACTTCGGCATTTTGGGTCGCGAGGAACAGATAGCCGGTTTCCAGATCGGGCGGTAATGCAACAACAGCGGTAATTTCGGCGGTCTCCGGCAAAGCACACAAACTACTGAAATGTGTCCCTTCAGGCGGTTCGTGTACCTGTGGTAACTGGTGAACCGGCAGGGTAGCGCACTGCCCGTCGGCGGTGAACATATAGACAATCTGAACGGTATTGCAGTCGAGCATGAAACGCGGCGGGTCTTTTTGCTCAGTCGTGACTTTGGGAGCAACAAATTCGAAACTACGCCCCATTTTGCCGGAAATGGTTATCGTCACCCAGGTTTCTTCGGAGGGCATGACGAGCGATCCAGCAACCGCGCTGGCGGCGGTTCCGTCGGCGATAATCGTGCGGCGGCGGTCTCCATATGCCTGTTTGACCGTAACCAGCTCTTCGATGATGACCTCACGCATTTTCTGAGGACTTTGCAGCAATCCTTCCAGATAGTGGATGAGGCTCATCTTCTCTTTGTATTCATCCTCAATCTTTTTGCGCTCCAGGGCAGCCAGACGGCGCAACTGCATGTCGAGGATGGCCTGCGCCTGAACCTCGTCGATGCTAAGCAGTTTAATCAGATTGGCGCGAGCAGTTTCTGCGGTTTGCGATTTGCGGATCGTCGCGATCACCTGATCGAGCATGTCGAGCGCCTTGAGCAACCCTTCGAGGATGTGCGCTCGATCGCGGGCGCGGCTAAGTTCGAATTCGCTGCGGCGGCGGATGACTTCCAGGCGATGATCGAGATAAACTTTCAAGCACTGCTTCAAGGTCAGCAGGCGAGGTTCGCCATCCACCAATGCCAGCATAATAATGCCGAAAGTTTCTTCGAGCGGCGTCAGCTTAAAGAGGCTGGCGAGGATTGGCTCAGGTTCTACACCGCGCTGCAATTCGATCACCAGCCGTAAACCCTGGCGATCTGATTCGTCGCGCATGTCGGCCAGACCTTCGAGTTTTCCATCACGCGCCAGATTCGCGACTCGTTCAATCAGCGCTGATTTGTTAGTTTGATAGGGGAGTTCGCTGATGATGAGACGGGACTTGCCACGTCCCATGTCTTCGATATGGATTTTGGCGCGCATCGTGATTTTGCCGCGCCCGGTGGCATAGGCGGATACCAGGGTATCTTCGTCATTGTTCAATCCATCAATGTGGCGGAAGACTAATCCGCCGGTTGGGAAATCCGGCCCCTTGATGAATTTCATCAGGTCTTCGACACCGATGTCATCCAGACTCGCCCAGTTATTGAGGATATAAACCAGCGCATCGCAGACTTCAACCAGATTGTGCGGCGGGATGTTGGTGGACATGCCGACGGCGATGCCTGATGAACCATTGATGAGCAAGTTGGGAATGCTGCATGGCAGCACCGCTGGTTCGGTCAAACTGCCATCAAAATTGTCAGTGAAATCGACTGTATTCTTATCAATATCAGTGAGCAATTCTTCGCCGATGTCGGTCATGCGGGCTTCGGTATAACGCATCGCCGCCGCGCCGTCGCCATCAATGCTGCCGAAGTTACCCTGACCGTCGATGAGTTGATAACGCATAGAAAAATCCTGCGCTAAACGCACCATCGACTCGTAAACCGCCGCATCACCGTGTGGGTGATATTTACCCAACACTTCACCGACGATACGCGCGCTCTTTTTATGGGGGGTGTCGGCGCGAATGCCCATATCGTGCATGGCGTACAAAATGCGCCTATGTACGGGCTTTAAGCCATCACGCGCGTCGGGCAGCGCACGCGCCACAATCACGCTCATTGCATAATCCAGATAGGCATCGCGCATTTCCTGGCCGATGTTTACCTGGCGGACTGAACCATTTGCCATAAGTTCCTCAGTAGTTCGAGCCATAGCTTCTCTCGTGTGTTGTTATTCTAGGGGTTGAGTGTCCCGCTGTCAAACGCTGAACGTATGTTCTATTATACCACAAAATTGTAACCTGCGCTTCCCCGACTCTAAGAGAATTCTCATAGCCAGCTAGCCGAGGTTATGGTAGTATGGCTCCTTATGTTGACTAAAAACCACACCCACCACCTGCTTTTTTTGCTGACCGGTTTTCTGCTGCTGGTTGCGTGCCAGCCACAGCCGCCCATTCTGGTATATATAACGCCGACCCATGACGAGGTTGCCAGCGCGAGCACGGCAGTGCCAACCATTGAGGCGAGTGTCGCCGCGACTGAGAACACGCCCAGTCTGCAATCGGCAACTGCCGTACCTACGGAAACCGTGCCTCCGCAGCCGACCCAACCCCTTGGCCCGACTCAGACTTTTGAAGGAGCTGTCATAGCGCCGGGATATACGCTTCCACCAACGTCTACGCCGCGTCCAACCAATACCCAGCCGCCTCCACCGCCATCGGCGACACCTGTGCCTGGGGCTACACAAGCGCCAGCCGCCCAGCCGACTAACCCTCCGGCTGCCGCACCGCAGGGTGCGCTGCCCAATCTGGATGCTAATATGATGGGTATCCAGCTTGATCCCACATTGAACCAGACTGATTGGAACAATGCAATTGGCGATATTCACAATCTGGGTGTGAAATGGCTGAAAGTTCAGGTTTCATGGAAGCAGTTGCAGCCCAACGCGGCTGGCGAAATTGGCGAAGATTTCCGCCGCCTCGAAATTTATCTGGAAACGGCCTTTAACAGCGGTTTGGACATCCTCATCAGCATCGCCAAAGCACCCAATTGGGCGCGTTCCAACCAGAATGAAGATGGCCCGCCGGACGATCCACAGGCGCTGGTCGATTTTCTGAATGTTTTCCTGCGCGAAGTTGGCCCGTCAATTGACGCGGTTGAAATATGGAATGAGCCAAACTTGTCGCGTGAATGGCAGGGACTGCCGCTCAACGGTCAGTCCTATATGAAGTATTTTGTTCCGGCTTATAACGCGGCGAAACAGTACGCGGAGTCGATGAAAACCGATACGAACGCACCGCGCAATTTCCCGCTGTATGTCATTACCGCTGGCTTAGCTCCCACCGGCCAGAGTGATGGTTCACAGGATGACCGAGAATATCTGAAACAGATGTATAGTGCTGGTTTGGCGCAATATACCGACGCCTATGTGGGTATTCACCCGTATGGTTGGGGTAATGCGCCCGATGATACCTGCTGTCATATGAGCCAGGATCGCGGCTGGGACGATAATCGGAAATTCTTCTTCATGGATAACGTGCAAGATTACCGCGACATTATGGTACAAAGCGGTGATACGCAAGGCAAAATGTGGGCGACGGAGTTTGGGTGGGCGACCTGGGCAGGCTTCCCCGGTGAACCGCCGCAGCCCTGGATGGCGTATGTCGATGAATGCCAGCAAGGGAATGACATCATTCGCGCCTTCCAGATCGGACAATCCCTCGATTATATGGGGCCGATGATCCTGTGGAATCTTAACTTCGCCGTTTTGTCTGGTTTGGTGGAAAACCGCGATGAACGGGCGGCCTACAGTCTGATAACGCCGCTGAACCCGCGTGAACGTGCCGGATACTGGATGATTTATGACGCTGTGCGTCCCAATCAACAGTTGCAGTCGTATTCGCGGTGTCCGGGGCCAGGGTAAAGATAGTCAAAAGTTATGCGATAAATGTTAAAGGCTCTTGTTCAAAACAAGTGATTTTCCGTCCGGGCGACCCAGCGGGTCGCCCCTACAAAGACCTTTTTTCACTCAATCTGAACATGAGCCAATGTTAAAAGTAAAAACGCGAGATCAGGTCTCGCGTTTTTGCTTTGGTTTTAGATAACTGGACGAAGAATTAAAAAGAGCATGTCCGCTATGGGCAGACATGCCCTTTTTATTGTGATACAGCGAACCTTAGGCGTTCAGGTTCATCTCTTCCATGCCGTCAGAGTCGTCCATGCCTTCCGAGTCCATGTCGAGCGCACCCTGGGCTTCCAACGTGATGTTTGGGGCGACCAGCTCGCGATCCTGGTAGGTATGGAAACCCGTGCCTGCCGGGATGAGCTTACCGATAATCACGTTCTCTTTCAGGCCGTACAGGTTATCGACCTTGCCCTCGATAGCCGCTCCCGCCAGCACCTTGATGGTGTGCTGGAAGCTGGAAGCCGAGAGGAAGCTGTCGGTGTTCAGCGCCGACTTGGTGATACCGAGCAGGACAGGCGCACCTGCGGCGGGTTCTTTGCCCTGCGCCAGCAGTTTTTCGTTAAAGTCCAACAGCTTGAGACGGTCAATCAACTCGCCGGGAAGCATCGGGCTGTCGCCGCTCTTGGTGATTTGCACTTTGGACAGCATCTTGCGGATGATAATCTCAAAATGCTTATCGCTGATGTTCACGCCCTGGTTACGATACACCTTCTGCACTTCGGTCAGCAGATAATTCTGCGTGGCTTCACCGCCGAGAATACGCAGGATGCGGTGCGGATTTTTCGCACCTTCGGTCAACTGCTGGCCCGCGAATACTTCTGCGCCGTCGAATACTTCCGGCACGAGGCGCGCGTTGGAGGGAATGTCATATTCCACTTCCTGGCGGCGTTCATAACGGATGTAGACAACATGGCCTTCCAGATGGATTAAGCCGTTCATCTTGGCGACAATTTTCTGTTCGCCACCCGCTTGCTGGGCGATGATGTCGCCTTCTTTGACAGCCTGCTCATCTTCGGCCATCAAATCCCAGCCTACCGGAATTTCATGCTGCTCGCTGAAAGCTTCGCTGTCGATAACGGTTGCAATACGCACACCATCACGCTTGCTCAGGCGGACGATACCCGCAATATCGGTGATAACCGATTCACCCTTTGGCTTCTTGCGCGCTTCGAACAATTCTTCAACGCGCGGGAGACCGCTGGTGATGTCGCCGGACGCCTGCGCCGTACCGCCGGTATGGAATGTACGCAGGGTTAGCTGTGTACCAGGCTCACCGATGGATTGAGCAGCAACGATACCCACTGCTGCGCCGATTTCAACCATATCGCCACGTCCCAGATCGCGTCCGTAGCACAGGGCGCAGATACCATGAATGAGAGCGCAGGTCATCGGACTGCGTACGTGAACTGCTGGAATCTTGCTGTTTTGCAGTTTGTCGGCTTCTTCTTCGTTAATCATTTCATTGCGGGCGACAATGAGTTCCCCAGTTTCGGGGTCATAGGTGTCACTGGCCGCGCAACGCCCGACGATACGTTCGTAGACAGTCTGTCCGGCGATGTCGTCGGAGCGGCGGATCCACTGACCGGATTCCGTGCCGCAATCCATACGATTCACGATCACGTCCTGCGCGACATCGACCAGACGGCGGGTCAGATAACCGGCGTCGGCGGTACGCAGTGCGGTATCGGCCAGACCTTTACGTGCACCGTGCGTTGAGATGAAGTATTCCAGTGCCGTCAGTCCTTCGCGGAAGTGGCTGCGGATGGGCAGGTCGATGATGCGGCCAGACGGATCAGCCATCAGACCGCGCATACCGGCAAGCTGCGTGATTGGGCCGAAACCACCTTTGGTCGATCCTGAGAGCGCCATAATTGCGATTGGGCCGTAAGGATCGAGCGCACCCTTAATCAGGTCTTGCAGGCGATCTTTAGCCTGGTTCCACTCGTCAATCGTGATCTGGTAACGTTCTTCTTCGGTCAGCAGACCACGACGGAAATCGCGTTCTGCACGCTCAACCACAACCTCGGCTCCGGCCAGGATGTCTTTGCGTTCCTCAGGGATAGTCAAGTCAGACACGGCAATGGTTGTGCCAGAGATGGTCGCGTAGCGGAAGCCCAGATTCTTGATTGCATCTACCACATCGGTGGTGCGGTCACCGCCAATTTTCTGATAGGATTTCGCAACCAGCTCTTGCAATTCCTTCTTGCCCATTGTCTTCTGTTCGAAACGCATCTCGTCAGGCAGAATGCGGTTGAACAGCGCACGACCAATTGTGGTGATTTCTGGTTCAGCCTGCGGGCTGCGATCATCATAGTAGTTGCCGAGCAGAATCGGCGTGTGCAAACCCACCATGCCGAGGTTATAGAGATACTCGACTTCATCCATATCGACGACCAACTGCCGTTCGAGTAGATTGGCGATTTCCAGTTTGTCATCCAACTTACGTTTGCTCATGAGCTTTTTCATCTCATAAGCATTCGCCAGCATACAATCGACTTCACTGTCAAGCAGGGCGCGGATGGTGCGGTCAATCGCCTTCTCTGTGACCTTGCGGCGACCCGAATCATCGGTCTCGACCACATCCTGGAAATCTACGATGCCCGGAATATTATGATGTTGGGCATAGTAGTAACCATTGGAACGATAAGCGACGCCCACGCGGTTCTTGCCGTCATCCAACGACTTGATCGAACGGAAATCATTAGCACGCTTCTTCAGGGTGATGATTTCTACAGTTGGATCCATCGTCAGGTAATAGTTACCCAGTACCATGTCTTTGGAAGGTGCTACGACGGGTTGACCGTCAGCAGGCTTCAGCAGGTTCTTTGTGCTCAGCATCAAGGCGCGGGCTTCTTCGACGGCCTTGTCGCTCAATGGAACGTGAACGGCCATCTGATCGCCGTCAAAGTCGGCGTTGAAAGCCGAGCAGACCAGCGGATGAATCTGGATGGCTTTGCCTTCGACCAACTGCGGCTCAAATGCCTGGATACCCAGACGATGCAGGGTAGGGGCGCGGTTGAGCAGCACTGGGCGTTCCTTGATGACTTCCTCAAGAACTTCCCAGACTTCCGGCTTCTCGCGCTCAATAATACGCTTCGCACCTTTGACGTTGCTGGCGTAGTTGTAGCGCACGAGGCGGCTGATGACGAACGGGCGATAGAGTTCCAGCGCCATCGTCTTGGGCAAGCCGCATTGATGCAGCTTGAGTTTCGGCCCGATTACGATGACCGAACGACCAGAATAGTCTACACGCTTACCGAGCAGGTTGCGGCGGAAGCGACCCTTCTTGCCCTTGAGCATATCGCTCAATGACTTGAGTTCACGGCGACCCCGGCGGCTGAGTGCCTTGCCACGCTGGCTGTTGTCAATCAGGCTGTCAACGGCTTCCTGCAACATACGCTTCTCGTTGCGCACGATCACGTCCGGCGCGCCGAGTTCCAGCAGATGCTTTAGGCGGTTGTTGCGGTTGATGACACGGCGATATAGATCATTCAAATCGCTCGTTGCAAAACGTCCGCCGTCTAACTGCACCATCGGGCGCAGATCCGGCGGGATGACCGGTAGAACGGTCATAATCATCCACTCTGGACGGTTGTCGCTCTTGCGCAGGCTTTCGACGACGCGCAGGCGTTTGGTAGCCTTCTTCTTACGCTGCTTGGAGCGGGTGGTGCGGACTTCATGCCACAATTCCACCGACAGCTTATCCATATCCATCGTCTTGAGGATTTCATAGAAAGCCTCAGCGCCCATGTCGGCGTGGAAAACTTGCCCGTAGCGGCTCTTGAGTTCGCGGTAACGGGTTTCTGGCAGGAATTGCAGAACCTTCAGGTCAGTGAGTTCCTGGCGGGCTTTTTCTGCAGCCTGCCGGAATTGCGTCATGCGACCATCGAGTTCCGAGCGATGCTCGTCAATGGTCGTGGCGGCGTCGGCAGAAATCGAGTCGGCCTCGCGATCCAGACGATCCAGTTCAAGCTGGCGCATTTCTTCGATTTCGGATTGCAGATCACTCAAATAACTGTTGACAGCCGATTGAATGCGGCTGATGTTGTCATTGGTAACCTGTTCGCTTTTGGCGACGATTACGGTGTTGGCACTTTCGAAGTCAATGTCTGACGGGGCAACCTGTCCCATCAGGGCTTCGACGCGGCTTTGCACCGCCTGCGCCTGCTGCATCGCTTCGTCGCTGAGACGGCTGAGTTCAGCATCGAAGTGCTGATGAATGGTTTTGGCGCGGTCTTCAAACTGTCCCAGCGCCGCATCACGTTCACCCCGGATGGACTGCATCTGTTCTTCGATGTCGCCACCGAGCAGTGATTCTTTTTGCGACAGTTCTTTTTCGATGCGGGAAAGCGCCTTCTGGCGCGCTTCTTCATCGACATTGGTGATGACGTACTGGGCGAAATACAGCACGCGATCCAGGTTGCGGCGGCTGATGTCCAGCAGCAAACCAAGATAGCTGGGGACGCGACGGGTATACCATACATGGGCAACCGGCGCGGCCAGTTCAATGTGTCCCATGCGCTCACGGCGAACCG
>JBDTNB010000037.1:0-49428 GCA_039933955.1 Chloroflexota bacterium
AGTGAGATGGGCTGAGGGGAATACGGATTCTGTTGTTGTGAAATTTTGTTAAATTTTACACAACCTATTGTATTCCCTCAAAATTTCACGAAACCAGGGTGATGAGCTTTTCAAGAGCCTCAGCGTCCTCCAGGGCAGCCAGTTCGTAACGGCGAACTAAAGCCTGGGTGGTCGCTTGATCGTTCGGGTAGTAATACCCTGTCGATTTAATGCTCTTGTGGTTAAGCACCCCGCTGGCTGCGGTGATCGGCACACCACGCCATGCCAGGGAGTGACCCCGGCTGTGGCGCAATTTATGGGGCCGAAACATATATCCGCAAGCTTTTAGTGAAATGCTCTCGACAATTGCCCGAAAGGCGTATCGAGATAACCCCTTAGCCTTCCGTCTCCCGGTGGTTGTGAAGACGTACTCATCAACACAGGCTGTTGGCCGCTGCTCCAACCAGACGCGGAGCGCTTCCGTCGTCACTGCTCCAAAGTACACGTACACCCACCGGCTCCCTTTTTCTTTCAACTTCGCGCGCTGCCGTTCCAGGTCAAGGTTGGGCATCGTAAGCGAGGTAATGCCGCCAGTTCGGCAGCCAGAGGCAAGGAAGAAAAGCAGGATCGCGTAATTGCGGGGCGAGGTGACACGGGCGTACTCCACAATTTTTCGCAAATCCGATGGCGGGATGGGCGTGCTTTCATGGGGTTCCTCTTCGTCGTGCCGGACTCGGAGGGTTTCTGCCGGGGTGGTTTTGATGTAGCCGCGCTTCTGGCAGAAGTTGAAGAAGCGCTGAACGACGCGGAGGTATTCGGCGGCGGTTGAACGCATCAGCGGCTTGGTGTTGATGACCGGATAAAACCAGTCCTCAACATCTTCGGCACTGACACGCCGGACATCCCGCACCGGCCCGATGGCCTTCACCATCCGCAAGAGGAGATTGGAATACTGCTTATTGGTGAACGAGGAACGGTCTACTTGCACGAAGCGATCAAAAGCTTCCTGAAGTGTGGGCATAAGAAAACCTTTCCGAAGCTGCGCGATGGAAAGCATAACGTTAGGGGATAAGAATAGCCATCTATTAACGAAAGGACTGACCAGATTGCAGATGCGTAGGGTAAGCGTGGGGGAAGCACAGGAATCAAAAACCCGCTCTGTTGGGCAGCACGGGTTTGGGTCGGGAACAGTATCTACAACTGAAGGGGATTATAAATGTTTTTGGAGAAAATGACAAGCCGTTTAGCCATTCTGAGACCAAAGTACGGTATCGGGCAATTCTGCATACATTTTATGCGCATATTTGCGCGCTGGCTTAAACCCGTCGAGCCTGATTTAAGCGATAAGCAGGAAGTGTCTGCTGATAGTACGCCTCGCTGGAGCTACGTCGTGCAGTATTATCTAGGTGACGGGTATTCGGGGGGCTGGCATCAGCAATCCGGGGTCGTCGTCGAGGGGAATTACTTCCGTGCGCAGGCAACCGTGACAGCGTTGATTCAGGATCAACATCCTGCGGCTAGCTTTATCCTCATCCTTGAATTTGAGCGAATCAATAAGCCTGAAAAATGCCGTAAAGTAAAACGCGCGCAACCAACTGGCCCCGGCTTTCTATATTTGCTCGAAGGTCGGCCCGGTGAATACAAAATTGGGCTATCTGTGCTTCCAAAACGCCGCATTTCTATGCTTGGTGTACAGCTTCCCTTCTCTATTGAAGTCATCCATCTGATTGAGACAAATAATATGCTTGCGGCTGAACGGCAGCTTCACGAACGATTCGCATCCCGGAAGATCAATGGCGAATGGTATGCGCTTGCCGAGGCGGATGTTACTTACATCCGATCCATCGCCAGGATCGACACACAATGAACAGCCTATCAGATCGCTTAAAAGCACTGGTCAAGAACCTGGAGCGCGACGACCTGACGACCACCGAAGCACTGCTCGTCGATATGACCGGCAGCCGCGTCGCCGCGCAGATGCTCAACCGCCTTTTGATCTGGTGGCCGAAAGCAACCAACAAAGAAGGGTGGGTCTATAAGAGCGAGGACGAATGGTGGGCCGAGCTACGCATCAAGACCAATGAACTTACAAAAGCTAAAGGCGCGCTGGAAATGGCCGGGGTTGTCATCCGGGTCAAGCAGGCGGCTGTGAAATCCGATAAAACAATCAGCGGGTGGGCGGCTGCGCCCGTGCGCCATTATCGACTCGACCTGCGCCGATTCCTGCGCCGGTTGGCGAGCGCGCTGGGCATCAATATTAAAAAATTGGCCGCGTTGATGAAGAAACCATTTGACGGACGTGCAAAAATGGTTTCCTCGAATGGTGAAAAAACCATAACAACAAGCCTTCAAACAAACCCTCAAACATCTGTTGTTGTTCAACAGGCCATCCAGGAAGTGAAAAATTTAGGCGTTAATGGCAAAAATGCCCAGCAGATGGTCGCGGCGTATGGCGGCGAACGGGTACTGACGCAGGTCAACCTGGCGCGCCAAAATGCCAAGCACAATGCGGCGGGCTGGCTGATTGAGTCGCTGCGCGAAAACTGGCAGTATGCGCCGATTGAAGTGCCGCAGATCGCCCTGCCTGATGCATCACAAGCCCTGCCGGATGACCATACTGGCGACGATGCAAGCGAGCCGCTTGTGAAGTTCGAGCCACCGCCGGAGCCGGAAACCCCGGAATGCGCGATCTGGAAGAAGGCCTATACCCAGCTTGAAATCCAGCTTGACCGAGCCAGTTTCGATACCTGGGTGCGAGCGGCGCGATTCCTGCGCAGCGAAGGGGAAACATACGTTATAGGTGTGCCGAACCAGTATGCACGAGACATGCTTCAGCATCGACTGTATCGCGATGTTCGGCGAATCGTGAGCAATGTGGCGGGGACGGCAGTTGATTTGCTGTTCGAGGAATGCAAACGGGTGGCAGTCGCCGAAAGCGATTTGCCTTTATTCCAACGATTAGAGGTGCAGTGATGGAAGCCATCGCCAAAGTTATATCGCGTTCGTCAAAGACGGTGCGTCTGATCGGCGAGGTTGTCCCGGCGACGATTCAGGTGGTGATCCAGTGCGGGAAGCTGTCGGTGACGAAGCACCTGCGCTATGAAGGCGGCCAGTATATCGGGCGGGCTTATGACTACCGCAAGCGCACACATGTCCATATCGCGTTCCCGATGAGTATCCTGTCGGGCAGCCTGAAAGAAGAAGTTCGATTGAAGTTAGCGGCCTAAGCTGCCGCAGAGAGGAAAGGGTTATGGCAACAATCAGGATGGATCAACTGATCCAAGAGGCGAACCCTGTCGTCGATAAAACGGTTCTGGAGATCGCGGAGCCGAACGACCCATTCGACGGTCTGGGCGATTTCGACATCCCGCTGGAATCGGTTAAGGGCTGGGCTGCCGCGCGTGAACTGCTGTCCATCGCGTGTGGGTATGAAGCGATGCGGCGGAAGTTGTTTACCTTGCTCAATCAGCCGTTGGGCAAAAAGAAGATCAAGGATTTGAAGCTCATGATCGAGACTGCCCAGGAAGAACTCGTGAGGGTTTATCGGCTATGAGAGAATCGAAGAAATTGAGCGAACAACAGCTTGAAGATATTCGTATTTCCCAAGAGGAATTATACCCTGAGCCTGACGAGGAAATTTCACGGCTGCGCGCGATCCGCGACGCAGGGCGGCTGCTCGACCACATCGACGCGGTGAAAGCGGAGCAAGTAGCTGCGCTGAGAGGTGCGATTGAAAGCGTCGTGTCTGCCGATGCACTGGGTCAGGATTACGAAGCCCTCGCTGCGAGACAGGCCAATCGTATTCAGGATTTGGAAAAGGCGTTCCGGCGGGTCTCTGAAATTGTCTCGTATCACTACGGTGAAGACGAAAATGACGACTCGGACGAATTGAATCAATGTTTTGAGGTATTAAACGCAAACCGCCCCGGATAGCACCCAGGGCGGTTCCAACTACTAAGTGGCATGGAGCCAATAAGGAGATTATAGCATGTTAATTGATACAAATGAAATGCGGCGGGGAAATCGGACAGCGGCGACCACCGTCGTCTCGTTTCTAAAAAATAAAGGGGGTGTCGGCTGCACCACCAACGCCTATAACTTCGCCTGCTGGATGGCGCGCGAGGGCTATTCGGTACTGCTCCTGGATGGCGATATGCAGGGTGACTGCACGGCGCTGTGCCGGGTGGCGTTTGAGAAGCCGGAGGAGCGCCAGGGGATGTACAACCTGCTGGTCAACGGCGCGGCATTCGACGATGTATGGTGCGGCGTTCCGGGCGAGTTCTATGGCAACCCGCGCGGGACGCTGTTTCTTGTGCCATCGGACGAGGCGAGCGGCAAAGACATCGCGCAGCATTTGTCGGCCAACACGGTACGCGACAGGCTGGCAGAAGTCGAAGGCCGCTTTGACCTGGTGATCGTGGACACGTCGCCGTCGGCATCGGAACTGCACGCGGGATTATATCTGGCGTCGAATTACGTGGTGTACCCAACGCAGTGCCAATCCGAACCGATCAACGCGATCAAGCGCAGCCTCGCCAATTATGCAAACTACAAAACCTACGCTGAAGCCCACAACGATCCGGTGGCGGAAATCCTGGGGATCATGCCGGTGATGTTCCGGGGCCGCGACATGCTCCAGAACCAACTGAAAGGCTGGCTGGAAGGCCGCTATGCCGAATGGGTCATGCCGGAAATCCGCGATCTGACGGCGTGGCAAAAAGCAGCGGCCAGCCGGCTGCCGGTGTTCATCTACGATCCCAGTTCGGACGCGGCCAAAGATGCCGTGCGAGTCTATCAAGGATTTGAGGCGGTGATTTATGGCAAGTAAAGCGAAACCGGATTTTACAGGGTCGGTGAATGAACGGGCAGCGGATGCTATTTTCGGCGCGCCAGCCACGCCGCCTGCACCGCCGTCGTCGCCGAATGTGATCGCGCGGCCCGTCAGCATCTTCGAGATCGTGCCGGATGCGAAGCAGCCGCGCCGCCAAATTCCAAGCACTGTGCGCCAACACTGGAACGGCGACACGCAAACGCTGTCGGACATGTTTGTGGCCTGGGTCGAATTGTTCGCCGAGGAGAGTGGCCGCACATTCGACGACATCGAAACCTTCATCAACCAGGTGCTGGCCGGTGAAGAAGTTTCACCGGCGGAAGTCTACACGGGCGAAGTCGCGGACAGCAAACGCAACTGGGGGGTGATCGGCGGCTCGCTGATGGCCGTCGTCAACCTGGCGGCTGAAATCCGCCGCGACGGATTAACCAACCCGATCACCGTCGTCCGGGTCGGCAATCAATTTTTGATTGAAACCGGCGAGCGGCGCTGGCTGGCGTTTCACCTGCTGCATATTTTCCTGGGCGTGTCCAGCAACGCCTGGACGACGATCCCGGCGCGGGAAGTCAAAGAGTCGAGTGTATGGCGGCAGGCCAGCGAAAACACGGCGCGCGAGCAGCTTAACGCGATCAGCATGGCGCGGCAGTTGGCGATCCTGCTGATGGATTTAATCAGCGATGAAGATTTCCTGACATTTGACGAGGTGGTTGAGGGATTCCCGTGTGACCGGGCGTATTACGCCCAGGTTTCAGACGGCAACCGTTATCGCATCCCGCGCGGGAAGGGCGAGCAGCTCGTCAATGCGATGGGTGTGAAGAATCCAGAAATGCTACGCCGCTATCGCGATCTGCTGCGGCTGCCGGATGAAATCTGGATGCTGGCGGATGACCTGGACTGGGAAGAAGGTTTTATTCGCACCAGGGTCGCCGAGTTTTCGCCTATTGAATCGCTGCAAATTGCGAAGGCGCGGATGCTGGCCGAAGAGGTTGGGTATCGAGTCACAGAAGTCGGGCATACCGTGCCACATGGCACGGTATCGAATCAGGTTGAGGGAGAGCCTGACCAGGAAGCGGCTATGCTTGGCGAAGAAGAGGCCATTTTCGGGGATGAGACAGACAGGCCGGATGCACCGACGGATAAAGACGACGAGCCGACTGTTGATCCCACGCTGGAATATTGGGCAATTTCCGTGCTGGAACATGCCCATAAATGCGCGCGAGACGGAAAACCCTGGTTTGCAGCGAAAGATTCACCTTCCGGCGTTGACCGATTGAATCAACTGATCGAGCGACACTTATTACGCGGACGCACCGCTTACACCAATACCTATTTCGATGCTGCGTTCTACGCAATCAGCGGGCAAGGTTGCGCGGCGATTGGTAAACCTTATATTGCAACACCTCTGCCTGAGCACAAACCGGTATCCGGTGGCGAATTCCATGCCGGTAATGGCGCAGCGCCGGATGGTACACCACCGAAGGATGATCCGGCAGCCGAGCAGCGTAAGCGCGAACAAGCTGAGAAGCGCGCCGTTGACATCATCGTCGTTTTCCCAGAGCTGATTACGGCGGCCATGCGAAAACTGTACACGAAGGACTTTCAGACGGCGGAAAGTCGGGCGCAGGCTACCCGCGCCCTGGACGCTTCTATCGAACTGCTGAAGTCGATCCGGCAGAATATCAACCCGGAATAGCGCATAAATTTTATGCACAAAGGATAGGCGATGGATTGGACACTTGCTATGTACGGCGCAACCTATGGCATTCTGGCAACGCATGACAGCGGCAAGTGTCCATCGGTCACGCAGCGGGCAATTCGATTGACGACGGCTCGACTCCTCATGGAGCAGCAGCGCGGACACCTTGAAACAGGTGGCCGCTACCGCGATCTTCTCTGTCTAATGTCGCCCGCGTTGCAGATTGAATACAAACGGAAGGACTGAATCATGTTGAACCCGATAATCCCCCTGGAAGCAGCGGCCCCGATGAGCAGCGACGTGCTGCACCTGGACGTAGAGGGCAAACTACCGCTGACGGTGCAGAGCTTCAGCGGCCAGCGGGTCGCCATCCTGGGGACGAGCGGCATGGGCAAGACCAACACATTGGCGCTGATCCTGGAAAAGACGCTGCCGTTCATCCCGTCGGTGATTTTCGATCAGCATGATGAATACTGGGGCTTGTGCGAACAATATGAACTGCTGCGGGTGGGTAAGTCGCCAGAGTCGCAGATCAAATGTGGGCCGGAGATGGCGGAGAAGATCGCCGAGATTTCGCACAGCAAGCGGCTGTCGGTGCTGGTCGAGATGCTGGATATGACCCCGCAGGAGCGCCAGGATTTTGTCGAGCTGTACTGCGCGCGCATCTGGGAACTGAATAAGCGGGTCAAGCTGCCCTACGGCATCGTGCTGGAGGAAGCGCAGAATTTTATCCCTGAAGGCAAGATGACTCCGGCGCAGGCGATGATGAAACAATTCGCGTTGGAAGGCCGCAAGTTCGGCTTCAGCATTTTCATTTCGACGCAGCGTTCGGCTGAGGTGAGTAAAACGGTGTTGGGCCAATGTGGGCTGTCGTTTTTGCACGGTGTAGAAATTTACGCCGATATGCAGGCTTATGCTGGAATGCTGCCCTATTCGACAGCCGAAACGAAAAAGATCGCGATGAACCTGGGCGTTGGGGAATGCATTGTGAAGGTCAAGACGGATGGGCGCGCCCAGTTTATCCACCCGGTCAAAATGTGCCGGCGGGAAACCTTCCACGTCGGCGATACACCGACGCTCGACCAGGACACTGCACCGCCGCTGCGGGCCATCGACGCGGAACTGCTGCGCGAATTAAAAGACCTGCTGAAGCCTGCACCCGCAAAGGGGCATGTCGCCGACAAGCCCCTACAGGAAATCGGTATGGCGCATGACGCGCATGTGGACAGCTATATCGCCGATTTGCAGGCGAAGCTGGGTGCGGCGAACGCGGAGATTACGCGGCTGAAGACGGGCAAGGCATGCCTTGCCCCTTCATCGGAATGGCAGCCGTCGGCGGCGGTGATCGCCCACGCGGGGGCGGTACAAATCACCGACGTGATTAAAGGTATTCCGCCGGGAAGGGTGTCGATTGGTAAGCCCCCGGCTGTTCCTGGGGCAGATGTCCAGTTGAACACGACCTCTGACGTTTGGGATGGCCGCTCGCCGCTGGCGACGCAGCGAGCCAGGAATAAGCAGCAGCGTGAATTCGACAGCCTGATTCAGGTTATCCGCGACATGCAACTCAGGGATCGGCGTGTTCTGGTTTACTTGACCATGCGCGAAGAAATGACGTTCGTCGAGCGGGATCTTGTCCGTTACTTGGGATATTCACTCAGCGCCTTCCAGAATCAGCGCCCCGTCATCCTCGAAAAACGAGGGCTGGTGCAGCGCAAATTAGTGCAAGGGAAGTATGTCTATAAATCGACGGTGCGCAGTCATTTCGAAGCAACATATCCCGATCTGGAGATCGAGCCAATGGTTGAGCAAATCAAGCAGATGGAGAAGATTTGATGAGCCAAAAAATTATATCGACATTCGACGCCTCGGATAAGCCGAAAGAAAAATGCCCACGCTGCGGCTCTCGCCACTTACAGACTCGACTGGATGCTGCCGGCAACTGGATCAGGAAATGCCATGACTGCCGCAAGGCCTGGATAGTAGTACCGCCGCAGGAATTCCAGGGCGAGTTGATGACGTGCGCCATGTGCGGCAAAGAACAGCAATCGCAGCCTGACCAGAACTCAGATTGGCGGCTGCTCGAAGTGAACGGGCAGAAACATTATGTCTGTACCGATCACTTTCCGCCGGATGGATCGAGCAAAGAAGCGTTCGCTGATGCCTACGAAAAGATTCTGCGACACATCGGATTCAATAAGGAGCAATGAACGTGACCACTTTTACGCATGAGATCATCCGCATGGAACGCGGGGAAACCAGCGGCAGCAAAAGCCCGATGTGGCGCTGCACCACCAAAGACGGCCAGCGGGTCAACGTGTTCCAGCACATCGACCCGAAGAAGGATGGCTCCACGCTGTTTATCGAGGCGGGATATTTCAACCAGATGAGCGGGTTGAAAGTTGGCGAGGCGCTGGAATGGTCGCAGTACCCGATCCAGGTGGTGATGACATCCGACGGGAAATGGTTCGAGGTGAAGGCCGTCGCGCCCAAGCCGGAGGATGCCGAGCCGGATGTGTTGTGGCAGCCGGATTTGAAGGCGTATCGCAAACGGGCGCGTATCCTGGCGAACTGGCTGATCTCGCGCGGGGATGACACTTTTTGCATCGACGTGGAAATGACCGGCCTGCGAACCGATGACGAACTGGTGGCAATGGCGATCATCGACATGAACGGCGAAGTCCGCATGAACGAATTGATCTGCCCGATGAACCCGAACAAGCTGTGGCGTAAACAGAAAGACGGTTTGAGCGCGGCAGACATCACCGGGATCACGCCAGAGCAATTGATGGAAACGCAGAATTTCAAGGCGCAATACCCGTTCATCCGCGACATTCTGGATCAGGAACGGTGGGTCGCGTATAACGCCAACTTCGACGTGAGAGCGCTGGATCAGGAATGCAGCAATGCGGGTGTGCCACTTCTGACCAACGCCGGGGTATTTGATGCGGCGGTGATCGCCGCCGAGTACCTGGGCAACTGGAACGAAAAGCGGCAGTGGTTTGAAATGCTGAAGCTGGCGGATGCGGCGACGCAGTTGGGCGTGATGTTGGGGGCTGCTCATACCGCACACGCAGATGCGGCGGCAACCTATGACATTTTGAAAGCGATTGCCAGCGACGTGGGTGTCAGCGCGGGAGTGCCGTTTTAGATGGGCAAGAAACGCGGCCATACCGGCTTCTGGCTGAATGTGGACGACGAACCCGTGCATGTGCTGGGCGATCCAGAAATGAGCCAGGAAACGGCCAATGCGATAAGTGAGGTCGTCCGGGCGGTGCGGGAACAATATGGGCCGGAGGGTTCGGGATGGCAAGGTTGGCCGGGGCCGTATGCACGGATGGTCGAGTGGTTTGAAGCGAAGTTGAATATGGTCGAGGTGCGCTATGGCGACTACAGATGAATTTAAACCGCCCTGGAATTTCTTCCCGCTGCACACGACGCGCGTATGGCCGTTCAGTGTCGTGTTGGAAGTCGGTTTCGATCAGGGCAACCAGATGTGTTTTACGGTGTGTATGTACGGCGAGTCGGGTGAGGTAGCCATTGGTGGGCCGGGCGGCGAGAGCTGGAAGGAATTGATCCCGGCCTATCTTGAGCAGATCGCCCATGCGCGCTGGTTGGCCGCAATCGAGACGCAGACGAATATTCCGCGCTACATGCGGCTGAATGATGAAAGCCGCTCGTGGGAAGGTGAATATTATCGCCGGAAATTCACCGGCTATCACGAGCAGATCGCACCGGCCTGCGTGATGTGCGGCAAGCGGACGGTGGCGTTAATCGACGATATTTGCGCCGACTGCCACATGGAAATTTTCTGGCAGAGCGTTTTGGAGGCGGATCGCCATGAGCAGCGGTGAACCCCGTCCCCATGCGGAGATGCTGCTGCTGGCCGTCGAGGTGGTGCGGCTGCTCGCACCGTACTGCACCCGGATCGCCGTCGGCGGCAGCCTGCGCAGGGGTAAAGAGATGGTCGGCGACATCGAGATTATATGCCAACCTGACGAACAGGCGCTGCCCACTGGCGGGCGCAAGGGCTTCATCCAGGTGAAGCAAAATGCGGTCAACTGGATTTGTGACCGGCTGCGCGAGGATGAAATTTTTACGCCGCGCCTGAATCCACAGGGCAACCCGGAATCGTGGGCAGATCGGCATAAGAGGGCGTACTACAAAGGCGCGAAACTCGACCTGTTAATAGTGCTGCCGGATCGAAGCTGGGGTTACACGATGCTGCTGCGCACCGGGCCGGGGGATGCCAATTCGGTACTGGTGACGAAGATGGGTGTGCGCAACCACGATGGCAACCTGGGCATCCTGCCGGCAGCCTATAAATTTTTCGAGGGCGAATTGTGGCTCGGCGATCTCGCGCCCGTCCCGACGCCGGAAGAAAAGGATGTGTTCGCCGCACTCGACCTGCCCTACATCCCGCCGCCGCTGCGCAATGTGGAAATGTACCAGCGCTGGGCAGCGCGCCGTTCGAAGCGGGAACTGCCGACACCGAGCGCCGAGCAGCCGCGGCTGATGACATTGAAAGAGACGCACTTTGGCGATGACATCTGGATCAACGGGCAGCCGCGATTTTTGAATATGCAGGCCATGGTTAAGGAGTTAATTGCATCGTGAATGTTACCGATGTTGACCTGGCAATTCTACAGGCGCTGCGCGAGCTGCGGCGGACATTCAGACGGGTCTATTCGTACCATGTCGCAATGGAAATCAACAAGGGTGAGCGTATGACACGTTACTACCTGGTTCGGTTGGAAAGTGCCGGGTTGGTGGTGCGCCCGCTGGGTCGGCATAGTGGATGGGTGGCGGCATGAAGTCATTCTATTTCCTACTCACTACTCAACATATTTGTTTGTGTTATGCATAGGAAAGGCAACCGCTGTTATGGTTTTTATAACAATTGTGATAAAAGTTGCAACAATCTGACCTTTGTACTATCTTTTATGCTATAATTACAATCTGTTTACAGACTGTAAACAGCCAATTCCTCCCTCCCAGCTTTACATTATTCAATAAGGTGTGCAATGGCTCATTTAAAGAAGGTACTAATCGAAAGTACGAAAATTAAAGGCCTTGAAAGACCATCGCCAATAACGGGGGCGGCAAGATTAGTTGATCCGCTTGAAAGAATGTATTCGGTGGAAGTGATTACAGAAAGCGAAGAAGACAGCAAAAAACGGCAAAATGAGGCAGTAAAGCGGGACTGGGAAAACACCGGACGCTATATGCGTAAAGCACTGAGGCAGGTTGGCTGGGAAATTAAGCGTGCAGGTGAAAGCAAGCAATCAACCCCCGATGTGGTGCGCAAGCCCGCCGAAAAGAGGGAACGTGGCTACACAGGGTGAACCACCTCCGTCTGAAGAAGACAGCGATATAATTGAAGCCGAATCCATTGAGGTTGTAATACCGGACGAACTCTTGGAGGGTGTGCCTGAAGAAAAGCGAGAAGAAATTCAACAGGGTATCCAGGAGTTTATCTATAGTCGCATAGAAATGACTTCCGGCCCAATACCGAACCCACGCCAATTGGCTCAGTATGAAAAGGCAATGCCGGGAAGCGGTGATCGCATCTTCGCTATTACCGAGCGTGAGCAAAAGCACGACCATGAAATGACCGAGAAGATGCTGAACGCAGACATTAAAAGTCAGGCGACTGCACTCCATTACACATTTATAGTCGTTGTGTTAATGATCTCATTGGGATCATTGCTACTCGCTCTCGGTAAAGATGTAGCAGGATTTGCCATCCTAGCCGCTGCTGCGGTTTCTGTTGGCGGTATTTTCTTAAGGAGGCAATCCGACAAGAAAAAGCTTGCTGAAGCCGAGAAAAAGCAAATAGAAAATCCTGACCAACCCTAACCCCTTAGAAACGAAAACGGGTGCTATTCAGCACTTTTTTTATTTCTCCACTCGCCGAATTTTTAGAATATATCTCTGATGCGAACATACTTGCAAGAGTCAATTTTCGAGACCGATTCATTCGAGTTTTGATTTTCTCTTGGCAGGGGAAAACTCAGGCGCGGGGTATATATAAAGATTGCCAGTGTTGTGGTGTCCGATTGATCTGGATAAACCTAAATAAAATGCAGTCCCTCGGCCTCACGATCCCACGCACATTGCGCTGCCGCCTATTTCCAGGGCGGGAAAATCACGTGTCCAACAATGTACGGCGCTAAATAGGGCACGAATCGGGTGATTATCTGCCAAGTCGACTTTAACATCCGCAGCCACTCATCGTCATCGAAAGATACCGGATAAACGTCTACTGTTTGGTCATCATTTGAGGCAATAGCTTCAGTAAAGAGGACAGGTGTCTCATGCTGGGATACCATTCTAAGAAATGCCAGACGGTCATAATATCTTCGGCTTGCGTGACGCGCGAATTTTTGTTGGTGATTTACCTGTTCCCTGACAAATGTAAAGAGTGCTGGATCAACATTTAGTTTTGCCGCTACCGATTTAATTGCCGATTCTGCACTTTTTGTTTTTTCGTCGGCCATAAACCATAGAATAGATTCAAGGCAGCGCCACAAAAATACAGCACCTTCCTCTCTAGGCAAGATATGTGCCAGACGATAATCGCGCAACGCGTGTGCCAACGGAACTATTACCTCAGCAATTTGGCCGAGACTTATCCCAGTCGAGAGTTGATCTTGGCTTATCTCACGAATTTTAGATTCACATGTGGAAAAAATTGCTTCGCCTTCCCCTCGGCGCAGGGCTGAATGAACAAAATGGGACTGTACAGATTGCCCACTTATCAAGAGTTGACCATCGAGGACGGCGGCAACATTTAATACAGCGTATCGCACAGCAAATGGTACGTCTTTTTCTAGCCCTCTCTTGAACTTGATTTCTACAGTGTCACGCTTAATGTGAACTTCACTGGATCGCTTGATGGTTTTATATCGGTAATCGAAATGAATACATGCTTCGCTTGGAAACAGTTTTCCCTCAAGGATAAATTCTTCTTGAAGTTTGTTATACAAGATGTTCCTAAATAGACCTAATCACTCTTTTTGTTTCTGGCGGCGGGTTTCCCAGGCTCGTTCTTTGGATGACATCTGCGGATACTTGGCGATAAAATCGTCAAGCTGCGCCTGAGTAAACACGCGACTCTGACCGATCTTCTCGCCCTGGAGCACACCCTCGCGCGCGGCCTTGTCACGGCCCCGCTTATCGCGGATGTACCAGATGACGGCGCGCCGGGTGATCGCCCCGCCGGATTTTGCCTCAATGTAATCGGCAGCCTGCTCGGTGCTGAATACGCCTTCCATCAGACCACCTCGCGAATCTTCTGGCCGGTCATTTCCAGATAAGCATCGACAATCAAGACTAGTGTCGCCGCGCCGCCTTCGACGTGGATGCACTCGTTGGTATCAATCCAGATCGCACCAGGCTGCACCTGGTCGATGGCCTGTGCAAACACGGACGGCTGCCACTGGCGCGCATTTTCGAGCGCTTTAACGGCGTTGAGAATTGTGGCTTTTCCGCCGCGCCGTGCGCCCTGGAATGCCAGCGACTTCAGCATATCGCAAAAATTCTGCTGCGGGATCATATCAAACATCCTGCACCTCTGTTAAAGTGTATTGTTTAGTACACTTCATTAAACCATGAAATCAAACCGGCTGTCAATCCCTATACCCCACTTTATTAGGGGTACAATGAAGTGTATTATATAGTACACTTGATTTAACTCTAAGGCGCAGCTTAACAACAAAATAGACAGCACGACAGGGACGGCTTAAGAAACGACGGCTCACTTACAAGTGAGATACAGACATGGCGGACACGCCCCTCCTGCCTGGATGCCGTTTGTAGGTTATAATGAATTTTATCGTAAAGACATTTGTTCCGTTTGCTAGGCAAAAAAAGAGGGGCTTTCGCCCCTTCATTTATTCCGCCCAACCCGGCGGGCTTGTGACATCGTTTAGACAGTGCCAACAGTACAATTCATCGGTGTGAGTGTGCAATTCGTCTTTTTCGAACCACTCATCGCAACCATTGCATACATCGAAACCGTCCGCTCGGCAGTAACGGCAGATATATTCATGCGTGCTTTCGATGTATTCAATTTCCTCTCGGTTGTAGGTGCTTTCGCAGCGTTCGCAGCGGTCAAAATATTCATCAAAACAGCGCTCACAATAGGTTTCATCGTCCGCCCCGGTGTAGCCCTCGTATTCATCTAGTGAGCGCCCGCAGTTATAGCAGCTATAGGCCGATTCTTCAGCCCATTCAAAATCCCAATCCTCAATCCCTTCAATCGCTTCTGGTGTGCCGATGATATAACCCGCGTCATTGTTGATATACAGTGTGTTTCCGGTGCTGTTATCCAGCGCGATTTTCTTATAGGTTAAGGTCATAAAGGTGGCGAAAATCCGTGCGATTGCCAGAGTCGCGTATACCCCACGCTCGAAACCATAGCCATTGAAAATCACAAATAAATTGTCGCCAATTTCGACTAACCACGCCCGCGCATAACCCGTGCCCGAATCGGTCATAAAACAAATTGCCATGCCATTATTTTCGCGTAGCATAATCCGCGCGCCCGCATTGCCGCCCCAATAGCAGCTACCCGAATCGCCAAAATCGCCCGCTATCCAATCAAATTCGTCCACAATTTCAAAGCGATAGACCGTGTTGGAATCGGTATGCTGGCGGGCAATATTGCCGATGGTCTCAATGAATGAATCGGGGCATTTAATTCCATGCTCTTTAAAGTAGTAATTGCGGATACGTTTGGGCAGCGTACCCGCGTACTTCCCTTTTTGCACAACCCATGACCATACCCACTCAGAGCCTAATTCTGGGAGACGGGTATCTTGCCATTCAGGATTAAGAGCAAGCCACTCTTCATTGGTTTTAAGGTTTTGGAGGTTAATACAATCCATCACCTCACGAACGCCCGCCGATGATAGCTCACCGGCTGGAAGGGTAATGGTGTATTTAGTGCGAAGCTGAAACCGTGCCATGTGCATCACCTCAAGTAAACTAGCGATGAATGAAGTGTACTATATAATACACCTCATTAAACCCCTAGTAATTGAGGGGAGTTTTCTCGTGAGAAAAGTAGGTTTTGGGTTGGTTTTGGAACGTAAAGTTTGTACAGGAAAGTACAATCGGAGTTTTGGCCGGATTCAAGGCAGGAGTGGCGTGTCCGCCATGTCTGTTTTCATCTTGCGATGAACCGTCGTTTCTTAAGCCGTCCCTGTCGTGCTGTCTATTCGGTTGTTAAGCTGCGTCTCTAAGTTGAATACAGTGTACTATATAATACACCTCATAGGCTCCCCAAAAATGAGGGGTTCGATTGCCGTATCAGCGCTCAATCCCTCGTACACTAAGAATATCGAACGCATGTTTGGATACAGGGGCAGTGATTGAGTAAACAGCAGCGCGACACTATGGGGCAGATTCACGCATTATCGAATGAACGCTTCCGGCTTTATGGAGAAAAGTGGACGCGCCGCAACAGGGATGATTATCGAAATAAAATCAAAAGCCTGGATGAGCAGATTGCGGCCCTATGGCACGAGCACCGGCGCGAGCTGGCAAGCCCAAAGCATCAAGTTATGCTACGGCTGCAAGCGAACGTCGATTCCACTGCTATCGCCGAGGATTATTTCGAGCATGTCGGCATCCAGCGCGCCAACACCGGTCATCAAATTAAGGATGGCGATAAATGGCGCTCAGTCGATACGGACGACCTGGCGCAGGCGGTTGGCCGTTATGTCGCCGATATTCCCGCTGATGATCCCCAGGATACCGATATTCCACCACTGAAAGACATCCTCAAGCGCCGCGGCCTCACGCTCCGCTGGTATAAAAACAATGGCTACACCTATGGGCGATTGGCGACCCTCTCAAGTTGACACGATTTGTATAATTATAAATAGAGGTGTGGAATAAAAAGGCTGTGGCTCGCAAGACTAAATTAACGCCCGAACTGCAAAAACAAATTATCAAACTGTTGGAACAGGGCGTCAGTGTTGAGGATGTGTGCAGCCAGGTCGGCATCAGTGATCGCACCTATTATGGTTGGCGCGAACGCGGCGTAAAAGCCGCGAATGAGCTTGAAGCCGACGAGGACGCCCAGATTTCACTCGACGAAATTCCATTTTTGCAGTTTTTTCAGGCCACTACGCGCGGACTTAAAAATGCAAAAATCAAAGCCGTCGGCGCGATCTATGGGGCGATCAAGGGGTTTAAGACCACCGAGAAAAGCACGGCAGTCTTTGAAGAAACCCGCTACCATAAGCCCCAAAAAGAGGGCGATGAGCCGGAGGCCTTCACCTACCGGCGCACGACCAAATCCAACAAAACTATCCTGCACCCGCCGGATGTCCGCGCCGCCATCGAATACCTCAAGCGGCGATACCCGGATGAATGGTCAGATCGCCTGCGCATCGACGTGGATCCGGCTCTTCTTAAAGAATTAGAAGCCCTGGCGGCCAACTCCAAAGTTGAGCTAAATGATCTTATCAAAGCCCTGGTCGATGAACTGAAGCAGCGTGACGATTAATCTCCAGCGCGTGGCCCGTAATACCCTTCAGCGGGTGGGGCTGCCGGTTCCGATTGAGTTTGACGACCAGATGATCGAGCGCGCCGAAAAGATTTATGGCAGCGTTGAAACCTATCGTGACTACATTACGCCCCGGCTCGCGCCTGACCAGCTCGCCAATTTCGAGCGCGCCGGAATCATCCTTCAGCCAATACAAATCGGATTTTGCGCGGCTGCCCGTAAGGCCGACGAGCTGGGCCAGTTTAACGAGCTGGCAATGGGCGGGGCGCGCGGCGGTAGTAAATCCTTCACCCTGTTTTCGCAAGTGGCCGTCGATGACTGCCAGCGCTTCCCTGATTTAAAATTTCTGTACCTGCGCCTGACGGAGAAATCCAGTAAGGAGCAGCTTCACGACCTGGTGGCGAAGACGCTGCGCCGAGTCAATTGTGACGTAAACACCGAGCGCATTATGTATCCAAACGGCAGCCGGATCCTTATCGGCGGCTTCAAGGATGACAAGGAAGCGCTCAAGTATCAGGGTTTGGAATACGATGGCATCCTGATCGAGGAACTGACGCAGCTCCGCCAGAGTACCTACACGACTCTGGGATTATCTAACCGTACCAGTAAAGACGGTTGGCGGCCACGCATCTACACCAGCTTCAATCCAATGGGTGTAGGCCACATGTTTGTAAAAAAACGGTTTATTATCCCTTATCGACAGGGGACACAAACTGACACCTTCTTTATTCCGGCGACGGTTGACGATAACGTCATGGTCAACCCGGAATATGTCAATAAGCTGGACAATCTGCACGGTGCAGAGAAAAAAGCCTATCGGCATGGCGATTTCGATGTGGCGTCGGGTGCGTACTTCGAGACCTGGCATTATGACACCCACGTTATACCGATACTCGAAAGTATCCCAGAGAGCTGGCCGATCTGGATGTCGATGGACGCCGGATTCTCGCACTGGAATATCACGCAGCTATTCGGCCAGGACAGCGACGGCAACAAATTCGCGATTCACGAACTGGCCCACCGCAAATGCCAGCCGGACATAATTGGCCCCGATATTGTCGAAATGTTGGCCGGTTATGGCAAGAAACCAGGCGATTTGCAGCGCTTCTCCGTCGGCACAGATGCCTTTGCGCTGCGAGCCGGTCAGGAAAAATCGCTGGTGCAGCAGTACAGGCCCTACGGCTTCCACATGACTCAAGCCGATATGTCGCCTGGCAGCCGCATCGCCGGATGGCAGACCATCGGCAAGCTAATGGGCGATCCTGGTAACACCGATAAGCCGAAGGAATCCAAACTGTTTATTACCCTCAACTGCCCACGCCTGATTGAGACCCTGCCTTATCTGATGCGCAACCCCAACAACCCGGAAGATGTGTTGAAAGTGGACACCACCGAGGATGGCGAGGGCGGCGACGATGCAGGCGACTGCGCTCGCTACGGCTTGCACCTTAAACGAATGTCGAGTATCGCCTAAATGCCAGCAACGCCACAGGTCAATACCGAGCAGGGTTACATCGTCGATAAGGACACGGGGTTGTTTGTGCCGCCCGCCTATCGACGGGCAGCGCCGCTTTCGTCAGTCTCATCGCGCTACTCCAATAACATTGGCAAATCAGCGATCAATGCCGACGGATACAACGTCGGGGTGCATCTGGAGCGCGATCCGGATAACCTGATCGTCAAATGGCCGGAGCGCGGCTCCGGAGTGGACGATATAGCCTGCGGCGCGATTGTGGATGGCAATATCGCCAATGTCGGCGCAGCGCCGGTAATTGCGCCGCTCATCAGCTCATTGGTTCGCCGCCAGCAGGATCAGGCGGCAAGCGCAGCGCTCACGCTCTCCGGACGAGCCTCGCCGGTCAAAAAGGCTAAAGACGCTCTTCTGCGCTTCAATGATAGTCCGCTTGGTTCTACCCAGGCCATCATGCAGATGGTGCATGATCTGCGCACCTATAACCGAGGTGCGCCGGTGGCAACCGTCCCGCTGCATTACGCCAGTGATGATTGGGCAGAGTATGGACTTGAACCTGTGCCGATAGTCAATCAAAAGGGTCTGTATTATCTGGAAGTCAATTGGGGCAAAGTTGGCACACCGGTTCCTTATTTGCCTTCGGTTTTCGATCTGGAGCCGACGGGCAACCCGATTTGGCCGTACTGGTATTACAAGAAGATCGACAATAAAGCCGCCTGGGTGCTGCTGCACCATACACACGTTTTGCCGCTTACCCCCGGAATCACCGGCACACCGGGAATTGGCCTATCCTCGACCTGGATATGTCTGGGTGTCCTGGCTGAAGCGATCCTGGTCACAGACGCCCGAATCGAGAAAGTCGCCAACGCTGTTACCGAGGGCATTGTCCTGATTACTGGCTCCGACGATCCTGCGGAAGACGTGAAAAAGAAAATAGCCGAGCAGCGTGACGAAAACAAGGCTGCCGGATTTACCCTCAACAAGGGCTATACCCTGATGACCTCAACTCAGGTTGCAGCCAATATTGTCCAATTTCAATTCCGCCAGGATACCGGCGTCACCTTCAAAGATCGCCGTGAATTCGAGGAAGACACGATTGCGGCGGCATTCTCTGAACCGCTCTCCTCGCTGGTTACGCGCGGCGGGGTCGGCTATGGTGCGCAGGCTGAGACCACCGCCGATAACGCCAGCGAAATGGGCGTGGGTGCGCTGCTATCGTGGATTGCGACGGGTCTGGGCGCAGTCTATCCGCGCGTGCAGATCGCCTTCAGCCGCGCCTCAGATCGGGCAAAACGGCTGATGCTCGCCGATCTTCAGACTTTTGCTTTATCCATGCAAGCTATGCCGCTGGGCACGCTTGATCCCTCTGAAATTCGCGCGATGATGCAGCGCGATGTGATTGACATTCCCGAAGTCGGCGAGGATGACATCATGACTACTGCCGGCAGCGATGAAAACGCGGACGAGGAAGGCGTGAATACCGGTAAAGAACCAGAGCAGCGGCCCGCCGATTCTACCAGCAACCAGCAGCTCACTGCCGATATTGCGCGAGCAGTTATGCTGGCCGAACGTGCCAACCTCGAAATTCTGTACGAAGATGATGCGGTCACGATCAGCGATGACGACGTGGATACGGCCATTGAATTGGCCGGTGAGCGCGTCGATCCGGATTTCGCCGATCTGCTGAACGCCGTACCGGTGGAGGAGTAGGCGTGCCTTACGAGTTTATTCCCTCCGTAGTTCGTTACCGCGACACCGAGACCGGGCGCTTTGTGCCTCGCGCTACCGTCGTGCGCTATTCGGAGCTTTCGATCATCGCCGGGTCAGATGCCGCCGCTGATCTCGCGGCGCTGGTATCCAGCGGCCAGATTTCGCCCGCCGATTGGGAGCAGCTTCTACGCCAGGAAATAAAAGCGACCTTCATCCAGGAAGCGATTGTAGGTCGCGGGGGCCGTGCCAGCATGACGCCCAGCGATTGGGGCACAGTAGGACGGGCGCTGCGGGATCAATACGCTTACCTCGATGGCTTTCGCCAGGACATTGAAGACGGACTTTTGAGTGAGGCTCAGATACGTGCCCGCTCGCATCTGTATTTCCTCGCCAGCAAAGCAGCCTTTGAACGCGGCCAGGCCGCGGCTTGGGGGATCGACCTGCCGGGATACCCTACGGTGGATACCATCTGTCAGACGGGTGATAAGTGTTATTGGAACATCCGCCGGATTGATGATCGCACCGTCCTGGCGAGCTGGGTTCGAACGGCTGCTGAAAGCTGCGCAACCTGCCTTCAGCGCGCCGATGATTGGGCTGAACTGGAATATGTGAACGGCGTTCTTAAAACGCCATTGGCGCAGCCTGGACGTGGCCGCCATTTCCAGCGCAGCGGCTTGTTGGCCGCAGCGCCGGTGCAGGTGGCACTCCCAGCATGAAGCGCAAAACACGCATAGAAAATATGCAGAAAAAGAAGCCGAAGCCGGTCAGTGTGACTGTACCCGGCGTGGTCAATTCGCAGAACAATACCATCGAATTCAAATTGACTGACTGCACGCGCTTATTGGTTTATCGCAGTGCCGCCGGACAATGGCTGGCGACGATTCAGGGGATAACGCCGGTATGAAGCCGTGCAGAGCAATATTTGTCACCACCCCATACATCCTGACATTTGATAATCGGCAATTAGTGAGATGGAGCCGCTGGCGGTTGGTGGCTGATTATCGTGGTTTAACCACAAACCCAGGTGAGCCGATATTGTGGGTGAGAATACTTGCCGCATTGTGGGCCGCTCGCAAAGTGATTAGGCGCTATTGGGCCGGATATTTGAGTGTTGATGGTCGCACGCCCTCCAAGCATGGATTCGAGAGAGGCAAATCTCGGTTTGCTGAGGGATGGAGACGATCACTTAACTATGATCGCTATGCCTGGAATATGCAGAACAAGGAAGCTGTTTCATGACCAAACCCAAACTCTTAAAACTTCGCGCTGCACCGGCGTATCTGAATTTCGCAAATCCGCGCATTGACCGCGACAACCTGGTCATCCGTGATACCGTTGCGATGCAGGCGAACGTCGAGGCGTTGGGGCACGGCATCCAGTCGGATCAGAAGACTCTGGAAATTATGCTGGGGCTGTCGAGCCGTTACAGCCGGGGTGTCAAAATGCACTTCGGTCATACCGGTATGTCGGAAAACGCGATGGGGCGGCAGATCGCCTGGGCGAAGGGTTTCCACATCGATGGAGACCGGCTGATTCACGATATTCATTTTATGGAGCAAGCCGCGATTAGTCCGGCATTCGGTCAAGACCCGATTGAGTACATTCTCCAGATGACCGAAAGTCAGCCTGAAGACATCGGCGAAAGCGTCGTCATTGAGACCGAAGTCGTCTGGACACTGCCCGATGGCAGCGAAGTCGATGGTTATGCCGAGCGTCCAGAGAACGCACTGACCGATCTACCGGTGATGCGCCCGGTCACATTGTATTACGTGGATGTGGTAGCCGATCCGGCATTGACGCGCGGCGGCCTGCTGGCTTCGGCGATGTTCGCTGGAAGCTCATCCTTCTTCAGCGATCAGGCGTTCAAGCTGATTGACGAATTCCGCAGTGAGTACAGCATCACGCTCGAAGAGCTGCCGCGCAAGGTGCAGCTCGTTTTAGGACGGTACATGCAAGCTAGAGGCTATATGCCAGGAGCAGATATGAACAAGATCACCAAACCGAAGAAATTTGACGACAGTGGAGCCGAAGAAGGGGTCGTACCAGTCACACTGGACGAACCCGAAGCGGCGGAAACACCGGCAGCCGAACCCGCTGCACCCACCCAGGAATCTGCCAACGACGTGGATGACGCGCTGCAAACGGCCAAGTCTACCGAATCAGAGTTGGCCGACGAACCGGAAACCGAGGCCGAAGCCGATGAAGCGGAAACCGTCCCAGCGGAGCAGTATGCGGCGGCCATGAAGCTCATCGCACAGTTGAGCACGAAGGTCGATCAATTGACTGAGCTGGCGACGCTCAATGCGAGGAACAATGCGGCTATGATTGCTCGTCTCCAATCCCTGGAAGGCGAACCGGTTGTGACCGAACGCATTAGCGGCCAGCGTAATTTCGCTTCACCGAAGCTGCCGGATATGACCAGCCTGCGCAAGCCCACCCACGTCAGCAGCAAAGTGAAAGCCTCGCAGGCCAAACAGACGATGCAGGCAGGTAGTCCGGCGTTAGCGAGTCTGGCGGCCAGCCAGGCGCGCACGGGCCTGGAATAACATCCAGCTCATCTCCATTCATTTTTAATTCGTTCGTAACCCCTTTTCGCCCAAACTCAACCTTTTAGGAGACCCCTTTATGGACACAATTGGTACTCTGGACGGGGTAGAGGGCATCCTCGACGCCCCTGTCCTTTTCCGCGATTGCGCTTTTCCGATCACCGACGCGCGCAAGTATTGCCCGCCGGATGATGTGCTGAACAACTTCCCGGTGTATATCGGCAGTTGGGAAGATGACATGCTGGCCCCGGCCATCAGCAGCCAGGCTATCGACATCGACGCCAGCGCGCTCGGCGTGGATAGCAGCCCTTGCGAAACCGCCATTGTCACCGTCGATATGGACTCGTGCTCGCTGGTCGCACCGAACCAGAAGAAAATCAAACTGCGTACCGATACGCTCGACTGGACGAAGCTGGTCGCCAGGTTCTGCAAGATGCGCAATATCTCGAAGGCGCAGCTTGGCACGATCATCCTCCCCAACGGCCAGTTCGACCTGGGCAACCCCTACACCCCGAATTTCGCCCGCTTCGCGATGGCGGCTGTCGCCCAGGCGCTGATGAAAATCGTCAGCAAGTCGGTGCTCACGGGCGACTTCTCAGAGCGTTTCCAGATCGATGGGTTATACACCCAACTCGCGGGCGGCTGGTCGAATCCCTCCAGTGGCACACCCTGCCCGGCAGCCATCAATGTGCGCCAAGTCATCAACTGGTCAACCCTGACCGGCGGTAACGGCACTACCCCGGCCTCGCCGGATGCCGTCACCACTGCGCAGAACGCCACGATTTGGGGCGTGAGCCGCGCTATCCCTGCCGGGTTGAACCTGGCGGAATTCCTGGAAGAGCTGTGGTTCCCAGCCGTTGAAGCGAATTACACCGATGTGGCCGGTGGCGTTTCGATGTGGGAAGCCCATGTCCCCCAGGGTCAGGCAACCTGCTTCCTCAAAACGGCAGCCTGTATGCAGCCCTGCCAGGTCACAGGTGAATTCGACCCGGAACTGCGGGCGCGTTATGCGGCGATGCGTAACACCAAAATTGCTGAATTGTATCCCTCCGGGCGCTCGTTCCCGCTGATGGAATCCAACTCGGTGGTTGCCGATACCATGTGGATTGGCCCGCGCGAAATCGGTGGCCGTCCGACCTACGGCGCATTCTTCACCGATTTGAACCAGTATTTCAACCAGCTTGGCCTGATGATGAACCAATACGGCAAGGCCTACGGCCTGCCGGAACAAGATCCGCTGCTGGGTGAAACCACGCCGATTATCGACCTGCCCTTCGAAAGTCAAGCCATCCAGCAGGATGTGCTGAAACCCAGCATCGACTGTGTGCAGTTTGCGCTGATGGCGATCTACGGTGTGTTGGTCGTTTCCCGCCACCTGTGGCTGGAAATCAATCACATCGCCTGCCCGACGATTGTCGATGCCTGTGCCAACGACATCGTTATCACCGAGCCTGAAGAAGCATAGTCCTAAGGCCAACATCCCATGTGCTCTTGCATGAATCCCGGCGGGAAAAAATGCCAGGGGGCGGAATGCTGGGGGGATATTCCCCTGGCGTCCGTCACCTTTGACACCGAGCAGATTTCCCTGCCCAAACAAATCGTTCTGCCGCTGCCAGTGGCGAATCAGTCAGGGTCGACTCGCAAATTCACTTTTAACGAAGTGACGATGCAGATCCCTGTTCCCATCGCGGAATGGCTGTCCGAACATTACACCTATCACCATTGGCTGAAGGCAAGCTAGGAGGCCATCATGGCTAAAATTCTATTCAAGGCCGAATTGCGCCTACCGAAACAGATCATCCTGCCGCTGCTGGTCGCAAGCGCAGCGGCTTCTCCCCGCGTTCTTTTGGTGAGGGAACGCGAGATCGAGGTTGCCGATCCGATTGCTCAACACCTCGAAGATCGGCATCCGGGTTGGCTTGAAACCAAACCTGTGGTCAAAGAGCCGGAGCAGACTAAGACTCCAGCGACTGACGACAAGTCTGACGCTGCATCGCAAACCTCGGCCAATCAGGTCGAGGATCAGCCACCCGTTGATCCAGCAGCCAGCGCTTCGGACGCTGCATCGCCCGATGAGGGTGCGCCGTTAGATGATGTCAAGCTGAAGAAGCTGACCATCGCCCAATTGGAGACATACGCCGCCGAGTGGGGCATTGACCTGGGCGAGGCCAAGAAGCATGACGACATCGTAGATGTCATCATCAAAGCTCTGGCCGATGAAGACGGAGCAGCCGACTCTAGCGCCGATGGCTCGTAGCTTCATTCAGGCTGTCCGGCCTAAGAACGTACCCACCGCTAGTGAATACATGAAGGGCGTTGATCGCGCATTCACAAACGCGACCAATGCCGCGCTGCGGGATTACAAGGCCACGACGAAAACCTGGAATCACCAGCCGGATTTCACCGTCACAGTACGTCAGAATGGCGGCGACAAGCAGTCGGTCATCGGGACAGATGACAAGATTTATGGCTACGTGAATGATGGCACGAGGCCGCATATCATTCGTGCCCGACATGCTCCAGCTTTGCGCTTTCGTACTGGTGGCAGTCCGAAGACCCGCGTCGGGATTATCGGATCGTCGGCTGGGTCTGCGGGCACAGAGCCTCGCAATGAATTGTTTGTGCTGCACCCTGGCAACGCGCCCCGGAAGTTTTCCGATGCCATCAGTAAGCGTCGGCAAAAGACAGTCGAACAACAAACCAGCCAGAACATCGCGCAGGTCGCGAGAAAGCAGGCATAGATGGATTACGAAACTCAACCCGACGAACAGCCGGTGATAGACGCCAGCCAGCCTGACGACCTATCTGAACCATCAGTGGAACCGATTTACATCGAGCCGCCCGTGACGGCGCTGAAGCTGGATCGCCTAACCGTGAATGAGCTGCGGCAATACGCGGCTGAAAACGGGATCGACCTGGGTGGCGCACGAACGCATATCAAAATCGTTGATGCAATCATGGAAACTATCGCGCCCTGGTTGCCACCTGAAGAAGCTGCACCCGTCGCACCCAAATTCGATTTTTCCGAATTATATGGGCATATGCCCGACGGCTTCTACAAGACCCTCACCAACGCTCTGCACGCACGCGGCATTATCGAGCCAGGGGATTACTTCAAAGCGGGTGCGCCCGAATTGTTCCGTTCGGCAATGCTGTCGGTGATTAAACATGACTTTCTGTCGGTGCAGACGCTTGCAAAAACCGCCTGGATCGAGCGCGCTGAAGGTAGGTCACGTAAATGACCCTCAGCTTCAGCCTGTTCGAAGTGATCCTGATCGCTACCTTCCTGGTTTACCGCATAACTTTTATGCTGAATTCCGAAGAGGGGCCGGGGCAGGTCTTTCGCAAATTCCGGCAGTGGGTCGGTGTGCAGTACGACGAGCACAATCACCCTACGGCCACCAACTGGCGTGCCGAAGCCGTACTGTGCTTTTACTGCCTCTCCATCTGGATCGGCGGTGCGACCACACTCCTGATCGCCGGGGGATTAATCCTGAGCCATGTCGAGATCACCCCTTTCCTGATCGTGGCTTTGCTGATGCTGCCGTTCGCCCTTTCCGGCGCTGCGGTCTTTATCTACAAGCTTGTCGGATAACATGATCGACGACTTCGCCGAAGCGATAACCACTTTGCTGACAGCCGTCGGCGATGTGCTCGCCGATGAGTATCCTGAGCTGCTTATCACTTTCTTCCTGGTTATCCTTGCTGTAACGGTGAAATAATATGGCCCGTGCCAGTATTGAAACACTGCTCCCGCTCGATTACTTTGCCCGGATCATGGGGATTTCGCCCTGGGATTTTAACCAGTGCAAATACCCGAATCGTAAATCGGCACAGTGCAACGACGTGCTGTTTCAATTCCCATACCAAAAGGATCGTCTCAGTCGCGAGGAAGTCGCCCAATCAATTGCCGATGCAGAACAGATGATTGCCGATGAATTGGGTTATTGGCCTGCGCCTAAATACTTCACCAATGAAGAGGTGCAATATCCGCACGCTTGGCGACCTGCAACCGGGCACAGCACGCCCAAAATCGTCAAGCTGAAGCACGGGCACGTCATCACCGGTGGCGTATTCAAGCGCATCCAGATCGGCACAATAAGCGGGGTCAATCTCACAACCGCCGATACGGACAACGACGCCGTGAACGACACGTTCACGGCCATCATCAACGACCCAGCCATCGGCGACATCAGCGATTCTAATGAGATCGCCCTGTATTTCGTGGATGCTGACCGGGTGGGCGAGCCACTCGACGAGACCTGGCGGCTGCGACCCCTGAAGATTTCCATTAGCGGTACGACGGCCACCATCAAAGGGCATCTGACACTGCTGATAAAACCGATCCTGGAGTCGGGCGTCAAGGTAGAAGCCTTGGATGCCAGCGTAGACGCGAATTATGTCACCAGTGTGTTGTGCTGCCAGGTTTACACCGATTCGACCTACAGCAGCACTGACTCGCTGCAAGGTGAGGCCGTCTGGAATAACACACCAGGCTGCACCGGGCCGCGCTGCGGCAATACCAAACGGCCACTCTGCATCGAAAACCGCGATTATCGGGTGGGCAAAATTGATTTATCTTTCCCCCATATGTGCCCAGCGCGCAAGCCAGATCGTGTCGAAGTGAATTATCTGGCCGGGTTAGTCCTCGACGAGAATGGTCAGATGCAGCCGGAGATGGCGCGCTGCGTGGCCTACCTGGCGGTCTCGCTGCTGAAGCATGAAAAATGCGGCTGCGATGAGACCAACAAAATTTTCGATATGTGGCGCAAGCGTATCACGTCCTTCGAAGGTGGTGATAAAACGCAGGGCTACAGCAAAAGTTTTGACGACATCCCTTTTCCGGCAACCGAAGGTGGCGTATTCGCCTGGAAGCGCGTCATCCGCTGGCGCAACTCCAAAAGCGTCGCCGGTTTACCTGCCTAATATTTCGCTCAATTAGCAATCAGGAGATTTTTGTATGGGCAACAACGTTGATGTGAACATTCTCAAAAGCGTTCATGCGCGTATCTTTGTTCAGCACGAAGGATCGAGTCCGGCCAATCCCTATGAATATGTGGGGCCGCTGTCGTTGGGCGGGCTTCAGCACGATCTGGGAACCGGCGAGCCGATCCTCATTCCATCATCGGAGGTGCGCGGGAAGTTTGACAGCGTAGATACCACGTCACCACCGCCCTCGCTGCCAACCACCGACTTCACCCAGGCGATGGATCGCTTGCTGCGTGATTTCTGGTGGGATTTGCGTAAGCGCGGCTGCCGCTTTAACATGGCTATTGTGCTGGGGGTATGCCAGCGTCCGGATGATCCCGACGACTTCGACGGCAAGATTCTGGTGAGAGACAGCCAGCTCACAGCCTTCAACACGGATGCCTTCAATACCCCAAGTGAGGATGCGGTTGTGAACCTCACCGGCAGCCTCCTGCTTGAGGACTTTGACCGCTTCATGCCGCTGGGCGTAGGCTCGATCATGGGGGCGTCGGTCTTGACCGAATCCCTGGATGGTCTGTTCGCCGACAAGGTACAGTGCGGAAGCTGCGGCACGCCCTCTGACGGCTGCCAGCGCCTATACGTCCTGACCAAAGATGACGCTACCGATCCAGAAAACCTGATTGGCTCGAACATCGCCTACAGCATTAACGGCGGCGGCGCATCGGCGGCAGACGAAATTGATAGTCTGAACGGACTCGGCGCGCGCCGCATTGCCCAGGTTGGCCGCTACATCGTCGCGGTCTCAGATACCGACGATTCGCACCATTTCAAGCTGCAAAGCAGCATTGATGCCGGTACGCTGGGCGGCTGGACAAAAGTGCCAACAGGCTATGTTGCTACACACGGCCCGCGTGCTATCTGGAGCAAGTCACCGAGTCAGACTTATATCGTCGGCGAATTGGGTTACATCTATCAGATGCGTAAGCCCAGCTCTGGCGTGACTGTCTTGAGCGATGGTACGGTCACGAGTCAAACTCTGAACGATGTGCGCGGCTTCGGCAGCACTATCGTCGCCGTCGGCAACAGCAATGCGATTGTGGTCTCGCCCAATCGTGGCCGTTCGTGGGAATTGGTGGTTGGCCCGGTGGTCGGCCAGAATATCAACACCGTCGAAATGGTCAGCAAATCCATCTGGTTCATCGGCTATGCTAATGGCAAGGGCTATTTTACCACTGACGCAGGCGATCACTGGACGCTGCTCGACCTGCCGCCAACCGCCTCAGCGATCAATATGATCCGTTTCGTGGATGAGATTGTCGGCTACCTGTGCCTGGTCGATGGTGGAGCCGGTGAAATTTACCGCACGGGCGACAATGGTTATTCCTGGCACACCGATGACGGCGATTCATCCTACCTGGATGGCGTGCCTGCCAGTGGCCGTTACAACTTCGTCGCTCCGTGCCCTGGTAATTACAACCGCCTGCTAGCGGGCGGGATCGACGACACCGGCACAGATGGCGTCGTCGCCCTGGGCGCAGGAGCAACCGCCTAATGAGCGAACAGGGAATCGATCTGGAAACCGGCCATGAGTGGAATAAGTCGGGTCTCAACGGACACACGCTGCTGGAGTCGCCAGCCGCGATGGTAAGCGACGTGGAAATTCTGGAGGCTGACGAGCCATCATCAACGGCGCACGTCGATCCGGCGCGCGGCGTCTTCATCACCTCCAAAGATGAAGAGATCGAGATGTCGGGCAAACGCATCACCGCTTTGATGCTGGAACGGGTTGCCAACCAGGGTAAGCCGCGCATCCCCGAAGTCGAGGTAATAGTATTGGGCAAAAAGCGATCTCAGCCCAACGCCAATCATGAAGGCTACCTGGCGCAGCTCAAAGAGTGGGAAGCGGAAAGCCGACTGCGGAGCCTGCAATTCATCTACAACGTGGGTGTCAAAGGCCAGCCGCCGCAGGACTTCATCGACACCTACAGCGATTATTTCCCTGGCTCGACAGATACCGAGATGAAATATCTGTGGGTGTCCAGCCTCATCCCGGATGACGACGTGGAAGCCTTCACCGAAGCGGTGATGGCCTATACCGCGCCGACAACGAAAGGGATGGAGGAGGCCGCAGACTCCTTTCGGCGTAACAGTTAACGGCACGCCCATCGGCGATTATCGCTTTCGGCCTGCGGCTGCCAGCATCACCTTCACCTCGGCTTTCGAGGAAGAAGAGGCACGGAAAAATTCCGGGCTGAGTATGGCCGAATACGACTCTCTACCAGGCGCGCCCATGTGGGTTGACCCGGATCGCCATCGCCTTTCCAAGTGCGACATCATCATCCTCTATCGAAATGCCAACCTAATCCCAGCGGTATCCCAGGATGCCTCTGCGGCCAAAATGGAACGTGACGCGAAGAGACGCCGTTAAGGTGTCTCTTCAGCCGGTCAATACTCAAGCGCTCAACTGCCCCTTTTATCAAAACAGGAAATTGAATGGGACTGCCTAAAGCAGGTGTAAGTCTCGTCGCCGAAAACTATGCCCCTTGGCAGAAGGCGATGAGCGCGGTTGCGAAAATCATTAATGATGTGGGTGATGCTTCTGAAAAAACGTCGAAGCGTGCCGATCCTTTAACTCGCGCATTTGAAACCGTCAAGAAGACTCTTCAATCCAGCGACAAATCGGATGGCTTCAGCAAGAGCATCACCAACGGGATTGATTTAATCGAAAAAAGCGCGGGCAAACTCAAAGATAACATCGTTGGGTTTCTGTCCGATAAAGGTGCTGTCGGGGACGCGCTCGCAAATGTTGTGAGCGGCATCGACGCGATCCCCCTGGCAGCAACGATTGCCACCGCCGCTATAGCCGCCATCACGGCAGGAGTAGTCGCACTTGGAGCCGGGTTCATTGCCCTGGGTAACAGAGGTGCGCCGCTGGTCGGGCTGGCGGACTCCTTTGACCATCTGACGGCGAGTGTTGGCTTATCCAGTCAGGCATTGCTGGTCGATCTGCGTAAAGCCGCCAACGGAACGGTTTCCGACTTCGACCTGATTAAGCGTGCCAACCTGGCGCTTGTAGGTACATCCGGACAATTCGGTCAGGAGTTCGGCCAGAAGCTGCCGCAGATTTTGGCCGCCGCGCGGGCAGCCGCCAAAGCCACAGGCCAGGACGTGGATTTCCTGTTCGAGTCGCTGGTAGCCGGTATCAAGCGGGCCAGCCCGCGTCTGATTGATAATACCGGTATCGTCTTGAAATTGGGCGCGGCCAATGAGGAACTGGCAAAAAGCCTACACAAATCCGTCGATCAATTAACCGATGAAGAAAAACAAATCGCGGTTTTGAACGCGACGGTATCCGCCGGGGCTGATTTGATTAGCAGCTTGGGCGATGCGCAGGAGACCAATGCCGAAAAGCAGGCACGCTCTGCGGCCACCATCACCAACATTTTCGACAGCCTGGCGATTGCGGTGCAGCCTGCGTTTGGCACGCTGCTCGACATCCAGAATCGGGTGTTATCAACCTTCCAGGGGATTGCCGAAGCCCTGGCTCCAATTTTAGGCGCGGTTGCGAGTGTCATCACGTCAGTGTCGGGCGCGATTTTCGATACCGTAATGACGTTGATCCAGCCGATTATCAATGCTTTCCTGAGTTTTGCGCCATACATCTCCATCGCCTTCCAAGCCGTCGCCAACATTTTCGCGAAGGTGCGCGACATTATTCAAGGCGTCGTCGGCGGGATCGTTCACTTCATCCAGGATGTAGCCCAGCATCTCTTCGGCATCGACGTGAATAACCTGGGCAAGAACCTGTTTGAAGGCGCGGCGCATATTTTCGGCGCGTTCGCTAACGGCATGATTAAAGCGGCCAACGCCCTGATTTTCCCGGCGGTGATCGGGATCGCGCAGTTCATCGCTGATTTCCTGGTCGGCTTCAGCCCGCCGAAAGAAGGGCCGCTCTCGCAAATTGATAAGGGCGGTTACAACGTAATGTCGGCGTGGCTCGATGGCATCACCGGGGTCAGCCTCGACCCCGTGATAGAGGTTGCCGCGCAGGTGGATGCCGCGCTGGGCAGCGTGGGTAAAGCCAGCCTTCCGGCAGTCAATGCCCGACTCGCCCAGCTCGATAGCGCACTGCTGCCGTTCCAAAATCGTCTTGACATTATTAAATCGCAGTTTGACGCGATCTCCGCACCGGCGCAGGCGGCGCTGGATGCCATTGACCGTCAGATTCAAGCTGCCGATGATGCATTGGCCGGAGGCGACCAGGCTGCTGCCGAACGTGTCCGGCAGCTCGATGCTGCCCGCGAGGCTATTCAGGGACAGCTCGATGCCCAGCAGCAGCTCGTCGATCAGCAGCAGATTCAACTGGGATTGGCAACCGCCTCTCAGGCGCAAGAGCGAGCGCTGCTCAGCATTCGTAAGGCTGCCCTCGAAGCCGCAGGCAAAGCTGCACCGGCCACCACCGCAACAACGGCGGGTGCAGCCAAAGAAAAGCAAAGTAAAGGCGAGGGTACGCCGCAAACGCCAGCACCGGCAGGCGCAGACATCAGCGCTCCTGGGGGTGGTTCGGTGCTCGATCTGTTCGGCGGCCAGGATGCCGTGAATCAGGCCATTGCTGGCATCCAGGACTCGTTTGCCAGCGAAATTGACACCAGTGCCCTGGGGACTTTCCAGACCAATTCGGCACAGTTGAAAACCCAACTTGACCGGATTGGGGGTGTCGATCTAGGTAAGAAATTGGGCGATAAATTCAAGGGTGTCACCGACCTGTTTGATCCGAGTATCGAAAACAGTCCGGCCAATGTCGTATCGCGCTTTTTTAGCAGCGACCCCAGCACACCCGGATCGTTCGCCAGCTTTGCCAACGGACTATCGAATATCGACCTATCGGCAGTTGGTGCGAGTGTCGGCGCGGCGCTTGCTGGCGCATTCATATTTTTCACAGGAACCGGTGAAGGCACGCTCAACGGCATTCTGAGTGTCGTCACTGGCGATGCGACAGTGGAAGGTTCGGTGGCGAATTTCTTTTCGCTCTTGCCGCAGCGGGTGAGTGATGCTGCCAGCGGCTTATTCGATCAGGTGAAAACTACTATTTTTGATCCGCTCTCGACTTTTTTGACCGGCGATGGTGAGGACACATTGCAAGGGATTCTAGCCGTTGCCGTACAGTTTTTTAGCAATTTGCCCGCCCAAATCATCACCGCTTTACAGGGAATTGGAGCAACGCTGTACGCAGCCTTCGCGGTTCCGATTATTAACGTTATCAACTCAGTGATTGAGGCGGCTGAGAACACGGTTAAAACATTTTTAAGCGGTGTCGCAACCTTTCTTTTGGGCATCGCCGATGGCCTGGGAGGCATAATTGATACCACCAGCATTCGTAATACCGCCAACGACATCAACAGTAAAGCGGGCAAAGTAAATTTCGGGCGGGTTTCAACCGCGCTGCCTGCATTTTTGACACCGGCTGTCCCCGGTGCGGCGAAGGGCGGTCTGTTTGGGCCAGGGGCCATTGATGTCGGTGAACACGGTAAGGAACGGATATTCGCCGCCTCCAAAATTGGCGTACTGCCTGCCGGGATTACACGCACTCTGGATGGACTGGGCGGCATTCTGGCCCAGCCCGCGCCGATGATGATCCCGTCCGGAAACACCTACAACAGCAATGACAATTCATCCTGGACAAACAATTTCTACGGTACGAGCGATTCACAAGGTGTCATGCGCCGGTTGAGTCGAATGCGGGCGAGGAGGAGCTGATGCCGCTTCCGGACTATCAGATCACGGTCATCAATCCTGCCACCGGCTTAACCAACTGGATATACGACGGCGCGGCCTTGTACGACTTGCGCTACAACCGGGCATTGAATGACATTGGCGCGCTGGCGCTCACCCTTCCATCGCGGACGGAAATGCCGTCCGTTTTCAGCCTGGATTCACTGGTCGAGGTTTCACGTACATCGCCGCTGACGGGTAAGCTCCAGGTTGAAGATACCTATCTGACGCGGCTGACCCATCGCTTTCGCGAGGGCAACGAAGAGCGCTTTGTGGTCGGGGCATTGTCCTTGAATCATCTTCTCGCCCGTCGGGTGATTGACCCGGCTGATGATCCCTTGTCCGCTGGCGGCTATTCGACTAAAGCGGGGCCAGCCGATCTGGTTTTGCGCGCCTATGCCCGCGAGCAAATCGGCGATCTGGCAAGCGCAGGCCGCAGTATTTCTACTTTTAATGTCGGGCCAGTGCTGACCGTCGGCAGTGGTGTTGGTAAGCGCTCACGTTATGAAAACCTGTTCGAGGTTTTTCAAGAGCTGGCAAAGCAAGGCGGCGTGGATTTTGTCGTCTCCCGGATCATCGGTAACACGTTTCGGTTGACTATCCAACCGATGGGCGGAAACCTTACCCGGTCAGTCAACTACCCATTTGCGCCGTTTGTGATGTTCAATCCCAGCCGAGCAAATCTCCCTAATGCATCTTTACTTTATGATCGTAAAAAAGAGGCAAATTTCTGTTATGCCCTGGGGCAAGGACAAGGTGATTCCCGGATTTTGACCAAGCTGCAAGGCGCAACCCTGTACGACAGCATTTTGAACCGTATCGAATTTGCTCAGGACATCCGTCTGGCCGAGCGAGGCCAAACATCACAACTTCTCACCGGCGCACGCGACGCGCTGCGCGAAAAGCAGCCACAGCGTGAATTTACCTTCCAGCCGACAGGCAATCAACCAGGTGCAACCTACCGGCTGGATTTTGACTTGGGAGACCGGGTTACGGCGGCCTGGGATACTGAAGAAGTTAACCTGCGCGTCACCGACGTGGAGCTTGGCATCGACTCTGGCGGTGAAACGATCAGTATCAAACTGGAGCCGGTAGCATGAGTGACATTGTAGAACTCGTCTGGAATGAGCTGCAATCCCAGATTCAAGAGCTACGGACAACCATTAACCAGCAGTCGATCAAGACCGAGCGGGCCGAATACACCGACGGTATCCCGGCCTATACCTTTGCCAGCCTGCCGACTGCCGGACTTGCCACTGGCACATCCTACGTAACGATTGTGTGGTGTTCTAATGCCCGCAAAAGTGGCGAAGGTGCAGGCGTAGGCACAGGCGTTTTAGCCATTTACAACAGTGCCGGTGGCAACTGGCTGCGTGCGGGCGATTACACCGCCCTCACCATTTAAAGGACGTATATGCAATTTGGCGATGTCGTTTCGTTAACCACTGCCGACGGTATCCGGATCGAGTTTGATAACCAGGTATTTGCCCTGCGCTCATCTGGCAATTGGGGCGCGCCGCCGACCAGCTTCATCACGCGGCAGGGGTACAAGCAGCACGGTGTGACTGAGGTGGATTTTCAGTTGCAAACGCGCGATTTACCCTTACAAATCTACCGGGTTGGGGAATGTGACCGTCAGATTTATTGGGACAACCGTGCCGAATTGCTCAATTTCCTGCGACCCAACCGGGGTGGGCCATTGACCTTGACCGTCCAGACGCCCGACGGATTATCCCGCTCGATTCTCGTCCGCGCTAATCCCGGCACGACCTTCCAGGCCGCGCAGAATGATAACAGTTTCAGTGTTGACGAAGAGGTCGAATTCCTGGCTTTCAGCCCGTTATGGTTTGATGAAGAATCTACCACCCTGACCATGACCGCTGCGGTGCAGCAGAATTTGATCTTCCCCATAACCTTTCCCATTTCATTTGGAACGTCAGTCGTCTTCCTGTCTTCGGGACTGATTCAATATGTCGGCTCCTGGTCGGAATATCCCATTTTAACCCTGACCGGGCCATACGACAGCGTAACCATTTTCAACGAGCAAACCGACGCGGCCATCTACATGAATACACCGCTGGCAGCCGGTAGCCAACGCATCCTCGATCTGACGCCCGGTAGCCAGCGTATCACCGATGGCAGCGGCAACAACAAATTTTCCGACCTTGGCCCCAACAGTGATCTGGTTAATTTCAATCTACGGCCTGACCCTGAAGTTGCGGGTGGGCAGCAGGAAATTACCATTGGCTTTCAGGGAGGCACATCACAGAGTGCCGCGCAGATGTCGTATCGCAATCGGTACTTTGGGATATAGGTGAGGCATGACACAAAATTCAATTCCCCAGCAGGGAACTAGTGTTGGCGATGCATCCAGCTCCCCTTACAGCGCGGATGCCTGGAGTCTTAATTACACAGCGCTCCTGAGTGGGTGGGGTAGACGCGCCAATTATGGCGTCATCCTGGGCTTAGACGCCGTTGGTGTCAATGTACTGCATTCGCTGGATGTCCAGGCCATCGGCGGAGCAACGGTGCGACTTCAGATCGGAGCCGCGATGGTACGCGGAACGCTCTATGTCAATGATAGCTTCACTGATTTTACGGTGCAGGCCAATATAAGCGGCAACCCACGCATCGACACCCTAATTGTTCGGAAGGATTACGTTGCCCAGACAATCCGTGCCCTGGTCTTACAAGGGACGCCCGCCGCATCACCCGTACCGCCGACACTCACCCAGAGCGCGACAGTATGGGAAATTCCAATCGTCGATATTGCCGTCGCTAATGGCTTTTCCTCGATTGCAACTGCCGACCTCCTACCACGCCAGGAATTTATCAATGTCGGCGACGGGACGTATGACGATAATGTCCTGAATAACAGCGGCGGCGAGCTGAACGATGGCGACGTGGTGGTATGGGAGATCGGCGGCGTGGGCACTCGTTCCGTGACAACCACGACGACGCTCAATTCTCACCGGATAGCCGGTGTATGGCGCGGGCGAACGGCGAACGGTCAGCGTGGCCGGATGCAGACATCCGGATTTGGCCGGGTCAAAATTCGATCAGTTGGAGCCGGTGCAGTTGGCTCACCCATTATCGCCGATTCAACTGCAAAAGCAGCAAGGCCGCTCAATGATATTGCCGCAGGAGCCAAAATTGGGTGGTTCGAGATCGGCAAGATTATGCAGCAAACGAGTATCGGTACTGCTTTATATTTCTGCCACATCGACGTCCGCCCTCCCCAGGGTGAAGATTACATCCTCATTCAAGAAATTCAAACCAGCGGAACAAATGCAGGTGGCTTCACATCAGGCGCAGATCGTACCCGTACATTGAACAGCCTGGTCGTTGATACAACCGGCCAGGTCACGCTCTCGACCAATCAATTCACTTTGCCAGTAGGCCGCTATCGCTATCGTCTAACTGCACCGGCATTCGGCGTGGATTCGCACCGTGCTTTACTATTCAATGTCACCGGTGCAGGAACCGTCGCCGTCGGTACATCAGAATATTCTAATGGCAGCTCGGTTCAATCACGATCTGAGGTAGAGGGGATTTTTACTATCGGCGTCGCAACGGCCTATGAGATTCGGCATCGCTGTCAAACGAGCAGAATCACAGACGGTATGGGTAAGGCTGCTGGTTTTGGGACAAATGAAGTTTATGCCCAGATTGAACTCTGGCGCGTAAATGATAAGGATTGATAAATGACTGAAGCATCTCGTCCCTGGAATGGTTCAGGTATCGGCGACGCTGGCCCCTATTTCGATTCGCAGTGGCATTCTGTCTGGCGCAACGTCTTCGGTTGGGGTGGTCAGCGCGCCAATTCAGGTGTTTTTCTCGCCAGCGGAACCCAGCCGAATGATGGTCTCAAGGTACAGGCGCAGGGTGGAAATACCTCGATCAATGTGTTGATCGGTGCAGCGCTCCTCAGAGGTATCTTTTACATCAGTACAACGACTGTCACTTTTCTGATAGCCGCAAATTCATCCGGCAATCCTCGCATTGATACGGTTGTGTTGAGAGCCGATTACACCCTGCGAACGATCCGCCTTGCTTTGAAACAGGGCGCTCCAGCCGCCAGTCCGGTTGCAGCTACACTGACGCAAACCACTGGTATTATGTGGGAGATACCTATCGCCGATGTCGCGGTTGCTGATAGCTTTATTACGATCACTGATGCCAATATTTCGCCGCGTCACGAGTGGGTGAATGCGCCGCCTGGTGTATATCTGGACAGCGTCCTGAATAATTCGGGCGCAACGCTCAACGATGGCGACGTGGTGGTCTGGGACAGTACGACTGACCGGGCCGTGACAACCACCATGACCCGTGACTTAAAGCGTATTGCGGGCGTCTGGCGCGGGCAGGCAGCGGCAAGCGCGTCAGGCCGGATCCAGACCGACGGCATCGGCTATGTACGCTCTGCCGCGGCGGTCACGCGCGGCGATCTGCTGATTACCTCCACCACCGCCGGGGCGGTTGTCTCCGCTGGAACCGCTGGCGCGGGTAATGGTGTTTTGGGGCAGGCGCTCGAAACCACGTCAGGTGCTGGGCTGGTATTGGCACGCATCCGCGTCCGCTCGGTGCGCGACGAGGATTGGGTGGTGGTGCAGGATCAGAAAACGTCCGGAACCAGCGGCGGCACAACTGCTGCCGGGGCATGGACAACCCATGTGCTGAATACTGAAGTCGTAGATACCGGCAATATTGCCAGCGTTGCAAGCAACCAGGTCACACTGGAACCGGGGAACTACACGGCGGAATGGATGATGTCGGCAGGCGCGAATATCACTGGGCATCGTTCACGGCTGCGCAATATCACGGCAGGTGCGACCTTAGGATTAGGTATTGGCGCGAATAATGCGGCCATGAACGGCGGCCTTATCCAATTTACGCTGACCGTCCAAAGTGCAATCGAACTTCAGTATTGGGCGAATACGGCAGGGGCGAACGGGCTGGGTTTGGCGGTCTCAACCGGGGACGTAGAAGTGTACGCGGTGGTGAAGTTCACCCGGCTGGCCGAAACGGCCTAATCAGGATTTTATAGGAAGGACGGGGAGTGATTCCAACGGAAGCATGGCCGATTATCGCGGCGTTATGCGCGGCTGCGGGGTACTGGTTAAAACGTCAGGGCGACGGACGCACGGAAAACGAAAAAGCCAAGCGGATCGCCGCCGAAACCCAATTGATGCAGGCGCAAAGCGAATCTAAGACGAAACAGGCCGAAATGGAGGAGCGCGCCTTCATCCGCGAACAGTACAAGGCGCAGCTCCAGATCAACACGCAGCTTCAAAAATTTGTGGCCGACAAGGAAGTCAAAGACGAAGCCAATTACCGCGTACTGAGTAATGTCAATAAAGACACCAATGCGCAGCTCACCAACGTGTTTAATGCGATGACACGGCTGAACACGTCCCTGTTGGTTGCCATCGAAGCTATTCCGGCCAAGGTGGCAGCAGGAAATACCGAGAGCATGAAATTATTCGCGCGCGAGATGGCCGCTGAAACGGGTCTGGTGATCGCGCAGCAATTCGCCATCCAAAGCCTGGATCGCGAGTTATTTCCCTTCCCTGATCCAGAAGACCCCGCTTGGCGCGAGGAATGGATTTACCCGATCACTCCGGAGCCAACCATCCATAAGCAGCCCTACTTTGCCGATGCGGTGAAGCTGCGAAAGCCCTGTTCAACGATTTTGAGCAGCGGCGAGCGGGTGCGCCTGATCCGAAACCGCATCAAAGGCTGGGTGATTGTGGACAAATTCGCAGCCGACTCGCACTGCTGGGGCTGGCTGCCGGAACACACCGTTCGGATCGGCGCAGCGCCTATCGGCGAATTACCTGCATAACGCGATTACGCATAAATTTAATGCAAGATGTCCAACAAAAACTTGACGCGGTGCAGCGCGATCTGGATGAAATGCAGCGGCATCTGGACACACTCACCGGTTTAATTCACAGTATACGCGGTCAAAATCTGGCTGTGACCCGACTCGGCTACCAAATCCTGCTGGAAGAACGCCGCGAAATGAACACCAAAGCTGCCGAAGTGAATCGTAAACTAGAAGACCTATTGGAGGGAAAGCAAGTGAAAAACGTGAAACGTATCGAACGTCTGGTTGTGATGCTGGTGATTGTGCTGCTGCTGGCTGGGCTGGCAGTGGTCGTCAGTGCGCAGGACGCACCGCTGGCGACCAACACGGCACAGATCGTCGATGGAACCGCGACACTGGTGAGCAGTGAGCCGATTGCCACCGCAGTGCCTGCACCCGCCGCAACCGAGCAGTCGCCGGTGATCGTGGTGAACCCTGCGCCGACATCCGATCCATCTGATCGAACCATTTACGTGATTGGCTTCCTGGCATTTTTGCTGGTGACGCTGGGCAGCCAATTGGTAAACCGTAAACAAGTTGGCGATCTGGTCGCGACCATCAACAAGGCATTTGATAATAAACAAGTGCTGGACGAGGCGCGGCAGCGATATGCTGAATCGAGCTTATCGGTGCAAGAATTCGTGAAATTGGCTAGATCACTTGCGGGCTTTGCGGGGAGCATGAATATCCCAGGCATTGATCCGGTTTTAGATAAAGCCAGTGACTTCCTGGGCAGCGTCACCCGGCCTGATGCGCCAGCCGCCCAATCGCTGTACCCGGATGATCCGCAAATCGGAACGGTGACGGAGCCTGATCCGGCGATGCGGGGCGCGTGGAAAGAGCAGTATCCGGTTGACGACGAACCGCAAACCTAAATGAAAACGGCGGCAGCGCTGCGCGACGACCTGTTCCGGGAAAAGGAGCGGTTTGATCGCGCGGTATTCGATCACGGATTTAACCCGGAGGAGCGCCTGTCCAAATGGCAGGCGTTCCTGGTGAAGGTTCAACCGCTGGGCTGCGAATTAGTGGACGCCGAAAAGCATGAAACCCGGCTGCGTCGCAAAGATCGCCCGACACGTTTTGCTGATCTAGGGACGGCGGCGATACTATGATCGGACTTCATGTGGTCGTCGATAATGCGTCACCCGAAGCGCTGGATCGGGCGCTGCTGTACCTGAAGCGCACGAAGCAGCGGACGGTGGATATTGCTGCCGGGGCGCAGATTGATCGCGGGATGCAGTTCGTCGAGCGGGTACGGGCTGAAGCGCCGGGGATCACGGTGTTCTGGCGAAACCTCGACCCGGAGGACACTGGCATCCACGCCAAACATTCAGCCGAATGGGTGTATCAGCGCAAGGTCGCGCCCTTCCGCGCCTGGATGCAGCGCCACCGGATTGTATTCATGCCCGACAATGAAACCAGCGGGGATGACGAGCGCATCCGCACCTACGCAAACTGGGAAGCAGATTTTGGCCGGATGCTGCACACCGACGGCCTGTATGGAGCCTTCTGCCGATTCGCAACCGGGAACATCGTCGAGAGCCAGTATAGGCTGCTGAAGCCGGTCTTCGACATGATGACGCCAGGGGATTACGTCAGCCCGAACGAATACAGCGCGCAGCCGGGGTATCCACCAGGCAGCGGCGGCCACCTGGAACGCTATAAGCTGATGTGGAAAGCGGCGGGGCGGCGACTGCCGACGGTGATCGGCGAGGCCGGGGTGGCGATGAATTATAATCCGGGCAAGGGTTACATTGACGCCGGGATGACCGACGAGGCTTTCGCCCAGCAGATGATCGACGAGCAAGTGTGGTACACCGATGCCGACGGGTATGAAGTGGATCGCCATCTGTTCCGCGTCGGCGCGTTCAGTTATGGCGGCTACATGCTGCGCAGCGGCGTGTTTACCTATCTGGAAAATTATTATGCTCATAAGGAGCCGCCTATCGTGATTGCTACACCTGACACCCCAACCCAGACCCCTCCTACTGCACCACCACCAAGCACAGACCCGGTTGAGGTTCCGCGCGCCGAAGACCCGATCTGGATGCACAATCTCACGAAGGCCAAGCGCGCCCGGATCGCAATGGGGCGGCTGATGCTGGAATTCGGCGACGAGCTGCGCGGCTTCATCGTCGATGACGAGGCCTATGAGCTGATCGGCGAAATGGCCGGGATGCTGGACGCGCGCGGTTAGAAAATCGGAACTTGTGTTCGGCAAAACATCTGTGCTATGCTGTAGGCTCAATACAGCGGCGTCCGAAATTGTTCAAACGTAAGGCAAAGCTGTGCGAAAACCGAAAGCGGCGATGTTCTCACACCGTTCCCTTAAACAGCCATACGTCTGGGGACAGGATAGAACGAGAGGCGAGTAGCAATACGTTCCACCGGTAACGTTGGCCGATGTGCCTAAACCATACCGGGAGGCGCAAGCCCATCAACTGCCGTGAGATGAAACCCAATCGGCAGGGCACGGACAGCCCGGATGTGATAAGGTCCGGCGTGAACCGGGAGGGGATCGCTTAAGCCTGAAAAATCCTACGTCCACACGCAGGGATAGCTCAGCGGATAGAGCGTCCGCCTAATGGGTGGAAGGTCGGTGGTTCGAATCCATCTCCTAGCACTTGTAAACTTTTTGAGACTCGCCGCAACGTACACGCGGCAAATAAAAACGCCCCGCCGGACATGATCCGGTAGGGCATTTTTGCGTTCCTAATGGCCGCACTGGGTTTCGCAGGACTTGCCGTCGTGATCGGCATCCAACCTGCCATTACCAGCGGCCAGTCAGGCATACGCTTGATCGCAGGTAAGGCGATCTGGCGCGATAGGTCGGACACGGCCTAGCCTTTCCAGCACCAGCGGTTGACGCCTTCGCGCCAGAAGACCAGGGACGGATCGCGGCGGGTGGCTTCAAACTTGGGGCCAGCGATGACGGTAAAAGGCGGCGCAACGCGGAAGCCGCTGAAGGTGTAAGCCTCGACCTTTTTCAAATCCAGATAGTGCAGGCGCGCGCTGCGCATTTCGCCCCGGAATAAACTGGATTCGACTGCGCCAATCTCCAGGATTTCAGCACGGCGGCGATGCACATCCAGATACACGATGTCGCCGGCAGCGAGGTATTCACCTTCGACGCGGATATTCGCCAGCGGATGTTCGCGGAAGGGATCCTCGACGTGCGTTTCCGGCTCAGTCGTGGGCGGTGCGGCAACAGCAGCAGGTGCAAGGGCGCGCTTGACGACATAGTAGATGCCTGGCTCGATGCTGATGCGACCCGGCTTGTGATAATCGCCGTGCCATTCCAGCACACTCCAGGACGTGTCAGACAGTTTTTTCCAGAGGATGCGCGGATACGCTCTGGCCGAGAAGTAGATGGTGTCATTGGGGCGAAGGTCTGCGCCGGCGACCATCTCCAGCGGCTTATACATCACACGCGCCCAGGCGGGCAGGCTAATTTGTGCCATGTTCAAACTCCGGTTTGTGCTGGCGATACAAATCCAGCGCGAATGGGGTGAGCTGACCGTCGGCGATCAGGCCGCGCGAGTCCAGTCCGCGTAGGGTGTTCCAGCGCGGCTTGTGATCCACGTCACCAGCCAAGTGGCGCAGCGCCAGCCGCATCACCGGCGACAGCTTTTCCCAGGTATCGCCGAAGTCGTGCCAGGCGACGGCCAGGGTACTCAGTCCGCTGTAGGTGTGACGCTCATTGCCATTGATGTCGATAAGAATGTAATGATTAGGCTTGTCCATGAGGCGAACCACATCGATGATTATCAAATCGTTTTTGGTCAAGAACCATTTCGCTGAGGCAGTGACGGTGCAGCGTCCGGCCTCGATGGCTGCGCCCAGATCACGCTTGATGAAATGCGGCAGGGTGACGGTGCAGGGATAGGGTTCCTGCAATGCGGCCACCCGGTTGAGATGATCGGCGATTAGACTCTTGCCGATCTGCTCTAAGGTGGGGGTTCCGAAATGCGGCAGGGTGCGTGCGTAGGTCATGGCAGCACCGCCGGGCAGGTTTCATTGAGCAGCACATAGAGCGCGATTTTAGATTGCAGAAGGCTGATCGCGCCTGGATCGGACTTGATAACGGCGATATGCTGGTTGTATCCGGGCATCCGCTTCGACAGGATGTAGAGCGCGCCGAAGAAACGGGTGGATGTGCCATGCGTCGGCTCTGCACCGGCCAATAGATAGCGCCCGTATTCATACACCGGCAGCCGTTCCTCAATCGTCGAATTCGAAAGAATCATGTCGCCAAACTTCTGCGCGTCCTGGTCAATCGGATCGGTTGGTTGTAAACTGATACTCATCATCTCGTGTACCTCATGTAGATGTAGGGGTCAGTGGTTACGTGACTAACCACTGACCTCGCGGCGTTTAAATAGCGCTACTTCTTTTTGCGACCTGGTTGGCCGCGTTCGGGCTTGTGCAGGCTGTCGGCGTAGATACTCGGCAGCTTGTGGCCCGGAACTTCGACTTTTTCGAATTTTCCTGCTTTGAGCCAACGACTGATTTGATATTGCTTGACGCCCAGATGCTTGGCGGCCTCGACCTGGTTGACGACCTTGCGGCCATTGATGAATGTGCCCGCGCCGCCAGCGTTGGTTTTCGGCGCACGATGGGCACGAACGGCCAGCTTGTCGTTTTCGGCGTTCAGGCGCTTAATCTCAACATGGGCCAGTGCCAACTCGCGAATCAGGCGGGCGTTTTCCACCAACGCTTCGTGCAGGCGTTCGGCGTCGGTGGGTTCGCGCCGGGTGCGTTTGACCTGATCGGCCATCGCGCGGCCAACGGCGGGGTTAATCATCGACATCGAAAAGTTCCTCATCGCCGCCGCCCGCTTCATCGTCAAAGGCCAGCACTTCTACCAGATCAGACTCGTCCATCATCGCCGCCAGGGAATGCGCGTCGCCGCGCCCCAGCGCCTCCATGAAGGCCGCACGTTTTGCTTTGCGGATGGCGATCATTTCCTCGCCAAAGCTGTTGATGAATGCGGCTGTTTTCTCGCGCAGTTCGGTTGGAACAGATTTAGCGGCATCACCAAAAAGGGCAAAGAAAAGCGCGTCGACATTTTCAGGGATGAGGCAGTCGTACCAGCCGTTGGCGTGGGCTTCCATGCCGGGGTCTTCGATGTAATAGCCGCTATCGACCATTTGCTCTTCAAGCTGCTCGGTGATGACATCGACCACACCTTGCAGCAGCGGGCTTTCTGTCCAGCCCATCGACTCCATGTCGTCGATAGCCTCGCGAATCTGGTGCAGCTCCTCCTGGATTTGTTTGCGGCGTTCGACATTTTTTTCGTAGGCGATTTTGGCAAGCTGCTGCACGCCATCCTGTTGGCCGATGCGCGTGCCGAACTGCTCGACTTTTTGCCAGATCGCCGCGATTGCGGTCTGACTTTGGGCATCCGCACGCTGATGGATGTCGTTGAGCATCGCCCAGACATCATTCATATCGGCAGCGGTTTGCGGCACGAAGTTGGCGACCTGGTTGGCGGACGCTTCCCAATTGGCGAGCGAGGTTTCGGGCGTTTCCACCACGTCGTCCTCTTTGTCGTAGTATTGGTCGGTCATCATGAAACGTAAGCCCCCGATGGAACACCGAACGAACGATGCGGCAGGTTGAGCAGCGGGTTGGTGCGCCGAATCTCTTCGGCTTTTTGCTGCAAAGCATTGGCAAGATCGGCCTGAAATTCTGCGTCGCCGTCGAGAGCTGGATCAGTTTTGACCAGCAGGCGTTTATCTGCCGGATCAGGTGATGGATCAATCAAGATAGATGTCGCGGTGACGGTTTTGCGGGTGACGGCCAACGCAGCCGGTGCAGGCGCGGGGTCGTCAACTGTCGGGGATTCCTTGACAGTTGGCGCAGGGGCGGCAGGATTTGCCACAACTGCCGCAGCGGGTTGATCTGGCTCGGCGGAGATGGGTACGGTGCGGATCAGACTCACGAAGCGCGCAGGTTCTGTGCCGGGGATAACACCGCTGTCAAACAGCGTCCAACCCGCGCTGGTCATGGCCGACAGTTCCTTGTCAAACTTTTCCTGATCGGCGACGCGGGCGATATGCGAATAAAGCGTTTTCACCTCGCGCGCTGGACTGATGAGCTGGGCTTCGAGCTGGCGCACCTGAGTTTGGGCTTTGACGGCGCGGGTTTGCAGGGTGTCGCGCTGGGCAGTCATCTCCGCAAGCTGCTGCTTGAGGTCGGCGATGTCGGCGGCCATGTCCGAGATGGTGTCGAAGCGCTGTTTGGATTCGTGGTTGGCGATCATGCTAGCCACCCTTCGCGATCAGAATGAAACGGACAACGGCGCGAGCCAATGCACGAGTCAGGAACCCCTCCCCAGCCCTCCCCGTGTACAGAGAGGGAGTCAAAGACTTTGCTATGGGGGTATTGACCGGGATGATGTCGGGCTGGGTGTCCTCGTCGGTGATGGGCGGCTCGACGATGGCGACGTGGGTTTCAGTGATGGGCGCGCTGCGGCGTTTGCGGGCAGGTTTTTCCACATCACGCTGGGAAGCCGAACGGTCACGCCAGACGGCCTGCTGATGCGCCTTGCAGCGGTTGTAATTCAAATGCCGGGGTTGATCGCAGCCGGGTTCGCAGCAGGTTTTGACGCCAGCGGCGGACGAGACATATCTCGTCCCTACAGGCGCGGCGTCCGGATCGCCGCCGAAAATGGTCGCCAGGGCTTCAAGCGCGGGGACTGCCGGATCATCTGCGCCGAGGGTTTCGCCATACACCGACACGGAAATTTCCGGTTCGACAGGCACGGAGTGGCCGTTGGATGCCGGTTCGTCGGCGTGAATGACAATCGGCTCGCCGAGGGGCTGAATCAGCGAGCGGATGCGTCCTCGCTGGACAGACACCGCTTCGTCCACGTCGCCCAGATCATCCGAGTCGGACTGCATCCGGCGCAGCATCTCGGTGGCGGTGAAGTTGGCCTCGTTTTTGCCGATCTCGGTGAGCCGGTACTGGCGAATATTGCCGAAGCCTTTTTCCTTGACATAGCCAGCACTGACGGCCCGATCCTGCTTATCGGCGGGAATGTCCTGGAACTGCGCGGAGCCAACCCAGGGAAAGCCGTTGGCGTGGTCGTTTTCGAGACGGCGGAGCAGATCGTAAATCTGAAGGTCTAACATAGCGATGACTCCTTAACTCGCTTTCGGATAGGACAGTGATTCGGGGGCGCGCCGGAGCAGTGCCATCAACAGCACATGGCGCTGCCATCTATCGGCGGCGCGTTCGCGGGCGATGCGGTAGGCCTGGACGTAGGATTCGCCGGGTTCCAGCAAGCTGATAGCAGCGTTGTGGAGCACGATCTGCACCTGGAGCAGATAACGGCGCGGTTCCAGTTCCAGCACTGCCTCCGATAAGCCCTCGCCGCAAAACTCCATATCCATGAAGGTGTCAGCGTAAAGCTGGAAGACCGGGTCTTCGAGGGCGGCATCCAGGGCGGCTTCGTCGTCCGGGGACAGGCGGGGCGGGATGGGTTGGGGCATGAGATTCACCTCAAAAATTAATTAAACGAGTCAGACAGCGGCGGGACGGTAGTCCGCCAGTTGAACCGTCGGATACGAACGATCAGAAAAGGTGTAATCGAGCATCCAGCAGGCCGGGTTGGTGCAGGTCAGAATGAAGTGATCGACCACCTTGCCGGAACCGGGCTGATGGGCTGCCGCCATTGGCTGGCCGCAAGCACGGCAGGTACAGGCAGGTGGGTTGCTGGATGCGGGAGGGTTCATTACGAACTTCCTTTCTATATCCTGCATGGTCGATAGTGTGCTAATCTATGCATATTGTATTTTGGAAACGTTCCGTTGTCAACACAACGTTTCCAAAATGATCGTTAAAGTTTTCAAACGTTCCAGAAAGTTGACAATCTTATTCGGCGCGGTTATGATGTAACGAAATGAGTGCAGGAGTATGCAGGTGAAAAATCGAGTGTTGGCATTGATGGGCGATAAACAATCGAAGGAAAATCGCACGATCAATGCATCTGTCGTTGCCGAAGAGGTGGGGCTGACTCGGCAAGTGGTGTCTAAATGGTCGCGGAATGAGGTAGTTGAATTCCGCTCCGACATCATCGTCAAGTTCTGCCAATACTTCCATGTAGGCATTGGCGACCTGCTGTACATGGAAGAAAGCGACCTGGTCGCCGAACCGAACTGACGGCCAATCCGAAAAATTTGTGAAGCGTAGGTGAATCGGTGTGCATAAATGCGCATATCGCGTTATCCTGTCTTTAGCGTCTGTTAATAACAGAACGGCTTTTCTCTCAGGATACGAGCAAATAAACTGTGATTCGGCAATCGGCATAAAACTTATGCATATTAAAAATTTTAAAGGGGATGAAACATGGCGAAACTACGAGGATTTTTGTTCGGCCTAATGTTTATTCCGTTCCTGGTTGCGGCTGCGGGCACGAACAATAACACGATCCCTGAATGTACTCAGGATCAGCTTGCTGAAATTAAGGACGTAGTGGACGAGGCCGACTTCGCCGAAAATTTCCGCGTGATGCTGGATGACATGAAGAAGGTTGATATAACAAAAAATGGATTGATTGCACTCGCGCCACTGTTGCCGGCGATTAACGACATTCAAGTCGCGTGGTGGACAGATATTGCGCCCAATTTCCCTGGCTGCGCACTTGCCGAGCGTTATAAACTAGCAGGTGGGCGAATGGTGGATCAATTATTGATAGGAATTTCGGTGACTGTGAATGCGATTCGCGCCTTTGACAGCGGGATAGATGCCGCCAACGAGTTATTGAAGGCCGGGCAGCCAAACCTCCCCGCATTCACGGAAGCGCAGAAGGTATTCGATTCGCTCGGCGCTGAAATTGGCATCCAGGCAGTAGGCGGCAGCGCGACAGAAGCAACGCCGGAAGGATAATCAGGTCGAATTCAAGTTTCAAGCGCGTGAAGGCTTTCGGCAGGGACGAGATATATCTCGCCCCTAAACTGTTGGTTCGAATCCAATAGACGCAAATTACCCCGGTTTTAAGACCGGGGGCGCAGCTTCAAAATTTTATAAAGTGACAGAAGTGAGATGGGCTGAGGGGAATACGGATTCTGTTGTTGTGAAATTTTGTTAAATTGTGCATAATATAAACAAGTGGTCATGTAAACATCTAATAAAACCACGGACACGTTGAAGAACGACGACTTGCGAACGAATCCCGCCCTTCATAACAGGGTGGATGTGAAAATGTGCTGGACTGAATACGACGGGCTAACCGGATGTCAACATCGTATCCGATTATTTTACAGGTGAATAACGGCAGAAAGTAGCCCATCAATTGATTAAACGAGGTCTCCGTCCGTGCCGATGACGGTGTTCTTGGCATTGACATAAGCACTGATTACCTGGACTCGCTCCTGCGGGAAGCCCGTTCTCCAACTGAGCAGCAAGAATGCCCAGCCGTGGTTGCATTTATGTGACTACGGCTGTTTGCTTTTTGGAGTGAGATGCATGAGTAAGGGCGTCGTCACGAGTCTCGAAATTCAGAAGCGCAATAAAGAGCGCGTCAATGTGTTTGTTGATGACGAATATGTCTTCAGTCTGAGCTTGATGGAAGCCGCTCATTTGCACAAAGGGCAGGTACTAAGCGAGACCGAAATCGCCGCTTTACGCGGTGAAGATGCGATCATCCAGGCAGTAGATAAAGCAGCTCATTTTCTGGGCTACCGGCCCCGCAGTATGTCGGAAGTCCGCCGCAACCTGACGGAGAAAGAAATCCCCGCAGAGGTTGTGGACGCGGCCTTGACCCGGCTGACGGATATGGGCTACCTGGACGATGAAGCATTTGCGCGTTACTGGATACAAAACCGAAGCGAGTTCAAACCACTCAGCCAACGGGCGCTGCGGCAAGAACTTCGACAAAAGGGGTTGGCAAGCACGGTCATCGACACTGTTTTGGGTGAGGTGAACGAGGCTGACCTGGCTTATAAGGCTGCTTTGACCCAGACGCGCCGCTTGAAACGCCTGAGCCGTAAAGACTTTCAGACCAAAATAGCAAGTTTCTTACAACGCCGGGGCTTTTCCTATAGCATCGCCCGCGATGTAATCCAACGGCTGTATGAGGAGTTGGAGGCGGAAGACCCGGACTA